>JAFALK010000093.1 GCA_019234295.1 Roseateles sp.
GCGCTACCTGGAGTTCGGCTGCGAAGGCCAGGCCGGCAAGATCAAGGCCCGCACGCTGGTGGAGGTGGCCGCCTCCTACGCGCGCGGCGAACTGGCCCAGCTTGTCCAGTAACTGCTTCACCTACGGCTCGCTGATGTGGGCCGTGACCGTGTGGCTGGCCGACCGCTCGTCTGTCGTCGTCTGGGTCTAGGCTTTTGGGTCCGAAGTCGCCGACCGCCCGCTGCCCCGGCGCCTGGGGTCCCGGGCGCATCGAGCGCGTGGGGCGTCGCCGATTCATGGAGCATCACATCGGCTTCAGCCGGGCCGACTCGTAGAATGCGGGCCTTCCCCGCGCCGCCTTTGCCTGCCCCATGACTGCCGCCCTGCTCCAATCCTCACTGACCTCGCTTCCCTTGATCGCCCGCGGCAAGGTGCGCGAGAACTACGCGGTCGGCAGCGACCGCATCCTCATGGTGGCCAGCGACCGGCTCTCGGCCTTCGACGTCATCATGGGCGAGCCCATGCCGGGCAAGGGCGCGATCCTCACGCAGATGGCCCTGTTCTGGTTCGCCAAGCTCGGCGACATCGTACCCAACCACCTGACCGGCGAAGACCCGCTCTCCGCCGTGAGCAGCGAGGCCGAGAAGGCGCAGCTGCGCGACCGCGCCATGCTGGTCAAGCGCCTGAAGCCCCTGCCCATCGAGGCCGTGGTGCGCGGCTACCTGGCTGGCAGCGGCTGGGCCGAGTACAGCAAGAGCGGTGAGGTCTGCGGCGTCAAGCTGCCGGCTGGCCTGCTGAACGCCTCCAAGCTGCCCACGCCCATCTTCACCCCGGCCACCAAGGCCGAAATGGGCGACCACGACGAGAACATCAGCTTCGACAAGATGGTCTCCATCATTGGCCTCGACCTCGCCACCCGCGTGCGCGAGGTCTCCATCGCGCTCTACCAGCGCGCCGCCGACTACGCGCTGACCAAGGGCATCATCATTGCCGACACCAAGTTCGAGTTCGGCCTCGACGCCGACGGCACGCTCACGCTGATGGACGAGGTGCTCACGCCCGATTCCTCGCGCTACTGGCCGGTCGAGAGCTATGCAGTGGGTTCCAATCCGCCCAGCTATGACAAGCAGTTCGTGCGCGACTGGCTGGAGCAGGCCGTGGTCGACGGCAAGCCCTGGGGCAAGGTCGCCCCGGCGCCGGCCCTGCCGGCCGAGGTCATCGAAAAGACGGTGGCCAAATACCGCGAGGCGCTCGAACGCCTGACCTCCTGAGGCCGCGACTCCGAAGTCGCGGCTTTGGCAGGGACTGGACGAGGCGATTGCAACGTCCAAGAGTCCAAGAGTCCAAGAGCCCGCTCAAAGCCGCGGTGTCGCACCTGCGCCGCGCCGTGTTCATGGTCCGCTTCGGCTACGAGGCGCAGGGTCGCAAGAAGTTCACGGCCCTGCGCCGGCTCTGCTTCCAGCAGTCCCCGGCGCGCGCTGGGCGCCCGGCTGCCGTGCGCCCAGCGCGTGGCTCATTGCTTCAGCGACTTCGGGGGCTGCGACCGCAACTCCCTCGAAAGGGCCGCCGGCATGGCGGCGAGCTTCGGGTGGCAGGAGCTCCAGGCCCCCTGTGTGCGGCCTGGTTCCGCTGGTTCGGCCAGGTTGGCCAGGCCGCCCTGCCAGATGGTGGCGCAGGCCCTAGCCACGCGCGCGCTGGCGGCCCTGCGGTCTCGGGCAGCGCTCTAGGCGTTGCCAACGGCAGCAGGCCGAGTGGGCCGCGGCCCTGGCTGGGGCCGGCCTGCTGGCTCCTTAGCGCGAGCCGCGAAGGCCTCGCCGCTTCAGAGATTCGCCCACCCGCTCCAGGTAGAGGTAGATCACTGGCGTGATGTAGAGCGTCAGCACCTGCGAGAACAGCAGGCCGCCGGCGACGCACACGCCCAGTGGACGGCGCGAGTCGGCGCCCATGCCGGTGCTCAACGCGATCGGCAGCGTGCCCATCAGCGCGGCCAGCGTCGTCATCATGATCGGGCGGAAGCGCACGATGGCTGCATTGAAGATTGCATCTGCCGGCGACACGGACGGATCCGCGCGGCGCCGGCTGATCGCGAAGTCGATCATCATGATCGCGTTCTTTTTCACGATGCCGATCAGCATGATCATGCCGACGAAGGCGTAGATCGTGAGCGGAAGCTTGAAAAGATACAGCGACAGCAGCGCGCCGAAGGCCGCAGAAGGCAGTCCCGAGAGAATGGTCAGCGGGTGGATGAAACTCTCGTAGAGGATGCCTAGCACGATGTAGACCACGAAGGTGGCCACGAGCAACAACAGGCCCATGTCGGAGCTGGACTTCTGGAAGGCCGAGGCATTGCCGGCGAAGCTGCCCGTCACGCCATCGGGCAGGCCGACGCGGTCGGAGGCGGCCTTCACCGCGCTCACCGCGTCGCTGAGCGCCTTGCCCGGCGCGAGCTCGAAGGAAAGCGTGATCGCGGGGATCTGCCCCTGGTGGCTGATCGTCGGCGGCATGACGCCGCGCGAGAGGTTCACCACTTCGGTCAGCGGCACCGTGGCGCCGGAGGCGCTCGTCAGGTACAAGCGCCCCAGGCCTGAGGCATCAGCCTGGTATTCAGGCAGCAGCTCGAGGATCACCTGGTACTGGTCGGTCGACGCATAGATCTGTGAGACCTGCTGCCCCCCGAAGGCTGCGCCCAGCGCGGCCTGGATCTGGTCGGGCGTGATGCCCAGCGTCGCCGCCTTCTCGCGGTCGATCGAGACGCTGACGGAAGGCGCCACCTCATCCTGGTCGCTGTTGACGCCGACAAACGTCGGGTCCTCGCGCAGCGCCCGCATCAGCTGCTTGGCCGCCACCCGGATCTGGGCCAGGTCCAGGCCCTGCAGCGTGTACTGGTAGGTGGAGCGCGAGCCGCGCGCGCCCACGCGGATGGTTGGCGGGTTGTTGATCGTCACGCTCGTGCCGGGGATGCCCTGGAGCTTGCCGCGCAGCTCGCTGGCGACCTGGTCGGCGTTGAGCCGGCGCTGGTCCGGGGATTTGAGCGAGATCGTCATGTCGCCGCCTTCGTCGGACTGCACATGCTCGACGTTCTCGTCCGCCTCGATGAGCTTTACGACCTCGCGCACGTATCGTGTGGTCTCGTCATAGGACGAGCGGGTGGAGGTCTGCACTGAACCGGTCAGCAAGTTGTAGTCGTCGCTCGGCAGGAAGCTTTGCGGCATCACGGAATACAGCGCATAGCTGGCCGCCAGGCTGGCGAGGAAGGAGGCGAAGACGAGGCGGTGGTGCCTCAGCGACCAGGCCAGGCTGCGCTGGTAGGCCGACTGCACGGCGTCGAAGGCGATGTCGAACCTCTGCAGCCAGCGAGGCATGTCTGCATGGTCGTGCTTGCCATGGTGGCCCAGGAGCCGCGCACACAGCATCGGTGTGAGCGTGACCGAGACGATGCCGGACACGAATATCGCGATCACGATGGTGATGGCGAACTCGTGCAGCAAGCGACCGAGGATGCCGCCCATGAACAGGATGGGAATGAAGACCGCCGCGAGCGAGACCGTGATCGACAGGATGGTGAAGCCGATCTCGCGCGAGCCCTTCATTGCCGCCTCGAAGAGACCGTCGCCGGCCTCGACGTGGCGAACGATGTTCTCAAGCATCACGATCGCATCGTCGACGACGAAGCCTACCGACAGCGTCAGCGCCATCAGCGAAAGGTTGTCGAGGTTGAAGTGGAACAGGGCCATGCCGGCGAAGGCGCCAAGCGTTGAGATCGGTAGCGCGAGCGAGGGGATCAGCGTGGCGCTGAGTCGGCGCAGGAACACGAAGATGATGCCCACGACCAGCGCCGCCGCGATTAGCAGCGTCTTCTGCACATCGTTGATGGAGGCCTGGATCGACTGGCTGCGGTCGTAGAAGACCTTGGCCTTGATGCCGGCCGGCAGCTGAGCGAGGAACCCGGGCAGGACCTGGTTGATATCGCGGACGATGGCCGTGGTGTTCGAGTCGGGCTGGCGCTGCACGGCCACCGTCACGGCACGCCGGTCGTCGAGCCAGTCGATCTGGCGCACGTTCTCGAAGCTGTCGATGATGTGGGCCACATCTCCAAAGCGTACCGGCGCGCCGTTGCGATAGGCAATGACCTGGCGGCGGAAGGCCTCGGCGTTGTTGAGCTGCCCGTCGGCGTCGACGATGGCTGTCTGCGAGGGGCCGTTGAGCGAGCCGGCCGCAGAGCTCACGTTCGTGGCCTGCGCGGCCGTGACGAGATCTTGCAGGCTCATCTTGCGCGCGGCCAGTGCGGCCGGGTCTGCCTGGATGCGCACAGCGTAGCGGGCTGAGCCGTAGATGTTCACCTGAGCGACGCCGTCGACCGTGGAGAGCCGCGTGGCCAGGAAGTTGCGCGCGTATTGGTCGACCTTGGTGATGGGCAGGGTGTCCGAGTAGAGGGACACGTAGAAGATCGGCGGGGCGGTGGGGTTGACCTTGCGGAAGGACGGCGGGTTGGGCATGGCGCGCGGGAGCCGGCGCTGCACCGATGAGATCGCGGACTGCACGTCCTGAGCCGCGGCGTCGATGCTGCGCTCCAGACGGAACTGCAGCACGATGCTGGTGCCGCCCTGGGAGCTGGTCGAGGTCATCGAGTCCAGCCCCGGGATCGATGCGAAGACGTTCTCCAGCGGCGTGGCCACCGAGGCCGCCACCGTCTCGGGGTTGGCGCCGGGTAGGGAGGCCGAGACGGCAATGGTGGGGAAGTCGACATTCGGCAGCTCGCTGACCGGCAAGGAGCGATAGGCGAAGACACCGGCCACCGTGATTGCGACCATGATGAGCCAGGTGCTGACCGGCCGCGTGATGAAGGGAGCGGAGAGGTTCATCGCGTCACGTCGTCATTTCGCGGCGGGATGGATCTTGTCCGAGGCCATGCGAGGCGGCGGGGTGCTTGGCCCGAGCACCTGCACGGCGCCCCCGGCCTCCACGCGCAGCTGGCCTTCCGTAACGACGACATCGCCCGGGTTCAACTCGCCGGTGACGGCGACATCGGTGCCGTCGTCGAAGCGCACGGTCACGGGCTTTTGCACGGCCTTGCCTTGCTGGACCACGTAGACGTAGGGGCCGGCGGGGCTGTCGTTGACGGCGTTGCGCGGTAGCACAAGCGCCCCCGGGAGCCGGCCCAGTTCCACGACCACGGGAACCAGCTGTCCAGGCACCAGGCGGTGGTCCGTGTTCTTGAAGGTCGCACGCAGCTCGATGGTGCCACTTTGCGCGTTGACGCCGTTGCCGACGAAATCGATCGGCGCGCTGCTCGCGTTCGATCCGAGGGTCGGCGCGTCGTCGAGTCGGGCGATCAGCCGCGTGCCCTGCTGCGAGGCCTGGATCTGCGGCAGGTCCCCCTGCGGCAAGCTGAAGGAGACCTTGACGGGCTCCACCTGGGCGATCGTCACCAGGGTCGTCGTGTTGGAGGCGCTGACCACGTTGCCCGGCTGGATGAGCACGGCACCCGTCTTGCCGTCGATCGGCGAGCGGATCTTCGTGTAGCCCAGGTTCAAGAGTGCTGCATCGAGCGCGGCCTTGTCGGACTCCGCCGTGGCGGCCAGCACATTGGTGCTGGCGACCGCCGTGTCGCGCGACTGCTGCGAGGTCGCGTCCTTGCTGTAGAGCGACTCGAAGCGTCGCTGGTCGAGCTGGGCGTTCTTCAGCAGCGCCACGTCTTTCAGGTAGGTGCTGCGGGCCTGGTCCACGGCGGCTTGGTAGGGGGCCGGGTCGATCTCAAACAGCAGCTCGCCGCACTTGACGAACTGGCCCTCGCGGAAGAACTGGCGCTTGAGTTCGCCCGTCACCAGCGGCGTCACCTGGACGAAGGTCTCGGCCATGACCGTGCCGGCGCTGCGCTCGATCAGCGCCATGTCGCGGCGGGAGACCGTCCCCACGCGCACCGGTGCACCCTGCGAGGTCTTGGCATGCGCGGTCTTCGGAGGATCGGTGAAGCGGCCGATGGCCCAGAGGGCTGCGATCAGCGCGCTGCCACCCAGCACCAGCGCAGGGCCGCGACGCTTGCGGGACCGGGGCTCGGCGATGGCGGGGTGGGTCGGGTCTTGCGAGGAATCGCCTTGTCGAGCGGGCTCTGTCATGTCTCTAGTCGGTCTTTTGAGTCCGTCGGGACTTCGACGGCCCCGTAGTTTGCACGGGTCGGTGTGTTCGAAACGTTAAGACGCCGGACGTCAGAACCTCGAACGCGGGTTATTGCTGACAACACGATGCCGAGCCCCAAAGGCGGTCGCCGTGTTCATTTGAAAGCAATTGGCAATGTTTGCTCGGCGGCGTCTAGATGTCGAAAGCCATTCGTAAGCCGCGCCTCGCTAGCCTGCGCACAGCAAGCGAAAGCAGCGTGCCGCAAGGCGCGAAATCCAAGTCGGCTTCCGATCTTGCTGAGTACACCAACACAGGAGACACCATGTCCAAAGCAGACATTGCCGGCGCGCGCCGCCGGCTGACCCCGCTCGCACGACTGATCGGCCTCGCCGCGACCGTCGCGATTCCCCTGGCTGCCCTGCCGGCGCACGCCGACGAGCTGAGCGACCTCAAGGCACAGATCCAGCTGCTGAACCAGCGCCTGGCCGATATCGAGGCTAAGCAGTCCAAGGCCGCCGCGGCTCCCGTGGCCGCCGCCCCGGTCGCGCCCGCCCGCTCCGCGGCCCTGTCCACGGACCAGGACGGCCGTCCGGCCAAGGACGACACAGCGCTCACGCTCTATGACAACGGTAAGTCCAGCCTGAGCATCTACGGCCTGGTCGAAGCGACCCTCAGCAGCGTGAATCACCAGACCGTCACCGGCGGCACGGTGAACGGCTTCCAGGTGGCCTACTTCAGCGGCAACCGCCTGGGCTTCGACATCCAGCACGCGCTCGACGTCGGCCAGTCCTGGGACATGCCCGACCTCAAGGTAATCGCCAAGCTCGAAGAAGAGTTCGAGCTGCCCACTGGCAATATGGATACCGCCAACGTCAGCTTCAACCGCGACGCCTGGATGGGCCTGTACAGCAGCAAGCTCGGCAAGCTGACCTTTGGACGCCAGAACACGCTGACGCGCGATTTCACCGCCAACTGGGGTGACCCGTACGGCGGCGCTGAAGTCACCACCAAGGAAGGCGGCTACAGCAACGTCAACAACTTCAAGCAGTTCATCTTCTACTCGGCCGGCGCCTCCGGCACGCGCTACAACAGCGCCATCGAATGGAAGAAGGACCTCGACGGACATTGGCTCGTGGGCGCGGCCTACGCCTTCGGCTCAGGCGGCAATGGCGGCAGCGGTGACGTTGGCAGTGGCGGCCCGATCGCCGGCGACACCAGCAACGGCACCGGCCAGGCAATCTCGGTCGCCTACAACAAGCTCGACCTGGGCGGCGCGGAGCTGAACCTCAACGCCAGCTACGACCGTGCCAACAAGAACCAGCTCATCCACGAAGCCACCCTGATCGGTGGCAATGTGGTGAGCGGCCCCTGGCGCTTCAATGCCGGCTTCGTCCATTACACGGCGGAGCAAGGCGTGCACAACAGCGCCGGCACGCGGACCGACAACTCCTGGACCACCTCCTTGAGCTTCCGTCCGAACGCCTTCGAATACGACCTGGGCTACCAGGTCATGAAGGGCCAGCATGCCGGCTTCAGCGGCGGTGGCGTGACGCTCAATCCCTTCCTGGGCAACACCGCCGGCGTCACGGCGACGGCCGACGGCTCCAAGCGTTCGCTCTACGGCGCGATCCGCTATCGCCTGGATCGCCAGACGGACTTCTACTTCGCTGCCGATCGCTTCAACGTGACGGGCGGCTGGGTGGTGGGCGATGCGCTGGGCAACGGCCTGCACTATGGCGCCGGCCAGACCTACAAAAACGAGACAGAATTCGCCACCGGTTTGCGGTTCAAGTTCTGACCACCCGGATGCCGGCGGCCTTGCAAGGGCCGCTGGTCCCCGGCGTTCATGCATCATGATGGGGGCTGTGCTGCTTGCGGTGCAGCCCCTTGTGGCGCTGCCATGCACATTCTGCTCGTCGAAGACAACTCCTCGCTGTCCAGCTGGCTCTCCCGGGCCCTGAACCGCGCCGGCTATGCTGTCGACTGTGTCCGTGACGGCGAGGCGGCCCTGATGATCCTGCAAGACCAGCATTTCGATGCCGTGATCCTGGACATGGGCTTGCCTGGTGTCCACGGCTCCGAGGTCCTGCAACGGGTCAGAAGCCGCGGGAACGACGTACCGGTGCTCATCCTGACCGCCGATGCCGGGCTCCAATCGCGCATCGCCGGTTTGAATGCCGGTGCGGACGACTATCTGGCCAAGCCCTTCGACGTCGGCGAGCTTGAGGCGCGGTTGCGTGCAATCGCCAGGCGAAACGCCGGCCAGAAGAACCCCGAGCTGAGTTGCGGCAGCCTGCGCTACAACTCCAACACGCGCGAGTTCTTCATCGAGGCGGAGCGGCTGCACCTGACGCCCCGCGAGCACGGCATGCTCGAGGTCTTGCTCTTCAACGTTGGCAAAACGGTCTCCAAGACCACGCTTCTTGACAGCGTCTATACGCTCGACGACGAGCCCGGGACCGGCAAGATCGAGGTCTGCATGTCGCGCCTGCGGCGCAAGCTGGCCGAGAGCGACGCCCGTATCTTCACACTTCGCGGGCTTGGCTACCTGCTCAAGCGATCCACGTCGACCAGCGGCGGGCACATGCTTTGAGGCTGGCGGACGACGATCCCAGCGCTTCAGGGGCAGGGGATTCTCGCCCCGGCCGCAAGCCGCTGCGCTGGAGCGCGCGCAGTCTTCGCTCACAACTCTACATCTGGCTTCTCGCGCCCCTGCTGGTGCTGAGCCTCGTCAACAGCTTCTTGAACTACGCCAGCGCCATCGGCATGGCGCAGGCGCTCATCGACCAGCGTCTGGCGGGTTCGGCCCGCCTGATCGGGGAGAGCGTCGTGGCTGACGAGAACGGGCTGCGCGTCGAAATTCCACCGGCCGCGCTCGAGAACCTTCAGACTTCGTCCCGCGACCGAATCTATTACCGGGTGGACACTGCGGCGGGCCGCTTGCTGACAGGCACGCCGGACTTGCCGGTCTTTCACGGTGCGCTGGCGTCGGAGGGTTGGCAGGGCTACGACGCCCACATTCAGGGCGAAGCCGTCCGTGCGGTCGTGTTTGCGCAGCCGGTCCATTCAGAGGTCGGTACCACGCCGGTGTTGATCCAAATCGCCACCACGACGCAGGCTCACACGCTCTTGACGCGCCGCATCTGGTTGCGAGCCGTCTGGCCCCAGGCCTTGCTCCTGATCGCGGTGGCGGCGCTGGGCCGCTTGTGGACCCGCGCGGCCATGGTGCCGCTGCTGCGCATCGGCGCGGCCGTGCGCCATCATCCTCCCGACTCGGCGGAGCCCATCGAGGCGGTGGACGCACCGACCGAGCTGAGGCCTCTGGTGCGGGCCATCAACGACTACATTGATCGCATCGCCCATCACGTGGCCGAGCGCGACCGTTTCATCTCGAACGCTGCGCACCAACTCAAGACCCCCATCACGGTGCTCAATACCCAGGTCACCGTGGGCTTGCGGAGTCAGGAGCCCGCGCAGAAGCACGACGCCCTCGAGGCCAGCTATGCCACGCTGCAGCACTGCATCCGCTTGTTGCGGCAATTGCTGACCTTGTCCGCCGCCGACCATCGCGTCGGCGAGCGGCTGGAGGCCTCGCCAACGGATCTGACCGGCGTGGTGCACGACGTGCTCGTTGACCTTGCTGAGCTGGCGGATGCCAAGGATGTCGACCTGGGCATCGTGTCTCAGGAGGACGGCGTTTTCGTTCTCGGCGCGCCCGTGCTGCTGCGGGCGATGCTGGAGAACCTGGTGGACAACGCGATCCGCTACGGCTCGGCCGGCACGACCGTGACGGTTTCCGTTCACCACCAGGGCCGCAAGGTCGCGATGGTGGTGGAGGACAACGGTCCGGGGATTCCGCCGCACGAAAGAGAGCATGTCTTCGAGCGCTTCTACCGCTGCGACCGCATTCAGGAGGAAGGTAGCGGACTGGGCCTGGCCATCGTGCGCGAGATCGCACTGGCGCTCAAGGCCAAGGTGGAGCTCCAAGATCGGCAGGACGGCAAGCAAGGCCTGCGCGTCGTGGTGAGCTTCGAAGGTGTCGAGCCTCCTGAGGCCGAGGCGCAGGCGTCGACGGCCTTCGATCGGCGCTGATCGGGGACCGAAGCGCGCGAACACGCCAGAATCGCGGCTCGACGAAAGGGACGCAATGATTGATCACCTGAGTCTTCTTGTCAGCGACTTCGCAAAAAGCAAGACGTTCTACTCGCAGGCACTGACTCCTGTCGGCCATTCGCGGTTGGTCGAGTTGCCAGCGAGCGTTGGCGGGCATGGGCCGAGCGCCGGCTTTTGCCACGTCGATGGGTCCGACCTCTGGATCACCGAGGGTGGCCCCACGCATCCGCCGGTGCATATCGCCTTTCGCGTCTCCTCGCGCGCCGCGGTGGACGCCTTCTACCAGGCGGCCATCGAAGCCGGCGGGCGCGACAACGGCCCCCCGGGCTTGAGACCGCGCTATCACCCCAACTATTACGGGGCCTACGTGCTCGATCCTGACGGGAACAATATCGAGGCGGTCTGTCACGAGGCGCAGTGAGATTGGACGCTCCAGGGAAAATCGCAAGGCCTGTCAGAAATTGACAAGGTGGTGGCGGCGATGGACATCGCGGCCCGGGCCGGGAAACGCAATCATCGGCAGCGCTGCCAAAGCCCGCCGCCATGCTCCGCTTTCTCCAACTTCCGTTTCCGCGCTTCCTTGCCCTGGGCGCATTGATCTTCGGCCTGCACGCCCTGTTCGTGCCAGGCGAGGCGCCCGCCGGGCGGCGCATCGAGATCGGCACCGCCGAGATGCAGCGCCTGCGGGAGATGGCGCTCAAGCAATGGGGCCGTGAGCCGGACGCGCAGCGACTCACGGCAATGCTGGGCGACCTCGTGCGCGAGGAGGTGCTGGTGCGCGAGGCGCGTGCCGCGGGCCTCGACCGGGACGATCTCATCGTGCGCCGGCGCCTCGCCCAGAAGATGGAGTTGCTCGCCCAGTCCGGCGTACAAGCGCCCGACGAGGAGGAACTGCGGCAGTGGTTCGCCGCGCACCGGCAGGACTACGCCGCGGCTCCCACGCTGCGCCTAGAGCAGCGCGTCTTCAGCACGCCGCTGCGTGGCGTGTCTGCCGCCGGGGACGCAGCTCATGCGCTGGCCGAGCTGCGCGCCGGCCGGGCCGCGAGCGATGACGAGGCCCTGCTGGGCGGCGCGGCCGCGCAGCAGACCGAGGCTGTGCTGCGGCGCGACTACGGGCCTGAGCTGGCGCAGGCTGCGCCGGTCACGACGACCTTGATCTTCAAGTCCCGAATCACGCTGTCTCCTGTCGAATCCGCGCCTGGCACCGCAGTGCGGCGCGCCGGAGCGCAGCTGCGGGAACATTGTGGGGATCAGGCGCAGCACCGGCCATTTCAGTTCTCGACAAAGCCCAGTCAATTGCCGTCAGAGAGCTCTCTGACGAATTCGCGGTGCCACTTCAGCGACGACGCTCCCAGTGGCCTTCGCGCAGGCGATAGCCGCCTTCGACGCGCACCCAGGTGTGCGGAGCCCAGTAGTAGCCGGCCCGCGGTGCTTCCCAATGGCCCCCGACCCACACATGGCGGCCGCCGACCCAGTTCCAGAAGCCGCCGATCCAGACGTAGCCGGCCACGGGCGGTTGGTCGTAGAACTCTTGCTCGGGCGGCGGCGGGGCCACGGTGACGACCGCACCCTGATAGGCATAGCCAGGATGGGCGGGAACGACGACGCAGCCGGACAGAGTGGCGGCAAGCAGGGCGGCGATGAACAGGGTGCGCTTCATGATCGGGACTCCGATATTGTTCTAGATGCTCTGATTGAACGTCCCGCCGAAGCTCCCGGTCGACCGGCTTTACCGATCGATACAAGCGAGCGCTGAAGCCTTACCAACTGCCCGTGTTCGGCATCGAAGCCCAGGGCTCGGCCGGTGCGAGCGCGGCGCCATCCTGCAGCAGTTCGATGGAGATCTGGTCGGGCGAGCGCACGAAGGCCATGCGGCCGTCGCGCGGCGGGCGCAGGATGGTCACGCCGTGCTGCTGCAGCCGCTCGCAGGTGGCGTAGATGTTTTCCACTGCCAGCGCCACATGGCCGAAGTTTCGGCCGCCTGTGTAGGTCTCGCCCTTGCCATCGGCGTCGGGCCAGTTGTAGGTCAGCTCGATCTGCGGCTGATACTTGCCGGGCTCGTCGCCGGGCGCGGCCAGATAGACGAGGGTGAAGCGGCCGGCCTCGTGCTCGCTGCGCCGCATCTCGGCGAGGCCCAGGGCGTCGCGATAAAAGGCGAGGGAGGCGTCGAGATCGGTCACGCGGACCATGGTGTGCAGGTATTTCATATTAGCCTGTTTCGCTCATTGATTGATGATTAGCGTGTTTAAATGAAGGGACACATGCTGAGCTCACGCACCCTCCGAGATCGTGCTTTCGTCTATGTACTGCCCATCTTGCGACTTACCGTCCATGGGTGAAACTGTAGCGATGAAAGTCTGCATCGTGGGAATTGGGGCTGTCGGCGGCTGGCTGGCGGCCATGCTGGACGGGCATGCCGAAATCAGCGCCCTGGCGCGCGGCGCCACGCTCGCCGCCTTGCGCGAGCAGGGCCTGCGGCTGGACATGCAAGGCCGGCGGCGCGTCGTGTCTCTAAAGGCGAGCGAGGACCCGGCCGAACTTGGTGAGCAGGACCTGGTCATCGTCGCGGTCAAGGGGCCTTCGCTGGCGACTGCGGCGCCGGCGATTCGCACGCTGATCGGCGAGCGCGGCCGGGTGCTGCTGGCCATGAACGGCGTGCCCTGGTGTTTTTTTGAGGGCTTGCCGGGCAAGGCAGGCGGGCTGCGGCTGGAGTCGGTGGACCCGGGCGGTCGCATCGCGGCGCTGATCCCGACGGAGCGCGTCATCGGCGGCGTGGTGCACCTGTCCTGCACCTCGCCCGAACCGGGCCTCGTGCGGCATGTGATGGGGCGGCGGCTCATTGTCGGCGAGATGCTCGGTGGGCGCTCGGATGCGGTCGATTCTCTGGCTGCATTGCTCACCACTGCCGGCATCGAGGCCGAGACCTCCGAGCGCATCCAGCGCGACATCTGGTTCAAGCTCTGGGGCAATATGACGACCAATCCGATCTCCGCCCTGACCGGCGCGACGACGGACCTCATCATGGCCGACGATCTCGTGCGCGTCTTCGCCACCCGCGTGATGATCGAAGCCGAGGAGATGGCCACGCATTTCGGCTGCGCCACGGGACAGACGCCCGAGGACCGTCACGTCATCACGCGCAAGCTCGGTGCCTTCAAGACCTCGATGCTGCAGGACTGGGAGGCGGGTCGGCCGCTGGAACTTGACGCGCTGCTGGGCGCCGCGCATGAGGTCGGGCGCTTCCTGAAGGTGCCCACGCCAAATCTCGACGCACTGCTGGGCTTGGCGCGCCTGATGGCCTCGGTCAGAGAAAGCGCTCGAGGATCCGCCTAGAGCCGCGATCCATGGCAAAGCGGTCGGGCACCAGGAACTGGATGCCGTGGCTGCTCGCAATGAGCAGACGACCCTCGCCGAGGCGGCGGATGTCTTCTTCGGTCTTGAGGATGAAAACGGTCTCACCGCGGTCGGTCTCCACGGTCCACTGGCTGGGCGTGGAGAAGGTCGAGACCTTGGTGATGCGCTGGATCACGGGCGTGAACTCGCGCGCCGCCAGCTCGGCCTCGATCAGCTCGCGCTGCTCGGCGGGCGTTTCAGAGAGACGGTCGATCCATGCGAGCTCGTGGCCGTCCGTGCCGACGAGGGACACGCCTTCGTCGGGTGCGCTGATTGGATGCGCTCGCACGGGCAGCACGCCAACGTGCTCGACACCCACGGCATCGGTCATCACCAGCTTGCCAAAGGCATTGCGAGAGAGCTTCATACTTGCACCGTGTGGGCGTTGGGGTTGGGCAGGGCGACAGGTTCGGCGTCTTCCGCATCGACGCGGCGCGCCTGCGCTTCGTACAGGCGCCAGTAGTGGCCCTTGTTCTCCATTAGCTCGTCATGCTGCCCGACCTCGACGACCTGGCCGCGGTCCATGACCACGAGCCGGTCGGCCTTGCGCAGCGTGGACAGGCGGTGGGCGATGGCGATGGTGGTGCGGCCCTTGACGAGGTTGTCCAGCGCCTTCTGGATCTCCTTCTCGGTCTCGGTGTCGACCGAGGAGGTGGCCTCATCGAGGATCAGCACGCGCGGGTTGATGAGCAGGGCGCGGGCGATGGAGATGCGCTGGCGCTCGCCGCCCGAGAGGCCCTGGCCGCGCTCGCCGACGAGCGAATCGTAGCCTTGCGGCAGGCGCAGGATGAACTCGTGGGCATGGGCGGCGCGGGCCGCGGCCACGATCTCCTCGCGCGTGGCCTCGGGCTTGCCGTAGGCGATGTTCTCGGCGATGGTGCCAAAAAAGAGAAAGGGCTCCTGCAGCACCAGGCCGATGTGGCGGCGGTAGTCGGCCACCTTGATGCGGCGCAGGTCGGTGCCGTCGATGCTGATGCCGCCTTCGGTCACGTCGTAGAAGCGGCAGATCAGGTTCACCAGCGTGCTCTTGCCCGAGCCGCTGTGGCCCACGAGGCCGATCATCTCGCCGGGCCGGATGTCCAGGGAGAGCCCGCGGATCACGGCCCGGTTGCCGTAGCGGAAGCCGATGTCGCGGATCTGGATGCCGCCCTTCACGCCCTGCAGCTCCAGCGGCTGTGTGGGCTCGGGCACGTTGGACTGGTGGTCGAGGATGTCGAAGATGCGCTTGGCGCCGGCCGCGGCCTTTTGGGTGACCGAGACGATGCGGCTCATCGAGTCCATGCGACCGTAGAAGCGGCCGATGTAGGCGAGGAAGGCCGTCAGCGTACCGACGGTGATGCTCTGCCCGGCGACCAGCCAGATGCCGAAGGCCCAGACGATCAGCAGGCCCATGTCGGTCAGCATCGTGACCGTGGGGCCGAACAGGCTCCAGGTCTTGTTGAGCTTGTCGTTGAGCGCGAGGTTGTGCCTGTTGGCTTCCCGAAATCTCAGGGCCTCGCGCTTCTCTTGCGCAAAGGCCTTGACGACACGGATGCCGGGGATGGTGTCGGCCAGCACGCTGGTCACCTCGCCCCAGACTCGGTCAATTTTCTCGAAGCCCGTGCGCAGGCGGTCGCGCACGAGGTGGATCATCCAGGCGATGAAGGGCAGGGGCACGAGGGTGGCCAGGGCCAGCCAGGGGTTGATGGAGAAGAGGATGACCGAGGTCATCATCAGCATCAGCACGTCGGTGACGAAGTCCAGCGCGTGCAGGGACAGGAACACGCTGATGCGGTCGGTCTCCGAGCCGATGCGGCTCATCAGGTCGCCGGTGCGCTTGCTGCCGAAGTACTCGAGCGAGAGGCCCAGCAGGTGCTCGAAGGTGGCGGTGCGCAGGTCGGCGGCGATGCGCTCGGACACGAGGGCGAGGATGTAGGTCTTGCCCCAGCCGAGTCCCCAAGACACCAGGGCCGCGGCGAAGAGCCCGCCCATGTAGACCGCGACGATGCCCGGCTCGATGTGGTGCCCCTGCTGGAAGGGGATCAGCACCTTGTCCATCAGCGGCATGGTCAGGTAGGGAGCCACCAGGGTGGCGCCCATGGCACCCAGCATCAGCAAGAAGCCGCTCAGCAGCTGGCCGCGGTAGGGATAGGCGAACCGCCACAGGCGCAGCAGCACCCAGGTCGAGGGCGGCGTGTGCAGCTCGCGTTCGCAGGTGGGACATTCCTCGCTGTCGGGCGGCAGTGGCGCCTTGCAGCTCGGGCAGTAACTGACATCTTCAGCGGACTCGCGCGGCGGTTCGTCGCGCTTCTCGAAGGCCTCTTGCCAGCGCTGAGCCTGCAGCGTCATCTGCAGGGTAAAGCGCCAGGTGGCCAGGCGGCCGCGGCCGTCAACCAGCTCCAGCAGGCCAACGCCAGCGTGGTCGGAGATGCGCACCGACAGCTCGGGGCGGAGCTCCCATTCGGTCCAGGCACGAGTGCTTGGCTCCCAGGCCAGCAGGCGCCGGTTCGTCAGCGTCAGCAGGCCACGGGCAAAGTGCAGTTCGGCGTCGAGGTCAACCTCCAGGGGCGCGGCGACGTTCTCACCGGGCAACAACTTGGTCTGGAGGGCGGGCCATTGCGGATGCGGGTCCGCCAGGGCTGTGGGATGTTCTTGCATTGGCACCGATTTTCACCCAGTTCGGCCGTTCCCCGTTTCAGCACACAATCACCCCCTGCCTTCATCTCCCGTCCTTCATGAGCAAGAAGCAAGACATCCAGCTGCTGCGCATCAGCTATCTGCGCGGCCCGAATATGTGGACCTACCGCCCTGTGCTGGAGGTGTGGCTCGACCTGGGGGAGCTCGAAGACTTCCCGAGCCACAAGATCGAAGGCTTCAACACCCGCCTGACCACGGCCCTGCCCGCGCTGGTCGAGCACCAATGCGGCGTGGGCGAGCGTGGTGGATTTCTGCAACGCATGGAGGAAGGCACCTGGATGGGCCATGTGCTCGAGCACGTGGTCATCGAGCTGCTGAACCTCGCCGGCATGCCCACCGGTTTCGGCCAGACCCGCTCCACATCCAAGCACGGTGTCTACCGCATGGTCTTCCGCGCCCGTGACGAGCAGGTGGCCCGCCAGGCCCTGGCCGAGGGCCATGCGCTGCTGATGGCGGCGATCAACGCGGAGGCCTTCGACGTGGAAGCGGCCGTGGGCCGCGTGAGGGAAAAGCTCGACGACTGCTATCTCGGCCCGTCGACCGCCGCCATCGTGGCCGCGGCCACCGATCGCCGCATCCCGCACATCCGCCTGAACGACGGCAACCTCGTGCAATTGGGCCACGGTGCGCGCCAGCGCCGCATCTGGACGGCCGAGACCGACATGACCAGCGCCATCGCCGAGGGCATCGCCAGCGACAAGGATTTGACCAAGTCCCTGCTGAAGGCCGTGGGCGTTCCAGTGCCCGAGGGCGTGGTCGTCAAGAGCGGCGAAGCGGCCTGGGAGGCTGCGCAGGAGATGGGCCTGCCCGCGGTGGTCAAGCCCTCGGACGGCAACCACGGCCGCGGCGTCACGCTCGACCTGAACAAGCGCGAGGACGTGCTGGCCGCCTTCGAAGTGGCGGATCGGCATGGCTCCGAGGTGTTGGTGGAGCGTTACATCCCCGGAAACGAGCATCGCCTGCTGGTCGTCGGAGGCCAGATGGTGGCCGCCGCGCGCGGCGAGGTGGCCTGGGTGGTCGGCGACGGCAAGCTCACCGTGTTGGAGCTCGTCGAGGCGCAGATCAATTCCGACCCGCGCCGCGGCCTGACCGAGGACCATCCGCTGAACCGTCTAAATATTGCCGACGATGGCGTGATTCTGCTTGACCTGGAGCGCCAGGGCCTCTCGGTCAACGCCGTGCCGGAAGCCGGCCGGCGTGTGCTGATCCAGCGCAACGGCAACGTGTCCATCGACTGCACGGAAGAGGTCCACCCCGAGGTCGCCCATGCGGTCTCGCTGGCGGCGCGCACCATCGGCCTGGACATCGCCGGCGTCGACCTGGTGACCGAAGACATCGGCAAGCCCCTGAGCGAGACGGGAGGCGCCGTCGTCGAGGTCAACGCCGGCCCCGGCCTGCTCATGCACCTGAAGCCCGCCGGCGGCGCGCCCCAGCCCGTGGGCCAGGCCATCATCGACCACCTCTTCGCCGAGGACGAGACCGGCCGCATCCCCATCGTCGGCGTGGCCGGCTCGCGCGGTACGCACACCATCGCCCGCATCGTGGCCTGGCTGCTGCATCTGAACGGCCGGCATGTGGGCTTGGCCAGCCGCGACGGCCTCTTCCTGGGCAACCGCCGCGTGGACCGACGCAGCGGCGCCAGCTGGGAGGCCGCGCACCGCCTTTTGATGAACCGCGGCTGCGATGCCGTGGTCGTCGAGAACAGCGCCGAATCCATCCTGCGCGACGGCCTGGCCTATGACCGCGCCCTCGTCGGCGTCGTGACCGACATGGACGGCATCGAGGGCCTCGCCGAGCACGATGTGCGGACCGATGAGCAGCTCTACAAGGTGCTGCGCACACAGGTCGATGTGGTGCTGCCCGACGGCGCCGCCGTGCTCAATGCCGAGATTCCCTTCGTGGCCGAGATGGCCGAGCTGTCCGACGGCGAGGTGCTGCTCTACGCCCGCGACTCGGCGGCCGTGCAGGCCCATCGCGAGCAGGGCGGCCGTGCCGTCTTCCTGCAAGGCGGCATGGCCATGCTGGCGCAGGGCCAGGGCGAGACGACCGGTGCCAACGTGGACTCCTTGCAGCGCCGCTTCGCCGCCGCCGGCCTGGAGTGCGATGCACTCACGGCTCTGGCTGCCGTGGCCTCCGCCTGGGCCATGAATATTCCGGCCGAGCTGATTTCGGCCGGCCTCGACACCTTTGTTCCCGAGTTCAAGAGCTGACCATGGAAGTCTCCCGCACACGCGCGCTGCGCGGCCCAAACATGTGGAGCCGCCACACGGCCATTGAGGCCGTCGTCCATTGCAGCCCTGAAGAGCAGTCGATTGCCGACATGCCGGCCTTCGAGCCGCGACTGCGTGAACTCTTTCCCGGCATCGGCCCGCTGAACTCGGCCTCGCGCCAGGAGCCCGGCCAGCGCATGTCCATCACCCTGGCCCATGTGTTGGAGCAGGCCGCGCTGGCCCTGCAGGCCCAGGCCGGCTGCCCCGTGACCTTCTCGCAGACGCACGACACCGGCGAGGCCGGCACCTACCAGGTCATCGTCGAGTACAGCGAGGAAGACGTGGGCCGCATGGCCTTCGACGCCGCCTGCCAGCTGCTCGCTGCCGCGCTTACGGGTGGCAGCTTCGATGCCGAGGCCACGATCAAGGCCTTGCGCGAGCAAGACGAGGACGTGCGCCTAGGCCCCTCGACCGGCTCCATCGTCGACGCGGCCGTGGCCCGTGGCGTGCCCTATCGCCGCCTGACCCAGGGCAGCCTCGTGCAGTTCGGCTGGGGCGCCAAGCAGCGCCGCATCTGGGCGGCTGAGGTGGACGCCACCAGCGCCGTCAGCGAGTCCATCGCGCAGGACAAGGATCTCTCCAAGCGCTTGCTGCAATCGGCCGGCGTGCCCGTGCCCGTCGGCCGCCCGGTCGAGTCCCCCGACGATGCCTGGGCGGCCGCGCTCGAAGTGGGCCTGCCCGTGGTCGTGAAGCCGCAGGACGGCAACCAGGGCAAGGGCGTGACCGTGAACGTGGCCACGCGCGAGCACCTGGAGGTGGCCTACAAGTCCGCCGACGAAATTGGCCAGGTCATGGTCGAGAAATTCCTGCCCGGCGCCGACTATCGCCTGCTCGTGGTCGGCGACAAGCTCGTGGCCGCCGCGCGCCGCGATCCGCCCCATGTGATTGGCGACGGCCAGCTGACTGTCAAGCAGCTCGTGGACAAGGTCAACTCCGATCCGCGCCGCGGCGACGGCCACGCCACCTCGCTGACCAAAATCCGCTTCGACGACATCGCCGTCCAGCGCCTGGAACTGCAGGGTCTGACGCCTGAGTCCGTGCCAGAGAAGGGCCGCCGCGTCGTCCTGCGCAACAACGCCAACCTCTCCACCGGCGGCACTGCCACCGACGTGACCGACGACGTGCATCCCGAGGTCGCGGCCCGGGCCATCGCGGCGGCCCAGGTCGTGGGCCTGCATGTCTGCGGCGTGGACGTGGTGGCCGAGAGCGTGCTGCGCCCGCTGGAGGAGGTGAAC
Source organism: Roseateles sp. (assembly GCA_019234295.1). GTDB lineage: Bacteria > Pseudomonadota > Gammaproteobacteria > Burkholderiales > Burkholderiaceae_C > JAFALK01. Next base: position 19,785 of record JAFALK010000093.1, read on the forward strand.
GGCGGCGTGGTCGAAGTCAACGCCGCACCGGGCCTGCGCATGCACCTCTCGCCGAGCTTCGGCAAGGGCCGCAACGTGGGCGAGGCCATCATCTCGCACCTGTACGGCACGGGCGCCAAGGGTGAGGACGGCCGCATCCCCGTCGTCGCCGTCACCGGCACAAACGGCAAGACCACCACGACGCGCTTGATCGCCCACCTTTTCGCCACGTGCGGGCTCAAGGTCGGCATGACCAACACGGACGGCGTCTACGTGGACGGCCGCCAGATCGACAGCGGCGACTGCTCCGGCCCCAAGAGCGCCCGCAATGTGCTGATGCATCCCGACGTAGAGGCGGCCGTGTTCGAAACCGCGCGCGGCGGCGTTTTGCGCGAGGGCCTGGGATTCGACCGCTGCCAGGTGGCCGTGGTCACCAACCTCGGCGCCGGCGACCACCTCGGCATGAACTTCCTGCATACCGTGGAAGATCTGGCCCTGGTCAAGCGCGTGATCGTCCAGAACGTGGCGCCGAACGGCTATGCCGTGCTCAACGCCGCCGATCCGGTCGTGGCCAAGATGGCTGCCACCTGCCCCGGCCAGGTCATCTTCTTCGCCGCGGACCGCCACCACCCCCTGATGGCGGCGCACCGCTCGCAAGGCAAGCGCTGCGTCTACGTGGACGGAGATCAGCTCGTGGCTGCGCAAGGGTCCTGGCGCGAGACGATCCCGCTGCGCGACATTCCCATCACGCGCGGCGGCGCCATCGGCTTCCAGGTCGAGAACGCCATGGCCTCCGTGGCCGCGGCCTGGGGCGTGGGCCTGGACTGGGACACGATTCGCCGCGGCGTCGGCAGCTTTGCCAACGATGCCGACAACGCGCCGGGCCGCTTCAACGTGATGGACTTCCGCGGTGCCACCGTGATTGCCGACTACGGCCACAACGGCGATGCCATGCACGCGCTCGTCGCGGCCGTCGAAGCCCTGCCGGCCAAGACACGCTCAGTCGTCATCAGTGGCGCCGGTGATCGCCGCGACGAGGACATCCGCGTGCAGACGCAGATCTTGGGCAAGGCCTTCGACGAGGTCGTGCTATTCCAGGACGCCTGCCAGCGCGGTCGCGAGGACGGCGAGGTGCTGGCGCTGCTGCGCCAGGGCCTGGAGGGCGCGACGCGGACCCGGCGCGTCGACGAGATCCATGGCGAGTTTGTTGCCATCGACGCAGCGCTCGACCGCTTGCAGCCGGGCGACCTGTGCCTGGTGCTGGTCGACCAGGTCGAGGAGGCGCTGGCCCATCTCGCAAAACGCATCGAACAGGGGTGATCCCATCATGACGCGTCCCGCACAGCATCTGCTTCGTGTGCCGCTCAGCAAGCTGCGGCCCACGCAGCTGACCGTCGGCATGGCCGAGGTGCGGCTCAAGCGCGAGCGCTGGGCCGGGCTCAAGCCCAAGGCGCGGCGCAATTTGCTCGAGAGCCACTGGTTTCCGGCCGTGCGCGGCCCCGGCGATCTGCATTTCATCGTCGACCACCACCACCTGGGCCGGGCCTTGCACGAGGAAGCGGTGGAGCGGGTCTGGGTGTTGCAGCTGGCCGACCTCTCCGAGCTGGCGGGCGACACCTTCTGGCGCGTCATGGAGTTCCACCGCTGGGCCCATCCTTTCGACGAGCGCGGCCGGCGCCGTGACTGCGATCGCATACCGGAGAAGCTCAGCGCCCTGCGCGACGATCCTTATCGCAGCCTGGCCGGCTTCGTGCGCGAGGCCGGCGGATTTGCCAAGGACACCGAGCCCTTCACGGAATTCTTGTGGGCCGACTTCTTCCGCGCCCGCATCCCGGTCAAGAGCTTGGTCGGCGTCGGCGAGCCGATGGCTGCGGCGGCGCTGGCGCGCGCGGTCGAGCTGGCGCGCGACCAGGTCGCGCGCTATCTGCCCGGATGGCACGGGGCCCAATGACCCGGGCCGATGCGATCGCCGGTCTGTCGATCGCGGGGCTGCTTCTGCCCGAGGCCGTCGCCTACTCGGGCATCGCCGGATTGCCGCCGCAGGCCGGCGTGATCGCCCTGCTGTGTGGGCTGCTCGTCTATGCGCTCGCGGGCAGCAGCCGCTTCGCCATCGTCTCGGCTACTTCTTCCTCGGCGGCTGTTCTGTTTGCGGCCACGCATTCGGCAGCCGGCCTGGCCGGGCCGCGCGCCCTGGGGCTCGGCCTGGTGTTGATGGCCGGCGTCTTCTTTGTCGTCGCGGCCCTGATGAAGGCCGGAGCCGTGTCCAACCTGATTTCCAAGCCCGCACTGCGCGGCTTTGCGCTCGGCCTGGCCCTGACCATCGTCGTCAAGCAGTTGCCCATCGTGCTGGGCGTTCCGGCTCCCGGCGGCTTCTTCGCCGTGGTGTCCGGGCTGGCGAAGGCCGCTCCGCAATGGAACTTGGCCGGGCTTGGGTTGGCGGCGGCAAGCCTGATCGTCCTGCGCCTGCTGCGCCGATTCCCCTTCATTCCCGCGGCCCTGCTCGTGATTGCTGCCGGCATCGCGATCGACGTCCTCGGTTGGAGTGCGCGATGGGGCATTCATCCCGTCGGGGCCTTCGCCCTGGACCTGGCCTGGCCGCAATGGCCGGACGTGCCTTGGAGCGCCTGGCCGCGCTTGGGCGAACTGGCCGCGGCGCTGGCGCTGATCCTCTATGTTGAGTCCTACGGCTCGATCCGCAGCCTGGCGCTGCGTCATGGCGACTCTGTGGACGCCAACCGTGACCTACTCGCCCTGGGCCTTGCCAACGGGCTGTCCGCCCTCATGCAAGGCATGCCCGTGGGTGCGGGCTTCTCGGCCAGCGCGGCCAACGAGGCAGCCGGGGCCCAGAGCCGTGCAGCGGGCCTGTGCGCGGCCGCGGTCGTGCTGACGGCGGTGCTGGCCCTTCTGCCCTGGATCGCCCACACGCCCGAGCCAGTGCTGGCCGCCATCGTCATCCACGCCGTCGGGCACGCGTTGGATCCCAGGGCCTTGCGGCCGTATTTCGCTTGGCAGCGCGATCGCTCGGTGGCGTTGACCGCCTTCTTCGGTGTGCTGCTGCTGGGCGTGCTCGACGGTCTGCTGGCCGCGGTTGGATTGAGCCTGCTGCTGCTGCTGCGCGGAATGGCGACGCCGCGGGTCGAGTGGCTGGGCCGTCTCGGGCAGGGGCACGATTTCGTGGATCTCGAGCGCCACCCCGAAGCCGTCGCGCCACCGGGCGTATTGATCGCGAGGCCGGCGACGCCGCTGTTCTTCGGCAATGCCGACCCCATCTTCTCAGCGCTCACGCAGCGCCTGCGCGCCGAGCCCGGCGTGCGGCACCTGGTGCTCAGCCTTGAGGAATCGTCGACCTTGGACGCAGGCAGCATCGAGGCCCTGGCAGAGTTCTCGGCGAATTGCCCGGTGCCTTTGTGCCTGGCGCGCGTAAAGGATCCGGTGCGCGAGCTCCTGCGCCGGGTGGCGGCGCCGCGCCTGCCGCCCGAGTGCTACGCGGCCTGGAGCGTGGACGACGCGGTGGCGCAGGTGCTCGCTGGCCCATGAAAGCGTTGCCATCGTCGGTGCGCCCGAAAGCTTGCCGACGGACTTGTTTCAAGGTCTTGGAAACCCGTCGGTGCCGTGCGACGATTGCTCGGTAACCCCATGGTTCCTCGTCAGCAGAAGGCGTGAAATGGGTGACCGCGCGATCCGCGGCAACGCCTGATTCCAGCAGACACAAGGAGGTCGACATGAAGTCCCAGACCCGCATGCTTCTTGCCCTCACCTGCGCCGGCCTCATGAGCGCCGCGCATGCCGGCAGCGTCAAGACGTCTGACGATGATGTCTACAAGCCGACTGGCAAGGGCGTTGGCGAACTCGACGCCGCGGCCACTGAAGCTGTCCACAACGGTCTGACCAAGTCGGGCGGCGGCGGCGCCAATGGCATCAGCTATCACGGCGGCCCGCTGATAACCAGTGTGAGCGGTGTCAACGTCTACTACATCTTCTACGGGAGCTGGACGTCGAATCAGCAGGCCCTCCTGACCTCGCTGATGATGGGCCTGGGCGGCACGCCGATCTTCAACATCAACACGAGCTACTACGACGGCTCTAAGCGCCGCGTGGTCAATGCCGTCACGCTGAAGGGCCAGGCGAACGACAACTATTCGCTGGGCAAGTCGCTGAGCGACGCCAATATCCAGACCATCGTGGCCAACCAGATCCAGGCCGGTGCGCTGCCCAGTGACACCAATGGCGTTTACTTCGTGCTGACGGCACCCGACGTGGCCGAGACCTCGGGCTTCGGCTCCCAGTACTGCGGCTGGCATACCCACGGCACCATCGGCGGGGCCGACATCAAGTACGCCTTCGTCGGCAACGCAACGACGATCGCGCCCTCGGGCTGTGGCGTGAACAACCCCTCGCCCAACGGCGATGGTGGCATCGATGGCATGGCCAGCGTCATCTATCACGAGCTTTCGGAGGCCTCTACCGACCCCGATCTCAATGCCTGGTACGACCGGCGCGGCCAGGAGAACGCGGACAAGTGCGCGTGGACCTTCGGCACGACCTTCAAGACCTCAAACGGCGCCACGGCCAACAACACGTTTGGCGGAAAAAACTGGCTGCTGCAGCAGAACTGGGTCAACGCCAGCGGCGGCTATTGCACGCTGAGCTACTGACGGGAGCGATCGATGCGGGCCACTTTGTTGTTCCTGCTGGCCTGCTTGAGCTTGCCGGCACCGGCCCTGGCCCAGACGGTCGCACCTGATGGGCGCGGCCTGGGTACGCCGGTGCTCACGCTGTACATGAAGGTCATCGGCGGCCTCGAGCAGCAGCTCGCCCGTGCCGATGCGGGCGGCGATGCGGCGGTGCTCGACCGCCTGCTCTCGCCCTTCTTCGAGCTTCGGCGCCCGCACCAGGAGACGCTGGCCCGCGAGGCCTGGATGGCGGCCAGCCGCGCACGCATGCCGCACCCTGAGCCAGCCATGATGAGCGAGCTGTCCGTCTATGAAGTGGGTGCTGAGGCCATTGCCTATTTCATGCTGCGCGATGCGGACGGTCGCACGCGATCCGTCGTCGACGTGTGGGTGCGTGCAGAGAACGACTGGCAGTTGCGGGTGCGCTTCGAGCAGTCCCTGACCGCACCTTAGGCCGGCCCTGTCTTCGCGGCCATGGCCAGGGCCAGCCGCGCACCGACGCGCGCGTTGTTCTTCACCAGGGCGATGTTCGTTGCCAAGCTCGCGCCGCCCGTCAGCGCCTTGATGCGCGCCAGCAGGAAGGGCGTCACCGCCTTGCCGCTGATGCCTTGTTGAACACAGTCCTCCAGGGCCTGCTGCGTGATCGCCTCGATGCGTTCGCGCGGCATAGCGTCTGCCGCGGGCACCGGGTTGCTGATGACGATGCCGCCCGCCAGGCCCAGCTTCCATTTCGTGCGGATGAAGCGCGAGATGTCCACCGGATCGTCGATGCGGAAATCCGCCTTGAAGCCGCTGTCCGGCGTGTAGAAGGCCGCGAAGTTCTCCTGGCCCACGGCGACCACGGGCACACCCTGGGTCTCCAAGTATTCGAGCGTGAGGCCGATGTCGAGGATGCTCTTGGCGCCGGCGCACACCACGGCGACGGGGGTTTGCGCCAGCTCCTGCAGATCGGCCGAGATGTCGAAGGACTCGGGGGCGCCGCGGTGTACGCCGCCGATGCCGCCGGTCACGAAGACCTCGATGCCGGCAAGGCGGGCGCAGATCATGGTAGCCGCGACGGTCGTGGCGCCGACCTTGCCGCTGGAGACGCCGTAGGCCAGGTCGCGGCGCGAGAGCTTCATCGCATCGGGCGACTTGCCGAGCAGGTCGAGCTCCTCGGTGGAGAGACCGACGCGGATCTTGCCGTCGATCACGGCAATGGTGGCCGGTACGGCGCCCTCGGCGCGCACGATGGCCTCGACCTCGCGCGCCGTCTGCACGTTCTGAGGCCAGGGCATGCCGTGGGAGATGATGGTCGATTCGAGCGCGACGATGGCGCGGCCCTCGACACGTGCGGCGTCGACTTCGGGCGAATAGGCGATCAGGTCTTTCATAGGGTGCTCGCAGTGCTTTGAAGGACGGCGCTGGCCAGGGCGAGGCCGCGTCGGCAGCAGGCCTCCCAGTCCTCGTTCTCCCGAAGGCCGGCGCAGACGCCGGCCGCGAAGGCATCACCAGCGCCGGTGACGTCGATCACCGTGACGCGGGGTGCAGACAAGGTGATGGGGGCAGAGCCAGCCTCGCTGATCATCACGCCGCGCAACCCAAGGGTCACGGCGATGCGCGCCACGCCGCGCGCATGGAGATCGGCGAGCCCCGGCGTCTGCGCCAGCTCTCCCTCGTTCAGCAGTAGCGCATGCAGGCCACGTAGATCCAGCGGCAGCCGGTTCATCTTGGGCTCGGAAACGGCCACGGCCAGCAAGCGGCTGCGTCCGGCGCGCGCCAGCAGGGCCTCGACACTGGCCGCGGGCAGGTTGAGGTCGAAGACGGTCAACGCGGGCAAGTCGGTGGGCAGCTTCTCGGGCCGCAGTTCGTCCACGAGCGGCATCGCGGCCAGGCCGATCACGAGGCGGCCTTCTGTGTCGAGCACGGCGGTGTAGCTGTCGCTGACGCCGCGGGCGATCACGCTACCCTGGCTGTCGAAGGGCTCGAGCAGGGCCCGGCCGTCGTCATCGTCGCCCACGGCCGTCAGCAGTCGGACCGGGAGGCCCAGGGCCAGCAGATTGCTCGCCACATTGCGGGCCACACCGCCCGGGCATTCGCTCAGGAAGGCCGGGTTGCTCGAGCCGGGATGCGCTGCCTGCAGCAGGCGCAGCTTGCGGTCGATGTTGGCGCCGCCGATGCAAAGAATGCTCATGCCCCGAGTGTAGGCAGCACGCGCGCAAAACGAGGAGGCGGAAACGTATGGGAACGATCTCGCGCCGCAGCGCATTCAAGGCGGGCTGGCGATTGTTCGATGATCAGTCACCGCGACAAGAACGGCTTTCGCACGCTCGGTTCGCACGCTCGGCAGCCAGACGCTGCAGGAGTTCGTCGAGTGGACCTCCGGTGGCTGCGCGCCAAGGGCGGCAAGCCCGGCCCCGGCGGCGCGCGAGCATCGGCGATGCCTGCGGCCTTTGTCAGCCTGAAGATCGCGCTCTTTAGCGCCGGGAAGGGCGAGGTCCGGATGCGTGAATTTCGTTATCGCGCGTCTTGAAACAGCCACTTCACGGCGCGCGGGAACTCGGCGCGCCAGGCGGTCTCGTTGTGTTGGGCCGTCGGCGCGATGCGCAGCTCGATCGGCGCGCCGGGGTTGCGATGCACGAGATTGCCGCTCATGCGCACCGTGTCGTCGACCTCCGTGCCGCCCTCTCCGCCGCCGACGTAGAGGTAGACGCGGGTGTCGGATGGCAGTGGCTGCAGGCCCGCTTCGTCGTACAGACGCATATTGACCCAGTAGGACGGCGAGAAGATGCCCACGCGGCCGAAGAGCTGCGGGTAGCGCAGCAGCGCGCCGTGCGTGATCAGCCCGCCCAAGGAGCTGCCCATCATGCCGGTGTGGGCGCGATCGGCCAGCGTGCGATAGCGGCTGTCGATGAAGGGCTTCACGGTCTCGGCGACGAAGCGCAGGTAGGCCTCGCCCTCAGCCCTGGGCACGGGGCCCGAGTCGTACAGCGTCAGCTCGGGCAGGCGGTGCTCGTCGCCGTTGTCAATGCCCACGACGATGATCTCCAACCCCTCCTTGGCCGCGAGCTCGTTGAGCGATTCGTCCACACCCCACTCGCCGGCGAAGCTGGTGGCTGCGTCGAAGAGGTTCTGGGCATCGTGCATGTAGAGCACGGGGTAGCGCTTGGCCGGTGACTTGTCGTAGGACGGCGGCAGGTAGAGGCGGATCGTGCGCTCCCGGTTCAGGCCGGGGATGGCGAGCTTTTCGGCGAGAACCGTCACGTTCGGCGCGGCCGTGGAGGGCTTGTCGGCGGCTTGTGCGGCCAGGCTCACGAGAAGGAACAGGGTGGCGATGAAGCGCATGGAGTCTCCCGAAGAAGGCGCAAGCCTATGCGATGCCAGCCCACCCTTGGCTATGCCACAGGCCGATGTCTTAGTATCTTGTAAATATATTTATAGGATATTATTATTATCTTTGCGTCGACTCCAGGAGTGCCCTATGACCATCCCGCGCTGGCAAGGCGTCTTCCCCGCCGTCACGACCAAGTTCAACGCCGACGAGAGCATCGATGCAGAGGGCACGGCCCGGCACATCGACTTCCAGATCCGCAACGGCATTCACGGACTCGTGACCTGCGGTTCGCTGGGCGAAGCGAGCACCCTGTCACTCGAGGAAAAGCTGCATGTCGCCCGGATCGCGCTCGAGGCCGCCGACGGGCGCATCCCCGTGTTGGCGAATGTGTCCGAGACCCGCACGCGCGAGGCCCTGCGCTACATCGACGGCGCCAACAAGCTGGGCGTGTCGGGCTTCATGCTCATGCCCTCAGTCATTTACGTGGCCGACGCACGCGAGGCCATGCTCAATGTGCGCAGCATGGCCGAAGCCGCGCAGAAGCCGGTGATGGTCTACAACAACCCCGTTGCCTACCGGGTGGACCTCAGGCCCGAGCATATGCAGGAACTCGCCGATTGCCGCTGGATCGCAGCGATCAAGGAGAGCACGGACAACATCCGCCGCATCACGGACCTGCGCAACGCCTTGGGCGATCGCTACCAGCTCTTCATTGGCGTTGACGATCTCGCCTTCGAAGCCCTGGCGCTCGGCTGTGATGGTCTGCTGGCCGGCGTCGGCTGCGCTTTCCCGCGCGAGACGGTCGCGCTTTACGAGCTGATGAAGGCGGGTCGGTTCGACGAAGCGCTCAGGCTCTACCGCTGGATGACGCCGATGCTCCACCTCGACGTCTCGATCAAGCTGGTGCAGAACCTCAAGCTGATCGATGCGCTGGTGGGTGTCGGGACCGAGCATGTCCGGCGCCCGCGCCTGCCCTTGGCCGGGGCCGAGCGCGAGCACGTCGAGCGCATCGTGCGGCATGCGCTGGAGACCCGCCCGGCTGAATACCAGTCGGTGCGATAGTCCGGACTCCATGAAGCGCATCTCGATCATCGACAGCCACACCGGCGGCGAGCCCACGCGCCTGGTGGTCGACGGCTTCCCCTCGCTCGGCAAGGGCAGTATGGCGCAGCGCCTGCAGTGCCTGGCCCGAGATCACGACGACTGGCGCGCCGCCGTCGTCCTCGAGCCGCGCGGCAGCGACGTCATCGTCGGTGCCCTGCTGTGCGAGCCCGCCTCGGACGACGCCGTTGCCGGTGTGATCTTCTTCAACAACGCCCGCTACCTGGGCATGTGCGGCCACGGCACCATTGGCCTCGTTGCCACCCTCGCGCACATGGGGCGGATCTCTGTCGGCGAGCATCGCATCGACACCCCGGTCGGCCAGATCACCGCGACCCTGCACGACGACGGCTCGGTCAGCGTGCGAAACGTGCCCGCCTACCGTCATCAACATCATGTCTCCGTCGACGTGCCGGGCCACGGCACGGTGCACGGCGACGTGGCTTGGGGCGGGAACTGGTTCTTCCTCGTGGAAGCACATGGCCAACGATTGGAGAGCGACAACATCGCGGCGCTGACGGTCTATGCCTGTGAATTGAAGTCTGCGCTGGCGGCCCAGGGCATTACCGGTGCGCAGGGAGCCGAGATCGATCACATCGAACTCTTCGCCGACGACGACCAGGGCGCGGACAGCCGCAACTTCGTGCTGTGCCCCGGGCTCGCCTACGACCGTTCCCCTTGCGGTACCGGCACCAGCGCTAAGCTCGCCTGCCTAGCGGCCGACGGCAAGCTCAAGCCCGGTCAGCTGTGGCGGCAGGCCAGCATCATCGGCAGCGTCTTCGAGGCGAGCTACCAACTGGACGACCAAGGCCGCGTGATCCCTAACTTGCGCGGGCGTGCCCACATCAGCGCCGAGGGAAACCTTCTGATCGATCCAGCCGATCCCTTTGCCTGGGGCATCCGGCCCTGATCCATCGCAATGGACACGGACATCATCGGGGTGGGGGCCGGCATCGTGGGCGCAGCAGCCACGCTGGTGCGGCGCTGCGAAGACGTCCTGCTGGGCGCCGTGCAAGCCTGCACCAGCTGCGACGAGGCCAAGCCGCTGACCCGTTGCGCGATGGGTGCCTGTCAGTGCCGGGTCTGCGGCGCGGCACTGGAGGTCCTGCAGGGCTGGCCGCAGTGCGCGCCACGGCTCGTGACGACCCCTCGACTCATCGATACTCGAGCATGACATCCTCAGCCTCAGACAAAATAGCTCGACCGACGGCACGGTCCGCGGCAGCGCCCCTTGTTGCGGGCGCGCAGATGAAGAGAAAGGCGAAGCGGCGGACCGCCGACATCGCCTACGACGCCATCGAGGCCATGATCTCCACCTTGCAGCTGGCACCCGGAACCCTGGTGGTCGAAGGTGAGATCGCGGAGAGCACCGGCCTCGGCCGCACGCCCGTGCGCGAGGCGCTGCTGCGCATGATCTCGATCGGTCTCATCGACCAGCAGCCCCGGCGCGGCCTGCTGGTCTCGAACATCAATCTGGCTGACTACCTCGACCTGCTCCAGACGCGACGCGCCCTAGAGGCGTTGCTCGCGTGTGCGGCAACGCGGCGGGCCACCAGCGCTCAGCGCAGGGAGATTCTTCGATGCGCCGAGACGATGGTTGCCGCAGCGGCGCATGAGCACCTGGACGACTACATGAAGGCCGACCAGGAGCTGGACAACGTCGTGCACGCGGCCAGCCAGAACCGCTCGGCCGTGAAGGCCGTCGTGCCGCTGGTCGTTCAATGCCGGCGCTTCTGGTACGCCTACCAGCACGAGGGCGACATCCAGGAGGGAGCACGCGCTCACATGGCACTCGCGCACGCCATTGCGGGTGGCGATGAAGCGGCAGCGGTCGTCGCTGCGAACCGCTTGCTCGACTACCTGGAGCAATTCGCGCGGCGCGTGATCGACAGGTGAGGGGGCTCTGTCTTCGCGCTTTCGCCGCCGCTGAAAGTACGTGAGGCATCCCTGCGCTACGATTGAAGCGATACAGGCTGTCGCAATCGTGAGGCGCGCTATGACGAACGCTTGGTTCAAGCCCGTGGGCTGGCTGTTTCGACCAATTGCATGGCAAGGCTACCTGGCCGTCGCATGCGCGGCGATCTTCTGCATCCAGGTGTTCATCGCGGTCGATCGGCACTCTCACTCCGTCAGCGACACGCTGTACGGCATCTTTCCGTACTTCGTGCCGACATTTCTACTGCTCAATTGGTTGGCTTCAAAACGCGGAGCTTGACGCAAGGATCGTGTCGGCAACGGCGTCCATCCGGCCTGCGGGCTGCGGGCTGTGCTTGGCGACGCGGAAGGTCTGCTTCCATATGCAGAGTGGATACCCATGGTCCCGGCCAGCGGCGGTCACGCACGAGTGACTTCTTCTCATGGGCTTGCTTTTGGGACCCAATGGCGATCAGCATTAACTCCGCTCGACATGAAGTGGCCACCTGGAATGGAGTACGGGATTTTTCACGTGCTGTCGGACCGCGATGCGGTTCTAATTTCCCGCCAAAAGGGGCCAAATATGATCGCAAAGGGCAGCTCTTCCGCGTCTCAGCTGCATCGGTAAGTCCGCCTGATGAGGCGTGCGATTGCATCCTCTGCAGCAATGTAGTAAAGTTGCTACATTGCAAGGAGTGCTTATGGGCATCACTACTCTTTCCAGCCGGGAGTTCAATCAGGACACGGCTCGTGCGAAGAAGGCGGCCGCGCAGGGGCCTGTCTTCATTACGGATCGGGGGCGCCCGGCGCACGTGCTGCTGACGATCGAGCGTTATCAGGAGTTGTCCGGTCCAACAACCAGCATCGCGAACTTGCTGGCGATGCCGGGGGCCGAGAGCGTCGAATTCGATCCGCCCCGCGCGAGTGAGCTCTATCGCGCAGTAGATCTCAGCTGATGTACGTACTGGATACCAACGTCGTCTCGGAATTGCGCAAAGCGGGTCGGGCTAACTCGAACGTACTTGCTTGGGCCAACAATGTTGCGACCGGGACACTGTACATCTCTGCGGTCACTATTCTTGAACTTGAGCTCGGCATTCTTTCGCTTGAGCGTCGCGATCAGCCGCAAGCTTCGATCTTGAGAAGCTGGATGCAAAGTCACGTCTTGCCGGCATTCGATGGACGAGTCCTGCCGGTTGATACGGCAGTGGCGCTTCAATGCGCCCAGCTCCACGTTCCAAATCGGCGTGCGGAACGGGACGCCCTGATCGCGGCGACAGCGATCATCCACGGAATGACCGTCGTGACGCGCAACGTTGGTGATTTCGAAGGGACCGGAGTGTTGCTGATAAATCCCTGGGAACATGACGAGGGTTAGGCAGCCAGATTCAAGATCAACTAAGCGCAGCTGAACGTTAACGAGCGGCCACAAGCGGTCGACGGTGAGGGACCGCATTGCAGCGACGAGGCTTGAGTTCGGCCTGAAATATTCAAGAATCAAGAAGGACGACGGCCATGCGATGGAACAAACTTTTATCCCTCCTGTTCGGCACAGGCGGCGTTGCGTGGTCGGTTGGAATGGCCTTTCTTCCGGGCGTACAACTACCGAGCCCAATGCGCGTGCTTGAACTTACCTGCGCATTTGTTGCTCTGATGTCAGTCGGGATTTCTGTCGGAGCATGGGCCGGGCGGCGTTGGGCACTGATTTGCTACCGTGCTATTTCTTGGATTTCAATCGCGCTGCTGATTTTCATGGCCTTTCAGGATGTCCTCGAAATCTTCCAAGCTACTGGCCACTTCATATGGTATTCAGCGCTACAGGATGCACTGCTCCTAGCAATGATGCTTCCAGTCTTTGGATTTTTACTCGGTGTTTTGCATCATCCAGACGTTCGTCGGGACTTCAATCTTGACGCACGACTTGTGTAACCGCGACGCCGACAAACCGATGCGTCGGCTCGAATCGGCCAGGAGCGGTCGGTCAGATCGAACGGGATAGCCGACATCGTGCGGTCAGGCGAGGGCCCTCGGCAGGGTTCTCGATTTATTCCCTCCCTAAAGCCGTAATTTCTGGAATGTCGAGATTGTGAACAATTCATCGCACTCCACATCGGCTAAGGAAGTCGTGCCCAATATGGCGGTTTTCGATGAGATCGCCACTCAGCTGAATGCGTTGACGATCGACGAAATAAAGGAGCTACTGCAGCCGCTCCTTGTTGGTTTGCAGTTAAGGGCTCCAATCATTGATAGCGGGAATTTCTTCTACCGTGCTCGCAAGATCACCACAACTTTTAACAAGGCCAATGGAATTCGCAGGCAAGATATCGTTTACCCGCCTAAGGAAGGTGCCTGCCTCAATCGGCTAAATCGGTCAGGCAATGCGCTCATGTATTGTTCTGCAGGGAAAGAAGCTCTATTTTTCGAACTTCAAGACCTGCAAGCCCATGATGAGATTATTCTTTCGATCTGGCAAACGACAGCGCCGTTGCTCGTGAATAGCATTGGTTACACCGACGATGTGTTCAGAACGCTCGGCGCAAAGAGACAGCTTCCGGTGTGGACTGAAGCAGAATCAAAGGGGTCCGGTAGATCGGCACAAGTCACCGCGCCGAAAACGCAAGAGTCCCTTCTTGCTGGTATGGTTGAAAAAACCAAAAACGGAGAGATTTTGGGAGCTCTGAGCAAGTTCTTTATGGAACGCGTCGCACCCGACCAGACAGACAAATACAAGCTTACCGTCGCAATCGGGGAACTGCATATGGGCGCCGTAGTAAACCATCCCCAGGCGGATAAATTTGAGGGGATTGTGTATCCCTCAGTTCGGATGTGTGCAAATGGAGACAACGTGGCGCTGCTGCCGGATTTTGTCGACCGCGCGCTGACTTTCAAAAAGGCGATTCACGTGCGTGTTGACAGTCGAACCGAGTCGGATTTCCAGATCACAAGTCTCGATGTGGCGACCCGCTTTGGCGTTAACGGAAACCTGCAGTGGTTGGGCCGACTTCATAATTGGACTCTGGAGCCCGGGCAAACCGCCAAATTTACGGTCACAACTGGGCGCGACTCCGATGGCGACTATTCTTCGGACAAGGATGGCAACCCTTGCCATTGGGTCGCTCGGGATTCGAAGACGGACGAGATTATTTCCGCCAAATAGCTTCCGTGCAGAGCGGGTCAGCGAGGAACTGCTCCACGACGTTACCTGTCCGACAGGCCGAACGACAGCTGTTCGGCGCCCAATTCGGCACAACGAATGTCGGCACCGGGTCGGGTCCGGAAGTTCGCGGTGCCGCGTAGCTGCCGTTCAGGTCGCTGCCGGCCAGCCCCACGACGCCAAGGGCAGCTTCGCTGATGAAATTGGACCATCGCGACGGCGAGGCCGCCTTCCCCCGAACGACCGCGAAGCAGCCGACACAGTGAGCCTGGCAGTCGGCGTCGACGGACCGAGGACGCTGCAAAGCCGAAGCAACCGACCGCGGACGTCACCATCCTTTGTCTGCGCCGACCAACATGGCGGTCGACGCCGGCCAGCATCCGCACCATTGCGGGCAAGAGGACTTTGGACTGGCCCAAAGGACTGCTGCTCGCCTACTTCGGCGACGATTTCACCGGGTCTAGGTCCGGGATTGGCGCCCGCGAACACGCAAGCTCGATTTTGTGAACTCTATTATTCAGGGGCGTCGCGGCGTGAAGCGAATTTTGCGAACTCTATTTCCAACTTGTGAACTCTATTAAGTCGCACCAACTCCCGCCTCGGGCCTTCATCCTCGACCTCGACGGCACCCTGGTGGACACCCTCGGTGATTTCGTCGCTGCGCTGGAACTCGTGCTTGCGGAGATGCGCTTGCCGGCGGTGTCGCGCGCGTTCGTCGAGCGCACCATTGGCCGGGGCAGCGAGCATCTGATCCGTTCGGTCTTGGCAGAAGCTGGCGGTGAGAAGGAGCAATACGAGGAGGCGTGGTCGCTCTATCAACGCCACTATGCGGCACTCAATGGCGAGCATTCGGCGCTGTTCCCGGGAGTTACCGAAGGGCTGGAGGCCCTCAGGGCCACGGGTAAACCGCTGGCCTGCCTGACCAACAAGCCCGGCGCTTTCGCCCGCGAGCTGCTGGCGCGCAAGGGCCTGTCAGGCTACTTCGCGCAAGTCTTCGGCGGCGATGCCTTCGAGCGCACGAAACCCGACCCGTTGCCACTGATCAGGACCTGCGAGGCGCTTGGCGTGCAGCCCGCTGAGACTTGGATGATCGGCGACTCCAGCAACGACGCGAAGGCCGCGCGTGCCGCGGGCTGCCCTGTCGTGCTGATGCGCTACGGCTACAACCACGGGGAGCCCATCGACGAGGTGCCGGCGATGCAGCACCTCGACCGGCTCGATCAGTTGTTGCTGCGCTGAGGGCTGATGCCCGCCAGCTTGTCCTTGAGTTGGGCGTCCGGTGGGTTCTTGCCCAGCCAGATGTGCAGGAAGGCGCCGTAGAACTCAGGCTCCTTGATCGGGTCGCCTTGCACCGTGCCGTTGACCGACACAAATGTGCCCGTGCCGGGAATGAAGTCCACCGTGAAGCTCTCGCCCTTCTTGAGTTCCTTGCGGGTGGCGAACATCTCGGAGATCTTCAACACGCCGTTGATGGACTTGATGAATTCGTCGCGCGAGGCGTTGGACTCGATGCCCTTGGTGAACATCTTTCCCAGGTCGTTGCCGTCGATGTCCCGCAGTGCCACGATGTGCAGGCGCTTCGGCCCGGTGGCAGCCAGCACACCCTCGACCGTGTTGGTCTTGGCCGAGAGGTACAGGCCCGCGGCATAGACCTTGAAGATGGCCTTGTAGCGGATGCCCGCGCCGTTGAGCTGCAGCTTCTGCCCGCCCACGGTTTCCACGGTCTCGAACTTCACGCCCGCCACTTCGACGGGCTTTTCGGTCTGGGCCTGCGCGCCCAAGACAGCCAGCGTGGTCACTACGGCAATGAGGAATCTGCGCATGACGCCTGATCGGGAAGTTAGGTGGGAAGCGCAGTATGAGGCCGGCAAGGCTCGATGGTGTGCGGCCGAATTCACGGCCGCAGGGGCTTTGACGCGGCGCTGCTACACTGCCCCGCATGTTTGTCACGCGCAAGCCCATTGCAGGGTCCACCAAGGACCGGGGAGCCTGGCCCTGGCGGGCCTGGATCGCTCTCGCCTGAATGCCCGGCAGACTCCTTGCTGAGATCCAGCTCGTGACACGCTGACCGGGCCCGTCCATGACGGTGGCGCTGCGCGCCACCAAGCCCCAAGGGTCAGCCGTGATCAAGGAATCCGAATTCCACAGCCTTGCCGCTCAAGGCTTTAACCGCATCCCCCTCGTCAGCGAAGCCTTCGCCGACCTCGAGACACCGCTCTCGCTTTACCTGAAGCTCTGCGCTGAAGACCGGCGCAACAGCTTCTTGCTCGAGTCCGTCGTAGGCGGCGAGCGCTTCGGGCGCTACTCCTTCATCGGCCTGCCCGCGCGCACCGTGGTCCGCGCCACGGGCACCTTGACCGAGGTGCTGACTGACGGCGGCGTGGTCGAGCGATTCGAAGGCAATCCGCTGGACTTCATCGCCGCCTACCAGGAGCGCTTCAAGCCCAGCATCCCCAAAGGCCTGCCGCGCTTTTGCGGCGGTCTGGCCGGCTACTTTGGTTACGAGGCCGTGCGTGCCATCGAGCACCGATTGGCAGGCACGCGCAAGACTGGCGGGCTTGGCACGCCCGACATCGTGCTGCTGCTGACCGAGGAGGTGGCCATCATCGACAACCTCTCGGGCCGGCTCTACCTGATCGTCTGGGCCGATCCGCACGAGGCCGGCGCGTACGCGCGCGCCGCGAGCCGCCTGCAAATGCTGGGCGAGCGCCTCAAGCGCAGCATCGCCGCACCTGAAGTCCCGACGACCGAACCTCGCCCCGTTGCGCGCGGCTTTGCCAAGGAGGACTATCTGGCGGCCGTGCTGCGCGCCAAGGAATACATCGCTGCAGGCGACCTGATGCAGGTCCAAGTCGGCCAGCGTCTGTCCAAGCCCTACGAGGCCGACCCAATCGCGCTCTACCGCGCGCTGCGCACGCTGAACCCCAGTCCTTACATGTACTTCTACGACCTGGGCGAGTTCCAGATCGTCGGCGCCAGCCCCGAGATCCTTGTGCGCGAGGAGCATGCCGGAGATGGCTCCCGCAAGGTCACGATTCGCCCACTTGCGGGCACACGCCCGCGCGGCGAGACGCTTGAGCGCGACCTGGCGCTGGAAGCGGAGCTTCAGGCCGACCCCAAGGAGCGTGCCGAGCATCTGATGCTGATCGATCTGGCGCGCAACGACATTGGCCGCATCGCGCGCATCGGCAGCGTCAAGGTGACGCAGGCTTTCGTCGTCGAGCGCTACTCGCATGTGATGCACATCGTCTCCAACGTCGAGGGTGTGCTGCGGCCCGAGGTCGGGCAGCTCGACGTGCTCAAGGCGACCTTCCCGGCGGGCACGCTGACGGGCGCGCCCAAGGTCCGTGCCATGGAGCTGATCGACGAGCTCGAACCCGTGCAGCGCGGCATCTACGGCGGCGCCTGCGGCTATCTCAGCTTTGCAGGTGACATGGACCTGGCCATCGCCATCCGCACCGGCATCATCAAGGACGGCATGCTCTATGTGCAGGCCGCTGCCGGCGTGGTAGCCGACTCGGTGCCCGAGCTTGAATGGCAGGAAACGGAGGCCAAGGCCCGCGCGCTGCTGCGTGCCGCCGAGCTCGTGGAAGGAGGGTTCTGACATGCTGCTGATGATCGACAACTACGACAGTTTCACCTTCAACCTGGTGCAGTACTTCGGCGAACTTGGCGCGCAGGTCAAGGTCGTTCGCAACGATGAGATCTCGGTCGAGGAGATCGGCGCGCTCAAGCCCGATCACCTCGTGTTCTCGCCTGGTCCTTGCACACCCAACGAGGCGGGTGTCTGCGTGGATGCCATCAAGGCCCACATGGGCCGCATCCCCATCCTTGGTGTCTGCTTGGGACACCAGAGCATCGGCCAAGCCCTGGGTGGACGCATTGTGCGAGCCAGGACACAGATGCACGGCAAGGCCAGCACCATTGCCACGGACCGTAGGGGCGTGTTCACGGGGCTGCCTGAGGATTTCAGCGTCATCCGCTATCACTCTCTGGTGATCGAGGAAGCGACCATGCCCAAGGTTCTGGAGATCAGCGCACGCAGCGACGACGACGAGATCATGGGCGTGCGACACCGCGAGCTGGCTGGCACGAGGACGCCGCTGGAAGGCGTGCAGTTCCACCCCGAGTCCATCCTCAGCGAGCACGGCCATGCCATGCTGAAGAACTTCTTGGAGCTGGCGGCGTGAGCAAATTGGTTGACCTCCGCAGTGACACCGTCACGCAACCGACCGCGGCCATGCGTGCCGCGATGATGGCCGCCCCGCTCGGGGACGACGTGTTCGGCGACGATCCTTCGATCAACGCACTCCAATCGGCCCTGGCCGAGCGCCTCGGCTTCGAAGCGGGCCTGTTCATGGCCAGCGGCACGCAGAGCAATCTCTGTGGCCTGATGACGCACTGCCAGCGCGGCGATGAATACATCGTCGGCCAGTTCGCCCACACCTACCGCTGGGAAGGCGGCGGTGCTGCGGTGCTCGGCTCGATTCAGCCACAGCCGCTGAATCACCAACCGGATGGCAGCCTGGCGCTCGCCGACATCGAAGCCAGCATCAAGCCCAACGATGCGCACTTTGCACGCACACGTCTGCTGACGCTGGAAAACACCATCGGCGGTAAGGTGCTGCCGCTGGACTATCTGGCCGCTGTTTGCGAGCTGGCGAACAAGCATGGCTTGGCGCGGCATCTGGACGGCGCGCGCATGTTCAACGCCGCGGTGGCCGCGGGTGGTGATCCCTATGCGGGCGCACGGCAAATAGCGCGTCACTTCGACAGCGTCTCGGTCTGCTTCTCCAAGGGCTTGGGCGCGCCGGTGGGCTCCGTGCTGCTGGGCTCCAAATCGTTCATCGAAGCCGCACGCCGTTGGCGCAAGATGACCGGTGGCGGCATGCGTCAGGCCGGTATCCTGGCCGCAGCAGCGCATTACGCGCTGGATCACCATGTGACCCGTCTTGCCGATGACCACGCGCTGGCTCGCCGCCTGGCCGAGGGTCTGCAAGGTCTGCCCGGGCTGACCGTCGAGGCGCCGCAGACGAACATCGTCTTCGCTGATCTGGTTGGCCCGAAAGCTCCTGGCCTGATGGAGCACCTGAAGTCGCGCGGCGTGCTCGCCACGGGCCTGTACCGGCTACGCTTCGTCACGCATCTGGATGTCGATGCCGAAGGCGTCGATCGCGCCGTCGCGGCGGTCCGCGAATACCTGCTGGAGAAGTAAGCGCCATGGCCATTTCCGATAGCGAAGCACTCACCCGCGTCATCGAGCACCGCGAGATCTTCCACGACGAGATGCTGGAGCTGATGCGTCGCATCATGAGCGGCGAGATGTCACCCGTGATGGCCTCGGCCCTGCTGATCGGCCTGCGCGTGAAGAAGGAGACCGTGGGCGAGATCGCGGCCGCCGCGCAGGTGATGCGCGAACTGTCCAACAAGGTCGAGCTGCCCAAGCTGCCGAATCTCGTGGACGTGGTTGGCACCGGCGGTGACGGCGCCCACACCTTCAACATCAGCACCTGCTCCATGTTCGTGGCCGCGGCGGCGGGCGCGCAGATCGCCAAGCACGGCAATCGCAGCGTCTCCAGCAAGACCGGCAGCGCCGATGTGCTCGAGGCCCTGGGTGCCAACATCATGCTCAGCCCCGCGCAGGTGGCAGCCTGCGTGCAGCGCTGCGGGATCGGGTTCATGTTTGCGCCCAACCACCATCCGGCGATGAAGAACATTGCGCCGGTGCGCAAGGAACTCGGCGTGCGCACCATCTTCAACATCCTCGGTCCGCTGACCAATCCAGCCGGCGCGCCCAACATCTTGATGGGCGTGTTCCACCCCGACCTCGTCGGCATCCAGGTGCGCGTGCTGCAGCGCCTGGGCGCAGAGCACGCGGTCGTGGTCTGGGGCAAGGACGGCATGGATGAGGTCTCGCTGGGCGCGGCCACCCTTGTCGGCGAGCTCAAGGACGGCGTGGTGCGCGAGTACGAGATTCATCCCGAGGACTTCGGCCTGGCCATGGTCTCCAACCGCAGCCTCAAGGTCGCCGGGCCCGAGGATTCGCGCAAAATGCTGCTCGGTGCCCTGGCCGACGAGCCCGGCGCGGCGCGAGACATCGTGCTGCTCAACGCCGGTGCCACGCTGTACGCAGCCAATGCGACGCCCTCGATCGCTGAAGGCATCGAGCGCGCGCGCATCGCCATCACGAGCGGTGCAGCGCGCGCCAAGCTCGATCAGTTTGTGGAAGCCACGCGAAATGTCTGACATCCTGAGCCGCATCGTCGCGGTCAAGCATGAGGAAGTGGCGGCGGCGCGCAAGCACCGCTCGCTGCACAGCCTGCGAGAGGAGGCTGAAGCCCGGCACGATGTGCGCGGCTTCGAGGCCTCGATGCGCGCCAGGCTGGCCGCAGGCCGCAGCGCCGTCATCGCCGAGATCAAGAAGGCCAGCCCCAGCAAGGGCGTGATCCGCGCGGATTTCCGCCCCGCCGAGATCGCGCAGAGCTATGCGCGCCACGGTGCCGCCTGCCTCAGCGTGCTGACCGACCGGCAGTTTTTCCAGGGTGCTGTTGACTACCTGCAGGCCGCCCGCGCCGCTTGTGAGCTGCCCGTGCTGCGCAAAGACTTCATGGTCGATGAGTACCAGGTCTTTGAGGCGAGAGCCATGGGAGCTGACTGCATCCTGCTGATCGCCGCCTGCCTGGACGATGCCCTGATGGCCGACCTGGAAGCCTGCGCGCAGGCGCTGGGCCTGGCGGTGCTGGTCGAGGTCCACGACGGCGAGGAACTCGACCGTGCGCTCAAGCTCAAGACGCCGCTCGTCGGCATCAACAACCGCAACCTCAAGACCTTTGAGGTCAGCTTGAAGACCTCGTTAGGGCTGCTGCCCCGCGTGCCGCCGGACCGCCTGCTGGTGACCGAATCGGGCATTCTCGCGCCGGCCGACGTGGCGGCCATGCGCGAGGCCGGCGTGAACAGCTTCCTCGTCGGCGAGGCTTTCATGCGAGCGACCGATCCGGGTCTGGCCTTGGCCCAGTTGTTCGCGTGACCTGGCAGCCCGTTGTCGACGCCTGGAGGGCGAGCTGTGAAGGTCAGGCCTTGGAGGCCTTTCTGGCAGACCGCCGTGCTGCTGGCGCCACGATCTATCCGCCCGAGCCGTTCCGGGCCCTGGAGCTGACGCCGCTGGACGAGGTCCGCATCGTCATCCTCGGCCAGGACCCCTACCACGGCCCGGGCCAGGCCGAAGGCCTGGCCTTCTCGGTCCCGGCCGGGCAGAAGACGCCGCCCAGCCTGCGCAACATCTTCAAGGAGATGATCCGTGACCTGGGCTCGGCCCCTGCGACGACCCATCTCGGCGACTGGGCGCGCGGCGGCATCCTGCTGCTCAACACCTGCCTGACCGTCGAGGACGGCCGGCCTGCGAGTCACGCAAAAAAGGGCTGGGAGGCGCTGACCGACGCCCTGATCGAATCCTGTGCACGCGATGCCGCGCCCAAGGTCTTCATGCTCTGGGGCGCTCACGCGCAGGCCAAGGCGCCCCTGATCGAGAGCGCCGACACAGGCCATCTGATCCTGCGGGCCAACCACCCCTCGCCGCTGTCGGCCAGCCGCCCGCCGGTGCCCTTTCTCGGCTGCGGGCATTTTTCCGCCGCGAGCCGCTGGCTGGCCGAGCGGGACCGGCCTGTGCAGTGGGTGGCCTGAGGTGCCGGCGAAGGATCCCGGCAAGACTTGGTTCTAGATTGGTATTTATGCCGATCCGAACCCGATCATGCCCCTTGCCTAGAGGGCTGCCGCAAAAAAATCATGACCTTAGGGATGGGCCTGCATTGACGATGCGATAATCGTGGTACTAAACTGGTATTAAATCAGTTTTACCATGAAATCCACCATCGTCCTTCGCCCTGAATCCGCGTCGCCAAGCGCGCTGTCCGAGTTGCGCTTCTTGGTCGGCGTCGACGGCGGCGGCACCGGCACTCGCGTGCGCCTGGCGGATCGCGAGGGGCGGCTGCTGGGGCAGGGCGAAGCGGGTCCGTCGGCCCTGGGGCAGGGGGCCGAGCAGGCCTGGCGTCATATCGGCCAGGCCCTGCATCAGGCGCGCGTCCAGGCGGGTCTGCCCGAGCTCGATCCTTCGCGTTGCGCCATTGGGCTGGGTCTCTCGGGCAGCAGTTTAAAGGAGTCCGTCGCGCAGTTCCTGGGCTTGCAGCCGGGCTATGCCTTGCTGGCCCTGGACAGTGATGGCTGGACGACCTTGCTCGGCGCGCATTCGGGCGAGCCGGGGGCCGTGCTCGCGGCCGGCACCGGAACGATCGGCGTGGCACTGCGTCGCGACGGCTCCCGTGCCGTGGCCAGTGCCTGGGGCTGGCTCACCGGGGACGAAGGTAGCGGCGCATGGCTGGGCATCCAGGCCATGCGGCACGCCGAGCAGGTCTTCGATGGCCGCGCACAGGGCGGTGCGTTGGCGCGCGCAGTACTGGCTCGGGCGGGCGACGATCGCAGTGCCATCAATGCCTGGAACGCCTCGGCCGGCCAGGCGGGCTTCGCCGGTCTGGCTCCTCTGGTCTTCGAGTTCGCTGACCGCGATGTCGTCGCGGCTGCGCTGCTGGACTCGGCAGTGGCCGAACTCGAAAAACTCGCGCATGCGCTGGACCCGGCGGGCGAACTGCCGCTGGCACTGTGCGGCAGCGTGGCACTGCGCTTGGCGCCACGTTTTTCTGCGCCTCTGCGCCAGCGCTGTGTCGCGGCGCGCGGCGATTCGGCCGAGGGGGGGCTCTACCTCGTGCGTGGCGAACTCAAGAAGCTTGGAAACTGACAATGGCCCTTCAATTCAAGCCCGATCCAGACGCCTCCTCGCCCCTGTACATCCAACTGGCTCAGAAGCTCGCCCAGGCGATCCGCGACGGAGAGTTCCAGACCGATGAGGCCCTGCCTTCGGAGCGCGTGCTCTCGGAAATGCTGGACCTCTCGCGCGTGACCGCGCGCAAGGCGATCGACCGGCTCGTGGAGCAGGGGCTCATTGTGCGCAAGCGCGGCTCGGGCAACTACATCGCGCCGCGCCTGGAACAGCCGCTTTCGCGCCTGACGAGCTTCTCCGAAGAACTGCGGCAGCGCGGCTTCAAGCCGAGCAGCAAGTGGCTCACGCGCGGCTTCGCGCTGGCCGCGCCCGACGAGCAGTTGGCGCTTGGTTTGGCCACCGGCGAACGCGTGGCGCGGTTGGAGCGCCTGCGTCTTGCCGACACCGTGGTCATGGCCTATGAAGTCAGCATCCTGCCCGAGGCCGTGCTGCCCGACCCGACCATCGTCGAGGCCTCGCTCTACCAGCATCTCTCCGGCACCGGCAACGCGCCGGCGCGCGCGCTACAGCACATCCGCGCGATCAATGCCGAGCCCAAGCTTGCGGCCTTGCTTGAGGTCCCCGTGGGCCAGGCCGTGCTCTATATCACCCGCGTCGGCTACCGCGACGGCGGCCAGGCGGTCGAGCTTACGCATTCGTATTGCCGCAGCGATTACTACGATTTCGTCGCCGAGATGAGGCGAGAAGGTTGACCGTGTCCTCAGTTCAAGGTTTCATCCTCACGCCGCAAGGCTTTGTGCGCGGCGCGCTGCACCACGATGCCGGCCGCATCACACGCGTTGAGGGCGTGACCGTCAGTGAATCCGAAGTCCGCAACGGCCGGGACGCGCTGCCCATCGTGCTGCCCGGCTTTATCGACACGCACGTGCACGGCGGCGGCGGCCGCGACACCATGGAAGCCGGTGATGCCATCCAGAGCATCGCTCGGATGCACGCCCGCCACGGCACGACGTCCCTGCTGGCCACGACCATGACCGCGCCGCTGGAGGAGATCCGCGCCGCCATGGCGGCGCTGGGCCCGGCCTGCAAGGCGCGCGTCAAGAACGGCGCGCGCGTGTTGGGCGTCCATCTCGAAGGCCCTTACATCAACCCCGGCAAGCTCGGCGCCCAGCCCGACTTCGCCAAGCCCGCAAGCATCGACGAAATCCAGGCGCTCAATGCGCTGGCGCCGATCCGCGTCATCACGATGGCGCCCGAGATGCCGGGCTATCTGCCGCTCATCAACGAGCTGCGCGCGGCCGGCTTCGTCGTGCAGATCGGCCACACGGCCGGCAGCTACGAGGAAGGCGTGGCGGCCCTGGAGCAGGGCGCGCGTGGCTTCACCCATCTCTTCAACGCCATGACGGGCCTGCATCATCGCGAGCCCGGCATGGCCGGCGCAGCCCTGGCCCATGCGCAGTTCGCCGAAGTGATCCCGGACCTGCTGCACGTGCACCCGGGCGCCTTGCGCGTGGCGCTGCGCTCGATTCCCTGCCTTTTTTGCGTGACCGACTCCACCTCGGCGGCCGGCATGCCCGATGGCGAGTACCGCCTGGGCCGGCACACGGTGACCAAGTGCATGGGCGGCGTGCGCCTGCCCGACGGCACGCTGGCCGGCAGCACGCTCACGATGGACCAGGCCCTGCGCAACCTCGTGCAGCAACTCGGCCTTGAGATTGAAGACGCGTCTCGCCGCGTGTCCACATATGCCGCCGACTACATGGGCGTGCAAGACCGCGGCCGCCTGGGCGCCGGCGCCTGGGCTGACCTGGCGATCGTCGATCGCGATCTGAAGTTGCAGCGAATCTTTGTTGAAGGAGAAGAAATTGAGCTCGGGGATTGAACAGCGCACGCGCATGCTCGAAGAGGCGCTGAGCGCGCCGCACGCGGTGGCACGCCAACTGGCCGCCGACCAGGCCGCATACACCCGGCTGGGCGAGGATCTTCGCGCCGCGCCGCCCACGAACCTGCTGACGATTGCGCGCGGCAGCTCGGACCACGCCGCGCACTACCTGGCCTATCTCGTGATGGCCAAGCTGGGCCATCTGGTGACCTCGCTGCCCATGTCCCTGATCACGCTGTACCAAAGCAAGATCAAGTGCGAGGGCCTGGTGTCGCTGGGCTTCTCGCAGTCAGGCCAGAGCCCGGACCTCGTGGCGCCCACGCGCTACTTCAGCGAACACGGCGCGCGCACTGTGGCCTTCGTGAACGCGGAAGGGTCGCCGCTGGCTGCCGCGGCCGGGCATGTGTTCCCCCTCCACGCCGGCCCCGAGAAGAGCGTGGCCGCGACCAAGAGCTACATCTGCCAGTTGGTGGCCGGTGCCCGCGTGGCCGCAGCCTGGGCCGAGGACAGCGACATGCAGGCCGCCCTGCAGGTGCTGCCCACGGCACTGGAAGAGGCAGCGAAGCAGGACTGGAGCACTGCGGTGAATGCGCTCAAGGACGCCGACAAGCTCTTCGTCATCGGGCGGGGCACCTCGCTGCCCATCGCGCTCGAGGCAGCGCTGAAGTTCAAGGAGACCTGCGGCATCCAGGCCGAGGCCTTCTCGGGCGCCGAGGTCAAGCACGGCCCGATGGCGCTTGTCGACGAGGGCTATCCCATGCTCGTCTTCGCCCCGCGCGGTCCCGCGCAGGCCGGCCTCCTGGCCCTGGCCGAGGAGATGCGCGGCCGCGGCGCCCGCGTGCTGCTGGCCGCGCAGGCCGGTACACCCGGTGCCGAGCTGCCGCTCGTGACCACGGGCCACGAGGACCTGGATCCGATCGCCGCCGTGCAGAGCTTCTACCCGATGGTCGAAGCCCTGGCGCGAGCCCGAGGCCTCAACCCGGACCAGCCCCGCCACCTCAACAAGGTCACCAAGACACACTGACATGACTGCCTTCCAGCCCGGCCACCTGGTGATGGTCGATATCCCCGGCAAGCAGTTGGATGTGGACACTGCGAACTTCCTGCGCGAGCACCAGATCCGCGCCGTCTGCCTGTTTCGAAAAAACCTTGGCACCGAGGCGGAGATCCAGAAGCTGACGGCTGACCTGCGTGCTGTCATGGGCGACAAGGCGCTCATCGGCATCGACCAAGAAGGCGGCTCCGTGATCCGCGCGACCAGCCTGCCGCAGGCGCCCGCGGCGATGGCCCTCGGTGCGATCAATGACGAGGCCCTGGCCGAGGACGTGGGGGCCGCTGTAGCCCGTGGGCTGCGCCATCTCGGCATCAACTGGAACTTCGCGCCGGTGCTGGACATCAACAACAACCCGGCCAATCCGGTGATCGCCGAGCGCAGCTTCGGCGAGGACGCTGATCGCGTCACCCGACTGGCGCGGGCCTGGATGCGTGGCTCGCTGCGCGAAGGCGTGGCCTGCTGCGTCAAGCACTTTCCTGGCCACGGCGACACTCACGTGGACTCGCACCACGCGCTTCCCACTGTCGACAAGACCGAGGCCGAGCTCGAGGCGCTGGAGCTGATCCCCTTCCGCGCCCTGGCCCCGGAGGCGCCGGCCATGATGACGGCGCACATCATCTATCCGCAGATCGACCCCGAGCACCCGGCCACGCTCTCCAAGCCCATCCTCACCGGCATCCTGCGAGATCACATCGGCTTCGACGGCGTCGTCATCACCGATGCGCTGATGATGAAGGCGGTGCACGACCGCTACGGTCACGCCCTGGGCGCCGTCATGGCCCTGCAGGCCGGTGCCGACATGCCGTTAGCCCAGGGCTCGCTGACTGAACAAGACGATGCGCTGCGCGCAATTGCCGAAGCCGTGAACAGCGGCGCGCTGAGCATGGCGCAGGTCGAGAAGGCCCGCGCGCGTCTCGACCGGCTGGCGAATGCCTACCCGCTCGAGCGCCGCGACTACGCTCCGGGCCAGCGGGAGATTGACGACACGCTGATGCATCGCGGCTGGGCCCAAGCGTTGTGCGCCCTGCGTGGCGCCATCCCGCCGGCCCTGACGCGCAAACTGCGCGTCATTACCCAGGCCAGCGTGATCAGCGACGGTGTGTCCGAGGCTGGCTTGCCGGTCGAGGGCGTGGCGGCGCTGTTCGCTGCGTTCGCGGACGTGACCTATGTCCATCACGCGCACCTGCGCGAGCTCAAGGCCGGTGAGTTGCCGCGCGACGAGCGCCTGAACGTGCTCGTGTCCAATCAACGTGGCCGTTATGGTGCTGCGGCCTCGGGTGCCGAGATCGACCTGCACCTGGCGATCTGGAACCCCTTCCACGTGCTGGATAACCCCGCGCCTGGCGTCATCACCTGGGGCTACGGCGAGGGTGCGATGACCGCGCTGCAGGCCTGGCTCGAGGGCCGTGCGCCGGCGCCGGCCGTACCTCCCGTGACCTTGAACTGAAAGCCCTCATGACCCAGCAAACCCCGACCGGTCGTAACCCGATGCGCTGGGTTCCGAGTCTGTACTTCACGCAGGGCATGCAGTTCTTCGTGGTCATGTACTTGGTGGCCTTCCCGCTCAAGAACCTGGGCGTGGCGAACGACCAGATCGCGCACTGGACGGGGCTGATCGGCACGGCTTGGGCCGTCAAGCCGCTGTGGAGCCCGTTCCTGGAGCTGCTGCGCAGCAAAAAGCTCATCGTCGTGGCCATGCAGTACCTTGGTGCGGTCGCGCTTGGCGTGCTGGCCCTGTGCCTGCACCTGCCGGCCTGGTTCGCCGCCGTGATCGCCGCGCTCTTCGTGATCGCCTACGCCTCGGCCACGCACGACATCGCTTGCGACGGCCTCTATATGGCCTCGCTGGACAACGAGCGCCAGGCGCGTTACGCGGGCTGGCAGGGCGCCTTCTTCAACGGCGCGCGCTTCTTCATGATCGGCTGCGTGATGAAGGTGGCCGGCGCGCTCGAAGGGCCGATGGGCATCGTCAACGCCTGGACACTCGTCTTCGCCGGCCTGGCCGTACTGCTGGCCAGCCTGGCGACCTACAACGCCTACGCGCTGCCCGGCTCGCTGTCCACCGAGCACAGCGAACTGACGGCCGCCGGTATCTGGGCGACCACGTGCGAGATCATCGTCGAGTTCTTCACGAAGCCCGGTATCTGGCTGGCCGTGCTCTTCATTGTGCTGTTTCGCTTCGCCGAGGGGCAGGTGCAGACGATTGGGCCGCTGTTCCTGATCGAGGCGCGCGCCAAGCATGGCCTGGGACTGAGCACCAGCGAGGTGGCTGACATCTACGGCTGGGTGGGTAGCGGCGGCTTCCTGGCGGGCAGCATCATCGGCGGCTACTTCACGGCCTGGCTGGGTCTGAAGCGCGCCATGCCGGTGCTGATCCTCGCGATGGGCGTGCCCAACCTGACCTTTTGGTACCTGTCCAGCCATCTGCCGACCGATCTTTGGCACATCGGCACGGCCGTTGGCGTGGAGATGTTCGGTTATGGTTTCGGCTTCGTCGGCATGATCCTGTACCTCATGCAGGCGGTGGCGCCCGGAAGGTTCCAGACGGCGCACTACGCGCTGGGCTCGGGCGTCATGCAGCTGGGCTTCATTCTCAGCAAGACCATCAGCGGCGACATCCAGCTGGCCATGGGCTACGAGACCTTCTTCCTCTGGACCATCGCCTGCGGCGTCCCGGCCTTTGTGCTGATGTTCTTCGTCAGGATCCCGGGCAAGGCCAAAGCGAGTACCGCGCCCGAGGCGGTGCCGGCATGAAGCGCCTTCTCGCGGCCAGCCTGGCCCTGGCGGCGCTGGCCGCCAATGCCGGCGCACTCTTCTTCGACGACTTCTCCGATCCCGACGTGGCCGGCCTGCGCGCCGCGGGCTGGATCCTGCGTGACAAGGCCGGGCATCCAGGCATCGAGGGCTCGCGCTGGGCACCCGAGGGGGTGAGCATCGTGGCCGACGAGGGGACCCCAGGCAACCGTCTGCTGCGCCTGTCCGCGCACACTGACGGCACGGCCCCCGGCACCGAGCAGGTCCAGCTCTGCCAGGCGCGCAAATTCCTGAACGGCACCTATGCGGCCCGCGTGCGCTTCGACACCTCCGGCGGTGGAGACGCCCTGGTGCAGACCTTCTACGCCGTGACGCCCTTGCGCTTTGACTTCGACCCCGAATACAGCGAGATCGACTGGGAGTATCTGCCCCATGGTGGCTGGGACGACGCCAAGCCGCGCCTGTACGGCGTGAGCTGGCACACGGTGAGGTTGGATCCCTGGCAGTCCTACAACCAGGCGCACCAGGAATATGGCACGTTTACCGGCTGGCATGTGCTGCTCACCCAGGTGGCCGACGGCCATGTGCGCTGGTTCCTCGACGGCCGCGAACTGGCGCAGCACGGCGGGCGCAATCATCCGATCTCGCTCATGGCGATCAGCTTCTCGAACTGGTTCATCAAGGAGGGCCCCTTCGCCGCGGGACCCGAGGCTCGCTGGTACCAGCAAGACGTGGACTGGGTCTTCCACGCCAAGGACGAGGTCCTGAGTGAGCAACAGGTTCAGGCCCAGGTGGCCGAGCTGCGCAAGCGCGGCGTCGCCCGCGTGGACAATGTGCCGGCGAGCGGACTGGAGAGCCGCTGCGACATGTGAGCCTTGCAGACATGAAGCCGGTGCAGACCTGGTCGGCGGCCGACGAGCCGCAACTCAAAGAGCGCCTCGAGCAGCGGGCGGAACCGGTGCTGCTCAAGGGGCTCGTGGCGCACTGGCCGGCGACGCAGGCCGGGCGCGAGGCGGGCTTGGGCATCTGCGACTACCTGCGCCGCTTCGACCACGGTGTCGAGATCATCGCCACCAAGACCCGTGCTGCGGCGCGCGGCGTCATGGGCTACAACGAGAGCCTGACGGACTTTGCCTTCGTCAAGGCGCGCATGAGTCTGACGGAGTTCATGGCCCATCTGCAGGCCTTCCTGCCGGCCGAAGGCGCACCGTCCATTGCGGCGCAATGCGCCAAGGTTAGCGAGGTCATTCCCGGTTTCCTGGACGAGAACACACTGGCCGCGCTGCCGGGCGTGATTCCCAACTTTTGGCTGGGCAATGCGCTGACGGTGCCTGTGCATCACGACCATCCCTACAACCTGGCCTGCGTCGTGGCCGGCCGGCGGCGCTTCACGCTGTTCGCGCCCGAGCAGGTGGGCAATCTCTACATCGGACCGCTGGAGCACACGCCCTCGGGCGCGCCGATCTCGGTTGTGCATCCCAATCCGCCGGATTTCGAGCGCTACCCACGCTACCGCGACGCCCTGGCGTCGGCCCGCGTCGCGGAGATGGGGCCGGGCGATGCGCTGTACATCCCGCCGCTGTGGTTCCACCAGGTTGAGGCGCTGGAGAAGGTGAACCTGCTGATCAACTTCTGGTGGCCGGTGCAAGGTGACGTGCAGTTGCCGAGCCCCGCGCAAACGCTGATGCAGGCGATCAAGGTGCTCAACGCGCTGCCGCCCGCGCAGCGTGATGCCTGGGCCGCGATGTTCGAGCACCATGTGGTGCAACGCGAACAGGATCCGGCGGCCCACATTCCCGAAGCCTGGCACGGCGCGCTGGCGCGACGGACTTGAGGTGCCCATGCAGCCAATGAAAGTGCTGGACGACGTCACGCGCGAAAGCTTCGAGCGTGACGTACTGACCGCGTATCAGCCCGTCGTGATGCGCGGCGTGGTCGGGGACTGGCCCCTGGTGGATCAAGGACGCGCGGGCCTGGAGCCTTGCTTGCAATATCTGATGGGCTTCGACAAGGGCGAGGCCGTGGATGCCGTGCTCGCCAAGCCCGATCCCACGCGCGCCTTCAGCTACAAGCCAGAGCAGGATGGCTTCAATTTCGTGCGTGACAAGCGGCCGTACGCGGCCCTGTTCGAGCAGCTCTGGCGCTACAGCCATTTTCCGGACCCGCCCAGCTTGGCGGCGCAAAGCGCGCTGGTCTCGATCGCTTTGCCGGGCCTGGAGCTGGCCAACACCTGCCCGCTGCTCGACGCCTCGGCCGCGCCGCGCATCTGGATTGGCAACCGTGCCACTGTGCCCGCGCACTTTGACGACTCGCACAACATCGCCTGCGTGGCCGCGGGGCGTCGCCGCTTTACGTTGCTTCCGCCGCAATGCGCGCCCATGCTCTACCTGGGGCCGCCAGACTACGCGCCAACGCCAGCGCCCATGTCCGTCGTACCCGACCTGCACCGGGCCGACCGGGCGCGCTTCCCGTTGCTGGATGCAGCGCTGGAGCAGGCCCTGGTGGCCGAGCTGGAGCCCGGCGACGCGATCTACATTCCGCCGCTCTGGTTCCATCAGGTCGAGGCCCTGGCGCCCCACCTGAACATCTTGATGAACTACTGGTGGCGGCCCGAGGCCGCGCCTCAACGCAAGGACGATCTGCATCTGGCCGCGATGCGTCTGGCCATGCTCGCCTTTCGCCATCTGCCTGACGGCGAGCGCGAGGGCTGGCGCGCCCTGTTCGGGCACTATGTGTTCGGGGCCCGCGGTGCGGAGCTGGCGCACATGCCGGAAGGGCAGCGCCACCTGTTCGGCAAGCTCGACGCGGCCGCGGACGCGGCCATCCGCAAGAGCGTCGGCGACCAGCTCAAGCCCTGAGCCTTTACCAAAGATAGAGCTGCAGGGTCTTGTCGCCCAAGCGCGGCGGAATGTTGGCGAGCAGTTTGCGGTGGTCGGGGAAGTTTGTGGCGCTGCGGGCCACAAAATCGTCCACCGTCTCCAGGCGATGGCGTGCCTGGTGCGGCGTGGGCGGGCGCAGGTCCGCGCCTTCTGGAAAGATGCCCATGCCGGCCAGCAGGGCGTACCAGGACACGATGGGATAGCCCTGTCCGAAGCGGCCGGCTTTGAGGCCGGCGGTCAGGGGCTTGCGCGACATCCAGGTCATCAGCACCTGCTGCAGGGATTCAGAGAGCTTCATGTTCTCGGCGTTGGCGCGCCAGTACTCGGTGTCGCTGCGTGAGTTGGTCTTGTAGTGGGCCACGATGTAGTCGCGCGTGTTCTCGAAGCGGGCTCGCATGGCTTCGTTGAAGCTGTCGCGCGCGGTCGGTCCGAGATCGCCCTTCTCCAGCGCGTCCACCAGAGCGGCCGCCGTGCGCTGCACGAAAAGCAGGGCCGTGGCCTCCAACGGCTCGATGAAGCCTTGAGACAAGCCAACGGCCACGCAGTTGCGACTCCATTGCTTGGACATGCGGCCCACGCGCATCTTGAGATGCCGGGCCGGGACGTCCGAATCCAGCAGACCCAGGTGCTTGCGCAACTCGGTCTCGGCCTGGTCCGCCGAGCAATGCGCGCTGCTGTACACATAGCCGTTGCCGTGGCGGTTGGTGAGCGGAATCTTCCATGCCCAGCCATGGCGAAGCGCGGTGGACACGGTCTGCGATTCGATGCGGCCCTTCATCGGCGTGGGCATGGCGACGGCGGCATCGTTGAATAGATTCTCTGCGTAGGGGACGAAGGGCGTTTGCAATGCCTTGCCTATCAGCAGCGAGGAAAAGCCCGTGCAGTCGACGAAGAAGTCGGCAGCGAGGAACCCGCCGTCGTCGAGCCGCAGTCGGTCGATGTCGCCATGCTCGTCGAGCAGTACTTCGGTGACGTGGCGCTGGAGATGGCTCACGCCGCGCTCCACGGCCTTGCGGCCGAGGAACTGGCCGAGCAGCGTGGCGTCGAAGTGATAGCCGTACCAGATGTCGAAGGGAAAGTTGTGGCTCGCACGCGGGCCGAGACCTTGGCGGGCGAGCGCGGCGGCAACGAAGAAGCGATCGGGGTGGGCATGGACGTCGGCGCCGTCCAGCCGCGCGTGGACGTTGTCCACGAACTGATGCATGGTCATGTTGTCCAGCATCGAGGCGAAGGGGTGGAAGTAACGCTCGAAGCCGGGCTTGGTGGACCAGCCCTGGAAGGTGATGCCGGCCTTGTAGGTGGCGTTGCAGGCGGGCATCCATTCGGATTCCTCAATGCCCAGGCCGTCGAAGAAGCCGCGCAGCCAGGGCGTTGAGCCTTCGCCCACGCCGATGATGCCGACCTGGGGCGATTCCAAAACCGTGACCTTCAGGCGCGCACCGTAGGCCGAGGTGGCCAGCATCAGGGCCGTCATCCAGCCGGCTGTGCCGCCGCCCACCACGCAGACATGCTGCACGGGGGGCTGCGCATCCGTGGAGCCGCTGAGCGGGCGCGGGGCGACGTGCTGATTGAAGACGGTGGCGGTGTCGCGCATGACGAAGTGGCAAATAAAAAAGGGGAACGTGCTTTATACGTTCCCCTTGGGCCTCACAGTAGGTGCCTCTGGCGAGGCACCAGTCCGGACTCAGTACTTGACGCGAGCCGTCAAGTAGAACTGGCGGCCATTTTGGTAGATGGCGCGCGGTTCCGACTTGATATCCCCGTAGTACTTCAGGATGGGGTTGTTGAGGTTCTGTGCGTCCAGGCTCAGGGCGAAGTGGTCGTTGATCTTGTAGCCCAGCGAAGCGGACAGCACCGCGACACCACGTTGGTAGTAGTCGGTGCCGCGATCGCGACCGAGGAAGTTGTCGGACGAGTAGCCGTAGTTCACGCGGGCCGAGAAGCTGTCGTTCTCGAAGAAGCCGCCCAGGTTGGCGGTGTTCTTCACCGAGCCGCGCAGCACATGGCCGCTTTCGTCGTGACCATCGGCGAGCGTGTAGTTCGCACTCACGCCGAAGTTGTAAGCGATCGGCGTTTCGAACGCGAACTCCAGACCCGTCACGCTGGCGGCCTTGTTGATCTGCGTCTGCAGGTCGAACGGTGCCGTGATCAGGGCGTTGCCCGTCTTGCCTTCCTGTCCACCGGGAGTCACCAGGTCGGTGGTCAGCGTCGCTCGCTTGACACCGTCGATGATGTAGCTGCTCATGTCCATGTGGAAAGCGCCCATCGACACGAAGGCTCGCGGCGCGAAGTACCACTCGAAGTTGGCGTCGAAGTTGGTCGAGCGGACCGGCTTCAGGTCGGGATTGCCGGTCGTACCCGTGCCCACCGTCTTGCCCGTCGGGTCGGTGTAGGTGCCCAGCAGCTGGGCGCTGGACAGGGCCGTGTAGTCAGGGCGGGTCAGCGTGCGCGAGATGGCAAAGCGCGCCACGATGTCCTTGGTCACGTCGATGCGGATGCTCGCGCTGGGCAGGGCGTCCGTGTAGCTCGTGTCGTGGAAGGTCTGGTAGTAGCCAGAAGGATCCGTCCAGGCCGGGCCGACGGCCGCGAAGGCGGAAGCGGCATAGCCAGGCAGGGTCGTGTTGCTGGTGGGTGCCCAGACCAGGGTGCTGGTCTTGGTGTTCACGATACGCAGGCCCACATTGCCGCTCCAGCGCTCGCCTTCCAAATTGCCTTGGATGTAGCCGGCCGTCACGGTTTCCTTCACGGAGTACTCGTGAGTCGGCTCGCGGCGCGACAGGGGACGTACGGCGTTGACGGCGTCATACGCGGCCAGCGTACCCTCGGATGGGTACATGATGTTGGTCGGGAAGCCGCTGCCCAGTCCGTCGCCGAAGTTGCTCGGATACGTGCCCGTGTAGGCGGTCAGAGGCAGACCCTTGGGCAGACCGTTGGCGCCTGCAGGAGCGCCCCAGTTCGGGCCCTGGCCGATGATCGGGCCGTCGGTGTAGCGCTTGTGCTCGGCGCCGCGCGCGCCGAATTTGAGGCTGCGCAGCACGCCCGCGTCGAGGGCGTACTCGGCATCCACTTGGCCCCAGGTTTCCTTGTCTTGAACGACGACATTCTGGTCGCCGAAGATCCAGTCCAGCTGGTAGGGGACACCGGCGTCGCCGCCCGGCGTGGGAGACGCGGTCAAGTAGAACGAAGGTGCCTTGCCGCTGCCGTTGAGCTGGTACCCGCCGGCCGTGCCGAACATGTCGCCTTCATACACGTCTTGGGAGTCGGTCCGGCCCGTGCCCTTGGAGGTGCCCACGTTGCCCGACAGCTTCAGTGCGCTGTTGACCTTGACGTTGCCTTCCAGGTTCACGTAACCCGTCTGGGCCGAGGCCTTGCGGGAGATCATGTCGTACACGCCGATCTTGGCCGGTGCCGCGAAGGTGTAATCCAGCTTGGAAATGAGGTTGGTCCCCGGGTCGACCACATAGTCCTTGATGGTGACGGCCGAGTTTTGCAGTGCCCAGGGGTTGGCCAGCAAGAAGTTGCGGTTGTAGTTGTCCGCGTCCATCTTGGAGGAGAAGCCCGTCAGGACGAAGTCGACGTCATTGCTGGGCTTGATCTGGGCGCTGACGACGCCGCCCTTGCGTTCGCGCTCCTGCGTGAAGAGGGCCGAACCCATCAGGTTGGCGTACAGGGCGCCGGCCAGGCCGGGCACTTGCGCTGTGACCGCCGACTCCGCAGCGCCGATCGCCTGGTAGGCATGGGGCTGGGAATCCAGGGCCAGGGTCTCCACGCCGTCGCGGCGCAGGTGGCGCTTCTCGTCGAAGCCCTGGATCAGGATGCCGAAGGTCTTGGCGTCGTTCTTCCAGTTCAGCAGGGCGCTGAATTGCGGGTCCGTCTTCTTGGCCAGGTCGGCGTAGACGGCGCCGACGCTGGCTTCGAAGGTCAGGGCCTTGGTGAAGTCCAGGGGCTTGCGCGTGATGATGTTCACCGAGCCGGCCGTACCGCCTTCGGTATCGGAGGCTTGAGAGGTCTTGTGCACCTCGACACGGCTCACCAGCTCGGAGGGCAGCAGCGAGAAGCTCACGCTGCGGCCGACGCCGGCGCCGGTCTGGTCCAGCACGAACCAGTCGCCGTTGGCCACCGAGTGGCCGTCCAGCAGGGTCTGGGTCAGGCTGGGGTTGGTGCCGCGCAAGCCCACGCGGTCGCGCTCGTCGAAACCGCCCGAGCCGCCGGACGGACTGTTCAGCACGGCGACGCCGGGGATGCGGGCCAGCGAGTCGGCCACGTTCTTGTCGGGCATCTTGCCAATGTCTTCAGCAGAGATGACGTCGATGTGCGTGTCCGCGTTTCGCTTGACGGTCAGCGCCTTTTCCTGAGCGGCGCGCACACCCGTCACAACGACGGTCTCGAGCTGCTGGTTCTGCTGCGCGTCCTGCGCCTGGGCGGCGAACGCTGTGCCCAGCAGGGTGAGCGTCACCGCTGCTGCGATTGGGGTCTTCTTGTTGACCTTCATATGGAGCTTCCTTGTGATGGCCGAACGAGTGCGCAGCCAGTTGAAAACCTGGGGGTGCAAGGACGTGCCGCGAAAGTGGCATGCTCCTGGTATCCCCGACGACATCAAACTACAACCAATGCCATGCCACTATATGCCTCGGTAGTGCCACTTTGCTACCAGTTTTCGGCCCGTGTTTTCCCTTGTTGTGGCGGCGCAGCCACCATGGGAATTTGATGGTGCGGTGCGGGAGAGGTGGTTGGCATTACTTCATGCTTGGTGGCGGACTTGGTTCTAGATTGGTATTGTTTTGGGCTCGCCTGAATGCGCGCTCGAGTCGGGTGCATTCGAGGGGTCGACGCATCCCGCGTCTCCTGGCGACATGTTTGCACCGTAAAAAAGCTGTGCTATAGTCGTAGGCTCACTCCAGGAGGGGTGGCCGAGTGGTTAAAGGCAGCAGACTGTAAATCTGCCCGCTAACGCGTACGCTGGTTCGAATCCAGCCTCCTCCACCAAGTGACGAGCTTTTAAGGCTTTCGACAGGCCCGCAAGGTCTGCCGGGGGTCGCTCCCGGGCGGGAGTAGTTCAATGGTAGAACCTTAGCCTTCCAAGCTAATGACACGGGTTCGATTCCCGTTTCCCGCTCCAGCAGCTTTGGAAGTCTTCTGAATGAACCCGCAGAGAAATCGTCGGTAAGGGTTTGTTGGCTGAAGAGCCGTCAAACCCGTGCCGATGCCCATGTGGCTCAGTGGTAGAGCACTCCCTTGGTAAGGGAGAGGTCACGCGTTCGATCCGCGTCATGGGCACCACCTCTTTTTTCTTTTCTCCCTCTTTCTTCGGGCTCGCGACGCCCACCAGGAGCGCAAGATGGCAAAAGGCAAGTTTGAACGTACCAAGCCGCACGTGAACGTGGGCACCATCGGTCACGTGGACCATGGCAAGACGACGCTGACGGCTGCGATCGCAACCGTGCTGTCGAAGAAGTTCGGTGGCGAGGCCAAGGCCTACGACCAG
>JAFALK010000021.1 GCA_019234295.1 Roseateles sp.
CGGCGCGCGTCAAGGTAGTTGTCGCCTCGGTCATGCAGCCTTTGGCTGAATATCTTTGCCCCGCAGCGCGGCCTCGATGACCGCATCACGCTCAGGGTTGAGCGTGACCGTCGTGATCGGAGACCAGTCGCGCGTACTGCGAGACCACCGCGCTGGATGCTGTTGCCGCGCCTGCTCGTAGAGCTCGCTGCGTGCGGCGAGGATTGCCACATCGTGCCCGGCATGCCGCTGCGCCGGGCTGACGTAGCGGATGCCGCTATGACGGTGCTCGACGTTGTACCAACGCACGAACTCAGCGGCCCAACTGCGTGCTGCAGCAAGGTCGTCGAAGCCGCGGGTGGGGAACTCGGGTCGGTACTTCGCCGTGCGGAACAGGCTCTCGACGAACGCGTTGTCGTCGCTGACGCGTGGCCGCGAGTACGAGGGCTTCACGCCCAGCCAGTTGAGCATTGCCAGCACCGTCGTGGCCTTGAGCGTGGCGCCGTTGTCGCCATGCAGGACGGGCCGACGTCGCTGGGCGGCAATGCCCTCGGCCAGCGCCGTTCTGCGCACCAACTGAGCCGCGTGCGCCGAGTCGTCGCTGTCATGCACCTCCCAGCCCACGATCTTGCGGCTGTACAGGTCCAGGATGAGGTACAGGTAGAACCACCGGCCGGCGACACGGGCTGGCAGGTAGGTCATGTCCCAGCACCACACCTCGCCGGGCGCCGTGGCGATGTGCGTCGTCGGCGGTCTCGAGGGCCGGGGCGCCTTAGCGCGGCCCCGTCGAGCAGCCTGGCCATGCTCACGCAGCACGCGGGAGAACGTGGATTCGCTGGCCACGTACACGCCCTCATCGGCCAGCATGGGCACGATGCGAGCCGGCGGCATATCCGCGAAGCGCGGCTCGTTGGCCACGCGCAGTACCTGCGCTCGCTCGGCCTCGCTCAGGGCGTGCGACGGCCGAGGATGCACGGCTTGCGGTCGAGCATCTCCCGTGACGAGGCCGCCCTCGGCTTTCCACCTTTGCAGCGTCCGGATGTCGATCCCGGCGGTTTCGCAGGCCAGGCGCAGTCGCGCTCCTTGGCGGTGGGCTTCGCTGATGTCTCGGACCAGGCTTTGGCGATCTGCCAGGACGATCATTCGTCCTCGGCCTTGTGGAAGATCGCCTCGAGCTTTTTTGACAGCACCAGCAGTGCCGTCGTCTCGGCCAGCGCCGCGTTCTTGCGCCGCAGATCGCGCTCCAGCTCCTTGATGCGTCGCCGGTCCTGCTTGGTCTGGTTCGGACTGGCTCGCATCTCTTCTGGCGCCACCAGAGCCTGCGTGGCGCTGTTGCGCCACGCTTGCAAGTCTTTCAGATACACGCCATTGGCGCGGCACCAGGCCGCCTTGCCGGCTTCGTCCATCGCCGCAGTCACCAACACGGCATCAAACCGCGCCGCGGCCGTCCACACCTTCTTGCCCGGCGACTGCGCCAGCGCCTCGCTATGCCAGCGCTCCAGCGTGCTCACGCTGATGCCTACCTCTCGCGCCACTTCTTCCGCCGGCGCGCTCTCCGGCGGCAGCATGCGCGCTACAGCCTTGTCCTTGAATGCTTGTCCGTATCGAGCCACTCTCGTCCTTCATCGCCGCCCCCTGTTCTGGATTTATCGGGGCGACAACTATTCTGACGCGGGGGGGGAGCCCTTGGTCGTGCGCCGGTCAGCATCTAAGCCTTTCGCGCTGACACATTGCGGCCCGTGCGGCTTGGTCGCTCGCAGCCAGATGCTGTCGCTGGCGTAGGGCAGCTTTCAAGTTGGGCTAAGCTTTGACGACCGTGAACATCCGTACGAGTCCCGTCGGCCCACAGTTTGGCGTCCCACCAGAATCTGCGGTGAAGGCCCGACAGTCCAAGCCGGTTTCTATTGCCAGTCTTAGTTCGGCAGCGGCTTGAACCACAATTCCTTGCGACCTGTCGGCGCGCCGGGCGGCAAAGCCACGTTGTTCAATTCGAAAACGCGCCGGTTCCTTAGGTCAGCCTTTGCTATCAATGGCCCCTTGTATTGCATGAATAAGGTATCGAAGCTGCCATCTTTCAGCATGCGGTTCAGCCCCAGCTCCACGCGAGTGGCCATGCGCGCTCCCGCGGGTGAGCGTTGTACAAAGAAATAGCGCGCAAATGGGTAA
The DNA here is from genome assembly GCA_019234295.1 of Roseateles sp. Classification (GTDB taxonomy): domain Bacteria; phylum Pseudomonadota; class Gammaproteobacteria; order Burkholderiales; family Burkholderiaceae_C; genus JAFALK01. The sequence goes on from JAFALK010000021.1 coordinate 2,146, forward strand.
TGCAGCAGCAAGGTCTTCTCCACCACTAAGCCCGCCACGGCATCGCGCCATTCGTCGGAGTCACGATATGCTTCATCTGGCCCGCGCGGAAAGAAATCGAAGCGCCCTGCTGCCAGCATCTTAAAGACGGTTCCAACGTGGTGGCCAGTGATAACGTTGAAGCCGCCGTCGCGCAGGATCTGCACATCTGACCAAGTATTGACCTGGCCGGCACTGAGTCGACGCAGTTCATCCAGTGAACGAATGGCAGCGAAGCGCTCTCGGTCTGCGGCCCGAATGATAAACACGCGGTAACCAAGCAAGCCCTTGTCCAGCGGGATCCGCACCGGCAGCAAAGTAGCTTCTAGTGCTGCAGAAGTGCCGCGCACAAAGATCGACACGCGGCCGCTGCCGGCCTCAATCTCACCGGCCAAGCGTGCCTGGTTCATGACCTGGGAGGATGGACCCAAGGTATAAGGGCCATAGTCAACAATGGTCTTGTCCAACGCAGTCTGTAACAGCTTCCATTCGTATTCGTAGCGGTGGTCTGTGTCCGATTCGGGGCGGGGGTAGATAAAAGCGTCAGCAAGCGCAAAGGCGCGCCCGGCAGCCATCAGCAAACACCAAACCGTAACGATCACACGGCGCATTCATACCCCTCCAGCGTGAGAGCATGGTTGAATTTTGGCCACCAATTCGAGGACGCTCGCCGTCGGGATCGTAGTCGGTCAGAGTCCTCGCTGATATTGTGATATTTGTTTGTGCGTTCCTGCGCGCCGTTGCCTTGGCAGCGCCAGGCCGTGGAGGCCGGAGACACCAGGGAGGCGCGCGGCCATGTGGTCAGGTGGTCACGTGGTCACGTGGTCACGTGGTCACGTGGTCATGCGCCAGGATGTCTTCAAGCAAAATCTGAAATGATGGCCTGGCTGGCGTAACACGGTATCCGCTTAACCGCAAGTTGAGCGACTGCTGGTTGGGGCCGAGCCTTCTGAAGAAGGAGGTTGTGACGGATCGAGCTTGGTCGCCGGTGTCGGCCAAGAGCGGCGTTGAAGAAGGTCTACTTTCAGATGGCATGGTCCGCCCACCTGCAGCGTTGCCGCTGACCGGGGTCACCCGTGATCGGATGAGGCCTCGCAGTAACGGCATCAGAGTGCCAAAGTGGAGATTCAACGCAACCACTTGAACCTGGAGGCCTCACCATGGAATCTAGCGCGAATCTGCCGGTCATTGGTCTGGATTTGGCCAAGTCGGTGTTCCAACTTCACATCGTGGATATGGAGTCTGGCGAGATCCAGCGTCGCCAGATCAAGCGAGCCAAGCTTGCCGAGTTTTTTGCCAAGTGTCAGGTCAGCATGGTTGCGATGGAAGCGTGTGGGACGTCTCACCACTGGGCGCGCACGATCCGCGCGCTGGGGCATCAGGTCAAGCTTTTGCCGGCTCAGCACGTCAAAGCCTTCACGCTGCGCGACAAGACCGACGCTATGGATGCGCAGGCGATCTGGGTGGCGGCCCAGCAGCCGCACATCAAGCCAGTGGAGGTAAAGACGGAGCGTCAGCAAGCCTGCATGGCTCTGCACGGCATGCGCCGCCAACTGATGAAGATGCGCATCATGCAAACCAACGCGTTGCGGGGCATCCTGGCCGAGTTCGGCATCGCGTTGCCACTCGGGCACAACCGACTTCTCAAAGCGATCCAAGGCGAATTGGCTCAGGCCCAGCAGGATGATCAGCTTCCCGCTGATCTGGTCGTCAGCGTTCAGGAACAGCTCAAGCGTATCGACGCCATGCAAGTTGACATGGATCACATCGGGCTTCGGCTGCGCACTGTGATTCAAGAGGACCGGCAGATGCAAGCCATCCAGCGAATTCCTGGCGTTGGCGATTTGACGGCCTCGGCGCTCGTGGCGGCGGTCGGAGACTTTTCAAGCTTCAAGTCTGGACGCAAATTTGCTTCGTGGCTTGGGCTGGTGCCGCGCCAGCTTGGCACCGGCGGTAAGACGCAGCAGCTGGGCATCTCCAAGCGCGGCGACACCTACTTGCGCACGTTGCTGATCTCTGGCGCCAGAGCCATGCTTGCCCGGAAAGAGAGATCTGACTGGCTCACTCGACTTTTGGAGCGCCGCCACTACAACGTGGCGGTGGTGGCGCTGGCCAACAAGATGGCAAGAACTGCTTGGGCGATATTGGCAAAGGGAGTCGACTTCGACCCAGTGAAATGGCATCCGCTTGAGTCGGCGACCACCTGACAGGCGTCGCCCTCAGTCGCGACTAGTCAAGCGTTTGCCCATGACCGTTTGAAGGAGAGCCTGCAAGAAGCAAAGTGATGGAATGAAGGTCAAACCGGGTCAGGGACACTCCGGAGCCTACCCCGTACCTTGAGTACGAGTTTCAGATACGAACCCTGACTGCGTATCGCCATATTGGGCAGCAGTACCCCTGCACATACAGCCCGGATGTAAGGTTGCAAGCCATTCAACCTGTCACGAAGCCGAAAGCTTGCTCTTCTGGGCGGACCATGTAGGGTAGGCTGGCGTCCTTGATCGGAGCAACAGCAATGCGGATCGTCTCTTTTCCTCTGGTAGCGGCAGTTCCTGCGTTGCTTGCAGCCTGTGGTACGGTGCTCTCCGTCCGGGTTCCGGACGTACCCGCCGCGTTGCGACCGCCAGTGGACCAGGTGGTCTATCTGGAGGCATTTGCCACGGGGGTTCAGATCTATGAGTGCTCGTACAAGAGCGATTCCACCTACGAGTGGGCGTTCAAGGCACCTGAAGCATCCCTTACCACACGCTCGGGCCAAAGTCTTGGAAAGCACTACGCCGGTCCGACCTGGGAATCCGCGGACGGCAGCACGGTCGTTGGTGTAGTTAAGGCGAAAGACCCGGGACCCACGTCATCGGCAATCCCGTGGCTGTTGCTGGAGGCCAAGACCCACAGTGGCACCGGCGTTTTGAGTGGCGCCCGGAGCATCCAGCGCGTCGCGACGAGCGGAGGGCTCCCGCCTAGTGAGGTCTGTGGTCCCAGCACCCTTCACAAAGTTGCCCGTGTTCCATACACGGCCTCGTACTACTTTTATCGGTAACGGCCACAAGCCGTTCCATGCTGATGGCGACGTCTCAGATGGGCCGGGCACGATCGGCAAGGTCCGCTCACCGCCCGAATTGAAGATTCAGCGTCCCGGACAGAAGCGGCCGTTCTGTCAATTCCAGGGCAGCACTTCGACCTCCGACAGCGAAACCGTCTGCTGCGACGGGAACAGCACGAGCCTCGCGCCATCGGTGTAGTAGGGGTCGCCGGTGAGGTTGCTGCGCGGCGCGTTGACCGGGGCCGCGCCGACGCCGCCCACCATGCCGTAGCGCTGCACTACGCCGCTGCGCAGTAGGTCCTGTAGCAGGTACTCGCGGGCCTCGTCCACGTCGGGGTCGATAGCATGGGTGGTGAAGGTGGGTGAGCGCTCGGTGAGCCGAACACCGATGTCGCGACTGATCTGCCCGACCCACACGGGCTGTCCCGAAAACTCCAGCGGTGTTAGCCACAGCCGCAAATGGTTGCGCTGAGACACCGTGCTGCGCGAGCGCTGCATCGCGAAGTCCTGGGCGCGCCCCTCAAAATACAGCGAGCTCACTGGTGCGTTGCGATAACTCTCCCGCAGCACGAAGGCCGACACCATGCGCTCGGTGGAGCGCGCACCCAGGGCATCCGTGAAGTCCCAGCCGCCGCGCACGAGCGCGGCCAGCACGCTGCGCTCGTCGCCGACGACCACCAGGTTCAGCGGATCCCCTTGGCGTAGACCAGTCTTGTCGGTTGCGCAGCAGGGCATGGTGGCGAGTGCCTCGCGCAGTTCGGCCAGACCCACGGCGCGCAGCCGGTGCACCGGGTAGAGCTTTGCCGGATTGAGCGAGCGGAAATCGAAGTGCCCGCCCGGCTGCTCTCGGGCAAAGTCGAACTGCAGGTGCGCATGGTCGCCGACGAGCTCGACATTGACTACCTTGAAGCCGAGCGTGAGGTTGGTATAGACGAAGCCGCTCGCCACGGTGTCGGGTGCGATAGTCGAGGGCATTGCGCGCGCCGACAGCTGCGTCAGGAGCGCAGCATCGACGCCGGCTTTGCCGCGGAACATCCAGGCCACCTCGTGGGCAGAGAAGTAGTCGCGGTCGAGGAAGACCGGCATGAAGCGCCACGCACGCCCACTGCGGTTCTCTACTCGAATCCACACAGGCTGCACGCCGCGTTTGGCCAGCGGTAGCCCAAAGGCGGCCTGGCTCTCCTCGGCACGCAGTGGGGCGACCCACACAGTCACGCCTTGCTGCGTCTGTGCCTCGGCCTGAGGCCGCTGCAGGAACAGCAGGTTTCCACTAGGCGCGATATTGTGTGGCTCCGCCGATGCGGGCGAAGAGTCGGCCACAACCTTCTCGCCTGAGTTGGGAGTCTGCGCCCAACTACATATGGAGATACACGGAAGCATCGCGCCGAGCCCGATACTGACGATGCATCGGGCCATCGAGCCGGGGCATTTGGACAGTCTCATTAGGGCATCGTGGCATAGGACGACAAGGCGACGATTATCTATGACCAGTCGAGTCGTCCAATCGTCCGGTTGCGACGACAGTTCGAGAGTTCGTGCACCGCATGAGTCAGGCATCTACCGGCAAAAGGATGGGGCGTAGAAGCAGCCGGAATCGGCGGGAACGAACGTTTCGAGTTCTTGGCCGACCTCGAGCGCCCCAACTTCAGCCTCTGCGAACCCGTGCCCGGCCGCAAAACCCCGCGCCTGCTCTCCCCAGCACAATTCCTCCACCATCATCACCAGTGCAAAATGTACTGGCCCGATACACCAAGTTGCCACTTGCTGCCGTTCGTCAGCGTCAGCTATGAGGAAGTCCGATGAGCCGGCTGGGAGTTTCAGTGACCTGGACTGTGCTGTTCATCAAGAAACTGCTGTACTGCCTCAAAGAGCTGCATGCAATTGCGCTCCAACATCACGGTGTGCGTGCCCTCGCCGATCTGCATGTTGCACTTGTAGGGTGCCTCAGTGCACCGGCATTTCCGGGCCGTTACCACGATGCGTCCGCTGCAGTACCAGGAACAGATCCGCCTTCAGGAGGCGAGTGCGCGCCCGATCTCGGATGCCGCATTCGTCGCCGCCGTGGGTTTCAACGTCGGCTATGAGAGCCCCTCACAGTTCAGCAGGGAATACAGCCGCATGTTCGGCGCGCCGCCTGGGCGGGACGCGGCCCGCTTGCGCGACCTGACCGCCGAAGATCAGCGCCTGGCACAGTGAAGGAGCCGGACGCCTACTTGCCCGTCAAGCAAAGTCCGTTGAGCGGGTGACCGCATCCCACGCGGCGATGTCCCGGGCGCGCTCTGCTTGTTGCACCTCCACCAGTCGCCGCGCATCGTTGCCCAGCAGCAGGTGCGCGGGCGGATCACGTGCCTCAACGAGCCGCAGCAGCGCCTGCGCGGCCTTGGCCGGATCACCCGCCTGGTGGCCACTGTAATCCTGACGCCGTTGGCGAAGCGGATCAAACACCGCGTCGTAGTCCGTGATCGAACGCCCGGAACGCACCATCGAGCGACCCGCCCAATCGGTACGGAAGGAGCCAGGCGCAACCGCCGTCACGCGGATGCCCAGGTCGCGAACCTCCTTCCCCAGCGATTCGCTGATGCCTTCAAGCGCGAACTTACTGCCCGCGTAGTAGGCAATGCCCGGCAAGCCCACCTGACCGGCCATCGACGTGATGTTCACGATATGGCCGCTGCGGCGCTGGCGCATCGTCGGCAGCACCGCCTTGATCATCGCCACCGCGCCGAACACGTTGACCTCGAACTGCCGGATCAGCTCCGCCAGCGGCGACTCCTCCAGGATGCCCTCGTGCCCGTAGCCGGCGTTGTTGACTAGCACGTCGATGGGGGCGGTGTCCTTCTCGATTTGGCGCACCACGGGCTCGACGCTGTCGAAGCGGCTGACATCGAGGATGACGGCCTTGGCCCGCGTGCGGTGCAGCGCCTCGAAGGCCCTGCGGTCTTCTTCCCGCCGCACGGTACCCACGACAAGGTGGCCGGCTTTCAGCGCGGCCTCGGCGAAGGCATGGCCCAGGCCACCGTTGGCGCCGGTGATGAGAAAGGTCTTGGTGGCGTTTTTCATGACCGCTCCTTGCGCAGCTCGGAGGTCGTGCGACCAGCGAAACCCAACTTGTCGGTGTCGATATCCTCGACGCTGACGTGAGTCCACTCTGGCGGCTTATGCAGCACGCGTTCAAGGGTCTCGGTGACTTCGCGGATGGGCGGCACATGCGCCAGGATGATGGGCGCCGCCAGCACCATCAGGCCTCCGCCCGACACGCCAGCGGCGAAGCGCCAGTTCAAGAACCACAGAAAGGACACCGGTATCGCACAAGCCGCGAATGAGGCCGTTGCCACCAGCATCATTGCGCGCAGCACCAGGGTTGCGCTCGTGCGTCGGGCCATGGCACCGCCAGCAAGCGCCCCAGCCAGGTACTCGCCCAGGTTGACCGCCCCGAGATACGTCGCGGCCGATGCGGAAAACCAATGCGCATCGATGATGGCCGGCAGCAGCGGCGTATAGGCAAAGCGCGCCAGCCCGATGCCGATCAGGCTGGCACAGGCGCCGGTCACGGTGGCGCGCCAGACATCCGGCGACGGCGCCAGAGAAGAGTTCGCTATGGCGGATGACATGATCTTCTCCTGATAGGTCTCTTCTACTCAGCGGCCCGCCGGGTCGTTCGGGTGTGGGGTCAACGGGATGGTCTCCACTGCCATCCACGGGCGCAGCGGCAGGGAATCGACCACCGCAGCCATCTCGGCGCTGCTGCCCGCGCGCCACAGGCCGAGCCCCCGGCGCACGCCCGGCGCCGCTGGCAGCGCCCACAGCCGCCGCAGGTGCCCCTGGGTTGCCAGTTCGCGCGCCCGCTCGGCTTCGCGCGCCAGGGTATCGTCCACCTGCTGCTGCGGTGTTCCAGGCGGCACCGAGATCGTCATCGTGATGAGGAACTCGCTGCCCGCAGAGCCGCCCAACGCCGGATCGTTCGGGTGAGTTGCCAGCGGCTGCACTTCGTCGCTGCGCCAGATGCGCAGCGGCATCGAGGCCAGCGCCTGCTCCAGGCTGGCACCGTCCGGTGCCGAGAACAGGCCCAGGCTGCGCCACTCGCCCGGCTGCAGCGGTGGACGCCACAGCCGCAGCATCTGGCCGGCGCGGGCCAATTCGGCGGCACGCTGCGCCTCGCGGGCACGGATGTCTTCGACCGCGGCTTCCGGCGTCCCTGCCGGGACGCGAGTGGTCATCGTCACAAGGTATTCCAAGATGCCTCCTGGGGTGCCTAGGTGAACTCGGCGCGGGACGCTCAACGCCCGGCGCTGAAGCCGCCGTCCACCGGCAAGATGCTTCCCGTCACAAACTCGGCGCCCACGAGGTAGCGCACGGCCGCCACGATCTCGTCGGTGCGCGCGATGCGGCCCAGCGGGTGCATGCTGCCGAGCGCCGCGTGCGTGTCGGCCGGGTGCATGGGCGTGGCGGTCACGCCGGGGGCCACGGCATTCACCGTCACACCTTGGGATGCCAACTCCAAGGCCAGGGCACGCGTGGCCTGGTTCAGACCGCCCTTGAGCGCCACCGCAAGCAATGCGGGCACGCTGCCGTGCGGCTGCATCGCCAGCGAAGCTGTGATGTTGATGATGCGGCCCTGCTTGCGCTCGCCCATGTGGCGCGCAGCCTGCTGCGACATGTAGAGCACGCCCTTGAGGTTGGTGGCGATCTGCTCCTCAATCTCCTCAGGCGTGAAGTCCACGAAGGGCTTGACCGAGAAGATGCCGGCGTTGTTCACCAGCACATCGACATGGCCATAGCGGGCGATGGCCTGCGCGAACACGTCACGGGCGGTGTCGGGCGCGCCCACATCGCCCGCGACACCCAGGAAGCGCTCGCCCGCGTTCAGTTGCTTGGCGGCGGCCTGCAGGCGCTCTTGCGAACGGCCGGTGCCGACGACGTTGTAGCCCTCGCGCAGAAAGGCCTCGGCCAGGCCCAGGCCGATGCCGCTGCTGGCGCCGGTGATGACGATGGTGCGGTTGGAAGTGCTCATGATGGTCCTCGACAAAGTTCAGGTGGAAGGAGTTGGGCCGGTGTGGGTCACGAAACACTCATCGGCTGAAGTGAACTTTATTGATGACGTCGTGATCAATAAAGATAAACTGAAGCACATGTATAAATACATGGTGTAATGAATATGCAGCGCCAGTTCGACGACATCCTGTTGGGCAGCATCGAGTTGTTTTGCCTGGCCGGCGACACGGACAGCTTCACGGCCGCCGCCAACGCGGCCGGTGTGACGCCGGCGGCGGTCAGCCGCTCCATCTCCCGCCTGGAAAAGCGCTTGGGCGTGCGCCTGTTCGTGCGTTCCACGCGCAGCATTCGCCTCACCGAGGGCGGCAGGGAGTATTTCGAGCAGTGCCGCACGGCGCTCCACCAGTTGGCCGAGGCGGAGCGCAAGGTGACTGGGGAGCAGGTACAGCCGTCCGGCACGCTGCGCATCAGCGCGCCCACCACCTACGGGCACCACCGGCTCCTGCCCATGCTGCCTGTCTTCCGCGAGCGCTACCCGTTGATCAAGGTCGAGGCGCACATCAGCAACCGCAACATCGACATGCACGAGGAGAACTTCGATGTGGCGATCCGGTTTCGCACACAGCCGGATTCGACGATGGTGGCTCGCCATCTGGAAGACGCGCAGCTCGTGGTCGTTGGCAGCCCCCATTACCTGCGGCGCAACGCCGCGCCCAAAACACTGGCGGAGCTGGAACAGCACGAGTGCATTCAGTTCGCGCTCCCGAGTAGTGGGCGACCGATTCCGTGGCTGTTCAGGGAGGACGGCCACGACAAGGAAATGGTGCTGAGCGGCCACTACCACTGCTCGGAAGACGTGCTGGCCGGTGTGACATTGGCCCGCGCGGGTGCCGGCCTGTTCCAGACTTATCGCTTCGTGGCCGAGCGGGAGCTGGCCGAGGGCCAACTGGTGGAGGTGTTGCAGCCCTTCGCGGGGCGCTCACGCCCCGTCAGCCTGATCTATCCGCACGGGCGGATGCTACCGTCGCGCGTGCGGGCCTTCGTGGACTTCATGGTGGAGCACAGCAGCCTGCTTGTGCCTCCCGCAGAGACGGTAGGCGTCAAGCGACGAACGCGTTCCCGCGCATGAAGTTGGGCGTCATGGATGGTATCGCCGTCGATACGGCCCATCACCGTTCCTTCGCTGTTCGGCAGAGCGACCGACAGGTTTCCGGCGTCGCAATCCGGTGCGACGACCGGAAGCTCCGGGTCGAGCATCGCCAGCGACAGCGGGCCCTGACATGATCGGCAATGGCCGCTTGCCGCTAGACGTGCATATTGACGGCCGCGGCCAGCAGCGGGCATTGGTCAGCGGCTGGTTTCAGGTACGCTGGTGGCTCTCTCCGCCCGTTTCGAAACGCAGATGAGCAATGTTGATTGGGACGATGACGATGTCATTGAACGCTGGTGCGTCTCCCAACGTCTTTTCGCTGAGCGGTATCTGGCACTTCAGCCGGTCAAGCTTGGCGCACTCGGAGAATGGCCCGCATGGCATGTCGCGCCGTTTGCGGCGCTCTGGGCCGTCGAAAGCGTTGTCGCGCCGGGCCGAGTGGGGTGGTGGGTCATCTCCGGCGATCTTCCAACCGACTACACGAGCGGTGCGAAAACGCCGGATCCGCGAAGTGCCATCGCGATGTTCGCGGGGCGTTGGGCTGACCTTGCTCGAACGGTGATTCGTGGTGAAGGTCATGGTGAGCTCACGATAGGCGCGGACGGCAATTCGTCTGAACTCGGGCCGCTGCTGGCGGCGCGGGCTGAAGTGCTCAATGCATGGGTGCAAGATGATGCGGCCTGGGAAACGTAGTCCGCAGGGTGTATTGCGTGACATGCTGGAGGATAAGGGTCCGCCGAGTGCTTTCTGCCCGCAGGACGCCTCCCATATTGCCTGCGGTTATCGGGAGACTACATGGCGTGAGACCGGCTTGCGGATCAACCCGCATGGAAGCTGAAGGCAGCTTTGCTTAATGTGGTCTGGCGCAAGCCAGAACAAGGACATCCATGCTCCGCCGCCCCTCTCGCCCCAGCTATCCTCATCAACGGATCATCGCGCTGAAAGTCGCGCCGACCGACCCTAGTGTTGGCCCTTGCGTCGACCAGGAGGCTCGATGAACAACGACTTCGAATCCACTCCGCGCTGGTCACGCCGCGGGCTGCTCGGGCTCCTCGCCATGCCGTCGATCGGAATCGCGCGCACGCTGGAGAGGTCATCCGATCCACTCGATGCTGCGCTTGCCGCGCTCGTCAACGACAAAGCCTGTCCGCTCGCGAGTGTCTCGGTACTGGTACGTCGCGCGGGTCATGTCATCTATGAAGGACAGTTTGGCCGGCGCCACATCGAGCCTGACCTTCCGGTCACGCCGGACACGCTGTTTCGCATGGCGTCGGTCACCAAGCTTTTCGTTGCTGTCGCAGCGATGCGCCTGGTCGATGCCGGCATGCTCGACCTAGATGTCGACATCGGCAAGCTACTCGGCTATCCGCTGCGCCATTCGCGCCACCCCGACGTCCCAATCAGTGCTCGGCTGCTGCTCACGCATCGCAGCGGGCTCAGCGATGCAGGTGACGACTACCTTGACGCCCGCACCGACCTGCGCGCGCTAGGTGCCAGCGCCTGGAGCGTTCATGCCCCGGGCGGCTGGTTCGAATACGCAAACCTCAACTTTGCGCTGCTGGCCGCCGTACTCGAACGCGTGACCGGCCAGCGCTTTGATCGTCTGATGCAAGCCTGGGTGTTCGATCCACTGGGTATCCAAGGCGGCTTCGACCCCGCGCGCCTGCAATCGAGCCAACTGGCTCAAGTGGCTACCCTCTATCGCAAAGCACCGAGTGATGCGGGCCCCTGGGACCCAACTGGCCGCTGGCACGCACAGGCCGACGACTTCTCTGCGGCGCCACCCGAGCCACTCGTCAGGGACGACACCGCCTCCTACGAGCCAGGCAGCCGCGCAGCGTTGTTCGGTCCGCAAGGTCGGCTGCGCACACGTGTACGTGATCTCGGCACGATGATGGCGATGCTGCTGAACGGCGGCCGCCACGAGGGCCAAGTCTTTCTACAGCCTCAAACGGTGCGCGCGCTGATGAGCGAGAGCTGGCGCGCCAATGGCCTCGAGGGCGCCGACGCCAACGGGGATACTGACGGCGGCATCTTCCAAGCTTGGGGCTTGGGCATGCAGCACTTCATCGATCGGAGCCGTGGGCACTGGGGTGACCGGCTGCGCCCAGAGGGAGGCATTGAGGCCTGGGGCCATTTGGGTTTTGCCTATGGCCTCGTCTCGGGCTTGCTAGTCGACCCCCGGCGCGGCTGCGGCATCGCCTACGCCATCAGCGGCACAGGAGCCGATCCCGAGCAGAATCCGGGCACCTATTCGAGCTTCCCGACCTGGGAGGAGCGATTGCAGGCGTTGCTGTGGGCACGGGCTCTCGCATGAGCACGACACCTCCAACATTGGGAGTATTTCTCGCGGATCGACTCAACCAACGCTTGATGTCGGCCAGGAGCGGCCGTTGACGTATGTCTGGTTTTCGACTTCAACAGCCGTCACTATGATGAGGCGCTATGCCAATCAAATTCCCGCTCCAAGCCTGGGCCTTAGCCCTCGGCACCGGGTTGATTGCCGGGAGTTCTCTGGCAGCAGAATGCCCCTCAACGGCTAGTGGCGACCTTCGAATTGAGCATTTGACGGGGCAGAAGGCCCCTGGCGACCACGTGCTGCGTGTCTGGCTGCCACCTGGTTACGACGATCCGAAGCGGCGACGGGCCAACTACCCAGTGTTGATCATGATGGATGGGCAGAACCTGTTCGACGTCTGCCCGTCGATGAACCATGACGAATGGCAAGTCGACGAAACGCTTGGGCGCCTGATCAACGATGGAAGAGTCGAACCGCTGATCGTGGTGGGTATCGACGCGCCCGACGACGGGCCACTTCGCGCATCGGAACTCGTGCCGTTGCCAGATTGGACAAGTCCTTTCCCGTTCGAGGCGCACGGACAGAATTGGCCGGCATTCCTTGCCGAGGAAGTACTTCCAAAGATTGCCCGTGAATATCGGGTACGCCCAGGCCGAACGTCGACCGCTGTGGGTGGCGCCTCGTATGGCGCCATTGCCGCCTTGTACGCGCTGGTGACCAAGCCGCACGTGTTCGGCCTGGGACTGATCGAGAGCCCCTGGACGACTGTCGGCAATGGGGAATTTGTGCGGATGACCCGCGACTTGACGATCGCGCCAGTGCGCGTTGACGTCGGCGTCGGCGATCAGGAAGCCGCGTTGTATGCCGACCGCATGCGTCGCCGCGGCCTTGATCCAGACGCAATCAGCAGAAATCTGGCCCGTGATGCGCACACGATCGCGCAGAACCTGCAAACGTCCGGCGGAGGCTTCTCTTCAGTACGTTTTGACGAGACGCCGGAGGGGCGCCATAACGAAGCATCTTGGCGAGCGCGATTCCCATCGGCAATCGAATTTCTGTTCCCTGAACAGGGCAGCGCAAAGAAGTCAGTGCCTTAGCTCCGGTAACGGCCGGCTGGGGCGCGATGTTCGCCATGAAAGTCAATGGGCTGGAGCCGGCCACATCCAGTCGGTCGCGAGCGACCGGATTCGGGTGGGCTACCGACGATGTATCTGATCCGCAAAGCCATCATCTCTGATGCGCAAGCCATCTTCGATGTACGAAGCGCTGCGATTCGGAGTCAAGCCGTAGGGCACTATCCGGACAGCATCATCGAACGCTGGACATCGGGAGATGTGCCGTCAGTTGGCCCATCAGCGCGTAGACCGCACGACCTCGCCGCCCTTCATCACGAAGCTCACCGCCTGCAGGCGCGCCACATCGGCCAGGGGATCGCCCGTGACGCCGATGAGGTCGCCGCGGCTGCCGGCCGCAATGACGCCCAGTTCGTCCGGCCGGCCCAAGGCCTCCGCGGCATTCACCGTCGCGGCCTGGATCGCCTGCAGCGGCGTCATGCCCCACTGCACCATGGTGACGAACTGCTTGGCGTTGTCGCCGTTGGGATAGATGCCGCCATCGGTGCCGAAGACCATCTTCACGCCGGCCTTCACCGCCGCCTGGAAAGTCTGGCGCTGCTTCAGGCCGATCATGCGTTCTTTCTCCAGCGACTCCTTGAAGGTGCCGTTCTTCTCACCCTCGGCCAGGATGTAGTCGTCGTTGTAGATGTCCATCGAGAACCAGGTGCCGTGCTGCTTGGCCAGGCGGAAAGCCTCCTCGTCGGCCAAGCTCGCGTGTTCGATCGTGTCTGCGCCGGCACGGATCGCATCCTTGATGCCTGACGTGCCATGCGCATGCACGGCCACCTTAAGGCCAAGCATGTGCGCCTCGTCCACCAGAGCCTTCATTTCATCCAGCGCGTACTGCTGCGCACCCACTGCGTCGGTCTTGGAGAACACGCCCCCGGTGCCGCAGAACTTGATGACCTCGGCGCCGTACTTGCGCAGCTTGCGCACTGTCGCACGGATCGCCTGCGGACCGTCGGCCACGGCGGGCGAAGGCACGTTCATGGACGGCGGAAACTCGGTCGTGTCGCAATGGCCGCCTGTGGCGCCGATGGCATAAGTGGCCGGCACAATGCGCGGGCCGACGATCTGGCCCTGCTCAATGGCCTGCTTCAACGCCACGTCGTCGTAATTACTGGAGCCGACATTGCGCACCGTCGTGAAGCCCGCCTCCAGGGTCTTCTTGGCGTTGGCCACACCCACGACGGTCCAGAAGTTGTCGGTGAACTCCAGCCCCCGATAGCCGCCGTATTGCGGATCGCTGGTCAGGTGCACATGCATGTCGATCAATCCCGGCAGCAAGGTCACGCCCGGCAGATCCACGCGGCGTGCACCGGCCTCCACCATCCCACCCTGCGTCGCCACCGCGCTGATGCGGCCGTCCACGATTGTGATTTGCGGCTTGTCCACCCAGCGGCCGTTCGTAACATCAAGCATGCGGTCCGCAGTGACCACCACCGTATCGGCATGGGCAGCAAACAAAGGAGCAAAGGCGAGCGAGAGAGCGGCAAGAGTTGAGCGCATCGGTGTGCTGACTGTGGCAATTTCTGGAAGGCCGCAGGATATCTCGACACACCGGCCCCGCAGCGCAGGGCTAACCACAGGAGCTGCATCGGCGTCACGTGGCGCTGGGCCAGTAAGCCGGTGCCGGCGCCGAGTTGGGCGCCGGCACCGGGACGGCGAGCGATCTGCGCATGGCGCAGAGGACCTTGCGGCGGATGCGCAAGGGGCTAGGCTCGCCCTCGGCCTTGGGAAGTCATTGAGACATGGCCGGCTGCTTCCAGCGCTGACAGCAAGCGGGTAATCTCGGCCACAACCTGCCGTTCGCGAACGGTGGGTTTCGGGCGGTCCGCTGAGCGGGGCCAACCGAACGACGTTGGCGCGTCCTGGCGCAATGCCGTAATTCTGTAGAATTGACCGTTAACCGGTTAACAGGTAAACTACCCTCCATGTCGATCCAGTCGTTCGCCTGCCCCGACACTGAGGAGTTGTTCACCACAGGCAAGTCTCGCCGGTTCGTCAACATCAAGAGCGTAGCCGAGCGCAAATTGGCCCAGCTCGACGCGGCGCCCTCGGTGAGTTTCATGAAGGCCCCGCCAGGCAATGACCTAAAGGAATACGACGGTGCCTTGCATGTGCGAATCAATGACCAGTGGCGGCTGACCTTCAAGTGGGGCGATAGCGGCCCCTATGACGTCCTCATTGAAGACCCACATTGATCCAGGCCCAGCAGGCATTCAAATCCTGAACAGCAAATGGAGTGCGTCATGTTCAAAAACGGTATGCGTCCAATCCATCCAGGTGAAATCCTGCTGGAGGACTACATCAAGCCCATGGGGGTCAGCGTGCGCGCCGTGGCGATGGCCCTGCATGTTCCTTACTCGCGCCTCAGCGAGATCACCAAGGGCGAGCGGGGCGTGTCGGCTGACACGGCCCTGCGTCTTGAGCGCTACTTCGGCAGCGACGCCAAGGGCTGGCTCAACCTTCAGGCCGCCTACGAGTTGCGAGTGGCAGAGATCGAGAACGGCAAAGCTATTGCCAGACAAATCCAGCCGATTGCGCTGG
Source organism: Roseateles sp. (assembly GCA_019234295.1). Taxonomy (GTDB): domain Bacteria; phylum Pseudomonadota; class Gammaproteobacteria; order Burkholderiales; family Burkholderiaceae_C; genus JAFALK01. The sequence continues at coordinate 17,313 of JAFALK010000021.1, forward strand.
CCGCTTGAGCCTCGCCAGCAGGTCCCAACTCGAACGCCTACGTGCGGCCAGAAGCGGAAGTCCGCGGGCGGTAGCTATCGGGCGCCTGCCTTTGGTTTCATCCGCAGCGCGGCAATCTGCAGCCACAGAGCAGGCTCGCCGGTAGGCTGCCTCGCTTTCTGCAAACGGGGGTGCGTTGGTACGCGTCGATTTTCCTTGGCCTATTTCTGACCTTTGGTGCCGTGGTCTGGCCCGTCCTATCGGTGGCTTGGCCATGAAGCCACTCAAACCTTTGCTGCAGCGGACGGCTACGCCGCCCGCTCAGCGCCCACGTTCTACGCCTCGATCCACCACCACTTGCCGTTGACGGTTTTTGTAGTTACATTAACCCGGTGCGAATCACCTACGATCCAGCCAAGCGAGAAGTCACGTTGGCCGAGCGCGGACTGGACTTCGCGGACGCTGCGCAGGTCTTCGCTGGGCCGACGTTCGAAGCCGAAGACCAGAGGCACGACTACGGCGAGAAGCGCGTCATCTGCTTCGGGCTCCTCAGTGAGCGTCTGGTTGTAGTGGGTTACACGCCGCGTGGCGCGGACCGTCACGTCTTCAGCATGAGGAAAGCAAATGACCGCGAGCAAGCGCGCATCGGCCCCATCCTTGGGCTCTGATTTGAATCGTGTGGATCGGCACGTGATTCAGCCTGCCGAGTACGAAGAGCTTCCCGAACTTACCGAAGAAATGTTCGCGCGTGGAACCCTGAATCGCGGTGGCCGGCCCAGGTCGGCAAACCCGAAGAAGCTGATCTCCATTCGCCTGACGGAGGATGTCATCGAACGCTGGCGGGCTACCGGTCCTGGATGGCAGACCCGCATGGCAGAAAAGCTGAGCAGGCTTTCGCCGAAGTGACGCAGAACCTGTCATTGGAGCCTACCGCCTCCGGCGTCCGCTCACTTTCACGTTGAACGTCTGCTTATGGGCGCCGAGATCGGCGAGGCCTAGGACAGCAACAGGTCGATCGCGTTAGGTCATGGTTGCGGAGAGCGGGCGCTCGCGCTGAAACCGCAGTCCGTACGGCGGGCGACCGAATGATTTCGATGGGCGAACCGGTCGGTAACGATATCCGGGGCTCAAGTACGGCTGTCCACGGATGCCGTCATTTGGGTTCGAGCAGCGAATGACGCAAATCAAGCCAAGCCGCTCTCCGATCTTGTCAAGCCGACCCCGTGCGCGCGCGCAAAAAGGTCCCCGTGAGCCGGAACGGGTCGTCAACATGGCCGGAATCTGCACCAAACCGAGCCGCATTGCGAACGGCGAGGCTGGCTCCCAACGCGCGCTTGAAGCTACTCACGCCTTCAAACCCCAACGCGCGGCAGAAGCGGATTACTTGGGGCTGGCTCACCTCCGCGGCTTCAGCAAGCCGAGCGGTCGCAGTTTCAAGCGCTGCCGCTGGGTCGGCGAGAACCACTTCCGCTACTCGCTTTTCCGTGCGGGTGAGCCGGTCGTAGGAGGCGCGTATCTGCTCGCAGACCTCGCTCGGCATGGCATAGAAGTAACGTGCCAAATAGGCGGTAGCCCCGGTCAGACAGGCATCGGGCCTGTCCCACGCGTCCCACCATGTAATAGCGGGCGCGGAGACCTGGAAGCGCGTCAGGCCCTTTGGCCAGTCGCAATCCGCGAGCGCTTCGCGCAAGGCCCGGGGCCCATGGATCAGGATACTTCTGTGGCCGGCCAATGCAAGCAGGCCGCAGAGAGTAGCAATTGCTTGGCCGGCTTTCGCCGCGTCGCTCGAGCAAATTTCGTCGCCAAGCACCCTGCACGCGTTGAGTGGCCAGGGCTGGCGCAGCAAAGCGGTCAAAGCCAAGGGGCTTTGGCCGGCGCGGTTAGCAAGCGAGGGCGCCGTCTCGCCCAGGTCGCACAGGACATCAACCCTGTCCGAATGCCCCCCTAGCAGCCCGTGTGTCGCCGCGCTGCAGGGTGCCGCCAACGCCAAGGCCTGAGCGGGCTGCAGCAGCACCACCCGGAGGAGCCCGAGAGTCTGGCCCAGCGCTCCGGAAGGAACTGTCACGTTTGCGAGCATCACGATAGCGGCGTGTCGAATCTTGAAAGGCGCTCCAGCGAGCGCCGCCGCCAGGGCAGCCATGCCTGACGCAACGGGCCAAGATCGCCGCTGCAGACGCCGGCCATCGGGCTGCAGCAATTCGGTGTGCAGGGAATGCTCGCCCCAACAGGCCATCAACCAGGGTTCCATCAGTCTTCGATCGAATGTTGCGAGCGCCCAGTGCAAGCGGGCAACGCCCGCATAGCGAAGTGGAGGCGCAGACCAGGTGAACCGAACATTTCTGCGGCTAGTCGCTATGCAGTCAGAGAGGCGTGAAGCGAATGGCTTCACCGCCGCCCGGAGCCAGGTGCAAAGTCAAGGTGTCGGTCGACTGGACGATCCGCTGTTCAATGACGATATCGAAGCGGTGCGCTGTGCGGTAGTCCGCTGCGTCCCCGTCGCGGTAAATCTCCGCACGGTAGCTCCGGCCCGAGGTGAGAAAGGCCAACGGTACGGCAAGTTGCCGCGCCTGCCCGTCGGTGATCGCACCAAGGTACCAGTCTTCGCCACCACGATCCTTTCGGGCCAGCGTCGCGTACTCGCCCACCTCACCGTTGACGACCTTTGTGACAGCCCAGTCGGTGGGCACATCCTTGATGAACTGGAAGGCAGCCGGCCAGCGCTCGTAGTTCTCAATCAGGTCCGCCGCCATTGCCACAGGCGAGTACAGCACTACATAGAGGGCGAGTTGCTTGGCCTGCGTGGAATTGATCGTTCGCCCCCCCGAACCTTCCAGGCTCAGCACGCCGGGCGTGAAGTCGAAGGGGCCGCTCAGCATGCGCGTGAACACCAGGTTCGCCTCGTGATCCACGCTGTTGATCGGGTGACCCCACGCGTTGTACTCCTGGCCGCGCGCTCCTTCGCGCGAGACCCAATTCGGATACGTCCGCCGCAGGCCCGTGTCCTTGACAGGCTCGTGCGTGTCGATGGCAATGTGATGCCGCGCCGCCGCCTTCACCGCCCTCAAGAAGTGGTCTACGCCTTCCTGCGATTCGGTGAAGCCGAAGTGGGTTCCGATTCCGTCTGGGTCGGCGAATTGCGCCGTACCGGCGTCAGTCACGTAGCCAGACTTGACGGTGTCGATGCCAAGCTTCTCATACATCCCGTAAGCCGCGTCCATCTGTCGCTCGTAGCGCGCCACATTGCCGCCGGTCTCGTGATGGCCAATCAGCTTCACGCCGCGGGAATTTGCATAGGATGCGACTCCCGCGAGGTCAAAATCGGGCATGGCCTGAAGATAGTCGAAGGCCGAGTGGCTACCGACCCAATCGCCGTCCCAGCCGATGTTCCAGCCTTCCACAAGAACGCCCCTGAATCCATTCTTCGCTGCGAAATCGATATATCGCCTGGCGTTGGCCGTGGTGGCGCCATGGCTTGGGCCGCCCGCCCAGGTCGAGTGTTGCAGATGCATCTCCCACCAGACGCCAACGAACTTGCCCGGCTTGACCCAGGCCACGTCGCCGAGCTGGTTCGGCTCATTGAGGTTGAGCATCAGGTTGGACTCGTACAGACCACCTGCCGAGTCCGCCACGGTCAAGGTGCGCCAGGGCGTGGCGAAGGCGCCGCGCCTTTCCACAGCAGGGCCCGTGGCTGACGGGGCAAGCTGCGCGCGCAGAGTCTGGCCGTGTACTTTGCGGACCCACATGGACGCGTAGTTCACCAGTGCTGCCTCGTGCAGTGCGAGGTGCACGCCGCTTTGCGTGCGCATCGTCAGCGGCGTGTTGGCGAGCCCCACCTCCGCCAGCGGCGTGCGTTGCACCGGCATCTCGAGCACGGGCCGCTCACCGGCAGCAGTCCACCATGCAGTCGCAGGCTCGACGATGCTGAACTCCGTCAACTCATCAGTAATGCGGGCCAGCGGCAACTGCGCCTGCACCGGCAGCTCGTAACGAAAGCCCAGCCCATCATCGAAGACACGAAAGCGCAAGCCCATGTGCCGCCCACCTTGCGCTGCCTGCACCAGATCAAGTGAGAGTTCGCGGTAATGATTGCGCACGAATCGGTTTTCGCCCCAGGGCTGTTCCCAGGTGTCGTCATGTTCGCTTGTCTTTTGGCTTGCAACCGTGAAGCCGCCATCAAGCTGGTGAGCGTTCGCCAGCAGCAATCCCAGGCGAGAAGGCGCGACCAGCGGCCTGCCACGGCGTTCTACACGGTAGGCCAGGCGACCTTCAGCGTCCGCTTGCACACTGACGAGGAGTTGGCCATCGGGCGATGCGACGCGCGCCAGCACAGCATCATCGGCTTGGGCCGGCAGAGCGCAGAAAAGTGCCGCGACGCAAATCAGAAAGCTTATGCGACGCATGGTTCGCTTTCCGAGGTCGCGGCGCATTGCGCGGCGATGAAGTCGACATGCTGCGGCATCTGAGCCACGCAGCGCTGGATGACGGCACGGGTATCGGCCAGGTAGTCAAGCACCTCGGGCTCGGGCAATGCGTCTGCCAACGGGTGGTAGCTGCATGCTCGGACGCCTTGTCCATGCAGCACTTGCAGCCATCCCACTTCGGAGAACAGCTCGTCAGCGACCCGCACAATTCGGCCGCTGGCGCGGTAGAGATCGAGCTTGTCCTTGAGCGTTCCGGGCACGTCCATGGTGCGCACATGGTTCCAGAAATCGCTGTCTCGGCGTGTAGTGGCGTGGTAATGCAGGATCAAGAAGTCGCGGACGCGTTCGCTCTCAAAATCGCACTGGCGGTTGAACTCGGCAATATCGGCCGGGGCGAAGCTGCGGTTCGGAAAAAACTGGATCAGTCGGGCGATGCCCGATTGCACGAGATGAATGGCCGTGGATTCGAGCGGCTCCATGAATCCGGCCGCCAAGCCGATGGCCACGACGTTGCGATTCCAAATGCGCCGACGCCGGCCACTCTGGAATTTCAGCACCCGTGGCTCTGACAAGGCTTCTCCGTCAAGGCTGCCCATCAACAGGCTGGCGGCCTCGTCGTCGCTCATTGCCTGACTTGCGTAGACATGGCCGTTGCCGGTGCGGTGCTGCAGCCCAATGCGCCACTGCCAGCCGGCACGGCGCGCCGTGGCGCGTGTGAAGGGAAGCAAGTCACCGGAGTTGCGGCTTTGCGCGACGACGGCGCGGTCGCAGGGCAACCAGTGGCTCCAGTGCTCGTATCCCGTGTGCAAGGCTTGCTCGATCAGCAAGGCGCGAAAGCCGCTGCAGTCAATGAATAGATCGCCTTCGACGAGGCTGCCATCCGCCAGCCGCACCGATTTCACATAACCGTTTTCGCCATGCAGCTGCGCGTCGAGTACACGCGCTTGCACACGCTGAACTCCCCTACTCTCTGCGTAGCGACGCAGGAAGCGCGCATAGAGCCCGGCATCAATGTGAAATGCGTGGGTGATCTCGGACAGCGGCGAATGACCGTGTCTAGGATCCGCGCGCATGAAGCGCAGCGCCTTAGCGGCGGCTGCATTGATCGAATATTCCCAAAGATCAGAGGCTTGGCCAGCTCGGTTCATGCGCAGCCAATAGTGGTGGAATGGCAGCGTTGTGGATCGGTGTCCGATTTGCCCAAACGCGTGCATGTAGCGGTCGCCGATGCTCCCCCAGTCGCACAGTTCAATGCCGAGCTTGAATGTGGCTTGCGTTTCGCGCATGAACGTGTTTTCGTCGACGCCCAGCAGCTGATTGAAAAGCCGAATCATGGGGATGGTTGATTCGCCGACACCGACCGGAGCGATCTCCTCCGCCTCGATCAACTTGATCGTCACGTCCTTGCCGCAGGCCTTCGACAACGCGGCAGCGCTCATCCATCCTGCGGTGCCGCCGCCGACTATCACAACGGTCTTGATCGGTTCGTGCATGTTTGGCCTCCGGCTCATTGGATGAAGATGCGATAGCCCCATGCGGGCAATTTGAGCGAATCATCGTCGCCGATGGTCGCGCGCTCACCACTCTCGAAATCCCGATAGAGCCCGGGCGCCCGATCGCCCCGTAGCTGCACCTCGGCTGCCCGAGACGAGAGGTTGAAGATCGCCAGCACTTTGCCCTTGGCGTCGCCGCGCACAAAGCTCAAGACCTGCTGCGGGGCGCTATTGGGCACCGGCTCCATCACGGCTCCGTCAGCACCGTTCCACAAAGCCGTGTGGGACTTCTTGAGCGCAATGAGGCGACGGTACAGCTCCGCCTGCGGAGCGCCCTGCCAGTGAATCGGGTCGCGCTCAAAGAAAGCCAGGCGCTTGTGGTTGCCGGCTTCCTGCCCGTTGTAGATCAAGGGCATACCTTCGCTGACAAAGGACAGGGCCGTAACGGTGTCCGCCGCAGCACCGAAAATCTCGAACTCGGTCCCCTCCCAGGCGTTCTTGTCGTGGTTCGTCGAGTACAGCAGCCGATAGGCCTCGCGAGGAAAGAACTTGCGATTCCACGCGTAGTATGGATATAGCGCCGTGGCATCGGCGCGACCTTCGGCGATGAGCTTCATCGTGTCCCACCATGACCAGGCGTAGGTCGCGTCAAAGGCGCGTGCGTGCAAGTCCCGGCTCTCCCATTCGGCGAGCATGAACACTGGCTTCACGGCGCGCAGCTCGCGCGCCGCTTGCTCCCAGAAGTCCAGCGGAGTCAGGCCTGCGGCATCCGCGCGGTAGCCATCCACGTCTGCCTCGCGTACCCAGTACAGCAGGGCCTGAGTCATGTAGTGGCGGAGCTCGGGGCGGCCGTAATCAAGATCGATGATGTCTTCCCAGTCGTACCAGGGCGTGGGATGGAAGCGGCCATGATCGTCGCGGTCATACCAGTCGGGGTGGCTCGCTACGAGCACGTTGTCCCAGGAAGTGTGATTGCCTACCCAGTCGAGGATCACATGCAGACCCAACGCATGGGCGGCGGCGACAAAATGCTTGAACGAGGCCAAGGTGCCCAACTCGGGGTTGACCGCCAGGTAGTCCCGCACCGCATACGGGCTTCCCAGGCTGCCCTTGCGATGGAGCTGGCCGATCGGTTGTATTGGCATGATCCACAGGATGCCCACCCCCAGTGCCTGCAAGCGGGGCAGTTGGCTTTCTGCGGCACGAAAGGTGCCTTCGGCTGTGAACTGACGGGTGTTGAGCTGATACAGCGTCGCGTCGCGTGCCCAGTCCGGGTGCTGGAATTGCACGAAGGGTTTGGGCTGATAGGCATCGAGCGCAGCTGCAGGAGTTTGCAGGTGTGGCAGCGTGGAGGACAGGGCCAGCAGGAGTCTGAGAATTGGGCGCACTTCAATATGGATTCTGGGGTCGAGATCCGCACCCGGGCACTGGGCCCGGGTGCAGTAGCGCAGTGGCGATCAGAACTTGTAGTTCGCGCCCAATCGGTACGTCTTACCGTACTTGATGCTATTGGTGATGATGTTGCGATCCGATGTGAATTCCTGGAAGGGTGCGTTCGACAGGTTGTGCCCCTGAAGCAGCAGCGAGAGCCCTTTGAACCAGCCTTGTTGGAATTCGTAGCCGACCTGCGCGTCGACAATGGTTTCTGCCTTGATGAAGGTGAACTGCGCATCGCTGCGATAGTCGAGAATCTGTCCGATGAAATCCGACCGCCTGTAGGCTGCGTAGCTGAGTTGCCAGCCGTTCTTCTCGTAGTACAAGCGCGCAGTCGTCACGTTCTTCGACAGGCCTGGCAAGCCGATGTTGCTGACGATGCCCTTGAACACGGGGCCGTTTTCCGGACTCACGAACCCACTGGTCGGCAACCGCACCGAGCTGTCGCTCAGTGAATGGCTGAGCGACAAGCCAAAGCCGTCCAGCCAAGTGGTGGCCATGCGAAATGGCAGATTGACCGTCAGCTCAAGCCCCTTGAGATCACCGCCCTGCTCATTGACGGGCTGAGTCAGGAAGCCCACCGCAGATCCCGCGTAGGGCCCCGACGTTGGCAGCGGCGTATGGGCGCTCGTGTAGGGCCCGAAATCAAAGGGACGAGGCGAGTTGATGATGTAGTTGTCCAACTTCTTGTAGAAGGCTGCCACGCTGATGTAACCGTACTTGTCAAAGTACTTTTCGTAGGACACATCAAGCGCCTTGGCCTCGTAAGGCTTGAGCTTCGGGTTACCGGCAAAGCCGGTCAGCGCGGGCTGTAGCGCCGTAGCGTTCTGCACGGCGAAGTCCATGCTGGCCTTCATGTCGTCGAGGTTGGCCCGGGCCATCTGCTTGCCGGCACCGACGCGCAGCAGTTGTTGGTTACCGAGCTCGAAGGTGAGGTTCAGGCTAGGCAACAAGTTGGTGTAGCTGGTGCCATCAGTGCGCACCTTGTACGGGCAGGTGTCCACGGTGATGCCCGTGCAGGACGCCAGATCGACCTGGTTGCCCGACGCTTCTTGACTGGTATGCACTAGCTGCACGCCAACATTTCCGTGATAGGGGACACTGCCGAGCTGGCCGTTGAGATCCCCGATCGCATAGGCCGTAGTGACCTTCTCGTCGACGGTCCAGTTGCGCGACAGCACGGTCTGATCGACCCAGCGTGTCATTCCGTAAATGGTGCCCAGCGAACCCGTCGGATCCCAAGAGGCCACGGGAATGCCCGACGCACCTGCCATGGCGACGTCGGTGCCCGGCATCTTGGCGGAGGCATAGCCATCGCCGTTGAGAAGGTAGAGACGCCCCTCATCACCGGTGCGGCCCTTGTCGCGCTTGGTGAAGTTGACACCGTAGCGCAGGCTCTCGAATGGGCCCCAGCCAGCGTCGTTGTGCGCCGTAAAGCGCAGCGTGTTCACGGTATCGGTGATGTTGGGCAACGAGACGTAGCCGGCCTGTGGACTGTTCGGGCCGCCGCCCCAGCCGTCCACATCGGTCAGTAGCGCTACGTTGCGGTCAGAGTAATCGATGCTGGGCTTGTACTTCACGTCAGCGAAGTTGCTGCCGTTGAAGCCGGTGAACGAGATCGAGGCGAGTTGCGATGCAGGCGTGTTGCCAGGCTGACCCGCGGTAGTCTCGAAGTTGCTGAGATTCTTGACACCGCGTGAGTGGCCGGCGTCGGCCTCCCAACGCCAGTCGCCCGTGCGCAGCACGGCGTTGAGGCCCAGCGAAGCGAGCCGGTCCTTGTTCGAATACATATGATTGCGCACGTCACCTTTGTAATTGCTGAAGGTGCCGCTCGTGGCCACACCGTTGACGATCGTGGCATTGGTCAACACGCCATTCGGGTCATAGGGTCCAGTGCCAAAGGGGACGGCACCCTCGATGCCCGTGTGCTTCTCGCTCTGCGTTCCCCTCGAGAAGAGAATGTCGGCGGTAGTCTTGAAGTTGTCGCTCGGCTTGTACTGGAGGGTCATGAAGGCTGCATCGCGGCTGCTCTTACGGTGCACCGTCTCTGCCAGGAAGCCACCTGGCACCGCAACCTGCTGGCCGTTGTAGTCAACCGTCGGGGCCCAGCCCCCCCAGTCGTCGAAGCGCAGCTCACCGCCGTTGTCCTCCCGGAACGAACTCAGCCCCAAGGCCACGCCGAAGGTGCGCTGCGCGAACTGGTCGATGTAGACCAAGTTGGAACGGTTGCCCGAACCCAGGTCGGAGCCCGATTCGGCACCGATCTGCTCACGCATGTGGCCGCCCGCGACGGCTCGCTTGCCGTATTCGAGCGGGCGGATGGTTCGCAGGTCGATTGTCGAAGCAAGACCCTGACCCATCAGACTCGCATCCGGCGTCTTGTAGACCAGCACGCTGCTGGTCAACTGGGCTGGGAAAAGGTCGAACTCGGGGCTGCGGCTGTCGCTCGTCGAAGCCTGCTCGCGGCCGTTCAGGAGCGAGCCATTGAAGGACGGCGACATACCGCGCACGCTCACGCCCGTCGCCTTGCCGTTGACTTTGTCGCGCTGCGTGGCCACGCCGCTGACGCGGCTCAGCGACTCAGCGACCGTGACGTCGGGCAGCTTACCGATGTCTTCGGACGAGATCGCCTCCACGATAGAGCTGTTATCGCGCTTCGCGGCGATAGCATCCTCAATGCCGCGTCGGATGCCCGTCACGACAACGGTATCCAAGGTCTGCGAAGGAGCGTCGGTCGTCTGCGCCTGCGCGACCTGCAAGCCCAGTAGCAGCAGGGCACAAGCCTGCGCGACAGGGCGGTAACTCGGAACGTGAGCCATGGGGATTTGCCTCTCGAATGTTGTAGTCATTGATGGTTCGTCGATGCGAACGGACGCGATGCTCCGGGCGACGCGTTGCAGCGTCAATCCGCAGAGAAGGCGGATGAAGGTGGCCTGAAGATTCGCGCTCAAGATCAGACACGGCTGAAGAAAATCTGAAGGCGTGGCGTTGCGCCGGCGCTTCGCCAGCGCCCGCGTGCGAATAGACTGGCGAGGTGAAGATCCTCTTGATTGAAGACGACCTCGTCATCGGGCGAGCGCTGCTGACCGTGTTCAAGGACGAAGGCCACCAGGTGGTCTGGTTGCGCGCCGCGAGCGAGGTTCTTCAACGGCTCCAGGCTGAGGACTTCGACGCCGTGCTGCTCGACCTAGGTCTGCCCGATGGCGACGGCAATGATCTGCTGCTGCGCATGCGAAATGCCGGCAGCAAGGTGCCCGTGCTCATCATCACGGCACGCGACGGCTTGCAAGATCGCCTCAAGGGCTTCAACAACGGTGCGGACGATTACCTGATCAAGCCCTTCGACATCCCGGAACTGCTGGTACGTCTGCGTGCGATTGTCCGGCGCAGCAGCAGCGGCGGCGACGGCGAGATCCTGTGGGCCTCGGGCGATCTGGCGCTTGAGGAAAGGCGCATGCGCGTGACGCTGGCCGGGACGCCTGTAACGCTGTCCAAGACCGAGTACTCGCTGCTACTGGCGCTGATGAAGCAATCCGACCGCGTGCTGACACGTGCCGAGCTCGAGCGCCGTGCGCTACCCTTCAGCGATGGCGCGACGCTCGACGTTCATATCTCCAATCTGCGCAAGAAGATCGGCGACGGACATATCTGCACAGTCCGCGGTGTGGGCTACATGATGAAGCAGCGTGAAAAAATCGGCTGAGCAGTCTTCGCTGTTTCGGCGCTTGGTGCTGGGCTTTTCGGCCGTCATCGTGCTGGTGTCGATCGTCGCGTTTTTCTTCGTGATCCGTGAGGCCCAGGATACGCAGCGCGCACGCACAGATGCAGAGAACACCGCCCACGCCCGCGAGCTCCTGCTGCATCTCGTCGCCTTGGCCGACAAGCCCGAGCGCGTGAGGACAGCAGCCGAGAGCATCGAAGCGGTGCGCGCCGAGATGTTTCGCGTGCTTGATTACCACTCGCGGGTGCGCACGCGAGTCTGGCTGCACGGCCAGTTGCTTTTCAACTCACTGCCAGACTTGCCTGACAAGCTTCCTCTTTCTGACGAAGCCGGTCCACATGAAACCAACACCTGGGTCCAACGCGTCGAGCACGATACGGCGAGCGGCCTGGTGGTAGAGCGCAGCCATGAAGTGGACGACCGCTGGATGTTCACCGTCACCGGCATCACGTTCCTGGTCCGCTCGCCTATATTCAGCTTGCCGCTGCTGCTGCTGCCGGCATGGTTCATCGTCGGCTTGGGCCTGAGGCCACTACGAAGTTTCGCGGCCGCAATTGAAAGCCGCTCCGACCAGGATCTAACGCCCCTACCGGCGTCGCCCTATCGTGAACTTTCGCCACTGGTAGCTGCCATCAACCATTTGATGGCGCGCCTGCGTATTCGTATCGAGAACGAGCATCAGTTCCTCACGGACGCGGCACACGAGCTGAAGACGCCACTTGCGGCGATCCAGATCAACGCCCACCTGCTGCAGTCGCGAAACGCAGAGGCTGACCCCGCGCGCCATGCGCAAGTCAGCGCTGGCCTGCGAGAAGGCGTCTCGCGCGCCAATCACGTGGTGCAGCAACTACTGGCGCTGGAACGTGCGCATGCCGATTTGGGCCAAGAAGCATTGAGCCTGCAGCACCTCGACGTGCTCGTGCGCGACCGCCTCGCCGCCGCCGCACCACTGGCGCTGCAACGAGGTATCAGCATCGACTTCAAGGCCGAAGACGCTTGCGAGCTCCCCCTGCATCAGGAGAGCCTGCAGGCCCTGGTGGACAACTTGATCAGCAACGCAATCAAGTATTCGCCAGAGGGTGGTCGGATCGCGGTGAGTCTCCTACCCTGCTCCGAAGGAGCCTGCATCTTGAGCTTTTCCGACCAGGGCCCGGGCATCCCCGAAGCCCTGCGCCAGAAAGTATTTGAGCGCTTCTTCCGCATCGCCGGGCAAGATCAAGGCGGTAGTGGCCTCGGCCTTGCGATCGCCGAACGAGCGGCGGCACGCAATGGAGCTAGCATCAGCCTTGAGGACGGCCCCGATGGCCGAGGCCTTCGGGCGACGGTGACGTTTGGCCCAAGGGCTTGAAGTGGATCATCGAGGCGTCGGTCCACGGGGCGCGAATTGGCCCTTGGACACAGCCCCCCGGTTTTCCGAAAACTCCGCGAATGCGCTGTCGCTGTCAGGTCGAAGAATTCATCCGCAGCCGCAGTTCTATAAGGCTCTGACAGAGTAAAGCCCGTGCACGGCCGGGAGCCCGCGCTGTGTTCCCAATCGGCGGGTCTGCAGCAGAGATGGCCACGGACTGAGTCGAGCCGACTAACGAAGGAGCGCAGCGAGGATCGCTGCCACTGGCTCGCTGGTGTCAACGACTGCATCGTCGGCCCGGCCTTGCGCGAGATGCATGCGCAGACTGCACATCCAACGGGCTTAGACGAACTCTCCCGCCTCGCCCTCGCCCTCGCCCTCCGTGCTGGCCAAGCGTATCCAGCATCTGGCGGGCGACTCACCGATGCAGTACCTCGCGCGGTGGCGCAGGCCGCTGGCCAGCATTCCGCGCGTCAGCAGCAACCCAGCGTTGGCGACGATTGCGCAAGAGGTCAGCTGATTTGGCTGCTCTCGTCAATTGTCTCGATGATGAACGCAAGCGGCCTGGGGCGATGCGGCGCAAAGTCTGCTGCGACGATGGATCAGACTGATATCCGCGGGTTAGGTACCGCTCTGCATCTATCCGTCGTGGAAGCTGCCTCTGTCTAG
>JAFALK010000092.1 GCA_019234295.1 Roseateles sp.
CCGACAGGACTCCCGGAGCACCCATTCGTCGATCTCAAGGATCAGGTTCGACTTCTCGGCGAACGGGATGAACTGCGCAGGCACAAGGAGTCCCCGCACGGGATGGTTCCAGCGCACGAGGAATTCGGCCGCGACGATCCGGCCGCCGGCGATTTCAATTTGCGGCTGGCAGTAGAGCATCAGCTCGCCGTTGACGACGGCGCGATGCAACTCTGACTGCAACAGCAGCTGGTCCTTCACGCTCTGCCCCTGCTCAGGGACGAATTCCCGAACTACCCCCTCCCCGAGCGACTTTGCTTGGTGCAAGGCGACATCCGCGCTCTGCCGCAGGCCGACCTCGTTACGGCCGTCTTGCGGAAAATGTGCAATGCCCACGCCTGCCGTGATATGTACCGAGCTGCCGGCTACTGCAAAAGGTGCCTTGAGCGACCGCAAGGCTCGATGTGCGAACTCGAGCGCGTCGATCGCGCGGCCATGAAAGATCAGCGCGTATTCGTCCCCACCCAACCTCGACCATCCGCGGCTCGCATCGAGCCGCTCCGTCAAGGCCTGCAGGAGTTCGTCTCCGGCAGCATGTCCCATGCCATCATTGATCATCTGGAAGTGATCGATGCCAAGCACCAACAAAGAGAGCGATCGGCCTTCAACCTCGGCCGCTGTGATCGCTGCGCGCAGGCTCTCCTGGAACGCAACACGGTTCGGCAGTCCTGTCAGCGCGTCCGTATGCGTGACAGCATCGATCCGGGCCTCCTGCTGGAGTCGGGCCAACCAGGTCTGGCGTCCCGACATGAGCAGCCCCCCGATGACAGCAATAGCCACAGGCAGCAGCGCTGCGCTCTCCTGGCGATCCAAAGCAAGCAAGCCCAGCTGGATTGCCTCGATGCAAACCAGCGCCGACAAGGTCGGAACCACTATCGTGGGCGGGCCTCCGGCCGGCCAAGCCAACAGCGAGAACACCGGCAAAACCGCAATGACGAGCAGAATGGCGCTCCAAGCAAACTGGGGCGGCGACATCAACTGGCCGCCTGCGATCATCGCGGTCGCGAGACCCAGTGCATAGGAGCCGGTGAGCTGCCCGACCGGTGTGGCGACGCGGTCCGACAGGAAGGCCGAACTGCCGATGATCACAATGCGGCCCCGGATCGTCGCAGGATCCAGCGCTCGGCCGGGCGCACCCAGCATTGCGCCGGCCAGACGCTCAAACGGCAGTACCTCGAGCGCGGTTTTCGCGTTGCGTGCGTAGCCCAGGCACACCCGGCCCTGCGCGTCCACCGGCAGCACGTAGTTGCCTATGCGCACGCGCTCGCCGTCGAAACGGACCGCCGGAGGCGTTGCGTTCCCGAACAACGTGGCAAGAGGCAGAGTCGGCAGCGCCAGCCCCTGGAAGCGCTGGAACAATGGCAGGCGGCGGAGCAAACCGTCCGAACTATCCGGCGTCGCGGAGACGACGCCGATCGCCGAAGCGATCGAATTGCGCGGCGCTGTAAAACGTCGCAGCGGCAACTCGGCACCGAGCCAGCGCGGTGTCGGCAACGTTGCGGGGATGTTCCAGGTCAAACCGAGCAGCTCAGGCGCCAGATCACCAGCCCCGGCATCATCGCGACCGCTGGCCGCAAGGACGACGTTGCCATACCGCTCGATGGCATGCTGAAGCTGTTCGTCGCCGTCGCGGCGCTCGGACAAGACAATATCGAAGACCACGGCACGCGCGCCAAGCTCGTTCAGGTAATCGACCACCATCGCGTACTTGTCGCGCGCGTAGGGCCAGGACCCAAGCGCGTCGCGCAGATGGCTCAGCGATGCATCGTCGATGTCGACGACCAGCACATCGGGTGATGCAATGCTCGGCGCGGCGAACATTGCCTGCACGTCGCGCATCTTCGTGTCTAGCCAGCCGAACAGCGACGTCAGGCTCAGCAGCCAGGCCAGACCGACCGCCGTCAGTGGAATCCAGATCAAACCGGCAAGGCGATGAATCAGCAGCACGGCCCTACCGAAACTCGACCTGGCGATCAGCGCTTCGAACATCATGGCGCTTAGGAAACAGGCTACCGAATCAGCGCCAGAAGCGGGATGAGCAGCAGCCACCAAGGTTTCGGCGCCGGCACATCAACTCGCTGGGACGCTCCGAACGGGCCTTCGAAGCCATCCGCGTCGACCGTCTTGATTCGCAAGTAATAGGTTCCGGATGCCGGCCGATCGAGCCGCACTTCATTGCTGGCGACCGACTGGTCCTCGCAAAGATCCTTGAAATCCGTGCCCCTCGCGAGCTGCACTTGATAGTGCGAGCCGGGGGCGCTGGCCTTCCATTTGAAGACCATCTGCTTGTCGTCGATCGCCGGCGCGTCCAACTGCGGGCTCTCTGGCACGGCCCGCTGCGTGAACGCCTGAGCATCGCCGAACGGCCCCTGGTCGTCGTCGCCGACGATCGAGGCGACCCGCCAGTAGTAGGGCCCCGGCACGAGGGGCGTCTTCAGCTCGGTGTCCGGCAAGGCCTTCGCGTCGACCAGCAGCCTCGCGAAATCCGGCTGGTCGGAAACCTGCACGCGATAAGTCTGAGCGTTCAGCGACCGGCTCCAACGCAGCGAGGCGTCCGTTCCGTAGCTCTTCGCGCCGTCGAGCGGGCCGATGACCGCGGGCGGCTCAGGTCGCGCCTTGAGCACGAAGTCCTGATCGGCGTTCAGCCCTTCGAGTCCGTTCGCAAGCACCGCGCGGACGCGCAGCACATAGTGTCCGTCGGGTAGGTCGGCCCATTTCGCGCCGGCGACAGCTCCCTGGAGAGGGAAGACCCCGTCCAGCAGCAGATGCTCGAAGCTCCGATCGGAAAAGACCTGCGCGTGGTAACCCCGCGCACTCGGCGCCGCGGGCCAGGAGAAGCGCAGCGGCACGGCCTCGACCCTCTGTGCGTTGCCACTCAGGTCGGGCGGCTCGGGCAGCCGCTGCGGCTTGCCGGGCGCTCCACCCGGGCTCGCCGTGGTGCCATAGCCCGCACCTACGTCAACGGGCGTGCCCTGCACGCCCTGCGCATGCACAACCCCCTCGAGCACCTCGCCGATGCCGGACACGCCACCCGAATCGTCGACGCGCGCCCGGAATTCGGTCCCTCGGACTGCGAGGTTCAGCGCACGCGAATGCAGTTCGTATTGCGCAGCCGGCAGTTGCTGATGCGCGACTTTGTTCTCCACGCTGCCATGCTCGAGCTCCATGACAGTCTGGGCCATGCCGCTCTTGCCGAGTGTCACCAGCTTGCTTAGCGAGAGCGCGCTGTTCGGCGTCACGAGCAATCGCGAGCCGTCGACGAAACGGATCGAGACTATCGCGTCAGCGCCCGTCCTGACAGTCGCGCCGCCCGCCAGTCGATCGCCGAGCTTGAGTTCATGCGACGCGGCCCCTGGTCTCTCCTCGACGACCGCGCCCCGAACGTCAATGACCTCGGCGACCGCCGCGTCATGCCGCAGTAGCGCGACCGGTACCCGGATGCGGGTACCCGGCATCAGGTGCCGCGGATCTTCCACATGGTTCAAGCGCTGCAGTCGCATCCAGTCGTCGGGCCTGGCCAGGTAGTCCTGAGCCACGCCGAGCAGCGTGTCGCCGGGTTTGACGCTGTAGACCCAATCATCGGACGCCACCGCTGCGCCCCCACATGCAGCGAGGCTCGCCACCACCGCGCCCGCCACTCGACTCGCAAATTCTGAAGTTTTACTACCAACAGCGAAACAGACGGGTTTGCGACAGAAATGCATCGGCCAGCTCCAGAAAACGGAATCTCAGCAATTACGGGATGCTAGCCCCGACCTGATAGTGTCGTAATCTTGAGCCACGATCAAAGCGGGAATATGTAGTATTTCTACGCCCCTAGTTCCCGCCCTCGACTCTGGCAGGCCCATGCCTTCAGAGTGCCGCCGTCTGGAATGTGAATTGGCACATCGATGCCGCGCCATATTGCGACGCCGATGCACCATGCCGGGGCTTGCTAGCCCAGCTTCTCTTTCAGGAAATTCACGACGTAGGGGGTTGCGGCCGCCGCGATCGTCGACGCGGTCGACGGATCGAGGCCCGCACGCGCGGCGATCGCCTCGGCAATGCGCCCTGTCATCACGCCCTCGCCACCGTCGGCGAGCGACTTGAAGAAACCATCGCCGTGAACGAGGCCGGCCGCGAACGCGGCGAAGAAGCTCTTGCCCGGATGCTCCCCCATCAGGCCGGCGTTCTGGTCCTCGACGTGGTCATAGGCTGCGCTCGCTGCGTGACCGAGCAACGCCTGCGCGTCGTCGGCACTGACGCCCTGGGCCGCGAGCGCCTGCGTGGCTTGCGCGCCGTGGTCCGAGGCGAGGGGCACCAACGCCAGCTCAGTGGAACGCGCGAGGGTACTCGCGCACGGGCACCGCACCTCTCTTGCTGAGGCGCGGCCAGCTCCACAGATTTGAGGATCGCGTCGACTCAAATCCGAGCAGAACA
>JAFALK010000020.1 GCA_019234295.1 Roseateles sp.
TCGCCGATTGCGGCCCCTTGTGCTGCGCGCGCGGGAGCCTTCATCGCCCCGGGCCTAGAATTCGCTTCGGCTGACCGTAGCTCAACTGGATAGAGCAGCTGCCTTCTAAGCAGCAGGTCGGGGGTTCGAGTCCCTCCGGTCAGGCCAGAATTTATCCAATAAAATCAACACGTTAAAAGAATCAACGCTTGATTCTTTTTTGGTCAATTTGGGGCTTTTTGGTACAGTGAGTGCACCAAGAGTGCACCAAATCCACTGTGTAGCGCCGCCCTGCTTCTTGGTACAGTGAGCTGCCGAGACGAGCTGCCGAGATTTGCAAATAGCCTACGCGCCTGCTATCCTGAGCGCGTTGGATGAAGCTCTACTGGGCGCACGGCTTCGAGCCCCGTGTGTCGACGTGAGGTGGAGATCAAAGCCAGCCGGCCCGGAAGAAAGATGCCGGGGCCTTGCGATCCGCGAGGCGCGCGTTCTAGGGCGCCGGAGAACGGGGATACAGGAAGCCTGCAGCGGCCTTGCTGCCAGAAGCCTACTAGGAGCTTCTGGCGAGCCATAGAAGCGCCGTATGTGGACAGCCCTGAGGTTCGTCGATCCAGCAATGGAGAGACGGCCTTGGCATCGTCCCTAACCCTGAAAGAGCTTCCCCCTGATCTGCCCCGCTTCGTCGATATTGACGAGCTCGCAGCGCGCATCAGGCGCAGCAAATGGACCATCTACCAGCAGGCTCGCACCGAGCCTGAACTCCTGCCGCGCGTCACGCGCATCGGCGGCCGCGTTCTGTTCCTCGAGCGCGACGTGCAAGCGTTCCTTGAGAACCCGCCTGCACCGCGGCCCTCAATGCGCGGAAAGTGGGCCAGGACAAAGAAGGCCACGCCTGGCCGGCCGACAAAGGCTGCACAAGTCGCTGCCCGCGAGGCGGCCATCTACGCTGACCAGCGGCACCGCGAGGGCAGCCATGGCTGACAAGCTTGTGCCACTTCACGATGCGCTTCACCGTCTCCCGGTCTCCTCGGGCGCACTCCACAACTACAAGCATCGGTACAAAGTCGACTGGCTCACCCATACGAGCCCGACTGGCGTCGTCACCCGCGTGCTCTGGCTAAACGCCCGCGACGCTGCCCGCTGGTTCTTTGCTCGTGGGCGCACTGGCATTGGCCAGAAGTTCTGGCTGGTCGCCAACGCGGTCGAGCTGCTACAGGATGGGGAGACGCTTGCATGACCGAGCCGATCATCCGAACAAAGGGCCGTGAGCCGTTTTGCTTTGTGCGACAGGCAATCCTCGAGGACGCGCGGCTAGGCGTCGCGGCTCGTGTATTGGCCGCGTGGCTATCCGGTCGCCCAGAAGGCTGGGAGGTACACCCTGACCACGTCATGCGAACGCTCGACTTTGGTAAGACCATGTGGCAGACCGCTCGCCTGCAGCTTATCGAAGCTGGTTACCTGCGCACGGGTCAGCGCTGCCTGTCAGGCGGCCGGTTCGGGCCGGCGTGGTACGAGTTCGACGAGATCCCGCAGGATCCACCTCCCGCTGAGGTCACCGGAGCCGGGTTTCCCGGCTCCGGTGAATCCGGCCCCGGGCGCGCCGTCGACGGCGACGCCGGCGACGGCCGCCCCGCTGCCGGACAACCCGGCTGCTTACCAACAACACCAGTAACACCAACACCTAGAACACCAAGAACACCACCACCAACCGGTCTTGGCGCAGGCGCGCCTGGGTCCGGTGGTCGGTGTCTTGAAGTTGGTGGAGCGCCTGGCGCAAACACGCCAACGCTCGGTGCGCGGCTCGGCGAATTTCTGAGCAGCGCCGATGCGCGTCACGTTGACGAACTATCGGCGGGCGCGAGCGCCGATCAAATCGACGCGGCCGAGCAGGCGATTCGCACAATGCGGGCACGAGGGACCGCTCGCGATTTCGTCGCCTACTGCAAGGGCATGGCGCGCAAAGCGGCGTTGGGCGTTGTCACCCGGCCGGCCCCACAAAAGTCGCAGGCATCCGGTCCGAAGCCGCGTAGCGACCTAGCAGGTCACTATGCCGACCACGGCATGCTTGGGCACATCGAGGTGGCTGCCGACGGAATTTCCTGGCGGACCGATCGAGGGATGCTTGCCGGCAAAGACGCGGCGAAACTTTGGTCTGAAGTTGACGCCGGCATGCTGGAATTGCGGGCCTCAGTGCCCGCCATGGGGCGGCGCGCTTGAGGTAGCGCCGTGAGGCGCGACTCGCATGTCAATCGATTTTGGCGGTCATCTGGCCGCCCTTCCCTTTGGCTCGGCGCGAGGTCATACGGCCACGATGCGCTGAGACCTCGCGAGAAATTGTTCGAGCGCTGATTTGCAT
>JAFALK010000053.1 GCA_019234295.1 Roseateles sp.
CCCGGATCGATCATTGAACTCGATCGAGCGCACAGACCACGGCGCGCCAATGCCGAGCGCCGCTTCGAAGACTCTGGCTGTCATGGCACCACCTCACCGAGTGATTAACCAGGGCCGATCGTACCCACTCGAAATTCAAGAGAGGCCTGCAACAACTTCTCTCGCAGATCGCGAAGCTGGAACACCAAGCCGAGATCCTCAAGCGGAAAGAGAAGATGGGCGTCATTGCGCGCATTCGCGAAGCCATCGCCCATTACGGGATTGCTTCCGAGGAGCTCTATGGAGCGGCCGACGGCAAGGCCCCCAAAGCGAAGCGAGCCGGCAGGAAGCCGGGGCCGACTGCGAACAAGCGCGCGAAGGCCGCCGTCAAATCGAAACTGCCGCCCAAGTATGGCGATAACGCAGGCCACACCTGGAGTGGCCATGGAAAGAGGC
Source organism: Roseateles sp. (assembly GCA_019234295.1). Classification (GTDB taxonomy): domain Bacteria; phylum Pseudomonadota; class Gammaproteobacteria; order Burkholderiales; family Burkholderiaceae_C; genus JAFALK01. The sequence continues at coordinate 436 of JAFALK010000053.1, forward strand.
CCGATTGGTTCAAGGCGGCCCTGGCTGCGGGGCAAGCCGCGGAAGACCTGCTGATCAAGTCGTGATCCCGCACCGGGCGGCCGGGCGCTCGGGACGAAGGTCATCATTGTCAAATTGCTAATGACGTTTTTCGACTGATCGTCTTTTTCACAAGAGTCTCGATTCCTACAGTCTCGCCATGCGATTCGGAGGAACGAACTCATGGAAAAGATCGGTCGACATCTCTACGGCTTGACCGTCCTGCTGGCGGTGGCGAGTGTCATGGTGACGCTCGCGGGCTGCGCCAGCTCGGACGGCATTGCGCCCAAGGCCAGGCCGGCCGACGTGCAGACCCTCGCGCCGCTAACCGGCGCGCCCATCGACCTCAATGATCACTGGTGGGAGGCCTATGGCGACGCGAGCCTGAACGCCCTGGTCGAGCGCGGCCTCGCGAGCAATCCCAATCTGGCCGTGACCCGGCTGCGCGTCGAACGGGCCGAAGCCCTGGCCAGCCTGGTGGATGCCAACCGCCAGCCTCGCGTGGACGGCGGACTCGATGCGACGCGCGAGCGCTATTCCGCGCACAGTGCGTTGCCGCCGGTTCTGGCCGGCCATGTGCGGACCTCGGCCTCGACGCTGTTGAGCGGAAGCTGGGAGCTCGACGTCTTCGGCCGTCAACGTGCCCAGCTCGATGCCGCTATCGGCGGCCGGCGTGCCGCCGCGGCCGATGACCAGGCCGCCCGCGTCCTGCTGGCCAGCAACATCGTCCGGCAATACATCCAGCTGGCCCGCCTGGACGACCAGCGCGAAGTCCTGGAGCGTTCGCTGACGCAGCGTCAGGACATCTTCACGCTGATCGAGCAGCGCGTCCGCGCCGGTCTGGACACGGCGGTGGAGCTCAACCTGGGCGAAGGCGCGATTCCTGAGATCCGAGCCGCGATCGAAGCTGTGGACGAACAGCGCCAGCTGGCCCGCCACGCCCTGGCCCTTCTGAGCGGACAAGGTCCCGCGGCCCTGGAACAGCTTTCACCGCGCCTGGCCAAGGTGCTGCTGCTGGCCACACCCGAGGCCCTGCCGGCCGATCTGCTCGGCCGCCGCGCCGACATCACCGCCGCACGCTGGCGCGTCGAAGCCGCGTCGCGGGAACTCGAAGCCGCGCATGCCCAGTTCTATCCGAGCATCAACCTGTTCGCATTCGCCGGCTTCTCCGCCATTGGGCTGGACCAGCTGGTCGAGGCTGGCAGCCGCCAGATCGGCGTCGGGCCGGCCGTACGGCTGCCAATCTTCGACGCGGGCCGCCTGCGTGCCAACTATCGCAGCAAGTCCACCGATGTGGATAGCGCCGTCGAGTCCTACAACGCTGCCGTGCTGGAAGCGCTGCACGATGCCGCCGATGCGATCACCAGTGTGAGCTCCGCGCAACGCCAGCTGCAGGAACGTCGTCTTTCCTTGGCCAGCGCCGAGCGCGCCTACGAGCTCGCCGTGCAGCGTTTTCGCGTCGGCCTGGGTTCCTACCTAAGCGTGCTGACTGCCGAAACCAATGTGCTGGCACAGCGCAGCGCCGAGACCGAGCAGAAGGCCCGCGCGCTGGATTCCCAGGCCATGCTGGCCCGCGCACTGGGCGGCGGCTATGTGCAGCCCGCCGCCCAGATCGCCCTTCAATCGAACTGAAACCAGGAGCACTCTGATGAACACCTCCGTAGATACCGGCGCTTCCAAGATGCGCCTCACCCGCCGCAAGTGGCTGCTCGGCACTGCCGCCGTTGTGGCCGTGGCCGCCACCGCCTACGCCAGCTACTACGGCCTCGTGCTCAGTCACTTCGAGTCGACGGACAACGCCTATGTCCAAGGCAATGTGGTGCAGATCACGCCCCAGGTCGGCGGCACGGTCGTCGCCATCGGCGCGGACGACACCGACTTCGTTCGCGCCGGCCAGCCACTGGTCAAGCTGGATCGCGTCGACGCGCAAGTGGCGCTCGAGCAGGCCGAAGCCCAGCTGGCGCAAACCGTGCGCGAAGTGCGCGTGCTCTACGCCAACAACAGCACCCTCGACGCCCAGATCGCGCTGCGCGAGGCCGAACTGCTTCGCGCCCGAAGCGACTTGGCCAAGGCCGAGGACGATGCGCAGCGGCGCGCCTCGCTGACCCAGACCGGCGCCGTCAGCGCCGAGGAATTCAAGCACGCGCAGTCGCAGCTGACGGCGGTGCGCAGCAGCGCTGCGGCCGCCCAGTCGGCGCTCGTCGCAGCACGCCAGCAGCTCGTCTCCAACCAGGCCCTGACGGAAGGCACGAACGTGGCCCAGCATCCAAGCGTGATGCGTGCCGCAGCACGCGTGCACGAGGCCTTCATCGCGCTGAATCGCTCAGTGCTGCCGGCCCCCGTCGACGGCTATGTGGCCAAGCGTGGCGTGCAGCTGGGCCAGAAGGTTGCGCCAGGTGCTCCGCTAATGGCCGTTGTGCCGCTCAAGGACGTCTGGGTGGACGCCAATTTCAAGGAAAGCCAGCTGCGCAAGCTGCGAATCGGCCAGACCGTGACGCTCGAGGCCGATGTCTATGGCAAGAAGACCGAGTACCACGGCCATGTGGCCGGTCTGGGCGCCGGCACCGGCTCGGCCTTCTCGCTGCTGCCGGCACAGAACGCCACGGGCAACTGGATCAAGATCGTGCAGCGCGTGCCGGTGCGCATCGAGCTCGACCCGGCCGAGCTGGCCGCCCATCCGCTACGCGTGGGCCTGTCGATGGACGCGACGGTCGACGTCAGCGATCTCAGCGGCAGCATCCTGGCCAACGCGCCGCGCAGCACGCTGTTGGCCAGCACCGATGTCTTCGACACCCTTGAGCGTGACGCCGACCTGCGTGTGCGCGAGATCATCGCCAGCAACAGCTCGGCGCAGCACGAAGGCACGAGCCCGCGCCGCGTGGCCGCCGCGCCCGGCGATGCCGCAGCCGTTGCCGCGGACTGAGTGCGAGACCCCGCATGAACGCCGCAAGCACTCCGCGCCCGCTCACGGGCATGCCGCTGGTGATGGGCACGCTGGCCCTCTCGCTGGCCACCTTCATGAACGTGCTCGACACGTCCATCGCCAACGTCTCGCTGCCCGCCATCGCCGGCAACCTGGGTGCTAGCCCCAATCAGGGCACCTGGGTCATCACGAGCTTCGGCGTCGCAAACGCAATCTCGGTCCCGCTCACCGGCTGGCTGGCGCAGCGCCTGGGCGCCGTGCGCCTGTTCACGGCCAGCGTGCTGCTGTTCGTGCTGACCTCCTGGCTCTGCGGCTTTGCGCCGAGTCTGGAGATGCTGATCTTCTTCCGCATCCTCCAGGGCCTGGTGGCCGGGCCGATGATTCCCTTGTCCCAGGCCATGCTGCTGGGCTCTTACCCGCCCGCGAAATCCGGCATGGCGCTCTCCATGTGGTCGATGACGACACTGGTCGCCCCGGTGGCGGGCCCGCTGCTGGGCGGCTGGATCACTGACAACTACGCCTGGCCCTGGATCTTCTACATCAACGTGCCCGTGGGCATCGTAGCGGCGGGCGTGACCTGGTCGGTCTACCGACACCGCGAGACGCCGACGCGCAAGCTGCCCATCGACAGCGTGGGCCTGGGCCTGCTGGTGCTCTGGGTGGGATCGCTGCAGATCGTGCTCGACAAGGGTAAGGAGCTCGACTGGTTCCACTCCCCCATCATCCTGGCCATGAGTCTCGTAGCCCTGATCGGCTTCGTCGTGTTCCTGATTTGGGAGCTGACCGAGGAGCATCCGATCGTGGACCTGAGGCTCTTTGCTCGGCGCAACTTCGCTATCGGCGCCGCGACCTTGTCGCTGGCCTGGCTCGTCTACTTCGGCAACGTAGTGCTGCTGCCGCTGTGGCTGCAGCAGTTCCAGGGCTACACCGCCACCGCGGCGGGCTTTGCGCTGGCGCCGGTGGGCGTCCTGGCCGTGCTGCTCTCCCCCTTGATCGGCAAGATCCTGCCCAAGGTCGATCCGCGCTGGATCTCGACGACCTCGTTCCTGATCTTCACCCTCGTGCTGCTGATGCGCTCGGAGTTCACGCCCCAGGTGGACCAGTGGTCCATCATGATCCCGACCTTCATTCAGGGCGCGGCCGTGGCCTGCCTGTTCACACCCTTGCTGTCGATCGTGATCTCGGGCCTTGAGCCGGGACGCATTGCTTCGGCCACCGGACTCTCCAACTTCGTGCGCATCACGGCCGGCGCCTTCGGCACGTCGATCACCACCACGCTGTGGGACGACCGCGCCACTCTGCACCATGCTCACCTCACGGAGGCGCTGACGAATGTGAGTGCCGAGTCGACGGATACCTTCACCCTGCTGGGCAAGGTGGGCCTGAGCGCGCAACAGGCGGCGGGCCAGCTGAACCGCTTCATCGACCAGCAGGCCGCCACCATGGCCGCGGACGACATCTTCGTCGCTTCCGCCCTGATGTTCACGCTGCTGATCGCCCTGGTGTGGCTGGCCAGTCCGGCGCGCGCCAGGGCGCCGATCGATGCGGGCGGTGCCCATTGAGCGCCGGCAATCCCCCTGCCCGCGGAATGTCTTGGTGGCCGCTTGCCGCTGAGCGCGGCCCGATCTCAAAATGGCCATCTGCAAGAAGGAGTCATGCCATGAGCAAGAATCCCGACGAGCGCCCCATCGTCGCCATCGCCCGCGAGGAACTCGAGGACACGGTGATCGCCGACCTGCAGGTGCTGACCCGCATGGCCACCCTGGTCACGGGCCTGCCCAATGCCTTTGTCACCTTGGCCGATCCGGAAAACTTGCCAGTGCGCGGCACCGAAGAGACCTATTGCGCCCGAGCCCTGCAGGAGGACGATGTGTTCGTGGTCGAGAATGTGCGCGTGGATGAGCGCACTCGCGCCATCGCCGAGCGGCGCGTGAACTCGAAGATCGTCACCTACGCCGGGGCCCTCATCAAGTCCGAAGACGGCCGCAAGCTCGGCACCCTGTGCATCACTGACGAGGTCAGCCGGCCGCTCGACGAGGAGCAGCTCCAGTTGCTGCGCGGCCTGGCACGCCAGGCCATGAACCTGCTCTCGCTACGCCAGGCCAAGAAGGAGCTCACGGCGGCGTTGGAGGCCATGACGCGCCTGGCCACGGTGGACGATCTCACGGGGCTGCTGAACCGCCGCGCCTTCATGCAAGAAACCGAGAAGCTCCAGAAGCTGGTGGCCCGACAGCAAGGCACGTTGTGTATCGCCATCATCGACGTGGACCGCTTTAAGCAGGTCAACGACCAGCATGGTCACGCCGCAGGCGATCTGGTGTTGAAATCCGTGGCGAAGGCCCTGCGGGGCAGCCTGCGCGAAAGCGATTTGGTCGGCCGCATCGGCGGCGAGGAGTTCGCCGTGACCCTGCCCTTCACGAGCGAGTCGAACGCCTTTAAGCGCCTGGAGCAGTTGCGGCTGCGAGTGGCCGAGCAGAACTCGGAAGGCATCCGAGTGACGATCAGCGGCGGCTTGTCCGAACTGGGAACCGCTGCCGTGAGCGACTCGCTCAAGCGCGCCGACGCGGCGCTCTACCGCGCCAAGGCCACAGGCCGCAACAGAATCCTGTTGGCTGGCGAAGGCATCTTCGACAGTGTCGACCCGATGGCAGCCTAGTTTCGACGCAGCTGCTCGTGCTGCTCGAACAGCGTCGCCGCCCAATCGATGAAGACCCGCACCTTGGCGCTGAGGAAGCGGTTCGGCGCGTAGAGCACATGCACGGGCATGACACTGCGGCTCCATTCGGTCAGCATGGGCACCATGCCTCCGGCCCTGATCGAGGCCAGCGCCGCATAGGAAGGCAGTTGCACGATGCCGAGCCCCGCCAGGCCCGCCGCCACATAGGCGTTGGTGTCGTTGACCAGCAGCTTGTGAGGAAGATTGAGCTCGATCTCCGTGCTGCCCTTGTTGAACCGGAAGGGCGCACCACGGCCGGCGGATCGCGCGGTGACCATGCCGACCGTCGGGAACTCCTTGAGCTCCTCCGGCGTCTGGGGCGTGCCGTGCCGCTTGACGAATTCGGCCGTGGCGCAGGTGCTGAAACTCAGGCTGCCGATGCGGCGCGCCACCATCAGCTGCTCATTGACGGCGCCGGCCCTGATCACGCAATCGATGCCATCGCCGATCAGGTCCGCATGCTTGTTGCTCGCGCCCAGTTCGATGTCGACGTCGGGGTACTCGGCATAGAACTGGGGCAGGGCAGGGATGATGACCATGGTCGCGAGGCCCGGCGCGGTCTCGACCTTGACCTTGCCTGAGGGCTTGGCCAGGGATTGCCGGGTTGTCGACTCGATGTCGCCCAACTCGGCCAGCAGGCGCACGACACGTTCGTAATAAGTCGCCCCCTCGGGCGTGACCGTGACCCGGCGCGTCGTGCGGTGCAGCAGGCGCACCTTGAGGTCCTGCTCCAGGCCCTGGATCAGCCGCGTGACCGTGGCGTTAGGTAGATCGAGGGTGTCGGCGGCCTTGGTGAACGTGCCCGCCTCGACCACGCGGACAAAAGCGTTCATCGCGGCGATACGGTCCATGGACGGGCTCCTACGTTGTCGATGGGCAGGCTTCTTGCGGCCCACCCTCGGCTCATTATCAGGCGCCGCGCCGCGGCAGCATGAGCTTGGCCGTCAAAGTCTGAACGGTCTCGCCACGTTGGTTGAGCGTGCGGGACCGCAGCAGGACCAGGCCGCGGTCCGGCCGTGACTTGGAGGGGATCAGTTCGAGGACCTCGCCCTCCACATGCAGCACGTCGCCGGCGCGCGTGGGCGTCTTCCACTCGACTTCGCCGCCGGCGCCGACGATGCCGCCGGCGAATCTGGGGCCCGATGTCACCAGCAGGCGCATCGTAATCGCGGCCGTGTGCCAGCCACTGGCGGCCAGGCCGCCGAAAATCGTGCCGCGGGCCGCCTCGTCGTCGAGGTGGAAGGGTTGCGGGTCGAACTCGCCGGCAAAGCGCTTGATGTCGGCCTCGGTCACTTCGTGGCTGCCGGTGAGAAAGCCTTCGCCAATCTTCAGGTCGTCAAAGTAGAGCAAGTTCATGGCGCGTCCTTGCCGTGAGGGGGTACCCGGACTTTAGAAGACCGCTCCAGCGCCACCAAGACGAGACGGTGCAATGCGTTGTTCCAATTTCGGAAAAAGTGTTTGCCGGCCGAATGACTGTCAGATCCGGCAAGGGCCACCTACAGTGAAACCATGCAAAGACGAAACTTCCTCGTGGCTGCTGCCGCACTACCCGCAGCACCGCGCGCGGCGCTGGCCCTGGACTGGCTGTCGTCCGGATCCGGTTCGGCGGCACCGCTGTCGGGGGCCCGGGAATGGATCAACGCAGCGCCGCTGGACCTCGAAGCGCTGCGAGGCAAGGTCGTGCTGATCGACTTCTGGACCTACTCTTGCATCAACTGCCTGCGCACCCTCCCCTATCTGAAGGCCTGGGCGGCCAAGTACCGCGAGGCGGGCCTGGTGGTGGTCGGCGTGCACACGCCGGAATTCGATTTCGAGAAGAGCTCAGCCAACGTCCGCCAGGCTGTGCGGGACCTGGCCATCGACTACCCGGTCGCTGTGGACAGCGACTACACGATCTGGAACGCCTGGCGTAATCGCGCCTGGCCGGCGCTGTACTTCGTCGATGCCGAGGGCCGGCTGCGCCACCAGCAGTACGGAGAAGGCCACTACGAAGAGCTGGAGCGCCTGATCCAGTCCTTGTTGCGCGAGCGCGGCGAGGCCAGGGTGCCTGTGGGGATTGCAACCCCCGCAGGAGACGGCACGCAAGCGGCCGGCGGCCCGGGCCGCGTGCTCACGCCGGAGACCTATGTCGGCTACGGCCAAGCCGAGGGAGCGGCGGTCCCGCTGCTGCCGGATCGAACGCAGTCCTACGCGCTGCCGCAGAGGCTCTCCTTCAACCAATGGGCGTTCGCGGGGCCTTGGCGGGTGGAGCGAGAACGGGCGGTGGCGCAGGCCGCCGGCGCCCGTGTGAGCTATCGCTTCGGCGCACGCGACCTGCACATGGTGCTGGGGCCCGGCGACCAGCCCGCGCGCTTTCATGTGCTGCTCGACGGAAAGCCGCCCGGTGCGAATCACGGAAGCGACACCGACGCGCAAGGCACGGGCAGCGTGGACCGCCTGAAGCTTTTCCAGCTTCTGCGGCTCGCGGGCGCCAACCGGGATCGTGTCTTCGAGATCGAGTTCCTGACGCCCGGCGTGCAGGCCTTCGCCTTCACCTTCGGATAGGCCGGCGCGTTATTCCAGAAAGCTGAAAAGCTTGCTGCCTCCAGCGCTCTTAATCCGCAAGACCATCACTCCTAGAGTGCGTGCAAGGACTTGATGTTCAGGTCTTCACAGAAAGGCATCACATGGAAACACATCGACCAGACTCGGGGGTCGCCCTGATCACAGGCGCCTCCAGCGGCATCGGCGCGGTTTACGCGGACCGACTCGCAAAGCGCGGCCACGACCTCATCCTCGTGGCGCGCGACGTCGCCAAGCTGGAGGCTCTCGCCGAACGAATCAATCGCAGCACCGGCCGCAGGGTTGACTTCATCGGCGCCGACTTGACGACACTGGACGGTATGCGTCACATCAGCGATGTGCTGGAGAGCGATGCGCGCATCACGCTGCTGCTCAACAACGCCGGTGTCGGCGCTACCCAGCCGCTGGTCGACTCGGAGGTGAATCGACTGTGCAAGATGATTCAGCTGAACGTCACCGCGCTGACTCGGCTCACGCACGCTGTGGCTCCGGCCCTCGTGGTGCGAGGCCAAGGCACGATCATCAATATCGCGTCCATCGTGGCGCTGGCGCCCGAGTTACTTAATGGCGTCTACGCGGCGAGCAAGTCCTACGTGCTGACCTTTTCGCAGGCCTTGCATCACGAACTCGCATCCAAGGGTGTGCGGATCCAGGTGGTCCTGCCCGGCGCCACCAGCACGGAGTTCTGGAACGTGGCCGGCCTGCCGGTGCAGAAACTGCCGCAAGAGATCGTCATGACGGTAGACGACATGGTCGACGCCGCCCTGGTGGGGCTGGACCGCGGCGAGTTGGTCACGATTCCCGCCCTGCCCGACGCGGAGGACTGGGAGCGCTTCGACGCCGCCCGCAAGGCCATGGGGCCCAAGCTCTCCCGCTCAGTGGCGGCCGAGCGCTACCGGCTCCAAACCGATTGACGCAACTGCTGGCCAGCGGCGCCGACGCAAGCTGAGCGCCGCGCTCCAGACATGCCACCCCAACCGCCTCTTGCGAAGACAGCGATGAACACCGCCTTCGTGTCCCGCATCGCCGCCCTGCTCATCGCGCCATTCATCACGCTCGGTGCCGCCGCGCAGCCATTGCCCACCTCGCCCGAGCCGACGCCCACCACCCGCGTCCTGGCCATTGGCACCATAACGCCGGGGGCCGATCCCGTCCGCCTGCGGGAGACCCTGCCGGCCGAAATGCGCGCAACCGCGCAGCTCTATCTCGAAGGCAAGATAGCCCAGTGGTACTCGCTGCAGGGTCGCCGAGGCGTCGTGTTCGTGCTGAACATGACCGACCCCGCCGTGGCGCTGGATCTGTTGGAGCGACTCCCGCTCGGCCAGGCGCATCTCATGACCTTCGAGCTGCTCCCGCTCGCGCCCCTGAATCCCCTGCGCCAGTTGATCCGCACGCCACCCGCCCCTTGAGCGGCGGCATGCGGCCGGACCGTTCGCCTTGGCCGTGACCTACTCATGGGAGGAAACGGACCAGTCGACATCGATGGCGTGGAAGTCGACGGACAAGATCACGCGGTCCTTCAAGGGGAAGTTGTCAGGACCGATGCGGAAGACGCGCCGCTTCGTGGGAAAGACGAGGCCGCCGAAGTTGCGATGCTCGCTCGCGTAGTTCGCGCTCGATGTCCCGCCGATCACATCGACGCTGTAGTCGTGCCGACGCAGCAACCCATCGGATCCGAAATACAAAGTCTGGACGGGGCTGTGACTCGCAATCGTGTCCGGAAAGCGAACCTGCAGCCTGCGCCAGGTCTCGCCGCCCTCATGCCATGGCGCCAATTCGTCGACCTCAACGCCCTGCATCGTCAAGAGGAAGGGCGTCGTCAGGTAGGTCCACATGGCATAGCCGGCGAAGTAGGCCAGATGCAGCGCATCCCAAGGCGTTGCAAGGCCATGGCCGGCAAAGGCTTGCCGAGGATGCTCGCGCACCTGCAAGGGCTTGTCGTTTAGATCCACGATCATCGTACGCCCAGGCTCGAACACTGCGCTCTGGTCCGGATTGCCGAAGGGTCGAATCCTCGTGAGCTGCCGATGAGGGTCGATTGTGAAACGCGCGTCGTCGAGCACACCAGGCCATCCCTTCAGCGCCAAGGTCCCGCCGCCGACGCTCGCGTGTGCCGTCAGCCGACTCGCGTTTCGCCAACGTTCCCATCCGCCGCGGGCCTTGATGGCCGATTCCAAGAGTGTTGTCATGTCAGTTGCCCTTTCAGTTCTGGAACTGGGCGCGAACTTCCGCCACGGTGCCGCCAGGATCTTGCAGATGCGGAAAGTGCCCGATGCCCGGAAGCACCTCGAGTTGCACGCCAAGCTTCTGCGCGAACTCGACACCCATGGCCTTGTCGATGTAGAGATCCTTCTCACCCCAGATGACTTTCACGGGGGTCTGCAGCTGGTCCAGATGGGACTCCAGGTACTCCTCGTCACGGTCGAACTGAAGGTAGTAGTGGAAGAACGCATCGACAACCGTCATGCCCTCCCGTTCCCAACCCTCGGACAGATCCTCATGGAGTTCCATCGAGAGGTCGAACTGGACGTCTTCGTCGAGACCTCGACGGTAGGTGTTCGCCAGGATCTCGTCGCGCGTCTTGTTCATGTACGCGCGAGTCCCCTCTGCGCCCGGCAATGACTTCAGGCTCTGCAGTGGAGCCCACATGTGCTGCGGTCGATTGAAAGGCGCGAAGTCACCGACCACGATGGACTTCGCGATCTGCGGCTCGTCCATCGCAAGCAAGAGCGCAGGCAGCGCTCCGATGTCGGTGGCGTAGATGACGAGCTTGGATGAATCAATGCCGGCGCGACGGATGTAGTCCTTCAGGAGCAGCGCGTAGTCGCGCGGTGCATAGCTGAAATGATCGGCGGAAGGCCTTGTCGACAGGCCATAGCCGGGCCAGTCGAATGCATGAACTTCGAATTCCTGCCCAAGCGTCTCTGCGATCCCCTTCCAGACGTAAGACGTCTCCGGGAAGCCATGGAGGAAGAGCACGATGCCCCTCGGATCCGGATGCTGGACGGTCATCGTCCGCAGCCTCAAGTCAGCCCGGACCTCCGTGAATCCGAATTCTGCGGTGGGGTGTTGATGGTCTTGCGACATGGCCAGGCCTCCAGTTGAAATGCGCATGAGGGAAATCACAAGAGCCGTCAGCTCAGTGACCGTGTGAGGTTCCGGTGACCGGGACGGTGAAGGTCACGGTCCGCACGCATTCCTTGCAGTCAGGAAACACCCGGTGTTGAGAGTTGACCAACTCGATGAGCATCTTGTGCGGCCCCGGCGGCAGGCCGGCCACGCTGATCGTGTTGTTGTCGCTCGCCTCCACCCATCCCCAGGGCAAGTCGTCCATGTGCACGTGAAGGTGTCCGATTCGCGGAGACACGTTGAGCCCCCCAGCCCCGAAAATCGGCACGATGTGCGCGTTCTCGACGCGATATTGAATCCAGACGATTCCGATTGCGAGCCCCTTGGGAAGCGGCGTCGGGTCCACGACAAGTTTTGGCGGAGCCTCGTTATCCAGCGTCACATACGGCGATGCGATCTCGACGCCGCCCCCGCTCTGAGCAAAGGCGTTGGTCAAAATCAGAGGGCCCGCTGCGACTGCGGCGAGCACGATAGTCTTGAGATGCTTGCGCATTCGCATTCTCACTTTTGATAGTCAATGGAGTGCCATGGAGAGGGCTGGCCACCGCCTGCCAGCCCTCAGGTGATGACGTACGCCACCTCGATGTTTCCCTTCGTCGCGAGCGAGTAAGGGCAGCGATCATGAGCGCCAGCGACCAGTCGCTGCTTGTCTTCTTCGGCCAACAGGGGAATGCGGATCGTCATCTTCATGGCCAGGGCGAAGCCCATGTCCGCCGCATTTCCCAGTGTGACCTCGGCGTCGATCTCCACTCCCTTGGGGACGGCGATGCCGAGTTCCGTGCCCGCACGTCGCATTGCGCCCATGAAACAGGCTGACCAGCCAATGCCTAGCAATTGCTCCGGATTGGTTCCTGGACGGCCGAGCGCGGGTGGGGTCAGGACCAGGTCCAGGTAGCCGTCGCTAGAGCGACCGCGACCGTCCCGGCCACCTTCGGTGTGAGTCTTCGCGGTGTACAAAGGCGTTTCAATCTTGCGCAGCATGAGGGCTTCTCCTGCGGGTTGGCGACCCGACGGACTCTATGGAATCCGCGCCCAAGGATTGAGAGGCGTATGCGCAGCACGCTATTCCTGATTCGGAAATAAGCCATCGAATGCGAACGACTCGATGCGCGAGGATCTCGACCTCTGGCGCAGGAACCTGTGTTCGAGTCCGATCGGCTCACCGGTCCGCGCGTCGCTCATCGCCAGCTCCACGGGCTCGCCGGTGCTCGTGTCGACGAGCCGCACGGGCTTTCGCCTGCGCATTTCATTCTTGTTTCCCCAGCACATCAGCGCCAACAACACCGGGCGTAAGTCCCGCCCTCTAGCGGTCAAAAGGTATTCATGGCGCAGAGGTTTCTCACCGTAGAGCCGCTTCTCCAGCGGGCCTGCGTCGACCATGGCAGCGAGCCGGCGCGTCAGCGTGTTCGTGGCGATGCCCAGTTCGATCTGGAATTCGTCGAAGCGCGAATGACCATGAAAAGCCTCTCGCAGGATCGGCATGTTCCAGCTATCCCCATGGCATCGGCAGCCCGCGCGAGCCGCGCATGGCATGGCATGGCATTGCATGGATTCGAAACTCATGCGTCGCAGGGTGCTCCTCCGAGGTGTTGGCTCTGCCCTTCCAGCGTTTGCATATTGGCAAACGATTTTTCGGATATTCACGACGCGACTACCCGTCGATCCGGAAAAACAGATTTGCTTGCATCGTGAAAGTTACGAGCCAGAACTCCTGCAAACTTCCCCGGGGGATATCGTCCCTGGAAAGGCTATTCATCATGCAGGCATTTGCAAATCTCAAGATCGGCACCCGACTGGGCCTGAGCTTCACATTGGTGCTCCTCCTCACCTCCGTTCTCGGCATCTGCTCACTGGTCGCTGTTTCCAGGGTCAACGGTTCGACCCAGGACATCGCGACCAATTGGCTGCCGGCGATCCGCGCCCTGGGTGAATACCGAAACGCCCTCAATCTCGTTCGGCGTGTGGGCGGCCAATACGCGGTGAGTTCGACCGACGAAGAGTTCGCGCGCTGGGACCAGCGCATGAATGAAGGCAAGGCCGCTGCCGCCGATTCGTGGAGCCGTTATCGAACGACGATAACCACCGCTGAGGAGAAAGCCTTGGCGAAGTCCATTGAGGCCGAGCAGGATCGGTATTACAAGGCACAGGAGGAGGTGGTGGCCCTCGCCAAGAGCGAGCGTCATTTCTCGGAGGAGCTGCGCAAAATGTCGCTCGGCGACTCGCTGACGAGCTTCAACGCCTTGTTGAACGACATCGAAAAGGACATCGCGCTGCAGGCGAAGGGCGCGGACGGTGCGTTCGAGCAATCGCAAGCGACTTTCCATGGCACGCGCTACCTGGTCATTGGCCTGTTGGCCGTGAACCTGGCGCTGAGCGTTGTGATCGCCCATCTCGTGACGCGCTCGATCACGACGCCGATCCGCGAGGCGGTTGACGTGGCCGAGACCGTGGCCGGCGGAGACCTCAGCTCGCGGATCGTCATCAAGAGCAGGGACGAGACCGGTCAGCTCCTCGACGCTCTGCGCCGCATGAACGGCAACCTGGTTGACATCGTCGGCGACGTTCGCAAGGCATCGGACTCGATCGCGACCGGTACCACCCAGATCGCGATGGGCAACGCCGACCTCTCGCAGCGGACCGAGGAACAGGCCAGCAATCTTCAGGAGACCGCGGCCTCGATGGAGCAGATGACCGCCACCGTGCAGAAGAATGCCGAGGCGGCTCAGCAGGCACGCCAGCTTTCGACCACCGCCAGCGACGCGGCCAGCAAGGGCGGCGAAGTCGTCGGCAAGGTGGTCGCCACGATGGCGCAGATCAGCGAGAGCTCGCGCAGGATCTCCGACATCATCGGCACGATCGACGGCATTGCGTTCCAAACCAACATCCTGGCGCTGAACGCCGCCGTGGAAGCGGCCAGGGCCGGCGAGCAGGGGCGCGGGTTTGCCGTCGTGGCGAGCGAAGTTCGCAACCTCGCGCAACGCAGCGCCGAGGCCGCGCGGGAGATCAAGAAGCTGATCAACGACAGCGTGGAAAAGGTCGAGATCGGGAGCGGACTCGTCGGCGATGCGGGCGCCGCGATCGAGGACATCGTCCTGCAGGTCCGACGCGTCAATGACCTCGTCGGTGAGATCAGCGCATCGAGCATCGAACAGAACCAGGGCATCGGTCAGATCGGCGATGCCGTCAGCCAGCTCGACCAGGTGACCCAGCAAAACGCGGCGCTGGTCGAGGAAAGTGCCGCCGCCGCCGAAAGCCTCAAACACCAGGCCGACCATCTTGCGCAGACGGTGGCCAAGTTCCGCTTGACCGGAGAAGCTTTAGGCAAGAGCGCTCCCCTTGCAGCTGCAGCGCGGGTCAGCGCCGCGCGGACGAAGGCTTCCCCAGGCGATGAGGCCAACTGGAAGGCGTTCTGATTTCCGATCACGGGAACGACTCCAATGTACGCGCCATTTCGAATCCAACGGCTCTGCATGGTCGCGAGTGCCGTCGCGATGTTCGAATTCAGCGCGGTCGGATCGTGCGAGGCAATGACCTTCTATACCGAGATCAGCGTACCCCAGACCTACTACCCCTCAGGACAGGAGACGCTGGCCGGCTTCTCCTTCGAGCTGGTCTCGGAGATGGCCAGGCGCGCCGGCATTTCTGCATCGTTCACGACGTCGGTGCCGTGGGCTCGCGCTCAGGCCATGGTTGCAGATCCCGCACAAAAGGATGCCTGCCTGTTCTCGGTCACGCAGACGCCGGAACGTCTGCACCGCTATCAATGGGTTGGGCCGATGGGCAAGGTCAAGTGGACCCTGTTCGCGCGGGCCGAATTCGATGCCCGGCTGCGCACTCTCGAGGACGCACGCCGCTACCGGATCGGCGGCTACAACCGAGATGCGCGAACGGAATACCTCAAGAGCCAGCTAGGGTTCCAGGTCGATGCCGCGCCCGACGACAGGATCAACGCCAGGAAGCTGGCGACCGGACGCATCGATTTATGGATCAGCAACTTCGACAACGGGACGCGGACGGCAGAGACCGTCGGCTTGCCTGGCGTGAAGCCCGTGCTGACCTTCCACGAGGACTACAACTACCTGGCCTGCGGACCCGGGGTCCCGAGAGCCGAGGTTGCGGCACTGCAGTCGGCGCTAGATAGCATCTGCGCGGACGGAACGCGCGCGAGACTGACCCGGCGGTACCACCTGACGAACTGAACAGAACCCGCCTGGGGACATTGGCGTCGAATACAACGAACAGTTCCTGACACGATAGACACTATCGCATGCACATCGCCATCCTCACCTTCGACGGCTTCAACGAGCTCGACTCCCTGATTGCCCTGAACCTGCTCAACAGGGTGGGGAATCCGAGCTGGCGGATCTCGATCGCGGGACCGTCGGCCAAGATCCGTTCGAGGAACGGCTTGGTGGTGGAAACACAGGCTTCCCTCGAAGAAGCCTGCAAGGCCGACGCCGTGTTGATCGGCAGCGGCGTGCGAACGCGCGACGTCGCCGCGGATGCCGCGCTGATGTCGCAGCTCAGGCTCGACCCTAGGCGCCAGCTGCTGGGGGCGCAATGTTCTGGCACGCTGCTGCTCGCCAAGCTCGGATTGCTCGACGGCGTGCCCGCCTGCACCGACCACGTCAGCAAGCCCTGGGTGGAAGAAGCCGGTGTGCCCGTGCTCCATCAGCCCTTCTTTGCCCGACTGAATGTGGCGACGGCCGGCGGCTGCCTGGCGTCACAGTACCTGGCGGCCTGGCTCATTGCCCGCCTGGAAAGCCTAGATGCCGCACGCAGCGCGATTCATTACGTTGCGCCCGTGGGGGAGAAGGATGCCTATGTCACGCGTGCGCTGGCCAGCATCTCGCCCTATCTCTGACACGAGACGTTCAAGGCGAGGCACCGGGAGCACAGCCGCACTCTCACAAGAGGCAAATACTCGGAGCCGCAAAGTCCCGGCCCACCATCGCCCGGGCGAAGAGGTAGTTGCAACGGCTGCGTTGCGACATCCGGTTGAGATCGACATGGCCTTCAGCATCGCAGGGAAAGGAGAAGCCTCGCCCGGCCCTGAAAAGGGAGCTGAATCGCACTTCGTAGCGGAATGGGCCCGCTGGCATCTGGTAGCTCATGACTCGCTCCTTGCGCAACTCCGATGATGTAAATCTAGGTATTAGAGACACTTTCCAACAGCCGACTCTGGTCAACAGACTCCTT
Organism: Roseateles sp.; assembly: GCA_019234295.1. Taxonomy (GTDB): domain Bacteria; phylum Pseudomonadota; class Gammaproteobacteria; order Burkholderiales; family Burkholderiaceae_C; genus JAFALK01. The sequence continues at coordinate 16,983 of JAFALK010000053.1, forward strand.
CAAGAACGACAACAATCCCAGCCCTCACTTCAGCGCGGCGGCCACCACGTCGGCCAGTTCGGTCGCACCGAGCGGCTTGCGCACCAGTGCGCGCGCGCCAATCTGACGCACCCGCTGCTCCAGCTCCTCGCCGCCGTAGCCGCTCATCACCAGTACCGGCAGGTCCGGCCGCAGCGCCAGAAGCCGCGCCGCGAGCTGCACGCCGCTCATCCGCGGCATGGTCTCATCGGTGAGCACCGCGTCGAAGCGCGCCGGATCTCGCTCGAACACCTTCAGCGCCTGCTCGCTTGAGGTGAAGCCCACCGGCTCGTAACCCAGGCCCGCCAGCACCTCCTCGGTGAACTCTACGAGGGGCGCCTCGTCATCCACGACCATCAGCACCTGGCCCTGCCCGCGCTGGGCCAGCGCGCCCGGTACCGCGCGGGCGGGCTCTGCCTCGCCGGCCACAGGGAGCCAGACGCTGAACTCGGTACCCTGTGGGGAGGTCTGCACGTCGATGGAGCCGCCCATGTCAGAGACGATGCTGTGCACCACCGACAGGCCCAGGCCGGTGCCTTCGCCGACGGCCTTGGTGCTGAAGAAGGGATCGAACATGCGCACGTAGACCTCCGGCGCGATGCCATGCCCCTGGTCCGCCACGCGGATGCTGACATGCGGGCCGGCGCGCAAGGCGCCGTGACTCAGATGACGGTCCAGTTCCAGCTCATGCCGCTCGACGCTGATCCGCAAGACGCCGCCCTCGCGCATGGCACCGATCGCATTGCTGCACAGATTGCTAACGAGTTGGTGGATCTGCAGCGCGTCACCCATCACGGCGGCGGTGCCTGCGTTCAGCACCGAATGGAGTTCGACATTTGACGGCAGCGTCGGCACGACCAGCTGCAGCGCGTCTTCCACGGCCCGATCGACATTGACAAGGCCTTGCTCGCGCACGCCGCTGCGGCTGAACTCGAGAATGCGGCGCACCAGTAGCTTGGCGCGGGTACCGGCCTGCATGACGCGCTCCAGGTGCCGCGCCAGTGTCGCGTCCGAGCCGGCCCGCTTCTGCGCCATTTCGCCATGGCCAAGGATGGCCCCGAGCACGTTGTTGAAGTCGTGCGCGATGCCGCCGGCCAGTGTGCCCAGGGCCTGCATGTGCAGGGCCTGCCGCAACTCGTCCTGCAGGCGTTCGCGCTCGTCCTCGCTCGCCTTGCGCGCGGTGATGTCTATGGCCGCGCTGTAGAAGCGCGTCGCCTTTCCGGATGCGTCGCGCAGGCAGCGGCCGCGCGCGTGAACCCAGCGCCAGGGCGGCGTCGCCTGCGCCCCCCCGCCCTTGCGCAGCACGCGATATTCCAGGTCCAGGTCTCGTGTGCAGCCGCTGATATGCTGGGTCCAGGCCAGCCGTGCGTCCTCCAGGTCGTCGGGGTGCAGCGGCACCGACTTCAGCAGCCCCTCGGCCGGGGCCAGCATCTGACCCGGCTCCAATTCATGCAGGTAGAGCCATCGCTCCGAGGCGAAGAAGGTGCCCTGTTCCAGATTCCATTCCGCATGCCCTTCGTTGGCAGCTTCCATGGCCATGGCGTAGCGCTGCTCGCTGTGGCGCAAGGCCCGCTCGCCGCTCTCGATCCGACCCAGCTGGCGCAGCATCAGCCACATGGTCAACAACGCGGCCAGCGCCATGGCGATCGCCCGGCCGGCTAGGCCCACCAGCTCTGCGCGCCACGGTGCCATGGCGTCGTGGACGTCTCGGGTGACCGACATCATCAGCGGCCGCTGGGCCACCTGCATCGAGACGATGTACTTGTCCCGACCGTCCACCGGGCTCACGCCCACGCGCGGGGCCGAGCTCTGCTGGGAGGTCAGACCCGGGAAGCGCCGCCCGTCGGTGCGATGGTCGGTCGGCGCGCGGATCACCAGGGTGCCGTCGTCGAAGGTCAGCAGCAGAGCGCTGCCCGGGCCCATGTCGATGGCGCTGTAGACCTCCCGCAGATCGTCCAGCACCACGGCCGCGGTCACCACGCCGGTGAACTCGCCCGTGGGCGTCTCCAGCCGCCGTGCCGCGACCAGGGCGGAGCGTGGCTCGCTGCGCAACACCAGCGGCCGATTGATGTAGAGCCCCAGGTTGCGGCTGGCCTTCAGCGCGATGAAGTAGGGACGGTCCGACACGTCCGCTAAGGGCGTGCCCATGACACGCGAACGGTAGCGCTGCTTGCCGTCCGCATCGGTGATCGAGAGCAGGCTGACCTGCGGCGTGGCCCCAACACGCATGCGCAGGCTCGCCATGATGTCTTCGGGCGGCAGGTGGGCCGCATGGTCCCGGTACCACAGCGCCGTGTCGGTCAACAGCAGGTCCACGGCCTGGATGTTGCGCTCGACCTCCTCCGAAAGCGCGCGCGCCAGATTGCTGAGCTCGCGCATCGTCGATCGCTCGACCTGCTGGCGCAGCCGCCAGGCGTCGTAGGCCGACAGCGCGAAGAAGGCCAGGATCAGCGTGACTCCCACGCTGATGATCCATTGGCGCAACCGGACCGATTCGTTCACTGCCGCTCCAGCGTGCGCATCAGGCCGAGCAGCTCGAGCCGCTCGCAGGGCTTGGCCAGCAGGGCCTGCAGGCCAAGATCAGCCGCCACGGCCGAGGGGTGCGGCAGGCTCGCCCCGAGCTGCGTGGACATGCCGACCAGGGCGGCTCGCGCGAAACGCGAACGCACGGGCCCGATGGCGGCGCGCGCACCTTCTCGCAGTTGGGGCAGGTCGATCAGCACGACATCGATCTCCGAAGTCATGGCCGCGCGCAGCCGCGGCGCGTCAAAGACGAGGTGGCCGTCTCCGGCCAGCCATTCGGCCAGGAGCTCGCGGATCGGCACATTGTCATCAAGAATCACGACGCTGGACATCTTCCTCTCGGCCAGGCCCCAGGGACCGCCCAGGCTACGGGTCCCGATTGGGAGCGACTTATGTTCCCCCATCATTTCGTTATGGGCTCGAGAATTACAGCTGAAACAACAAGGACGTGTGTCAGTTGACATTGCGTGTTAGCGTTGCCGGCGACCACCATGAGCACGACCACGCCCCATGTCCTGGCCGTCGACGACGACCCCGCCATCCGCGAGCTGATCTCGGACTACCTGAGCGAGAACGCCATGCGCGTGACCACCGTGGCCTCGGGCGCGGAGATGCGCCGCACCTTGGAAGCGGAGGCCATCGACGTCGTGCTGCTTGACTTGCGCCTGGGCAGCGAAGACGGCATGCAGCTGGCCCGCGCGCTGCGCGAAACGAGCCAGATCCCGCTCATCATCGTGACCGGCAAGCAGGAGGAAGCCGACCGGGTCATGGGACTGGAACTGGCGGCCGACGACTACATCAATAAACCCTTCAGCTCGCGCGAGCTGCTGGCGCGCATCCGCGCCGTGCTGCGCCGCTACCAGACGATCCGAGAGTTGCAGCCAGCCCGCGATGAAAGCCGCCGTGCCTACCGCTTCGACGGCTGGGAGCTGAACCTGCGCAGCCGTCGGCTCACCGCACCCTGCGGACGCAAGGTCGAGTTGTCCAACGGCGAGTTCAACCTGCTGCAGGCCTTGTGCGCGGCGCCGTTGCGGGTGCTCTCGCGCGACCAGCTGCTCGACTTGTCACGCTTACACGGCGCCGAGGTCTACGACCGCTCCATCGACGTGCAGATCCTGCGCCTGCGCCGCAAGATCGAGGAGAACCCCTCGGAGCCGCGCTACATCTGCACTGAACGCGGTGCGGGCTACATCTTCAACGTCGCAGTCGAAGCCCTGGACTGATTACAAACGCAACGCCGCCGGTTCGATATGAAACGGTATCAGCACGAATGCGGCTCGAGCCAAGCCCAGCATTGCGGGCATGTACCGTCCCATTCATTCAGTCCAGCCAGTCCTCGAAGGCCAGATAGGCCACGGCGCGCGGGTCCGTCGCGGCGAGGTCCTCGGCCTTCCACGCGATGCCGTCCACCGCGCACAGGTCGAGCTCAGCGTGGCCGGGAGCCGGGTCGGCGGCGTGCAGCTGCGAGGCATCGCCGCAGCCTGCGGCGCGCACCCAGCTCATCTCGCGGCCGATCGCCGGCCAGCCGGCGTCCACCGCCCTGCGGATGGGCGGCAGTGCCGCGCGCCGACCCTGCAGATGCCGTATCAGCGGCACAACGAAGGCGACCAGTTGACTCAGGGCGGCTCGCGGGCACGTCGGAAGGAGCATGCATGCGCACCCTTCCACTTCGAACACACGTGGCGCGTAACCCGGGCGCGCTTCCCCGTCAATCTGCACAAGCACAAGTTCGCAGGACCTGGCGAACACGCGCAGTGCCTGCATTTGCTGCTCCGGCCGATCATCAGATCGACCCCGGAACACCACGGCGCCCATCTTCTGCAGCGCAGCCTGTATCAGGACCGTGGCGCGCTCCCGCTCTTGCGCCGGCGGCTTCTCCTCGCCCTCGCTCATCGACAGCAGGCCGACGCGCGCCGGCGCATGCACGGGCACAGAACCATAGCCGCTGCCATGGAGCAGGGGCAGGAGGCGCCAGTCGAGCTGGGTGCCTGCTGCCAGGACGCGGTCCTCGCCGGCAGTCTTGACGCGTATGTCACGAGCCAGCACTCGGCCGCCCGCCGCAGTCAGCGGCAGTTCCTGAGCCGCGGTCGGCTGGCCGGGCAGACGCGCCAGGCGCTCTTGGAGGTGACGCAGCGCGGCCACGCTCGTGACGGGGTCCTCGGCCTCGAACCACAGGTTTTCTTCCGTCAACAGCGCGGACATTGATGGGCAGGTGGATGAAGAACACATTCGCGCCATCATGAGGACGAACACCGTCGACAAAAGAGCACAGAGCGCCGCGCACCAGGTGCACACAGACCGGATGCCGCGTTTCGAACAGCTCGCAGCGGACATCCGCGCCTCGATCGACACGGGCGTTCTGCGCCCCGGCGACCGGCTACCCTCCATCCGCGAAAGCAGCCTGTCGCGCCGGCTTTCCATCACCACGGTCAAGCGTGCTTACGGCCTGATGGAGAGCCTCGGCCTTGTGGAGAGCCGGCCGCAGTCGGGCTACTACGTGCGTCTGCGCCTGCCGCTCAAGCGCCCCGCGGCGCCGCCGACCCGACCGCCCCTGAGTGCCGGAGAGGACGCCCCCGAGCCTGACGTCAGGCGCTTGGTGCAGGCGACTCTGCAGGCGATCGGCACGCGCGAGGTCGTGCCCTTCGGTTCGCCCTACCCCGACCCCTCGCTCTTCCCCTGGGGCCGCCTGCAGCGACGCATGAACGAGGTAGCGAGGCGCATCAATGTCTGGGACCCGCTGCACGACATCCCGCCCGGCCAGCCCGAGCTGGTCCGCGAGATTGCGCGACGCCATCTACACAACGGGCTCGATGTGGCCAAAGAAGAGATCCTCGTCACGGCCGGCGCCACTGAGGCGCTGGAGCTGTGCCTGCAGGCCCTGAGCCGGCCCGGCGGTGCCATCGCGGTGGAGTCGCCCTGCCATTACGGCACATTGCAAACGATCAAGCGCCTGGGCTTGCGCGCGATCGAGGTACCGGCCTGCGCAACTCAGGGCATCCACGTCGACGCGCTGGAGCGCATCCTCGGCGAGCAGCGCGTCGACGCCTGCCTGTTCATGCCGAACTTCCAGAACCCGCTCGGCTTCGTCATGAGCGACGAGCGCAAGCGCGCCCTGGTGGCGCTGGCCAGCCGCCACCAGTTGCCCATCATCGAGAACGGCGTCTACAACGAGCTCTATTTCGATGCCCCGCCCTCCACGCTGAAGACCTTCGATACCGAGGGCCTCGTCCTGCATTGCGGCTCGTTCTCCAAGTGCCTGGCCGCCGGCCTACGCATGGGCTGGATCCTGCCGGGCCGCTACACACGGCAGGTCGAGACGCAGAAATTCATCAACAAGGCGTTCGCCCCCGGCCTGCAGCAGATGGCCGTCGCCAAGTTCCTTCGCCAAGACGGCTGGGACCGCCAGCTGCGTGCCGTGCGCCGCACGCTGCAGCAACGCCGCGACATCATGCTCTCGATGCTGCGGCGTTTCTTCCCCGAGGGCACGCGCACCAGCGAGCCCCGTGGCGGCTACCAGCTCTGGGTCGAGCTGCCCGCCAGCGTGGACACGCTGCGACTGCACCGCGAGGCGCTGGACCTGGGCATCGCGGTGGCTCCCGGCTACATCTTCGGCAGTGGCGACGAGCACCGCCATTGCCTGCGCCTGAACTTCAGCTATGCCTGGACCGGCGAGACCGAAGCCGCGTTCCTACGGCTTGCGCGGCTGGCCAGCATCGCCTCGGTTTCAGGTGAAACCCTAGTGACGCGCCCCGAAACCCGCGCGTAGCGGGCCGGCCCCACCATCACCTCACCCTCTCCGATGGAGCCCGCAATGAACGGCAATCTGCATGCGCTGTCAAGATCCTTGAAGTCGCGCCTGGGAAGCTTGAAATTGCGTCTTGCCCTGGCTTCGGTTTCGGTGATCTTCCTGTGCGTGGGCGTGACGGCCCTGCTCGTGGTGCGCGACGTCGGTGCGCGCGCGGAACGCTCCATCATCGACTCCACGCTCGGCGTCGACACTGTCAGCAAGACGATCGACTCGCGCTTGCTCAACCGTGAGCTCGCACTGAGCCGCGCCGCGGCGCAGTGGGCACCCAGCGGCGAGGACATGCGTGCGGATGCTGCGGCGTTCCTGCGCCGCCAGGCCGTGCTCGGCGCGCTGTTCTCGCAGCTGCTGATCGTCGATGCGCAGGGCGAGCTGCTCGCCGAGGCCGACGGCCCGCACGTGAGTACGGATCGGCACAGCCTGCGCGACCAGCAGTTCTACCGGCGCGCGCTGGCGGCGGGCGGCCGTGCCATCACAGCCGAGCGCGGAGCGGGCGGATGGAGCGATACCGAGATCGTCGTCGCGGTGCCGATGCCCGGCGCGGCCAGGAACGCGGCGCCCGCGCTGCTGTGCGGCGTCGTGCATTCGCGCAAGGACAGCATGCTGACCGATTCCACCGATCACCATGCGGGTCCCGACGACCCGATCGGCACCGTGATCACCGACGCCTCTGGCCGCATCATCTCGCACGGCGATCCGCAATGGCTGGAGCGCGACGCTGGCGATGACCCTCGTCTACACGACGCGGTGGCACGGTGGCGCCGCGAGGGCGCCCCCATGGAGCCGGCCGCCTGGACCTGGCGCGTCGGATCTCAATTCGTGGCCATGGCCGCCGTGCCTTCGGCCGAGTGGATGGTGTTTCGCACCGCCTCGGCCGACCTGCTGCTGGGCGGGCCTGGCACGGCCCGCAAGGAAACGTTCTGGCTCAGTGGCGCCGTCGCCCTGATCGGCGCGGGACTGATTCTGGCGCTGTGCCACTGGCTGCTCCGTCCGATGGCCCAGCTGGAGCGCCGCGCGCTGCTGCTGCTGGACGACGGCATTCCACCGGACTCGCAATGGCCGCAAGCCGCGGGCGAGATCGGACACTTGTCTGAGGTCTTCCAGCATGTGCTGGCCCTGCGCGCCGCCAGCCAGCAGCGCAGCAATGAAGTGCTCACGCTGATGCGTGCCATCGTGCGGCACGCGCCGGTGGGCATCTGCTTCGTGCGCGACGGGCGCTTCGAGCTCGTCAGCCAGCGGCTCAGCGAAGCGCTGGGCTACCAAGGCTCCGAGGAGCTCGTCGGCCAGCCTTTCGCTCGCATGCTGCCGAGCGAGGCACAGCAGCAGACGCTCACCGACGCAGCCCAGTACGCATTCACGCGCGACCAGAGCTACCGGGGCGAGCATGAGTTCCGCCATCGCGCGGGCCACACTTTTTGGGCCTGGCTGCAGGGCGCGGCGCTGACGCCCGGCGACCCTCAGGCGGGCACGATCTGGATCGTCTCTGACATCAGCGAGCTGCGAGCCCAGCGTGAACGGCTGTCCTGGTCGGCCTCGCACGACGGACTGACGCAGCTCGTGAACCGCCAGGAGTTCGACCGCCGGCTCGAGCAAGCCTGCGCGCCCAAGCGGCGCGGCGAGTCGAACTGCCTACTGATGATCGACCTGGACGGCTTCAAGCTCGTCAACGACAGCGCCGGACACGCGGCCGGCGACGCCATGCTGCAGGACGTGGCGCACCTGCTCACGCAAAACGTGCGCGACAGCGACACCGTGGCCCGCCTGGGCGGCGACGAGTTCGCCGTGCTGCTGCGCGGCTGCGAGCTGCAGCAGGCCTTGCGGCTGGCCGAGCAGATCCGCGATTCGATCGACCTGCACCGGCGCGACTGGCACGGGCTGCAGCTGCGAGTGGGCACGAGCATCGGCGCCATCCACTTAAGCCCAAAGTTCCGCAACGCTGCCGCCGCCATGGCCGCCGCGGATGCCGCCTGCTACACGGCCAAGCGGCTGGGAAAGAACCGGGTCTCAGTGGGCATCAGCGACGCAACGGGGGCACCGATTTCATGAGCCCGTCTGTACCTGTACCGCGCGTAGGGCCGCCGTTCTGTGCTCCGCAGCGCCACCTCTTGCATTCATCACTGGCCAAACCTCTTTGACGACGAGTTGCACAGCATGAACCTCAAACACCTCTCCATCGGCAAACGCCTGGCCCTGGTGCTCGGCCTCATCCTCGCGCTGTGCCTTGCAAGCAGCGTGATCGCGATCACGCAGCTGCGCCGCATGAGCGCCGAAGTCCAGTCCATGGTCACCGAAGATCTGCAGACTGAGAGGCTGGCCTCCGATTGGCTGCTCAACACCTCCGGCAGCATCCAACGCTCGACCGCCATCGTCAAGAGCAGCGACATGAGCCTGAACGAGTATTTCGCGCCCATCAACGCGGAGATCATGCGGCAGACCAACGAGATCCAGAAGAAGCTCGAAGCCCTGATGAACTCGCCGGAGGAGCAGACCCTGTTCGCACGCATCAGCGACGAACGCAAGGCCTACATCGCCACACGCGACAGGGTCATAGATCTGAAGAACAAGAACGAGGTGGATGCTGCAAGGCAGATGTTCCAAGATGCTTTCGAACCTCGCTCCAAGTCCTATGTGGATGCGATCGAGCAGTTGATGACGCTGGAGCGCCAGCGTCTCAACGACAGCGCCGCGCGCGTCGACGCCCTGCGCACACAGACGAGCCTGACACTGGCGGTGAGCGGGATTTCGGCCCTCGGACTGAGCGTGCTTCTGGCCCTGTACCTGACGCGTTCGATCACGCGGCCGCTGCACAGCGCCCAGGCCATGGCCGGCGCCATCGCTGCCATGGACCTCACCGGCCGCGCCCAGCCCAGCTACCACCGCGACGAGACCGGCAGACTGCTTGAGTCGCTGGACACGATGCGCGCCGCACTGCAGCAGGCTCTCGGCCAGGTGCGCGAAGTGGCCGATGGCGTCTCCACCGCCAGCACGCAGATCGCCACCGGCAACGCCGACCTGTCGGCGCGCACCGAGCACGCCGCATCGAACCTGCAGCAGACCGCAGGCGCGATGGAACAGCTCACCGGCACGGTTCGCCACACGGCGGATTCGGCCCGCACGGCCGGACAACTGGCGAGCTCTGCCGCCGGCGCTGCCGCCGAAGGCGGTGAGGTCATGCGGCAGGTGGTCGCCACAATGGGCGATATCAGCGCCAGGTCGCGCAAGATCAGCGACATCATTGGCGTTATCGATGCGATCGCGTTCCAGACCAATATCCTTGCCCTGAATGCGGCCGTGGAGGCCGCCCGGGCGGGTGAGCAGGGGCGCGGCTTCGCAGTCGTCGCCTCTGAGGTACGCACCCTGGCCAAGCGCTCCGCAGATGCCGCGCGCGAAATCAAGACCTTGATCGGCAGTTCGGTGGACAAGGTCGAGCTCGGCGTGCAACTTGTCGAGCAGGCCGGTGCGTCCATGGGAAATATCGTGTCCAGCGTGCGCCGTGTGTCGGACATCATTGCTGAGATCGCCTTGGCCAGCGGAGAGCAGAGTCAGGGCATCGGCGAGGTCAACACGGCCGTCGTTCATCTGGATCAGATGACCCAGCAAAACGCGGCCCTGGTCGAGGAGTCGTCCGCAGCGGCCGACAGCCTGCGCGATCAGGCGCTGCGGCTCTCCGGTGTCGTTGGGAATTTCCGGCTGCCCTGAAGGAGCGGGCATGGCGCGTCGGACCTGCGTCGAAAACCCGATGGCTTAGGACGCCGGCCGCCCATCGTTGATCGCCCGGGTGCATTGCACAGCACCGCCCATCATCTTGCAGGACAGCATGTTGGCATGCCGCCACACGTAGTCGGAATTCGCCGAAGTCCGGCTGAACCCGAGGCAGGCCCGCCTCGTCGTCGTGAAGTCCGGCTCGCTATCGCCCGAGCCTGCCGCGATCGCGCGCTCCGCCTTCATGGACTTGTCTCCGGGCGTGCTCGACCAGGGCGTCGAGCAGCTGCCACGCCCGCGCTAGTGCCACCCCACCTTCCCCTTCGATCGGGGATTTGACTTCGAGCCGAAGGCCTTACGATCGCAGTCGGAGGGTCTTTCCTGAACTGTGAGGTCGTAGAGGCGTAATGTTGAACCGTCGCAGTTGCTTGCTTGCCGCTGCTGCCTGGCCCGCCGGCGTCACGAGTTGGACCGGGAAAACGGCGCTGCGCTATCTGGAAGCGCCAGGGCACGACGCTTTCAACAGCTTCGCGATAGGCCTGCTCGGTGCGGCGATTCAGCGTGCGGCCTTGCCTTGCGCGTTGGAAGGCGTTCGCTACATACCGATGACCCAAGGGCGCATGGAGCTGGAGCTCCGCCAAGAGCGTGCTTCGCTGGACATCATGTGGGCCATGACCAGCCAATCGCGCGAGCAGTCCCTCTGCCCGATTCGAATTCCCCTGGACAGAGGGCTGCTGGGCTGGCGAGTCGCGCTGATCCGCAAGTCAGACCTGCCGAGATGGAAGACCGCGCCGAATCGTGAGGAGCTTGCACGTCGCCACGCAGGGCAGGGACTGCACTGGCCCGACATCGAGATCATGCGGGCGAATGACCTTCGCGTGGAAGCCGCCGCGGACAACCGGGCCCTGTGCGAGATGCTCATTGCCGGCCGGATCGACTACTTCCCGCGCTCGGTTCTCGAGGCGCGAGACGACCTGAATCGCTTGGGACAGGATCAGCTCACGATCGCCCCGGGCTTCGCGCTGCACTATCCGGCCGCAAGCTACGCGTTCCTCAGCCCGCACCACGAGCACTGGGTCGCACCCCTTGCAAAGGCGCTCGATGCCCTGGTGACCAACGGGACCCTGCGGCAGCGTTTCCGCCGGAGTTTTCAGGACGAAATTGACGCACTCTGCCTGGCGGACCGGAAGATCATCACGCTGAGGAATCCACTGCTGCCTGGGGGAACGCCGTTGAACCGGACTGAGTACTGGTGGAATCCCGCCGAAGCCTGAAGGCAATCCGCACCTGCATCGCCATCTGTTACATCTTCTGGTGCCGTGCAGGCATGGCAGCCAAACCAATTGCCGATACTGCTGGCATTTACTTGTCAAACCGTCACAGGAGATCTTCATGGATGTACAGCAACTGGTGTCCGAGTTCCTCGCGTCCGAGCACGGTGCTCAGGCCACGCAAGCGCTCGCCGACCAGGGTGTCAGCGCCGATGACGCCCAGCAACTGCTCGGCCACGCAGCGAGTGCCGCCTACGACCACGTCGAGGCCCAGAATGCCGGCGTCATGGGCGAGCATCCCGGCAAGAGCTTCTTTGCAGCCTTCGCCGCGGGTCTCGTGCACGGGGACGGCTTCTTCAAGTCGCTCGTCGATGGCGGCGAAGGTGTCATGACGGGGCGCATCGCAGAGGCCATGGCGGCGCGCGCAGGGATCGACCCCGCCACCGCGTCCTCACTGGCCGCCGCGGCCACACCCTACGTGATCAGCTTTCTCAAGCAGAAACTCGGCTAGGGGCGCTCTGCGAGAACTGCGGGATCTTGAAGAAGCCTATGAGTTCCTGCAGTTCCTCGGCCTGACCGCTGAGTTCCTCAGCCGTCGCTGCCAGCTGCTCCGAGCCTGCCGCGTTTTGCTGCGTTGCCTGGCTCAGCTGTGCGATGGCTGCATTGATCTGCGCCACGCCGCTTGACTGCTCCTCGCTGGCGGCCGTGACCTGCTGCACGAGTGCCGAGGTCTTCCTGATGCTGGGCACCATCGCGCCGAGCTGCGTGCCTGCCCTCTCCGCCAGTACGACGCTCGACGAGGCCACCTCGCCGATCTCCCGCGCCGCAAGCTGGCTGCGCTCGGCAAGCCTTCTCACCTCCGCCGCCACCACCGCAAAGCCCTTGCCGTGCTCGCCTGCGCGTGCAGCCTCGATGGCCGCATTGAGTGCAAGCAGGTTGGTCCGGTACGCGATGTCGTCGATGACGCCGACCCTCGCAGCGATTTCCCGCATCGCTGCCACCGTGGCGCGCACGGCTTCACCACCGGCCTCGGCTTCCTGCGCGGCCTGCTCAGCCAGGGAATCGGTGACACGCGCGCTTTCGGCGTTCTGCCTGATCGAAGATGTCATTTGCCCGAGCGACGCACTCGTTTCTTCGATGCTTGCTGCTTGTTCTCCGCTGGCTTGAGAAAGCGCCTGGGCGGCGCCGCTCACCTGCACGGATGCGTCACTCAGTCCATCGGCACCCAGCGCCACCTCTGCCACGACGTGCGAGAGTTTCTCAACCATGGCCTTGATCGCATGCAGCAGGCTGCTGTCGTCACCCTGGCGCAGCGCAATGGCCACCGTCAGGTCTCCAGCCGCCACCACTTTGACAACGCGCGCCACATCGGCCGGGTCGCCGCCAACTTGGCGCAGAACGCTGCGCAGGATCAATGCCGCCGAGAGCAGTAGCAAACCAAAGGCGACCCATGCCGTCAGGTGCATCCATCGCCTCGCTTGCTGGCTGGATGCTTCCGCATGCGCCACCGCCAGCTCGCCGTACCGGGCGTTGAGCTCGATCAGCCGGTCGAGGTCATTGCCCAGCACATCGAACTTTCCTCGACTGTACGCAGCCACCCGCTGCTGCATGTCTTTGAACAACATCTTGCGGCGGTCGAATGTCTCGCTGCGCGCGAGCGCCTCGATGTCCTCGCTGACCTTGTCGGAGGTCTCGCGCCATTCCTTGGCGTCTTGAACGCAGCGCTGCCAGGCCGTCACCTCTTCGCTCGCCTGCGGCAGGGGCTCGTACAAAGCCCACGCCGACTCAAATTGGGCGAATTCCTGTCGACGTCGCCGAATCAGGTCCGGCAAGTCTTTGAATGATCCGGGGCGGTATTGCAGCAGCTCGACCGCTCGCGTGTTGAGGCGGATGGCGGTATGCGCCTGCTTCATCTGCAGCAGCGCCCGCACGGACGGCAACCGGTTGCGTCCGATCTCGGCCAGCTCCGTGGCATCCGAGGCGAGGCCCCTGAAAGCAATGAAGGTCGCTGCCGACAGCGCCAGCAGGGCCAGCACGACCAACGCGACAAGCTTGGTGCGGAAAGTGAACAGTGATCTCATGATGGGCGTCCCGTCCTGAGGACGAGTCTCGCAGCGTATCGGCCGTGGTGCTCAACAGATGTGCGCTGCGCGACAAGCATTGTCCGGATCGCGACAGCTATCCGAGTGCCTTCGCCATTTGGCCGATGGTCTTCAGCGCGGTCTCGGTGCGGACGTCGTCCGGGTGTCCGAAATTGATTCGCACATGATTCCGGTAGCGGCGATCGGTCGAGAACAGATGGCCGGGTGCCAGGCTGATCTCCTGGGACAGCGCCAGTCGATGCAGTTCCAGCGCGTCGACGCTCTGCGGTAATTCGATCCAGACGAAGTAGCCGCCTTCAGGCTGCGTGACCCGGGTGCCGCTCGGGAACCACTTCGCCACGCCGCGCAGCACGATCTGGCGATGGCGCAGCAGCGCCTGTCGCAGCTGGCGCAAATGCCTGTCATAGCCACCGTGCTGCAGGTACTCGCTCAGTCCCTCCTGGGACGGCACGGGCGCCGCCAGCGAGCTCATGAGCTTGCGCCGCCCAACAGTTGTGGCAAAGCGCCCTGCAGCGACCCACCCTACTCGAAAGCCCGGCGCCAGGGTCTTCGAGAACGAGCTGCAGTGCATCACCAGACCGGTGTAGTCCCAGGACTTGGCGGGCTTTGGCTTGTGAGTGCCGAAGTAGAGCTCGCCATACACGTCATCCTCGATCAGCGGCACCTGATGGTGGGCGAGCAAAGCAACGAGCTGCTGCTTCGCGGCGTCAGGCATCAAGCTGCCGAGGGGGTTCTGGAAATTGGGCATCAGCCAGCAGGCCTTGACCGGATGGCGCTCGAGCACAGCGGCCAGCGCGGCAATGTCGACGCCCGTGCGCGGATGCGTCGCCACCTCCACGGCCTTCAGGCTGTGCCGTTCCAGCGCCTGCAGCGCCCCGTAGAAGGTCGGCGATTCGACTGCCACCAGGTCTCCGGGCCGTGTCACCGATTCAAGACAGAGGTTGAGCGCCTCCATCGCGCCATTGGTGATCACGAGCTCGTCGGTATCGATGGGGCAGCCGGCACCGAGGTAGCGCAGCGCGATCTGGCGACGCAGCTCTGCGCTGCCCGGCGAAAGGTCCTCGACAGTTTTCCAGGGGTCCAGGCGCCGCACCGCCTTGCCCAGCGCGAGGGCGAGCTTGGGCAGCGGAAAGAGATCGGGACTCGGAAATGCGGATCCCAGCGGCACCATGGCGCGATTGCGCGAGTAGCCCAGCACCTGAAAGACCAGCTCGGACACCTCGACCTCGCGCACCTCCGCTGCTGGCGATGAGGCGGCCGGCTCCGCGGGTTTCGATGTGCCCTGGCGCACGAAATAGCCCGAGCGGGGCCGCGCCTCGATGAGGCCTTGTGCTTCCAGCAGATAGAAGGCTTCGAAAACGGTGGAGGGGCTGACGCCGCGATTGCGACTCGTCTCGCGCACCGATGGCACGCGGTCCCCAGGGCGCAGCTGTCCCGCTGCGATGGACTGCGCCACCTCCTGCGCAAGGATTTCGTATCGCTTCATACCGTGGCAGATGCATCCTGCGCGAAAGGCATCTGATATGCAAATTTGTTCATTCTCTTCGACTGTACTGAACACAGAAGCACTATGGTGAATATCCACTTGCGGCCACATCTGATCTGCAAAAAGTTCTGAAAACTGAATCTGGAACTCGGCTGCACCTTTAGGCACAGTCTGTTCCGGAAATGGAGGTGCTGCTGTATGGGTCCGCTGCGCTGCGTGCGAACAGTTCTTGCAAGCTTCTTTGGCCACCGGTACGGCGGAGCGGTCGGCGCAGAACTGGCTGGGGGCAAGTCTTGCTCGATCGCGCTTGCCACGCTGCTGACGCTCGCGTCGCCCGCAGCTGTCCACGCCTTTGCGCCCCAGGACGCCACGGCGCAGACCGCAATGGACACCATGGCGCAGCGGATGCAGGCCTGCGCCCTGTGCCATGGCAAGGAAGGTCGGGCCACGCGGGCCGGTTACTTCCCGCGCATCGCGGGCAAGCCTGCCGGCTATTTGTTCAACCAGCTGAAGAACTTCCAGGAAGGTCGCCGGAGCAATCAGACGATGAATCAGTTCCTGCTCACGATGTCGGACGACTATCTTCACGAGATTGCCGACTACTTCGCAGCACTCGATCTGCCTTACCCGCCGGCCGCATCGAGCGGCCTTGACGCTGCCCAGCAAGGTCTTGCGCAGTCACTCGCTCTCCACGGCGCGCCCGAGCGCAAGATTCCAGCCTGCGTGACCTGCCACGGCAGCCAGCTCGCAGGCCGACTGCCAGCAACGCCAGGGCTGCTGAGCCTGCCGGCCTTCTATCTGAGCGGGCAACTGGGCGCATGGCGGACGAACACCCGCAAGGCGAAGGCACCGGACTGCATGGCCGACATCGCCAAGCGCCTGGAGCCCGAGGAGATCGATGCGCTCGCCCACTGGCTGTCCTCGCAGTCATTGCCCGCGGGAACGCAGCCGGAACGCGCCTCGACGCAGCTGCTTCCCCTGGCCTGCGGGAGTGCCGGGCGATGAGGCACTCACTCGCACCCCGCAAGCGTGTCTTTGCCATGGCCGGCCTGATGAGCCTTGTCGGCACTGCGGTGGCGCTCATCGCGCTGGTCGCCTGGCTGACCCTCGGCGACGCGGCGCCGATCGATCCAGGCCTCACCGCGCAAGCCGCGTCGGCGGCTGCCATCGAGCGCGGGGCCTACCTGGCACGGGCAGGGAACTGCAGGGCCTGCCACACCGTTGCCGGCGGGGCCGCATTCGCCGGTGGTGTCCGCATCGACACGCCCTTCGGCGCAGTGGTCGCACCCAATATCACCCCCGACCTGCGAACCGGCATCGGCCCTTGGTCTGCAGCCGATTTCTGGCGTGCTCTACACCACGGGCGAGGCAAGAACGGCCGCCTGCTCAACCCCGCGTTCCCCTACCCGAGCTTCACCTACGTGACGCGCGAGGACTCCGACGCGCTCTACGCCTATCTGCGTTCGGTCCCCGCCGTCGAGCGGCCCAACGATCCCAGCGCCTTGCGCTTCCCCTTCAACACCCAGGCCGCCCTGGCGTTGTGGCGCGCGCTGTACTTCCGGCCGGGCGAGCTTCGGCCGCAGCCCGGGCAAAGCACGGAATGGAACCGCGGCCGGTATCTGGTGCTGGGCCTGGGGCACTGCTCGGCCTGCCATTCTGAGCGCGACGCGCTCGGCGGCATCCACGCCGAGGCTGAATTTGCCGGTGGCCTCATGCCCGACTCGAAGTGGTACGCACCGTCCTTGTCCTCGCCCGGCGAGGCAGGTGTGCAGGCTTGGCCCCGGAACCGGGTGGCCCGCTTGCTCAAGGTTGGCGCGGCCGATGGCGCAACGGCGTCTGGCCCCATGGCCGAGGTCGTCTACGCGAGCACGCAACACCTTGACGACGCGGACCTGGAAGCCATCGCCTCCTACCTCGCGTGGATTCCGGCCCGCGATACGGAACGCCATGACGAAAACCAGCGAGCGAGCAGCGATGTAATGCTGCGTGGCGGAAACGTCTATTCGACCCACTGCGCCGCCTGCCACGGCAAGCAAGGCAAAGGCATCGACGGCATCTACCCCGCCTTGGCCGGCAACCGCGCAGTCACGCTGGCGAGGCCGAACAACCTCGTGCAGATCATCCGGCACGGCGGATTTGCACCGACGACCGCCGGCAACCCGAGGCCCTTCGGCATGCCGCCCCTCGGCCAGGTCCTTGACGATGACGAGATCGCCGCCGTCAGCACCTTCATCCGCCAGTCATGGGGAAACTCGGCCAACCCCGTCACGCCTTTGCAGGTGCTGCATGTTCGATAAGGCCACCACAGCTCTCTGCCAATCCTTGCAGCGCCGTGCCCACCGTGCTCGGTCCTTCGTGCTGACCCTGACCCTGACCCTGGTGTTTCTCGGCTGCAGCGGCCCGGACATCAGCCTCTGGCCCCATGTCATTCCTCCATTCACAACCATCTGGAAAGCCGCGGGGCCGCCGCAAAGCCTTGGATTTGCGCTCTTCGGTGCCTTGCTCATCAATCCCGTGATCCTCGTGTACTTGGCATGGGGCCATTGGATGTTCCGCGGCAAGGTGCCCCCTGGCGAGGAGTACCGCTGATGCCCACACGCGCCCCACCTTCCCCTGAAGAAACGAGCTGGACACTCAGAGTCAAATTGCTTGCGAGCTTCTGGGCATCCAGGGCGGCGACGCTCGGGCTCGGTGCCTGGCTCACACGGCTGCTGATGGGAGTAGTTGCCGTGTTCGGAGCTTGCCTGGCCCATCCTTCTGAAGCGATCACCTTCTACACCGAGATCAGCGAACCCCAGACTTTCTATCGACCGGGACAACAGACCTTGACCGGCTTCTCGTTCGACCTGATCAACGAGATGGCAAGCCGCGCGGGGGTTCCGGCGACCGTCACCACGAGCGTCCCGTGGGGGCGAGCCCAAACCATGGTCGCAGATCCCGTTCAAGCAGATGCCTGCCTGTTCTCCGTCACGAAAACACCTGAGCGGCTGCCCAAGTTTCAGTGGGTCGGCCCGCTGGGCATGGTCAAGTGGACTCTCTTTGCGCGTGCGGATTTCGATGCCAGCGTGCGCAATCTCGAAGACGTGCGTCCTTTCCGGATCGGCGGCTACAACCGCGATGCACGCACGGAATACCTGGTGCGCGAGCTCGGCTTCAAGGTCGACATCGCACCCGACGACAAGATCAACCCGAAGAAGCTGGCCACCGGACGCATCGATTTGTGGATCAGCAATCTCGACAACGGCGCGCGAACGGCCGAGTCCGCCGGATTCCCGGGCGTCAAGCCCGTGTTGACGTTCAATGAGGTCTACAACTACCTGGCCTGTGGACCCTCCGTACCCAAGCCGACCATTGCGGCCTTGCAGCTCGCGCTGGACAGCATCAACGCCGACGGCATGCGGGCGCGAATCGCCAGGCGCTATCAAATGAAGTGATCAGTACTTCGCCAGACCTGCACAGACGCGAGCTCAGCTTGACGGCGGGAGGATGACGCGAACATACTCGCCGCGCGGATCAAGCTGAGCTCAGTAATGTGCCAGAGCTATCAGGCCGGTCATCCGCGCCCCACAAGTTCCCGAAACACTCCAGCACGGACAAGGGAGACTTATGAAGCACCGCATTCACTGGATGATCGCCGCCACTCTGGCCTTGGCTGGTTTCACGCGCGACGCACTGGCCGACGACCAGCAGGACGTCTGGAGGCTCGAGCAGCAGCAATGGAAGCTCGCTGCCGCGAAGGACAACAGCTGGATCGACACGATGGTCCATCCAAATCTGCGCATGTGGGAGACGGGCGCGCCGATGCCGCGTGACAGGGCTTCCCTGCAGCACTGGGCGCGCTACGAGAACGCCAATGGCACGATGCTCGAATACGAGCTGCTGCCTGTCTCGACGACCATCACCGGCAACGTTGCCGTCGTCCAGTATTACTACATGATGGCGCGAGAGAATTACAAGAAGGAGCGTGAGACGGTCACCGGCCACTACACGGACGTCCTCATGAAGGAAGGTGGCAAGTGGCTGTTCATCGCCTGGTCCGGCGGCGACGACCCGAAGAAATAGCGCCAATGAGTGTCGGTGATGATGTGCTCGCAGCCTTTTGAGACCCATGCTGTCGAGCGGATCAAGGCCATCGTGGATCCGGTTTCGACCTTCACGCGGAGCTCGATGGCAAGGCACCTGACATTTGCCCGATCGAGATAGACCACCGCTCTGATCCATTCCCCGATCGCCTGCGAATGATGCTTGACCATGGCGCGACGCTGGACGATCCTCGAATCGGGCCGGTCTTGCTGAACAATGCGGCTGCGCCTGAATCGACGATTCGACGAGACGTGAGCTTGGTACACCAAAAGGTTTCGGATCGAGACGAAAAGTCCCGTTGCCTGCAATGGCACGCGAGCGCGGCCTCTCGTGACGCCTACTGGGGCGTGCCCGCGAACGTCACCCTGAGCTTGCCTTCGGCCACCCGGACATTCTTGATGGTTCGCTTCGCAAGCGCGCCCTTTGCCGTGCCGTCGTCGAGTGTGTAGACAGCTTGTGCCTGCAGCGCATTTCGAGCCGCCAGCGTCGCTGCGGTCCTGATCCAATCGGCATACTCGTCCGGCACCCCGGCCATTTCAAAGTGAGTGATTTCGGCGTCGTCGAGGAACAGCTGCCCCTGGCTCTGGACGTACCGCGGCCGGCCGGCCAGGCTGATGCGACCGGTTCGATCGCGCGTGCCGAAAACAATTCTGACGTCCACGGTGAAGCCGATGCGGTCATCGCCTTCGCTGAGCGTGACCAGGGGATTGGCAAGCTCCACGCACAGGAGCGACGTCTTGCAGTGGCGCGCCGGAAAACGCGGCTCGATGCGCGACTGCAGTTCGGTCGCATCGATGTCCAAATGGCCGCTAGCGATCGGTCCCAGGGCCCCGCAGCAGGACAGTGCCGCCGCGGCAAGCAAGGCCATGCAGACAATGAGTGGGCGGCGAAGGTAGGACGCGTTGCTCATCTCGCTGAAGGTTCGGTTGGTCAATAGGACATTTGAGGCCCCTGCCCGCAGCGCCAGCGCTCTGCACGGCCATCGCGAGTCAGCACAAGCTCGACAGCGACAGGGGCCACTGGAATTCTTGCAGGATTTCCGGGCGCGCCATTGCCGGGACGGCCTCCTTCGACCACCCCAGCCTGACAGAGCGCTGGCGATCAAGTCGTTGAGCGTCACTATGAAGCACAGCAGTGAAGGCAAGGATCCCAGACCTCGACGATCACCACCATGACTGAATTGGCCACGAGCCACATTCCCTGGCCCCCAGAATTGCAGCATGGCTGACCCGTACAGAAGATGAGCAACGAGCGGTGGCACGCCACAGTCGCCTGCCACCTCTCGGTAACCTTCAGCATCGGGCCGCGTGCCCGATGATCGGCGCGGCGACGGCTTCGGCCATCTCTGAAGATCCCAAGAACACCCAAGGAGCCCCCATGAAGCAAGACATCATCGTTGCCGGTGTCGGCATGATCCCCGTCGCCAAGGCCGGCGCCAACGAACCCTATCCCCTGATGGCCTCGAAGGCCACGCGCGCAGCGCTGGTCGACGCCGGCGTCAGCTAGGAGCTGACCCAGCCGGCTTGCGTGGGCTTCATCAGCTTTGTGCTTGTCGCTGACGGCCTTCGATTGTGCTCACAGGCCCTGGGCTGAAACGCTGACTGCCGCGCTTGGCGGCACTTTTTCGCGGACAGTGTCCAGCCAATGCCCCAGTGCAGCGAAGGCCACATAGGAGATCAGCGCCATTGCGGCCTCGCTCTTGATGTCGGGCGGCGGCGGACCGAGCTTGTCGAATGCAAGAGCGCCGAGCATGACGGCGGCGGTCACCCACGGGGCGATTCGGCCCGCCTGGTTTCGCGGCACGGTGCGCCACACGTAAATCGCGAAGCCGACAACGAGGACTCCTAGTTCCGAGCCAATGGCGAGCGCGGGCGAATCCCACCAGCCGAGGCCGACCTTGATACCGGCTGGGTAGAGCAGCAGGTCGGGGGCGTGCACCAAGTAATCCAACACCCAGTGGGAGAAGACGAGCGCCGCTATCGCGATTGCCGAAGCCCATCCTGACCGACGGTCAAGCGTCCTGTAGATCAACGCGCCAATCGCGGAAAGCACAAGTGCGCCGGGCAGCGAATGGTCGTAAGGCATGTCGTACAGCACGAGGTTCGACATCGCCATGACATGCGGGACAACACGGCCGTGCTCGACGCCGGCCAGTATCAGTGCGGCCCAAACGAAATCCATCCACTGCACCGCGACGAAGGCTGCCGCCAGTGACGGGGGCCGTCGCATAGCCCTGGTCGCCAGCGCTGGCCCGTAATGTCCAACGAACATCTTCTTTCTCCTATGACGTTTAACTTTGCGGTGGCGCGCTGTCAGGCGCTATCGATCCACCGCTTCAATGATTTCAGGTTGATACGCATTCCGCGCGCGAACGCTCGCTCAGCAAGTGACGGGCTGAGACCTTGATGTCGGGGACGCGCGACACCGAATGTGCGCGAAGAATGGCAAAGTGTCAGCATTCAGCCTTTGCAGTGAAAGCTTCGGCTGCCGCGGACATTCCTGCAGCGTTAGCGCAGCGCGACTCGCCAGAAGGTGGCATGCAGGCCGTTTTGACGATCGATCCGATACCCATGAAAGCCACGCACCGCAAGCAATCTCTCCGTGTCCTACTGGCTGGCGCTGTCGCGGCTGGGTTGTTTGCCGGAGTCTCCAGCGCCTTGGCCTGGGGAGCCGATGGGCATCGGTTGGTGGCCAAGGAGGCCGAGTCCCTGCTGACGCCGGCCGCTCGTGCCCAAGTGGACCGGCTGCTCAAGCTCGAGCCCGGCGCGACGCTCGAGTCTGTCTCCACTTGGCCAGACGAGGTGCGGACGCCGGCCACGGCCCCATGGCATTACGTGAACCTACCGCGCGACAGCGGTTGTACTTACGTGGCACCCAGGGACTGCCCGGACGGCGCGTGCGTGGTGGAGGCGATCGAACGGCAGACCGCTATATTGGCGTCGAATGCACCGGATGCCGAGAGGCTCATGGCGCTCAAATATGTCGTCCACCTGGTCGGCGACGTTCATCAGCCGCTGCATGCAGGCTATGCGGACGACAAGGGCGGCAACACCTATCAGGTGCAATTCGCTGGCCGCGGCACGAACTTACATTCGGTTTGGGATTCGGGCCTGATCCGCGCATGGCCGGGCGGGCTCGACGCGCTACGGGCTGCAGTGCACGCGGAGGTCGAGACGCCAGACGACTCATCGGTGCCAGCCCGGTGGGCTGAGGAATCGTGCCGTGCCGTGAACACACTTGGTTTCTACCCCTCGGGCCACGTCTTGGATGACGCCTACGCAGCGCGCATGGACCCGCTGATCGTCAATCGTCTGGCTGTAGCGACAAGAAGGCTGGCGGGCGTCCTCAATCGAGCGCTCGGCACCAGGTAAATTGAGCGCTCACAGTTCCAGCCCACGCCACGACAGCGCAGCCCGGAACCCCACTTATCGCGCCGGCACCAGCAAGCGCATCAGGCCCCAGGCCAGCAAGTAGGCGCAGCCGCAGAACATGAAGAGCAGGCCGTAGCCCTGCTCGATCCGCCCCTGGGCCGCGAAATGCGAGAGCAACTCACCGGCCAGCCGCGCGAAGGCGATGCCGCCCAGCGCACCGGC
>JAFALK010000089.1 GCA_019234295.1 Roseateles sp.
TCTTTCTTCCAACGCCGGCCGTCCAGGCCAATGTCCCAAGCCAACATCAATGACTCCTTGAATCTATGGTCCGATAGGGGCGGAGTGCTAGTACCTCAGAGCCGTTTTCTGCGCTGAACCCGCATATCTGCCGGGATCCGGACACCCTCGAGGAACCGCCCTGTCAACGCACGATCGAAGACACCGACGCCGTTGCGATAGTCCTCCTCCATCAGGCGCTCGAAATCTGGGCTGCCAAACTCCCGCCCGACGGGCGGGAAGCTGTCCCAAATTCGATCTTCCTCCGCCCAGGACATCCGTCGTCCCAAGAGTTGCCGACTGATCGCGGCTTTCCGTTTGCGCAGTGATGTCATATGGTTCCTCGAAGGTGTGCCTACCCGCTTTCAATGCCACTGCAGCTCGCGCGCCCAATGCGTGACTGCTTCTTCTGTTGCCAGTCGCACCTGCCTCGCGCTGGCCAGTTGCTCGAGCGGCAGATCCAGATCGTGGAGCGCGGGCAACACCTGCCGGTCCACGCCCCAGCGGCTCGCCAAATCCGCGACGGCGTGCCTGGCAATCACCTCGCGGTGCTCGGCTCCGGGCTGGCGCAGCATCAGCACCCGAAAGCGTGATCGCAGCGCGGGCGCGATGCCGCTCAGGCGGTTCGCCGTCGCCAACCACAGCACGCCCGAGAAATCGCACTCCGTCTTCAGAAAGACGTCGTGGTGCCGCGCTGCCGTTTCCGGCTCGAGCAATCCGAGCAGGTAGGCCTGGATGCCAACGCTGTCCCGCTGACGGTCGTGCGCCTTGTCGAGCTCATCCAGGATGACGATGGCCGACGCCGCCCGGTGGGTGGCCAAAAGTGTTGCGAGATCACCGGGCTTGCTGGCCCCCCATCCTCGGCTGGTCCCGCCCAGCATCTTGGAGTCCGAACTGCCGCCCAGGCACAAATCCAGACGCGGCAGGCCCAGCTCTTCGGCCAGTCGTCGCGCGAGCCTTGATTTGCCGCTGCCCGGGTGGCCCACCAACAAGGTCGGCGGCATATTCAGAACCGGGGCGCCGACGGCCGCCCGTCCCAGGAGCTCGCCGAAGATGGTGTTCAACACGTCTTCCGCCCAGGGGAATTCCGACTGGAGCCTGCGGAGGGATGCTTCGATCTGAGGCCTCGCGGGCATGACGGCCAGCGGGAGGGCCTGCTCGAGCACTCGATGCCGCTCGACTTCATCCTTGTCGTGCTTGTCGGAGCTCGGGGCGATGGGTCGCCGGCAAATGACCTTCCTCGGCCCGCCGCGCTGAACCCCGGCTGAGATGCCGCCGGCCGTGATCTCGCCTTGACTGGCCCCCGCGGCCGGCCCGATCGAGAAAAAGACCGCAGCCTGTGCACTCTGGTGCCAGTCGCTATCTCCGAGCAGCTTGCTGCCGAACTCCCGCTCGACCCGAGCTTCGGCCGCCTGGCGCAATGCCTCCCAGAGCGGCTGGCCAAGACCCCTGAAATCCTCCTGCCGCTGCTGGGCGCTCCCGGACTCGCCGAACAGTGTCTTTCCCACGTTGACATAGTGGTAGCGAATGGCAAAGAGGGCAGCGTCGATATCGCGCATCGACCATTCCGCAAAAGGCCGGGCCGCGCTCACCTGATGCAAGGCGCTCTCGCACAAGGCCAGCGCCTGCATTTCGATCAGATCGGCCAGGCCGGCATCGATCTCTTTGGAGCCGGCGCCGGACGCTGAAACGGGAGCCAGGCGCGGGATGGCATTGTCGATGGGCGTGGGCGTCAAACCCATTTCGCGCTGGCAGAGGTGGATGAGTTCCATCCGCTCGCCAGGGGTGGCGTCCAGGCTGGCGGCGTATTCACGCAGCAGAAGCCCCCCGACAAAGGCCAGGGCGCGGGCGGACGAGCTGCGCGTCAACAGCGACGCCGCCGTGCGCAGATGCGCCGCCTTCTGCTTCGTGCCGATGCGCCCCGACAAGGCGTCCTTCAGCGCCCGCTGGAACGGCCTCAAAGGCTCGGGTGGACGGCTGTGCGTCGCGGCCAGCTCCAGGAAAGCCAGCGCGCTGGTCGTCGACTCGGAGCGCCACGGGCGCTGGTTCAGCTCGTCAAGCAGTCGGGCAACGCGGTCCCGAAACGACTTGGTAGGCCGTGGGCGCGCCGGAAGCACCTCGAACTCCCGCGCCTCTTCCTCCCCGTCTCCCCTGCCGCCCCTACCCATTGCCATCCTCCGATCGTTTGCCAGGCCCACTTGGACTGACTTGCCAAGTGCAAAGAACCAAGCATCGAAGGGTCAGGATAGGAATTGGCCGAACCGGGCGTCAAGGCTGCGGGCGGGGCCTCATGCAGCCGTGAAATAGAGGGCCGCGAAGCCCGTTACGGGGCGCGTTCTTGGGCGACTCTCGGCCAAGCTTTGCCTGCAAGTGCAGAGTCGCGTCCGCAAGTCCTTGACTCGACTGATGAACTCCCGGCCACGCGTAAGGAGAATCGCCGACTCTCGGCCACAGTTGGGAGAACGGGCCAAGCAACGGATCAGGCGCTCCCTGGGAGAAGAATTTTCTGGGCCGTTGTGCCCATGCCGAAAGCGGCCAACCTATAGATTCAGGCGTCCGGCAACCTTTGGGTCAAGTCTCACACCTTCGGGTGGCGTTTGCGTTTGCGGTAGGCCAAAAGTAGGCCAAACAGCCACTGAACAGCCGCCGCCTGCGGGCCCCGTGCCCACGACTCAGCACGAGTCACACGGACGGCCTGCCATGCCAAGCCAGCGGCGCGTGGAGGAGGCGGGCGCCATCAGGCGCTCTGCACTCAGCGTATCAGCATGTAGATGCCCCGCCTGCTACACCGTCAAACGGAATAGCAGCCCCCAACGGTAGCCGCTCGCCCTCTTCGGCGTCGCTCCTGGGAACCCGGCGCCGAGCACTTATCCGCGCCGCTCGGGCGTGTAGCTGGCGAATGCGGCTCAAGCAGCACCCTCCGGTTGCCCTTCAAGCTCCGCGATGCTGAAATCCAGAAAATGGCAGTGGCTCGTCCGCAGAGAAACCCTATTAACCGAGATATTCGATCAATTTTTCCGTCCCCATATGTACCGCGCATTTTGGTTCTGGTGGTATCTTGAAGAAGAATAAGAAGAGTAGGCAAAAATCAATCCAGCGATTGCATACTCGAGCCCCCAAAAGCCCACCGAAATACTTCCATAAGTATGGTGACAAAAGGTGAGCGCACAGAGCAGGCCGAGAGGCACCAGGACCTTCACGACTGAATTTCCAAAAGAACTGCATAGGCCGCCCGACATCCTGAGATACGGGCGGCGCGTCTTCCTAGGGCGTCTTACGGTTAGCGTGACATGATCACGTGCTACCCGCAGAGCCTCTCCTTTTAGCGTGTCGTCGAATCGACGAAGGCCGGCGCCTGTGCCGCCTCCGTGGTCGAGAATACATTGTGGGAAACCGGCATCTTCGGGCCGATGGCGGCTTCAGGGGTCATTGAAACGTTGTGCGACACAGGCAGCCGCGGCGTAGCAGCAGCATTTTCCGAGCCGGTTGCGGTTGCAGATGCGGGGCCGAAGGCTGCCAGTGCAGCTGCGGCGATCACCGATGCCAGCAGAATAGTCTTCTTCATCTTCCTTCTTTCTCTTAGAGTTCAAGTGCCATCGGAATGAAGGCATCAAGATACCCGGCCAAAACTTGTCGGGCATTAGCATCTTATCGAGGTCTACCGAGTCGCTAAGGTCCAAGCTCACGTGCAAATTGCTCGGCGACGGCATATCCTCACGCCGCGGGACTTTTCGGGGCATAGGGGCTTGTGCATCCCTTTACAACTGAAGACCGGGGGGGCCGGTTGTAGCTCAGGTCGTAGGTCCGCGAACCGTCCTGCATAGCATCTTTAGTACGTTGCAACCTCTCAAGCGCGCGCCGCCGCCGGCGTGACCAAAGCCCTGGTGCTTGACCGATGGGCAAGTCAGCTTCGCAGGCGCTGTCTCAGGTCTCGGCGGAGAGCGTCAAGAAGTCCCGAGGGCACAGCCGAAGGAAGCCGTTTGCGCTTCTGGTACGCCAATAGCAAGCCCGCGCCACCCTTTACAACTCGCAACACAAAGCCCGTCATCGCAGACGCAGATCACACCGTTGTCACCTCAGCCGGCGACAAACCCGCAGGCATCGCAACAGACACCTGTCGATCCAACCTTCACATCCAAGGAGATGCGAATCATGAAGAAGACCCTGATCACTGCCGCCTTCCTGTCTCTGGTGACCGTGGGCGCTTTCGCCCAAGGCACCGCAGCCTCCGCACCACACAGCTGGGCCAAGGAACATCCCCGCCGCGCCGAGGTCAACAAGCGCTTGGCCAATCAGAACGATCGCATCAAGGACGAGGTCAAGGAAGGCGAGATGAGCAAGGCCAAGGCGGCCAAGCTTCATAAGGAAGATCGCCAGATTCGC
>JAFALK010000059.1 GCA_019234295.1 Roseateles sp.
CCCGGATCGATCATTGAACTCGATCGAGCGCACAGACCACGGCGCGCCAATGCCGAGCGCCGCTTCGAAGACTCTGGCTGTCATGGCACCACCTCACCGAGTGATTAACCAGGGCCGATCGTACCCACTCGAAATTCAAGAGAGGCCGAAAAAGGATTGGGAACTCGCCCCCTATGTCGTCGAACATGACTACGTGCTGGTGACGCATAACAGCAAGGATTTCCGAGGGAAGCTCGCTGGTCCGGACGGCAAGCCCGGCCATCTGACGAAGGACATGCATCCGGGCTTGGTGTGCTTGAACCGGGACGCCCATGGCGATATGACGCCGAAGCTACAGCGGGCGCTGCTTCAAGAAGCCTTGGTCGAGATCACCAACCAAGGCATCACCGATTTGATGAACTAAGTTCTCGAGATCGACTACGACTCAACCACCGATACGATGACTGCGACCCTATACGAGTCGCCTGCGATTTGAAGCTGAACCATCTCTGGATCGATTTTGCTTATGTCGCCCATTCCGGTTCTGATGCGAGCTGACGCATAGCGGCCGGTCATCGTGGCTGAAGTGGTCATTCGTGTGCGATACGGAGGCCGTCTGCAAGGCGCTGTGGCTGGGCTATTTCCCTGGTCAGCATCTCGGCCTATACGGCGGCACTACCACGGCGGGCATGTTCGACCGTGCGTGCGAGCGGATCCTGATCTCGTCGAACCAGACGTGCGAGGAGATGCGATTCATCACGGCCCATGAGGTGGCCACTGGCCGCCATCCTCGGCATGGCTGAGGTAGCTGCTCGCAATGACTGCGTGGCTAGGGCCCGCATGTTGCGGAAACGGTGCGATTCCCGCGCGTTCAGCCCCCCCCCCGGATTTGGCGGAGTCGATCTGCTCTCGCAGGAGGCAACCCGTGCACGTGCCCGGGCGCGGGCCCAGCCCGATGCTTCGGGGCGCTATTTGGCGGTAGAGGCCGTGACCTGAGCGCAGGGGGAGTGCGTCCGCCAAATTGGCGCCAAATTCTGAAGATTTCTGTTCAGCCCCAGTGTTCATGCGACTTCCAGGCCATGGCGCACATGATGCTGCATGACGGGAGTGCGGTGGGAGAAGTCGGGCGCGCTCATCGTAGAAAAGAGAAAGCCCTCGGGCGAGGGCTTGGATGCGATCTTGCGGGCGAGTTTATTCAGCTTTTCGGATCCGGACCGGACCGCGCTTGGCCGGGGCCGCCGCTGCGCCGGCCTGGGCCGCGACGATCGCGGCGGCACTTGGCACAGCCTCGGCCGACGAAGCGGCCTCCTCTTCCTTGATCACCCGCGTGTAGGGAGTCAGGAGCTTGACCATCTGCCCGTAGATCTTGGGCGAGCCCGCCACGACCTCGCGCTGGTAGAGGAAGTCGCTCTCGCCGGTGAAGTTACCGATCAGGCCACCGGCCTCAGTGATGATCAGCGAGCCTGCGGCCACGTCCCAGGGGTTCAGCCCGGTCTCGAAGAACGCGTCGTAGTAGCCGGCGGCCACGTAGCAGAGGTCCAGGGCGGCGGCGCCGGGGCGGCGCAGGCCTGCGACCTCGTTCATCACTTCCTCGAACATCTTGAGGTAGCGTTTGGGGTTGTCACCGCGGCGGAAGGGGAAGCCCGTGCCGACCAGGGCATCGCTCATGCGGGTGCGCTTGGAGACGCGCAGGCGGCGGTTGTTCAGGAAGGCGCCTCGGCCCTTGGTGGCGTAGAAGAGGTCGTCGCGCGTTGGGTCGTAGACGACGGCCTGCTGGACCACGCCGCGATGAGCGAGGGCGATGGACACGCAGTAGACGGGGAAGCCGTGGATGAAGTTGGTCGTACCGTCGAGTGGGTCGATGATCCAGACGAACTCGGAATCGCGCGCGCCGGTGC
Source organism: Roseateles sp. (assembly GCA_019234295.1). GTDB lineage: Bacteria > Pseudomonadota > Gammaproteobacteria > Burkholderiales > Burkholderiaceae_C > JAFALK01. The sequence continues at coordinate 1,878 of JAFALK010000059.1, forward strand.
GACCCGACTCCTCGGCCAAGATGCCATGGTCGGGATAGGCTTCATGCACGATGTCAATGATGGCGTTCTCAGCCATCTGGTCCACCTCAGTCACGAAGTCATTGGGCGACTTGGTGTTGACCTTCAGGATGTCCAGGTCCATCGACGCGCGGTTGATGATCGCGCCTGCGGCGCGTGCCGCCTTGATGGCGATATTGAGCATCGGATGGAGAGCAGTTTGCTGCGTCATGCGGAAATCCTGTGACGGGAAGAGGTGGACTGGCGAAAGGAAAGAGCGTTGGCCGGGCAGTATGGCTGGCCGGGATAATCCATCATTCTAAGCGTACAAAGGGTTTTCCCGCGTGGATTCCACACGATTCATACTGGTGAACACCAGCCACCCCGGCAATGTGGGCGCGGCCGCCCGTGCCATGAAGGTCATGGGCTTCTCGCGGCTGGTGCTGGTGCGGCCGCGCTTTGCCGATGTGCTGAGCCAGGAGGAGACCGTGGCCATGGCCAGCGGCGCGGCCGACATCCTGGCCCGGGCGCGCATCGTTGAGACGCTGGAGGAGGCCTTGGACGGCGTGACCTTCGCCTGCGCGACGGCCATGACGCCGCGCGACTTCGGCCCGCCGACGCGCGAGCCGCGCTCGCTGTTTGCCGAACTCTCGGGTTCAGCGCAATCGGTCGGGTTCGTCTTCGGCTCCGAGCGCTATGGCATGTCCAACGAGGACGTGTACCGCTGCCACGCCGTGCTCTCCATTCCCACCCACCCGGACTACGGTTCGCTGAACCTGGCCCAGGCCGTGCAGTTGCTGGCCTATGACTGGCGCCAGGCGCTCGGCGGCTTTGCCGTGGAGGCACGTACGGCCGACGCCAACTTGGCCGATGGCCGCGCCGTGCAGAGCCTGCTGACGCACCTGGAGCAGGGGCTGACGGACATCGGCTTTCTCGATCCGGCGGCACCCAAGAAGCTGATGCCGCGGCTGAACCAGCTCTTCAACCGAGCTGAGCTCACGCAGGAAGAGGTGCACATCTTGCGCGGGCTGGCCCGTCAAATGTCCAAGGTCGGCAAGGGATGATCCTGCAAGGCTGATATGGCTTCCTCTTGTCAAGCGGCCGCACGCTGCCCTCTGCGAAGCAGATCTGGAACTGAACCCGTTGCCGGACGGGGAACGCGACGGAGCCGTTGATGCAGCCACCCGATGTGGATGCGCGACGGTTGATCATGCTGATATTCGAGGGTTGGATACCTCAAGACAAGTATTCGTCGCAGGGCTTCCTCGCTCTAGTGGCTGAGGTCGATCCGGCCACTCTTGCGAGCAGCGTTCACGCTCAATAGCCTAATCGAGGGTTCCCTGGATGGCCGCGGCTGCGCCGCGTTCCCCGTCCGGCCTCTGGTGTCATAGCGGCTGTGTCACCTCCTATGCGCGGGGCTCGTCATTGGGGCGACCTTCACGCCGTTGCGGCCACCGTCGGCTCGAGCCTGATGCCCTGCCAGCCGGAGAGCTGCACCTCGCGGCCGATGGCCCACACAAACCCCGCCAGCTCGCGCGCCACCGCCACCACGATCTTGGTCCTCATGAGCCGTCGCGCGCTCAGCCTCTTGAACTTACTGCACAAGCGCGTCTGCGCCTTCCAGGCCATCTGCGTCACGCACTCGGGCAGCCCTTCCTGGCGCGACGCGATGATCCGACTGACCTGGGGGCCATGCCGGTAGTGCCACGCCACCTCGACGAGCACGCGTCGCGCGGCGCTGTTACCGGCCTTGGTGATGGCGCCCTGGCGGCGCTTGGCGCCCGACGAAGACTCGGAGGGAACCAGCCCCAGATAGGCCATCAACTGGCGGGGCGACTCGAATCGCAGGAAGTCTTGCAACTCCGCCACCAGCGTCATCGCAGCGATCAACTGCACGCCGCGCAGGGCTTGCAGCGCTTGCACCACCGGCCTCAGCTGCCAGTCTGCCAACGCGTTGCGCAGCGCCTGCTCCAGCCGGGCGATGCGCTCGCTGGCCTGGGTGATGGCGTGCAGGTACTCCTGGAAGGCGATCTGCTGCGCCGTGTGGCTGAGCTTGACGGTGGCCAGCCAGCGCAGATGCGCTGGCGTCCACGAGCTCTTGCCGGCGTAGGGAACGCCGTTGCGCAGCAGCAGTGCCTTGAGACGGTGGCGGCCATTGCGCTGCTCGCGCACGGCGTCTTCACGGGCGCGTACCAGGTCGCGCACAGACTCGTCCACGCCGTCGGGCACTCGCACCGCGCTGAGGTCACCCGAGCGCGCCAGACGAGCCAGCAGCATGGCGTCGCGCCGGTCAGTCTTGACGCGCTCGCCCGGTGGGCGCGCGATACTGGACGGCGCCACCACCTCGCAGTGCAGTCCCTGCCTGCTGAGATGGCGCTGGATGACAAAGCCACAGCAGCCAGCTTCATAGACGATATGCAGCGGATGGCCGCGACTGAGGAGTTTGCGCAGCGACTTGTCCAGCGACGCGAGGTCACCCCTGATGCTGCCAATGTGACGAATCTCGGCATCCCGAGGCGCGTCCGCCACGGCGATGTCGATGCTGTCCTTGTGGACGTCCAAGCCCACAAACAACGTGCTAGATTGATCCATGGCCCGACTCCTTCGCTCACTTGCAACGCCCCGGTAGACCATCTGCCGGGTGCCTTGGTGTAGCTCTGCAGGCCCAGCGCCTGCAACCTACGGCTTCGCAGGGGTCGGGCCGCCTCGGCTCAGGAAGCCATCTTGTCTAGACTGACCGCCCATCGAGAAATAGAACCACCATGTTCCAGCGCCTCCGCGAAGACATTGCCTGCATCCTCGAACGCGACCCGGCCGCCCGGACCCGTTGGGAGGTGCTGACCTGCTACCCGGGCCTGCATGCGCTGATGTTGCACCGCCTAGCGCATGCGTTGTGGACCGGCGGCTTCAAGTGGCTGGGTCGTGCGACATCGCATTTCGGGCGCTGGCTCACGGGCATCGAGATCCACCCGGGCGCCATCATTGGCCGGCGTGTGTTCATCGACCACGGCATGGGCGTCGTAATCGGCGAGATGAGCGAGATCGGCGACGACTGCACGATCTACCAGGGCGTGACGCTCGGCGGCACGGCGCTCGTCAAGGGCGCGAAGCGGCACCCGACGCTGGAGGCCGGCGTGGTCGTGGGTGCGAACGCCTGCGTGCTTGGCGGCTTTACCGTCGGCGCGGGCGCCCGAGTGGGCTCGGGCGCGGTCGTGACCAAGCCGGTGCCGGCCGGGGCCACGGCGGTGGGCAATCCGGCCCGCATCATCGAAGCTGCGGCCGATGCCAAGCGTGAGGCAGTGGCGGCCAAGATGGGCTTCTCGGCCTACGGGGTGACGCAGGGCGACGATCCCGTGGCCCAGGCCATGAAGGGCCTGATCGACAACGCCTCGGGCCACGAGCACCAGATCGCGCTGCTGTGGCAGGCGGTGGCCCAGCTCTCCACCCAGGTCAAGAAGGACTGCGTGCCCTGCGACGCTCAGCAGGATGAGGCCTTCGATGCGGCCTCGCTGTCCCGGCTCGTCAAATAGAGGCTGTCCTGTAGAGCTTGTCCTCAGTGATGATGGCCGTGCTCGCCGTGGGCGTGGCCATGGGCGATTTCTTCGGCTACCGCTGCACGCACGGACACCAGCTTGAGGCTGATGCGCAGGGCCTGTCCGGCCAGCGGGTGGTTGCCGTCGAGGATGACGGTATCGCCCTTGATCTTGGCGACGTGGTAAAGCTTGAACTCGCCCGAATCGCCTTCGCGCATCTCCAACTGGCCACCGACCTTCACGCCAGGTGGGAAGTCCTTCTTGGCGATGGGGCGGACCAGGCTCTCGTCACGCGGGCCGAAGGCCTGCTCGACGTCAAGGTTCAGGTTGGCGGCGAAGCCGGCTTCCTGGTCCATCAGCGCGGATTCGATGGCAGGCATGGTGTTGTCGTGCCCGATCAGCAGGGCCACGGGCTCCTTGGAGGCCTCGATGAGCATGCCCTTGTCATTGGCCACCTTGATGTGGACGGTGGCGATGGTGTCTTTCTGGACTTTCATTTCTTGATGGCGTTCTTGGGGCGGAAGGACTTGCAGACCTCGCCCCGGGTTTCGAGATAGGGGCCGCCGATCAGGTCGATGCAGTAGGGCACGGCGGCGAAGATGCCGCTGGCCTTTTCATGCCCCGACAGCGTCTCGGCAATGGCCTTGGGTTGGCCTGGCAGGTTGATGATGAGCGCCTTGCCGCGGATCACGGCGACCTGGCGCGAGAGGATGGCAGTGGGCACGAAGTGCAGGGAGATCTGCCGCATCTGCTCGCCGAAGCCGGGCATCTCGCGGTCGGCCACGTCCAGGGTGGCCTCGGGCGTCACATCGCGGATGGCGGGGCCGGTGCCGCCCGTGGTCAGCACCAGATCACAGCGGGCGACGTCGACCAGCTCGCGCAGCGTGGCGGCGATGCGCTCGCGCTCGTCGGGGATCAGGCGTGGCTGGAACTCGATCGGATTGATCAGTGCGGACACCAACCACTCCTGCAGCGCGGGAAGGCCCTTGTCCTCGTAGACGCCGCTGGAAGCGCGGTCGCTGATCGAGACGATACCGATCCGGACAGGGTCACTCATCGGAATCGGCGTCGACATGGGTCCGCAGCGCTTCGGCCTTGATGAACTGGAACAACTCGCGGAAGGCGCGGCCGCTGCGCTTCTCGGGCACCAGAGCGGCGTCCTTGCGCGCGGCGCGCACGAGGCTGCGCAGCTGTTGGATGTCGGCATCCGGATGCTGGGCCACGAACTGCTGCAGAGCATCATCGGATTCAAGCAGGCGCGTGCGCCAGGCTTCGCTTGCGTGCAGGGCCAGGGCGTCCTTGGCGTGACCGAGCTTGAAGGAAGCCACGGCTTCGCGGATGGGCTCCGGGTCGACCTTGCGCATGAGCTTGCCGATGTACTGCATCTGGCGGCGCTTGCCCTCGAAATTGGTGATCTTCTTGGCCGCGGCGATCGCGTCCATCAGGATCTCGGGCAGGCCCAGGGGCGCAAGACGGTCCTTGGGCAGGGTTAAGAGGTCATCGCCCAGCGATTGCAACTCGTGCATGTCGCGTTTGCGCTGGGTCTTGCTGGGCTTCTCGTAGAAGTCGTCCTCTGCGAGGTCATCGTGATCGGTATGCATGGCCATATGATTGTCGCCCACTCCTGCAAAACCCCAGCATTCATGTCCAGCCCTGAGCGCGCCGAAGCCGGCTTTTCCTACAGTCCCGCACGTTTTCGTGAGCTGGTGGAGGAGGTGCTGGCCGAGGCCAAACGCCTGGGGGCCAGCGATGCGGGCGCAGAGGTTTCTGAGGGCTGCGGCCTCTCGGTCTCGGTGCGCAAGGGTGCGCTGGAGAACGTGGAGCGCAATCGCGACAAGTCCCTGGGCATCTCGGTCTACCTGGGCCAGCGCCGCGGCAATGCCAGCACCTCGGACTTCTCGACTCAGGCCCTGAAGGACACGGTGCGCGCCGCCTACGATATCGCCCGCTTCACGGCCGAGGATCCGATGGCGGGCCTGCCCGACGAGGAGGACCTGTCTCTCGATGAGGCCTCGCGCCCGGAGCTCGATCTGTTCCACCCCTGGGCGGTGGACGCCCAGCAGGCGGCCGAGCTGGCCCTGCGCTGCGAGGCCGCCACCTTCGCGGTAGACAAGCGCATCACCAACAGCGAGGGCGCGGCCGTCTCGGCCCAGCAATCGCATTTCGTCTCTGGCAATAGCCGCGGCTTTCGCGGCGGCTATGCGAGCTCGCGCCATTCGATTTCGGTGGCGCCCATTGCCGGTCGCGGCGCTCAGATGGAGCGCGACGCCTGGTACAGCTCCATGCGTGACGCGCAGGATCTGGCCAGCCCTGAAGCCGTGGGCCGCTACGCCGCAGAGCGCGCGCTCTCGCGTCTGAAGGCACGCAAGGTGGCCACGGCCGAGGTGCCCGTGCTGTTCGAATCCACGGTCGCCGCGGGCCTGCTCGGCGGACTGGTGCAGGCGACCAGCGGCGGCGCGCTGTATCGCCGCGCCAGCTTCCTGCTGGAGAGCCTGGGCACGCCCGTGCTGGCCTCGCACATCGACATCGACGAGGACCCACACATCGCCAAGGGCAAGGGCAGCTCGCCCTTCGACGACGAGGGCGTGACCACCCACGCGCGCAAGGTCGTCGACGCCGGCGTGCTGCAGGGCTACTTCCTCTCGACCTATTCCGCCCGCAAGCTGGGCCTGCGCACGACCGGCCACGCGGGCGGCTCGCACAACCTGACGATGACGAGCCGCCTGACGGCTCCGGGCGACGACCTGAAGACCATGCTGCGCCGCCTCGGCCGCGGGCTCTTCGTCACGGAGCTGATGGGGCAGGGCGTCAACTACGTGACGGGCGACTACTCGCGCGGCGCGAGCGGCTTCTGGGTCGAGGACGGCGAGATCGCCTTCCCGGTCCACGAGGTCACGATCGCAGGGAATCTGCGCCAGATGTTCCAGGACATCGTGGGTATCGGTACCGACGCGTACACCATGGGCACGAAGACCATCGGCTCGGTGCTGATCTCGCGCATGAAGCTGGCAGGGGCCTGATCCGCATCGGCAAAGGATTAAAACGGAGACAAGCCATGGAACGTCGTCGCTTTGTTCGCTCCGCCGGCCTGGCCGGGGTGCTCGCCGCCGGCTCAGGCCCGGCCATCGTCCACGCCCAGGCGCAGTTGCACTGGCGCCTGGCCTCAAGCTTCCCAAAGAGCCTCGACACCTTGTCCGGAGCGGCCGAGCTCTTCGCTCGCAAGATCAGCGAAATGAGCGGCGGCAAGTTCCAGATCTCCGTCCATGGCGGGGGCGAGCTGATGCCGCCGGGTTCGGTGGTCGATGGCGTGCAGACGGGCGCGGTCGAGGTCGCGCATACGGCGCCGTACTACTTCGTCGGAAAGGACGAGACCTTTGCCCTGGGCTGCGCCATTCCGTTCGGGCTGAACGCCCGCCAGACCAACGCCTGGATGCTGGAAGGCAACGGCCTCAAGCTGATGCGCGAGTTCTACCGCAGCTACAACATCATCAACTTCCCCGGTGGCAACACGGGCGCACAGATGGGCGGCTGGTACCGCAAGGAGCTCAAGAGTCTGGCGGACATGAAGGGCCTGAAGATGCGCATCGCCGGCTTTGCGGGCAGGGTGATGGAGCGCCTGGGCGTGGTGCCGCAGAACATCCCGGGCACCGAGCTGTATTCGGCGCTGGAGAAGGGCACGGTCGACGCAGCGGAGTGGGTCGGCCCCTATGACGACAAGAAGCTGGGCCTGAACAAGGTGGCGCCCTTCTATGCCTATCCGTCCTGGTGGGAAGGCGGCCCGCAGTGCGATTTCTTCATCAACACCAAGGCCTGGGAAAAGCTCCCGGCGGAGTACAAGGCCATGGTGGAATGCGCGGCGTCCATTGCCCATGCGGACATGCTCGCCAAGTACGACGCCCGCAACCCGCAGGCCTTGAAGGAGTTGGTGGCCAGCGGCGCCAAGCTCTTCCGCTTCCCGCGCGATGCCATGGACCAGGCCTTTAAGGAAACCCAAGCCATGTGCAGCGAGATCTCGGCCAAGAACCCCGGGTGGAAGAAGATCTACGAGGACTACGCTGCTTTCCGCCGGGACCAGAACCTCTGGTTCCGCGTGGCGGAGGCGGGCTTCGACGACTTCATGCAGTCGCAGCGCAATCTGTGATCAATCAGCGGCCAAGGTTCTGAAGGATCTCGGTCGCCTTGTTCAGGTCGACCGTTTGCGGCTTGTCCAGGAAGAACGTCACGGTCTGCGGACAGAAAATCACGATGACCACGAGCAGCAGCTGCATGAGCACCCAGGGCAGGGCGCCGAGGTAGATGTCGTCAGACTCCACCTTGCGCGGCAGAGAGCCGTTCTTGAAGAGCGTGTCGGCGATGCCGCGCAGATAGAACAGCGCGAAGCCGAAGGGCGGGTGCATGAAGCTTGTCTGCATGTTCACGCACAGCATCACGCCAAACCAGACCAGGTCGATGCCCATCTTGTCGGCCACCGGGCCGAGCAGCGGCAGGATGATGAAGGCGATCTCGAAGAAGTCGAGGAAGAAGGCCAGGAAGAAGATGAACACGTTGACCGCGATCAGGAAGCCGATCTGGCCGCCTGGCAGGTTCGACAGCATGTGCTCGATCCAGGTGCCGCCCTCGACACCCTGGAACACCAGCGAGAAGGTGCGCGAGCCGATCAGGATGAAGACCACCATCGCGGTGATCCGCATCGTGCCGGCCATCGCCTCCTTGACCAGCGGCCAGGTCAGGCGCCGGTGCAGCGCGGCCAGGATGAAGGCGCCGACGGCGCCCATGGCGCCGGCCTCGGTTGGTGTGCAGATGGCCGTGTCGATGCCCGGCAGGCCACCCATGCTGCCCAGCACCGCGAAGATCAGCACGGCCGAGGGGATGATGCCGCGCAGGCACTTGCCCCACAGGGCCAGGCCGCTCATGGTGCGCGCCTCCCTGGGCACGCCTGGCACGTGCTCGGGCTTCACCACGCCCACCGCAAAGGTGTAGACAGCAAAGATCAGCA
>JAFALK010000090.1 GCA_019234295.1 Roseateles sp.
ACACGCTGGGGCACTGGGCGGCGCTGACGCGGCATCTCGAGGATGGCGCCGTGGCGCTCGACAACAACCACCTCGAACGCCAAATCAAGCCTTGGGCCATGGGGCGAAAAGCATGGCAGTTCGTGGGCAGCGAACTGGCCGGTCAGCGAGCGGCCATCATCATGAGCCTGGTGCAGTCGGCACGCCTGAACGGGCACGACCCGTGGGCCTACCTGCGCGACGTGTTGGAGCGTCTGCCGACGCTACTCAATAACCGGCTCGACGAACTCCTCCCGCATCGGTGGACGCCACGACCTGTAGAAGGTCCCGCAGGCCTATGAAGAACATTGAAGAGCTACTGCAAGATGGCGGCAGCGTCTCGATTGAGCCTATGAACGACATCCCATGCGTTGCCTGCGCCGCGGACGTCCACGGCACAATAGCCCTGCTCGTGCGGCGCAATGGCGAGTCGCTGAAGGCGCTGCTCAAGCGGCTGGACAAGGCTATCGCTCGCTACTACTCGGACACAGTCGTCACGGACGAAACCGACGAGTAGAGCTGATCGCGGCCAGTCAATGTGGTGCCGCCAGACGCTCACCTTCTTCAAGTCAGCCCTGTCGCCGGAATGCTGCCGTTCGCGACAGACAGCTTGTGGCCGCATGCCGCTGGAAGGCAATCGTCTTGTGGTGATTTAGCGCACTACGCATTGGCGTCGCTAGGGACATAAAAGCCCCACACGCCGTTGGAAAGCTCAGTGGCGGCGAATCGGATTGTCTTTCCATGCGCCTCAACCTCGTAGACGCTGGCGCGGTGGCGCTGCTGACGATACGACGGATGCGGAACCACGACGCTTTCCGGGGCGGCGCGCTGCCAGCGGCCAACGTGCACCCATGGGTTGATGCCATCAATGGACAGTGCGGAGCCCTCGAAACCGACATGGATCGACTCCCAGCCGCTCGTGAATTCGTCAGATTCCATGATTCCTTACGCTACCTGAAAACCGCCGGTCGCGACCGTCTGGTCCTGGCCCAATACTGTTCGATTACCGCAAAAATCCGCCCTGAGGATTTGTTGGTGACCATGGCCGCGGGTGTGACTGCCGGGCTCTTCGCAAGGGTGCCCCCAGTGGCCCAGAGAACTCGCAGGGCTTGAAGCAGGCGAGAACACGGGTTGCGAGGTGACGGTTGTGACCCAAGTACGTTGATACACGTCGCTTGGCCATGCGCGGAGAGCGTCGATCGATGGTTCTTGTGGCGCGGATGTGGCCACTTGCCTGGAGCAACTCACGAAACCAGCGTCGTCGCTTTCTGGGTCGCCCTGGGGGGAAAGGCCCCGGAGTGGGGCTGTGTGCGCCTGAGCAGTTCTACGTGCCCTTTGAAGGACAACTCGGCGTGCTGTATTCGGTGACTTGAGGCGCCCTGGTGCAGCAGCCATCTCACCGCGTAGTGCGCCAACACCCAGCCATAGAACTCTTGCCGTACCAACTCCGGTGTCTTGCTTCGAAGCACGCGCCGGCTCTGGCGCAAATGTGTCTTGAGTTCATCGAACACGGATTCGATCTCCCAGCGCTGGTGATACACCGCCGCCAGCTCCAGGGCGGGCGCCTCCTGCGGATCCAACAACGTCGTCAGCAGCCGGTAGCGCGGCTGCGCGTCGTCCAAGCCTGGCAACTCATAGTCGATCACGCGCACCGTGATGGCGTCGCGGTCAGCCTGTGCTCGGGCGACATGGCTGGGGCGGATGACGCTGAGGAACGATCCGTCGTCGAGCTCGGCCTGCACCGGCAACTGCCAGGTGCTCCCACATCGCCATAGCAAGTCAGCTCCCGTGTCCTTGGCCTGGCGCCAGAGCTCAAACGAATTGAAGCCTCGGTCCGCCATGCAAAGCATGCCCGGCTCCAGCCGTGGCAGCAGCGCGGCGGCGAGCCCCCGCTCTCCATCGCCAAAGGCCCCAATGTTGGCGCCGAGGATGGCGTGCGTCGCGCACTCGATCAACACGGCGCAGCGAGCCTGCGGGTAGCCCGCCTGACCGGCGGTGACAGCGCTGCTGCTCGGGTAGCCGAAGGCCTGGGCATTGTCGGCCTCGTCGGGAAGCTCGAAGGTGCTGCCGTCAATCGCCACGAGTCGCCGACCGGCATAGAACGCTTGCGGATGATCCTGAACACTGGCCAGGGGCACGCAGCAGCGCTTGACCAAGTCACTCAACGGTGCCGAGCCGATGCGACTGCGTAACGTGCTGATTGAGGACTTGGCAACGAGTGCAGGCTGCGCGGCTCCGCTGGCCCAGGCCAGTCCCTGGGAGACGACGGCGAAAACTTCTTCGTACGCTGCCTCGGGATACAAGCTCAACGCGATGCAGTAGTACACCCCTGCCACCGCTGGGAACCTACGAATGCGCTGACTGTTGCAGCCGTGCTCGTCAAGTACGGCGTGCACGATCTCGGCAGGGACCGCCCGGGCCAGCAAACTGGCGGCCAAGAAGTCACTCAGCCGGGCCCCCGCCCCCAACGCCGCCTTTGTCCGTGCCATATCCCGTCCATCGTCGAGTTGCCACGACGGCGATTTTATGTGAAATTACTCTAACCGAACAGTATTGGGTCCTGGCCGCTCTTGACCAATCGATTCGCCGCCCCGCTCACCGCTGACTCTCTTTGGTAAGTGTGAACGTCGGATGAGAGCGCCCGACTACAACCGGCACTCGACCCTCGGTGGTCACGAAGTCGTCCCAATACGCGGCCCAGCCTTGGGCGGTTTCCGCGAAGACCAAGAGCGGCAGCGGCCCGCCTGGAACTCTGAATGAGGTTCCGTACTCCGGGAGCTCCATCGTATCGAGGTTGAACTCGCCCTTGAACGGTACGCCGTCGATGGTGATCTCTCTTCGTGAAAAGCACCATCGCTTTGCATCGTTGCTCTTGTAGCAACCGCTCATGAACAGTGCAAGATAGGCAAGCGCCTCGTTCTCGGTGGGCGTGGCAACACGTCTGTACGGGCCGAGCAAGCGGTCTGGATCGCTTGCTTCCCGCACCCAGATGCCCCTCGTATCGCGTTTGATGCAGTGGCCACCGGTATCGCCTTCATGCCACGAACGGCTAAGAAACACGTTGTCGTTTTGGACGATCAGACCGGCAACGTCAGACGCGGTTGATTTGAGGATCGCCGGCCACGAGCGAAGACGCGAGGCGGAGTCAATGATGGCTGTGTGCGCGTAGTACCCCACGAATTCTCGAATCGCTGAGCTCCCGCTGCAAACGAAGTCCTCGGCGGCTTGGGCGGAACTGGCGGCAAAGGCGAGCAAGACTGCGAATCGTTTCATGTGGCGGTCATCTCCAATGGCATCATTCCAATGCGCCTACGGTACCGGCGATCGCGAAGCCGACCCTTGCAACTGACCGATGGTGGCCGGGAAAAGGCGGCTACACGCAAGCAGCCGCTGGTGAATTTCCGCTTCTGGCCGGGCAGAGACCAAAACGGCACATCATTGGTTGGCAGGCTGCTTCGCTGGGATCAGCGGTGTCCCGTCTTCAAACGGGTCTAACCGAACAAGTGCTCGCTCTATGAGCATGCGAACCGCATCCAGAGGAAGGGCTGTCGAAAACGCGCTGAACGTAACAGTGTGATCGGCGTCGCATCGAAACACTTCGGCGAGCACATCTCCCCCAGCAGATACAAGCTCAACGCCCAGGCCATCTCTAATGACATCCGAGGCTACCTGGGTCCGCAGACTGGATCCGTCTCCGCTCATATGCATCCGTCCTCTTCCGCCGCATCTCGGCTGGCGACCCGCAGTTCATAGTGGCAACCCACACGCGCGCAGCGTGCCCGAAAGCAGCCTCCGGCCAAGGTCGGCTAATGGCCGCGACCGCGACTTCGCGATCATCTCCGTAAGCGTGGCCTGAAGGCCCTCTTGTTGAGCGGGCGCATGCCGAGCAGGATCGGGCGATCGCATGCCTTATGACGGTGTGCATCAAGCCCGCTAATGCACATCATGACCTCTCAAGCCCCGCGCCGCCGCCGGCGTGACCACAGC
>JAFALK010000050.1 GCA_019234295.1 Roseateles sp.
GCTGTGGTCACGCCGGCGGCGGCGCGGGGCTTGAGAGGTCATGATGTGCATTAGCGGGCTTGATGCACACCGTCATAAGGCATGCGATCGCCCGATCCTGCTCGGCATGCGCCCGCTCAACAAGAGGGCCTTCAGGCCACGCTTACGCGCGGGGCGGCCGACGACGGCATGCTCGAACGATTCCTCGTCGCCTGGCCCGACGCAACGGGTGAATGGCGCGAGGTGGATCGCTGGCCCGAGTCGGAGGCACGACGCCGCGCGTGGAATGCGTTCGATCAGATCGACACGCTGACTGCCGAGCAACTGCTCGCAGAGCGTGATCCCAACGTCCATGGCGAGCAGAAAGGACTGCCGTTCCTGCGATTCGACGACCAGGCCCGGGAAGCGTTTGGAGACTGGCGGGCCGAGTTCGAGCGCACGATCCGCCACGCCGAGGCCGAGGGCCTGGAGGGCGCGCTGTCCAAATTTCGACATCACGTTCCCGCTCTTGCGCTCGCGCTTCATGTCATCGACGGTGGCGCAGGCCCGGTGACACTGGCTGCCACGTTGCGAGCGCTGGCGCTGGCCGAGTATTTCGAGAGCCATTGCCGACGCCTTCATGGAAGCGGGCAGCGAATGGTTGTGCGCGCTGCGCGAGCGATCCTGAGCAAGGCCAACGACACCTCCTTGCCGAACGCATTCACGCTGCGCGACGTGCACCGACCACGATGGGCCGGCCTGACTGAGCACTCCATGGTGGTCGACGCGTTGGATTTGCTGGTTGCACATGGCTGGCTGGCCGAAGCCACCATTGACACCGGCGGCCGGCCGACGACGATCTATGGCCTGACCGCAGGGGCGCGCCGTGGGTAAGTGGACTGCACTACTCGCCGAGCGCGAGGTGGCAAATCAATCCGCATCCCCTTCGCCCATGCACTGTCAAAACTGCCAAAACCACCTTTTGCCACTTTTGGCAGTGGGGCAGAAGGAGGGTGCGACAGATTGCCGCCCTGCCGGTGAAAGCCGCATTGCCTCGCGGCTCGCCAGGCTGAAGCTCTGGGGCTGGCCTGCAGAGGAAGCCGATGCTCTCGCCGCACGCCTAGCGAAACGCGATCTGGATCCCAGTGATAACCGTGTGAGTTGCTTGGAATGCCGACATTTGCGCCAGGGCCGCTGCGGAAATCATCGCGCCGCCGGATTCGTCGTCTCAGTATCGGTCGGTCGAGACCTGGCATCGCAGCTTCAGACCTGTCCAGGCCATGCGGGCCTGGACGCAACGGGAAGGAGCGAGCGGTGAGCTGCGCCATTGACGCCAAGGCCGATGCCATTCGCAACGCCTGCCTCATCAGCGAACTTGCGAGCATCGCCGGATTCCCGACCGCTGACGTCGAGCAGTTGGCGGAGAAGCATTGGCCGACCGCTGCGCACGCGGACGCCGTGCGACTTCGCCTCGCACAACTCGGTACGCAGCGGGCGCGAGAGGCAAAAAAACAGCGTGAGAGCAAGGGGGCGAAAACGAGTCGACTGGTTGAGCAACTACGCGCCCGGGGCATGAGCACCAAACAGGCCGAGATCGAGGCGGCCGCGCAAATCGGTGGAACGCCAGACAGCGTTCGACAGGCTTGCTACAGGGCCCGAAAAAAATCGCGTAACGCATTGCAGCCTGTCGATTCCCAGACGAACGCTGACGGCGAATGATTGCGGTCATGACGCCAGAACCACCTGTCACCCTCGGCGAGGCACACGACTGCTTCTTCGGCGTGCCTGTGCCGCAATGCGATGTACTCGACGCAGCTTCGCTAGCCGTGCTGATCGCAGGCCGAGATCGATCCGCGCTCGCTCTCGATCGCATCGAGTCCGACCTACGCCGAGGGCTGCTTACGACCAGTGACGATCTTGAATGGATTCACGGCTCCATCAAGGACGCCGACGGATCGGTCATCGAATGGAGGCGAACACGCGAGGGTCTGGCGACTGTGCGCGTGACGCGCGAGCAGGTTCGCGCCTGGCTGGAGCGCCGCCGCATCGACCTACCTGAGAACAACCCTGCGCGCCGTTGGGCGCATCAAGCGGCGGAGCACTGAGCATGGCATCGACATTCAAGTCACTCCTGGCCGCCATCACCGGCGCACGCCAATCCCTTGGCGATTTGGACCGCCGCATTGCCGACCTTGAGGCCGAGCGCGAGCGCATCGACGCGCTGCACGTTCATACCGATGATCTGGCACGCTGGTTCGAGCGCGGTCTCCACGCTTATGACGAGACATTCAAAGCCCGGCTGAGCTGGGCGCTGAGTGAGAACGCGGTTGCTCGCCTGCAAGGCAGCACGCTTGAAACGTTGCCAGGCTTCGCAATCGGCGCAATCCCCACGCATGGCGGTCCTCGCGATCACGTCGGCGTCGGCCGCATCGACCACGGCCATCAGCATCCCGACGTGGCGTTGACCTTGGCTTTTCTCGCGCCTGTCATCAGGCCGCGCTTGCGCGAGCTGATCGAAGAACTGTGCCCAGCGGCGAAGAGCGGTACTCCTTGGGTGAAGCGCCGCGCACTTCTGGACAAGGTCGATGCTGAGCTCAAGACGTTGCGGGCCGAACGCCAAGAGCTTCTTGCCGAGCTCGATGCGGTGCGCGGTGCGACGGAGCCGGTCGAATGATTCTCAAGCACGGCCGCGGTGGTCGCGGCCAAAGCGCGATGCGTGGTGACACGCAGGCGCACGCACCCCCGCGCTGTTTGTGCCGAGATGGGATGCGTGCGAAATATCCAGCGGGCCGCACTCCTAGGCTCGGCAGAACTGCCTCATGCACGCACCGGTGCGATGGGGTGAAGCGGACAGCCGTGCCGGCCGGTGTTGCCGTTGGGGGCTACTCCGCAACTTCTTCGAGAGGATTTGCAATGTCGATTCCCAGCCGAACGATTCCAAGCGCTGAACATCGCCGCCTTGCTGAAGCCGTCGCACGTCATCACAACGGCCAAGTCGAGGCCGTGCGCGGCGCCAATGCGGCGGCGACCTACCTGGCGATTTGCAACGGCGACGTCGACAAGGCGCTGAAGATGGCGAAGCATGCGGCGCGCATCGATGCAATTCAGCGAGGCACACGCACGTGAACGACCAACACGCTCGCGCCGCCTGCGTTCATCTGGACGTCTCGCCGGCCCTCCGCGCGGTCATGGTGCCCATGAAGGTCAAGGTACTGTGAGGGGGTCGAAAAGAGCGGGTGACGGCGACCGCGACGTTTCAGTAGAGCGCCACTCGCAAACCAAAGTTCCTACTTCACACTCGATGGACCTGGACCTTGCGCATTTGAACCGACGCCAGGTCGCGGCCTTGCTGCTCGTGAGCGAGCGCGCGGTCACCTCAATGGTTGAGCGCGGCCTACCCGCGGAGCGCGATGGCAGTCACCCGTTCTACGTATGGTCCAAGGTGCTGCCTTGGGTGGTGGACGACCGTCTGCGTGCCGCGTTGGCGCGACGCACCGGCCGGAACATCAATGCTGAGGACGGCGATATTGCGCCGATCGGGGAAAGCCTAGCCCGGAAAGAAGCAGCCCTCGCCGAGCTCCGTGAGTTCGAGGTTCGCAAAGTGCGCGGCGAGCTCATTGAGGCCTCTGCGGCGCGAGAGGCCGTCTTTCGCCTTTGCCGCACGGCTCGCGACAAGCTGCTGTCGGCACCGAGCCGTATCGCACCGATCGCGATCGGCTGCCGTGACGAGATCGAGATCCGCGACGCGCTCGACAGTGAAATGCGCTCGATCTGCCTGGAAATGGCGAACGCAAGAATCGTGGGCGCAAGTGACGAGTCTGTGGAGGTTGCAGGATGACCTGCTGGACGACCCGGCGTGATGGAGGCCTTGATGAAAGGATCGTCGAGAAGGTTGCAGCGGCAAGGGAATATTACCGACCGGTGCAGCGCGAGTTCGAGCGCACCCACTCATCGGCGATGTCGGCGCACTTTTGCGCCGACGATCGATAGCGCCGACGCAAAAGTGCGTCGGCCGCGCCCAACCACTTTTCGATCGACATCAGGTTGGCCCGTCGATATACCGCCTCATTTTTGGGGCGGCCAACCGGCGCGAGAATGCCCTGGTCGTCAACCGCCTCAGAAATGAGTCCGTCCCAGCAGCACCATTCCAGCCTGTCGGCTCGCCGTGCGTACTCGCGGTCCCGGCCATAAGCCGCCGCTCGCCAACGTCAGTTATCGGGCAGCTTCCCAATCCATACAAGGAACGTCTAGGTCGCGATCAACCCGTAAGCGCCAACTTAATCAGCGTAGCCATAAATCAGAAATTTACATCCGACCAATCTGTGTACATTCGATTAACTGCATTAATGACGTTCATGATCTCCTTGGTTCCTCCGGGTCGGCCGAACGTCATGGAGTATTGCAATCCGGGCGTTTTGATAAAAACATGCCCCCGGCAATAATTTACCTTGCCACAACCAATGTCTGCTTCGAATGCCGCCTTGCTCTTGGAAAGATAGCGGACAGAATTTCCTCCATAAACATCAGGATGAGCTTCGAAGTCTTTTCGAAAGACTGGATTTCGCATGAAAACCTCGTGGAAATCAATACTCACAAGATCCGCAAATTTAGTCTCTGATCGGTGTGGATCGCCCCACCGCTGAATGTCATCGTCAAACCCTATATCCGGACTCAACAACCCGTTGGCACTTTCATACCTGGCCGGATGATCGGACCGATACACCGTCCATGGCAAAAAGACTTTGAAATGCGTCGCCGTCTGCCGTTCCGGAAGCGCGAAACTCGTCAGCGTCATTTCCGGGTACCACAGCGTGAGGCCCAGGTGATCCAGCACGAAAGGTTGGTGGGCCAATTGCTCCGGCGTGAAAGCCCCACCGAACACGATCTTCGGCACGCGCATGGGTTTGCCGTTGAGCAAGATCCGGACCGAGTTCTCGGGCGTGAGTGGCGCCGTCAAGGGTTCCGTAGGGAAACTAGGGGCGGATGCTGCTGAGAGGCTACTGCCCGCGGTTTTTGCCCCTGTGGATGGCTGGTCGCAGGCCGACAAGCAGGCGCATAAGAGGCCGGTCAGTGCAATGGCCCTCGCAAGGCCACGACAGCGCCGAAGCACGAGGACTTTGCGAGTCTCAAGGCTTTGAATCATTCAGCATCCTCGTTCGGGTGGCGACCGACTCATCGTTCGCAGACTTTCCTGCACACGCCGTATTGGGCGCTACAAAGCTTCCTCGTTGCCATGGACTTTGAGGGTCAGGGCCACGCCATATCCCCAAATTCATACTAACGCATCATGGTCGGATGCAGGCTATAATCTCTTTTCATAAAATCCGACCGAACGAAGAATTCTTCACTATTTTTCCTCTCGACGGTTATCAATTGGCTGTAGTTTGGGCAGACTTTTGGGCAAATATGTAAATTATTTTCGTATGCTTGCTGGGGCACAAGATTGAGGTCCAGCTTTTGCCACTTTCCAGCGGTGTAAATTTCAGCTATGTATCTATGAAAATCACCGAGGGTGCCATAGTAATTTTGCGCCTTCCCGTTTTCTGCGATTCCAATTATTATTATTTTCTTATCAATTACATAAAGACATGTCGGGAATATAATTCCCTCCCACACAATTGGGGAGCTTGAGATGGTTGGGGCCGGGATTTCAATTTTAAAATCCCAGTCCATATAGCCTCGGTAACGTCGCGACTGCTTGACAATGATTCGGCTCCCATCGGCTTGAAGCACTTCTTCAGACCAGGTGGCGTCCCAGCCGTATTTCGAATAGACCAGATAGGCGGCAACAATGAGAATTGCGGAAGACCACAGGGCTCGTTTCATTTTTCGATTTCCATGGTTGCTTAGATATCGTTCCAGTTTCTGCGGTGGAAGAATTGTTGGTTCATAGCCAAAGGCGAGGACAACGATGATCAGCTGCCAGATTTTGAACATCTCGCAGACATTGAGAATCCCAAGTTCTGTGGGAACAGATGACTGTCGGACGGTCCGGTCTCAGCAATCTGCTTCACGTCACGCGCGTTTATCTCTGGATTGATGCGATGCTGAACGGCCGCATCCGAGTCGAACCAAGGGATAACCCTATTTGGCGCGGTACTATTGCCAATCCAGCCGAGGCCTTGCGGCATCCCTTCTGTATTTTTTGCATGTTTCGACTGCGCCAATAATCATTACTGCGGCGATCTGCTTGAATGCTTTGAGCCGCCCCATGCGCTGGGGTCAGCAGTGGTCCGTGGCAAATGCGGCCCGACGCCGACGACAACGCCTCGGGATGCGCGCCGGATCGGTTTGAGATTTCGCAAGTAAGTCAGATCAGCTATTCGGAGCGATCCCGACCGATGGATTGACGCGCGGCCAGAGCGTTGACGAACTCAGGATCGCGTCGGGTCTGATCCGCGTCGCCTGAAGCGGGCTGTCAGGGCTGCTTGGCGGTGAATGCGCTGATGATTCGATCCATGAAGGCGAACAACCATGCGGGTTGTTGGCATTGATGCCATTTGCCAGTGCCACCTACGCTACGGAGACCCCTGGCACCAGGCGCTCGACAAAGATCTACGCCTTCAATTCAGGGCTTTAGCGCCTGCGCTTGCGACTCTATTTGGCTTCCGTCGTGTGCAGCCAATGGTGACAGACTGACGCGATGCCGGCTTTCCGGCGAGCAATTCGCCGATCGCGATTTCCGCTTTGGGTCACGAGCGGCTGATCGCGATGAACGACTGATGGGCGGTGATCGCCCCAAATGCCACGCGGGCGCAGTGCAAAACGATGCAGGCAGTATTGGCGGGTCAACTGGTGGGACAAGGGATTGGCGGTGCGCGAAGCCTAATTCCATGCGGGTCTTGACAGTCTCCGACGGAGATTGATGCGGTTGGCGCCCCTCCCTCCTGTCCGCCAACATCCGCGCACGTTTTCCGTACTTTTTCCGTACTGGCAAGAAAAAAGCACCTAGCGTTTCCGCTAAGTGCTTGATTCTCCTACCGAATTTGGTAGGCGCGATTGGATTCGAACCAACGACCCCCACCATGTCAAGGTGGTGCTCTAACCAACTGAGCTACGCGCCTAGTAAGCCTTGCACTATAGCATGGTTTTTTGGAGTCACAAAGAAGCGGCCAAGAATTTCGCTTCAGCGCCTCCGTGCAGAACGCACGCCGGTGATTTGCGAGAGCGTGCGAAGCGACTGCGCGAGCCGGCCGGAGTCGGGTACTTCCACGGTCAGCGTGATGCGGCCGGTGTCGGTCTTGCTGGAGCGCGCGGACTGCGTGTTCACAGCGGCGACGTTGAGTTTGTCCTTGGCGAAGACTTCCAGCACGTCGCGCAGCAGGCCCTGGCGTTCGGCGGCTTCCACGATCACGTCGACCGGATAGACCGGCGCAGTCTTAGCGTCACTGCCCGCCCCACCCCAGGCCACGGCGATCACGCGCTCGGGGGTACTGGCCACCATCTGACGGAAGTTGCTGCAGTCCTTGCGGTGGATGGCCACGCCCTTGCCGCGCGTGACATAACCGCCGATGTCATCGGGAGGTGCCGGGCGGCAGCAGCGCGCGAGGCTGGTCAGCAGCGAATCGACGCCGACCACCAGCACACCGCCCTTGGCCGCACCCGCCGTCGGCTTGGACCGACGCTGGGCCAACATCTCGTCCTCGTCGGGTTCGGGCACTGGCGGACGCAGCAGTTGCTCGATATTGCGCAACGAGTACTCGTCCTTGCCGACAACCTCGAACAGCGCATCGGCATTGCGAAAGCCCAGCCGGCCGGCCAGGTCCTCGAGCTTGATTGCCGTCTTGCCCTCGCGCTGCAGCAGTTTCTCCACCAACTCGCGGCCCTTGGCAATCGTCTGCTGCAGGGCCAGCGCATTGAACCAGGCACGGACCTTGGCCCGCGAGCGCTGGCTCTTGATGAAACCGAGCTCGGGGTTCAGCCAGTCAAGCGAAGGGCCGCCTTCTTTGACTGCCGTGATGTCGCAGGTCTGGCCGGAGGAGAGCGCCGTGTTCAAGGGCACGATCTGGCCGTCGACCTTGGCGCCGCGGCAGCGATGGCCCAAATCGGTGTGCAGGGCGTAGGCGAAGTCCACGGGTGTCGCGCCTGCGCAGAGCTCAACGATGGCGGTTTGAGGCGTGAAGACGTAGATGCGGTCCTCGAATAGGCCCTGCACGCCCTCGCCTTCGATGAAGTCGCGCTCCCAGGCGAGCAATTGCCGAAGGACGGCCTTGCGGGCCAGCGCGACCTGCTCGTCGAAATCGCCGCCCGCGCTCACGCCGGAATAGCCGCGCGCCCCGGCCTCCTTGTAGGCCCAGTGAGCGGCCACGCCATGCTC
Organism: Roseateles sp.; assembly: GCA_019234295.1. Classification (GTDB taxonomy): domain Bacteria; phylum Pseudomonadota; class Gammaproteobacteria; order Burkholderiales; family Burkholderiaceae_C; genus JAFALK01. Next base: position 8,276 of record JAFALK010000050.1, read on the forward strand.
GGCGTGCTCGTGCATGGCGCGGGTCCGGATCTGCACTTCCATGGCGCGGCCGTCTGCGCCCAGGACTACAGTGTGGAGGGACTGGTAGCCATTGGGCTTGGGCCGCGCAATGTAGTCGTCGTACTCGCCGGCCACTGGCGTATAGAGCTCGTGAAGGCGCGCGAGCACGGCGTAGCAGTCGGCCACGTCGGCGACGATCACGCGTAGCGCACGCAGGTCGAACACGCGCTCCAGCGAGAGATTCTTTCCCTGCATCTTCTTGTGGATGCTGTAGAGGTGCTTGGGCCGGCCCTGTACGGTGGCATTGATGCCCTGCGCGGCCAGGTCGGCCTGTAGCACCGCACGCGCTGCCTCCACGCCCTGCTCGCGCTCCAGGCGCTTTTCATCGAGCGCCTTGGCGATCTCCTTGTAGCGATCGGGTTGGAGGAAGCGAAAGGAGAGATCCTCGATCTCCCACTTCATCTGCCAGATGCCCAGCCGGTTGGCCAGGGGCGCGAAGACTTGCTGGCTCTCGGAGGCCAACGCGGGCGGGCAAGGAACCTTGGTGGCCGCGAACCAGCGCAAGGTCTGCAGGCGCGAGGCCAGCCGCAGAAGGACCACTCGCAGGTCGCGCGAGAAGGCCAGCAGCATCTTGCGCACGCGCTCGGTCTGCTCGGCACGCTGCTCGCTGCCGAAGCCGGCCTGCGCGGCGCGGGCGGCGCGCTGGATCTGCACCAGCTTGCGCGTGTGCATGACGAGGCTCGCGTAGGAGGCGCCGAAGGCCTTGGCGACCGTCTCCTCGGGCTTGTTCAGGTAATCGCCGGCGTAGACGAGATAGGCCGCAGCCTGCATGGCGGGCGCCGCGCCGATGCCGGCGAGGATGGCGGCCACGCCGTCAGCATGGCCGAGCGCCTCTTCGCCGGTGTCGAGTTGCTGGGCCGAGAGCAAGGGTTCGGCGAAGGCGCGCGCGCGCAGCACGTGCGCGTTGTCGTCCTCGTGCTCGGCATCGACCAGGGCAACGATGGGCGCGGCGAATTCGGCGCCCTGCAAGGCCGTCTTCATGACCCGAGCAAGAACTCCCGCACGACAGCGATCTGGTCAAGCTGGATCAGCATCGGCGCGTGGCCGACGCCTTCGAACACCTCCAGCCGCGCGCGCGGGCCGCGTTCGGTCATGGCCAGCGCCGTCGTGGCCGACAACAGATCACTCTGCGCCCCTCGCAGCAGCAGCGTAGGGCAGCTGATCGCATCGTAGGCCGCCCAGAGCTGCTTCTCGCCGGCCGCCGCAAGCTCCGGCGTCACCGCCTTGAAGGGCGCGGCGATCATCGGGTCGTAATGCAGCATGAATCCACCCTGGCCGTCGGGCCGGAACATCGGCGCACTAAGGGCCGACCACTGCTCGGGCGTGTGCGGGCCGAAGCCCTGCGAAATGAGGGCCAGATAGGCTTCGCCCTCCAGCACCGTGCCAAAGCGCATCGGCTGGCCCAGATAGCCACCGATGCGCCCAAGGGCCTCGAAGCTCAGGGCGGGCCCGATGTCGTTGAGCACCAGCTTGCGCACCGGCCCTCCGGGCAGCGAGGCCAAGCCCATGCCGATCAGGCCTCCCATGGAGGTGCCCACCCAGTCCACCTGCTCCACGCCGAGCCGTGCGATCAGGCTGACCATGTCGGCAAGGTACTGCGGCACCTGATATCCGGCTGGGTTCTTCAGCCAGTCAGATTCACCACGACCGACCACGTCAGGGCAAATGACGCGGTATTTCTTAGACAGGGATTCAGCCAACGCATCAAAATCCCGTCCCTGGCGCGACAGTCCGTGCACGCAGACGAGCACCGGCGCATCGGCGCCGGGGCCGGCCCATTCCCAATAAGCCATGCGGTGCAGGCCGCCGGGGCTCAGGCACTGGACTTTCTTCAGCGCGGGCATGGCGGGGCTCCTGAGGTGCGTCAGCCGAGTTCGGATTGAGTCTGGATCACGCGCGACACAATGCCGTAAGCGATGGCCTCCTCGGCGCTCATCCAGTAGTCGCGTTCCATGTCGTTGACCACGGTGTCCAGCGGCTTGCCGGTCTGGGTGGCGATGACTTGAGCGATGCGCTCGCGGGTCTTGAGGATCTCTCGCGCCTGGATGGCGATGTCGCTGGCCTGCCCACCGGCGCCGCCGGCCGGTTGGTGGATCATGAAGCGGGTGTTGGGCAGGCAAACCCGACGCTCCCTCGGCGGCGCGAGGTAGATGTGTGCACCGGCGCTGGCCACCCAGCCCGTCCCCACTGTCGTGACCGGCGCCTTGATGAAGCGGATCATGTCGTGGATGGCGTCGCCCGACTCGACGTGGCCACCCGGTGAGGAGATCAGCAGCGTGATCGGTGCGTCGGAATCGGCGGCCAGCGCGAGCAGACGACGGCAGGTGGCATGAGCCATCTTGTCGTCGATCTCGCCGAACACCATTACATAGCGGGATTTGAAGGCCAGCTGCTCTTCCAGCGCGCCCGGGCGTTGCGTCTTGTCGTCTTTCTGTTCTTCGCTCATGTTCAATCCTTCACGGTCAGAGAGGCATTGTTAACTACCTCATTGGTAGCAAAGCGTAACGGCATCTTGCGGCGGCGGATTTACTCGCCAAAATTCGCCTGTTACAAATTGGGGATTCAACGCCATGGACCCGCAAACCAACGCCAAGCCCAACAAGATCCTGATCGTCGACGACGATGCGCGGATCCGAGATCTTTTGCGCCGCTACCTTACGCAAGAAGGATTCGACGTACTGTTGGCCGAAGACGGCAAGGCCCTGAACAAGCAGCTGATGCGTGAGGCGGTGGACCTGATTGTGCTGGACCTGATGCTGCCCGGTGAGGACGGCCTGACCATCTGCAGGCGCCTGCGCGCCGGCAATGACAACACGCCCATCATCATGCTGACCGCCAAGGTCGAGGACGTGGACCGCATCGTCGGCCTCGAGGTCGGCGCTGACGACTACCTGAGCAAGCCCTTCAACCCGCGCGAATTGCTGGCCCGCATCAACGCCGTGCTGCGCCGCCGCCCGGTCATGGAAGCGCCCGGTGCGCCGAGCAAGGAGCCGATGACGGTGAGCTTCGGCCCCTTCGTCTTTGACCTGGCCCAGCGCCGTCTGGCCAAGAACGGTGAGATGCTGCCGCTGACCACGGGTGAGTTCTCGATGCTCAAGGCCCTGGTGCGCCATCCCCGCCAGCCGCTCTCGCGCGATAAGCTGGCCCAGCTGGCCCGCGGCCGCGAGTTCGAGCCCTTCGACCGCAGCCTCGATGTTCAAGTCTCGCGCTTGCGCAAGCTGCTGGAGTCCGACCCGGCCCAACCGCGCTACATCCAGACCGTCTGGGGTGTCGGTTATGTCTTCGTGCCTGATGAAGTGCCGGTCAGCTAAGTGCCCAAGCCGCACTTAGCACTCAACCTTTTCTGGCGCACCTTCGCCCTCCTGGCGATCCTCGTCGCCGGAGTGGTGGTGGCCTGGCAGCAGACCTTCAAGGCACTCGACGCTGAGCCGCGCGCGCTGGTGGCCGCCCAGCAGCTGGCTGGCCTGGTGACGCTGTCGCGGGCCGCGCTGGCCAATACGGACGTGATCAACCGCGTGGCCGTGATCGGCTCGATGGCCAAGCAGGAGTCGGTGCAGGTGCGCGTGGCCAAGCAGCAGGACCGCTCGCTGCCCTACGACGCCACACCTTTCGCCAAGCACTTGGCGGACCAGGTGCGCAGCAAGATCGGCCCCGGCACCATCGTCGCCCGCAGCGTCAACCAGGAGGAGGGCTTATGGGTACGCTTCTCGGTCGATCAGGACAGCTATTGGCTGCGCGTCAGCGACGTGCCGGTGTCCACGAGCGTGTCCAGCGACTGGTGGTGGGTGGTGTTCGCGCTGCTGGCCACGACCATCGGCGCGGCGCTGATCGCGCGCCTGATCAACCAGCCGCTGCGCGAACTGGCCGAGGCGGCCGGCCGAATCCGCGAAGGCGAGTACGACTCGCGCCTCGACGAAAACACGCGGACCAGCGAGATCCGCGAGGTCAACATGGGTTTCAACCGCATGGCGCGCGAGCTGGCCAAGATGGAAGAGGACCGCACTGTCATGCTGGCCGGCATCTCGCACGACCTGCGCACGCCGCTGGCGCGCCTGAGGCTGGAGACCGAGATGAGCGTCTCGGACGAGCAGGCCAAGACCTTCATGGCGCAGGACATCGACCAGCTCGATGCCATCATCAACAAGTTCATGGACTACGCGCGGCCCAGCGAGTTGGAGCTGAGCCCGGTGCTGCTGGCCGAGATCGTCGACCGAGAGGCAGCGGCCTTCCGCGACACGGAGCAGATCCGCATCAGTGTCGACGTGCGGCACGACATCAAAGTCTGGTCCGACGAGACTGAGTTGGCTCGCGTGCTGCTCAATCTCTTCGAGAACGCGCGCCGCTATGGCCACGAGCCCGACGAGCCAGCCGAGGTGGACGTGAAGTGCAGCGTCAGCGGACCCTGGGTTCTGCTGCACGTGCGCGACCACGGCCCCGGCGTGCCTCCCGACAAGCTGGCGCATCTCACCACGCCCTTCTATCGCGGCGACAAAGCTCGCACGGCCGCCACCGGCGCCGGCCTTGGCCTGGCCATCGTCGAAAAATCGGTCCAGCGCCTCGGCGGACAGCTCCAGATCGGCAACGCGGGCGAGGGAGGATTCCTCGCCGTGATACGGTTGCAGAAAGCCACCTGAACCGACCCATGCCCCATCGCAGCCCCCTCGACACCGTCCAAGCCCAGCTCGACGCCTACAACGCCAAGAATCTCGAGGCCCTGCTCGACACCTACGCTCCTGATGCGGAGCAATACACCGTCAGCGGTGAATTGCTGGCCAAAGGTCGCGAGCAGTTGAAGACGCGCTTCCAGATGCGATTCGAGGAGCCCGATCTGCATGCGCAGCTGGTGTCGCGCACGGTGGTGGGCAGCTTCGTCGTCGATGCCGAGCTCATCACGCGCAACTTCCCCGAAGGGCTGGGCGTGATCGAACTGCTGTGCGTCTACGAGGTGAAGGACGGCAGGATCTACCGCGCGCAATTCGGCAACGGCACCCAGCGCCTGATCAGCCGCTGACGAGCAGGCATACGGCCCGCGCCTCGATCGCCCTTCCCTCGCCCACCGGTCCCATCTTCTCGGCCGTCTTGGCCTTGACGTTGATCTGGCCGACATCCACACCCAGCACGGAAGCCAGCCGGGTGCGCATCGCAACGATGTGCGGCGCCATCTTGGGCGCCTGGGCGATGAGGGTCGAGTCGATGTTGACGATCTTCCAGCCCGCCTCGCGCACCTTGGCGTAGGCCGCGGCGAGCAGGACCATGGAGTCCGCGCCCTTGAACTCGGCCGCCGTGTCGGGGAAGAGCTTGCCGATGTCGCCGAGCGCCGCTGCACCCAGCAAGGCGTCGGTGATCGCATGGGCCAGGGCGTCGGCGTCCGAATGGCCAAGCAGCCCGTGCGTGTGCGGAATCGTGATGCCGCCGAGGATCAGCGTACGGCCGGTAACGAGCTGGTGGGTATCCCAGCCTTCCCCAATGCGCAGGTTCATCGTGTGTTCAGCAGGCGTTCGGCCAGCGCGAAGTCCGCCGGCCAGGTGACCTTGAAATTCTCCATCGGCGCCTCGACCAGCAAAGGCGAGTGGCCGAGGGCCTCGACGGCGCTGGCTTCGTCCGTGGCCGCGGCGCCGATGGCAGCGAGCGCGGGCTTGAGCAGGCCGAGGCGGAACATCTGCGGAGTCTGTGCCGCCCACTTGCCGGCGCGGTCCACGGTCGCGGCCACGCGGCCATCGTGACTTTGCTTGAGTGTGTCCGGGAGGGGAAAGGCCAGCAAGCCGCCGACCTCATCGCCGTCGCAAGCCTCGATCAGGCGCGCGATCCATTCAGGCCGCACCAGGCAGCGCGCCGCGTCGTGCACGAGCACCCAGTCATGCGGCTGTGCGCCACGGGCTGTCAGCTCACCCAGCCCGTTAGCTACCGTCTCGGCCCGGCTCGCCCCGCCGCATCTCGCCACCCAACCCGCGAAGCCTGGCACGGCAGCCTCGAACTGATCGTCTTGCGGCGAGAGCACCACCAGCGTCGCCTCGATGCGTCGCACGCCAGCCAGGGCGGCCAGGGTGTGGGCCACCATGGCCCGGCCGGCGATCGGCACATATTGCTTGGGACCGGCGGCGCCCGAACGCGCGCCTATGCCCGCAGCCGGCACGAGCGCGAAGCAGCGCGGCGCCTGGCCGATGGTGTAGGAATTCATGGGGGGATTCTAGGAAGGTACAATGCAGCGCAAATGCAATGCATGGACATGCCGCCATGAAAACCGCCACCCTGCCATCCATTCGTGTCGAACCCGAACTCCGCGATCAGCTGGAGGGCGCCCTGAGCGCGGGCGAAACAGTCTCGGCCTTCATCGAGACCTCGGTGCGTCAGGCGCTGCGCAAACGGCAGCTCGATGCGGAGTTCCTTGCGCGAGCCCAGGCCTCCGCAGAACGCGTCAAGGCCGGCCTGGAGCAGACCTACACGATTGAAGAGTCCATGGCCGAGTTGCGTGCCTTGACCGAGTCGGCAAGGGCGAGGCTTGAAAAGCGCAAGGTCCATGAGTCGTGAGCTGCCGAGTCGCTGTTTCGGCGCAAGCGCAAGAGGATCTGCGGCGCCTGCACAAGTTTTTGCTTGAACGTGAACTGAACCGGGATGGGGGCGACCTCGACTACCCCGACGTTGCCGTCAATGCCATTGAGAGCGCCTTCGGCGTCTTGCAGCGCCATCCCTATACCTGCCGCAAGACGGACAACAATCCCTTTTGGCGGGATCTGGTCATTTCTTTTGGGCGCACCGGCTACGTCGCCCTGTTCGAGATTGCGTCCGATGACTTGATCATCGTTACCGCCATCCGCCACCAACGCGACGATGACTATCACTGAATTCCGCCAACGACTGCGCGCCCTGGGCGCCCTGCCCCGCCACGAGGACCGGGTGCTTCGCGACTGGGTCAACGTGCGGCCGCACGACGCCGGTCGGCGCCGCCCCGAGCATTTTCTGCCGCTCTCCGTCCGCGAGGCCCTGCCCGCCCTCGACGCCGAGCTCGAATCCCTCGCCAACGTGCGTTCGGAGCACCCCGCTCAGGACGGCTCGGTGCGCCTGCTCGTTGGCCTGGCCGACGGCCAGACGGTGGAGAGCGTGCTGCTGCCCGAGCGCGACAAGACCGGCGGTCTTTGCGTGTCTAGCCAGGTCGGCTGCGCCGTGGGCTGCCTGTTCTGCATGACGGGCCGCGAGGGCCTGATCCGCCAAGTCAAGAGCGCCGAGATCGTGGCCCAGTTGGTGCTGGCGCGCCGCCGCCGACCCGTCAACAAAATCGTGTTCATGGGCATGGGCGAGCCCGCTCACAACCTGGACGATGTGCTGGAGGCCATCGAGTTCATGGGCAGCTACGGCAATATCGGCCACAAGAACCTGGTGTTCTCGACGGTTGGCGATCCGCGCGTGTTCGAGAGGCTGCCGCTCGGAGCTGTGAAGCCCGCGCTGGCCCTCTCGCTGCACACCAGCAAGCCGGCCCTGCGTGAGCAGCTGCTGCCGCGCGCACCGCGCCTCACGCCGCGAGAACTCGTGGATGCAGGCGAGGCCTACGCGCGACTCAGCGGCTACCCGGTCCAGTACCAATGGACGCTGATCGAGGGCGTCAATGACGGCGAGGACGAGATGGAGGGCATCGTCGAGTTGCTCAAGGGCCGCTACGGCGTGCTCAACATGATTCCCTACAACGCCATCCCCGACCTGGACTTCAGGCGCCCCACCTGGGAGCGTGCTCGCGAGATCGCCAGGAAGCTCCACCAGCGAGGCGTACTGACCAAGCTGCGAGACTCGGCCGGTCAGGATGTGGACGGCGGCTGCGGCCAGCTGCGCGCGCGCGAGGCCAAGGGACGCCGCACGATCAGGGTGCTGCCGGCGGCTTGAAGCCCGCGGCTTCGGCGGCCAAGGTGCCCAGCTCCGCATACAGGGGCACCGTGTTCGTGCCCTGCGGCATGTTCACGCGATTGGCCAACAGGATGTAGAAGCTATGGCTGCCGGGGTCGAGCCACAAGGAACAGCCCGTGAAGCCGGTATGGCCGAAGCTCTTGCCCGACGGGTAGAGCGAGCCACGCGGACGCGAGAAGCTCGTGGCCACGTCCCATCCCATGCTGCGCAGCTCGGCCAGATCAGGCGGCGACTGCGGGGTCTCGAGCAACACGATGCTCTCGTGCGAGAGGAAACGCCGGCCCGAATCTGCAATGCCGTCGTTCACCAGCATGCGCGCGAAGCGCGCGAGATCGTCTGCGGTCGTGAACAGGCCCGCATGGCCCGCCACGCCGCCCATGCGCCGCGCTGTAGGGTCGTGGACGGCACCGCGTTCCCAGGGCTCGGCCGGCTTGTTTGTCGGGGCAATGGCCTCGGCGGCGATTCCGCGGTTGCGCGGCAAATAGCCGCTACGCGTCATGCCCAGAGGCTCGAAAAGCTCGCGTCGCGCCAGCTCCTGCAGCGGCATGCCCGCGACACGGGTGAGGATTTCCCCGAGCAAGATGAAGTTCAGGTCCGAGTAGCGGAACTGCCGGCCCGGTTCGGCCTCGGGCTTTTGTGCGCACGCACGTTGCACGGCCCGACCGATCAGGACTTCACGCCCGGCCTGGGGCATTTGCGTGCTCGCCGGCTCCGGGCCCTGCATGAAGGGGTCGCTACTCAGCAGGTCCGGCGGCAGACCCGAGGAATGCGTGAGCAGGTGGCGCAGCGTCATGCCACCCACATTGCCGCAATCGGGCAGGTAGCGCGAGACCGGTGCGTCCATGTCCAGCAGGCCTCGCTCGCGCATCACCTGCACCAAGGTCGAGGTGACCACAACCTTGGTGAGCGAGGCGGCGTCGAACACGGTGTCTTCGGTGACGCGGTCCGTGCCGCCAGCCGCCTTGGTACCGAAAGCCCTGTGGTGGCTGTTGCCACCCCGCTCGATCCACAGCACACCGCCAGGCATCTGGCCGGCGTCGATGAAACGCTGCACGGCCGCGTCGGCGCGCGTCAAAGGTTCGGGAGGGAGTTGCGGAGCGCTCGCGCAGGCCGCGAGCAGGAGAGCGAGCAGGAGGGCGGTCAGGGGCAAAGCGAGGTGGCGCGAATTCATCGCGCCATCATGCCTCAGCCCGCGAGCCTCATTCGCTGCTGATGGCCAGGTTGAGAAGTTGGAACTCCACGCCCTTGGCCTGGCGCTCCAGCGCCACCATGCGGAAGTGTTTGTCGTCCTTGCCAACCTTGATCACGAGCTTGCCTGCCTTGACATCGTCCTTGCTGCAGTGCAGCGCAATGCTCTTCTTCTCGCTCTTGTCGTCATCGGAAGGGGCCGTCATGCTGCAGTCGAGCACCTTTCCGTAGCGGCCCATGGCCTCCCTATAGAACTGGCCGACCTGCTCGATGCTGTCGGCCGAACGGTACTTGAGGATGCTGAGCTTCATGCCGAAGCTGCCGCCCCAGAGATTGAGGCTGAAGGCGCCCTTGTCTTCCTTGCCGTCCTTGCCTTCATGGACCTGAACCGCGCCCGGATAACCGGGCAGACCGATGTCGGCAAGGCTGACCTTTTCCTGGAGTTCGATGCCGGCATTGATGCCATCGGCCTGCGCGAGGCCGGCCAGCAGGGACACGCTGAGAATGAGGGGGGCTGCGATCTGCTTCATCGGGAAACTCCTGTGTCGTCCGCCCAATGTAGGGCCGGGTCCGCGCCCCGTCAGCGGCGATGCGACGGACTGCATAACGGCCCGACAGACCGTTCAACCCATGCGCCAGTCGTAATCCATCTGCCGAGCCGTGCGCAGCGCCAACGCCATGCTCGTCAACTCGGCGACCAGATGCAGGGACAGATCCATACCCGCCGAAATGCCGGCCGAGCTGAACACCCGGCACATCCCTCCATGGTGGACCCACGGTTTGGCCTCCACCCAGCGCCGCTCCGGCAACACCCGCAGGAGCGAGCCGCTGGCATGCGAAACCGCTCGCAGCTCCTCCACGTCTTCCCAATGGGTGACGGCCTCGCGCTCATTCAGCAAACCGGCCCTCTCGAGCAAGAAGGCACCGGTGCAGACCGAAGCGAGGACCTTGAGATTGAGGCTCTGGGCCATGAGCCAGTCCGCCAGTCCGTGCCGATCCAGTTCGGCCGAAACCACACCCCCAGGAACGATCAGCAGATCCAGCGGTGGATGGTCAGCCAGCGTGCATTCCGGCTTGACCCGAAGGCCGCCGCGCGCACGCACGGCACCCGTGCCAGGCGCGATCGTGTGAACGGCGAAAGGCGACTCCTGGCCGTCCCTCTGCATCAGGCGGGACGCGGTGGAGAAAACCTCGAAAGGCCCGGCGAAATCGAGCACCTCGACCTCATCGAACAGATAGATCCCGACTTGCAGCGCCATGCCGCTACTCCTCAGGCTGCGCGGCGGGCCGCCGCTCCCTACAATCTTCGGCCAGCCCCGTCACGGGGCCATACTCATTTGTATCCATGCAGTTGCCCCTGATCGCTCCCGGCAAAAAGTTCCACCAGCCCCGCGCCACCGGCTCGGCAGACGCCCTGCTGCTGGCCCGCTACGCGCAATCGCAGACCCAGGCAGGCCGGCCTGTTGCCATCATGACGGCAGAGCCCGGGGATACGCAACGGCTTGAAGCCGAACTCAAGGTCTTTGCGCCGGAACTGCGCGTGGCGGTCTTTCCCGACTGGGAGACCCTGCCCTATGACACCTTCAGCCCGCACCAGGACCTGATCTCCGAACGATTAGCAACACTTTGGATGCTGTTGCAAGGCCAGGGCAAGCCCTCCGCCGACCGCGAGGTGGACGTGGTCCTGCTGCCGGCAGCGACGGCTCTGACGCGCCTGGCCCCGCCCTCCTTCCTCGCCGCCACGACCTTCAACTTCCGGCAGAAACAAAAGCTCGACGAAGCCGGCCTCAAGCGTCAGCTGACGCTCGGCGGCTATGCGCACGTGAGCCAAGTCGTCTCACCCGGTGAATACGCGGTTCGCGGCGGTCTGATCGACCTGTTCCCCATGGGCTCCAGCGTGCCCTACCGCGTCGACCTTTTCGGTGACGAGGTCGACTCCATCCGCACCTTCGACCCCGACACCCAACGCAGCCTCTACCCCGTGCCCGCCGTGCGCCTGCTTCCGGGCCGCGAGTTCCCCATGGACGAGGCCTCGCGCAAGGCCTTCCGTTCGCGCTGGCGCGAGAAGATGGACGGCGACCCCACCAAATCGCGCATCTACAAGGACATCGACCAGGGCCTGGCGGCGGGCGGCATCGAGTACTACTTGCCAATCTTCTTTGACAAGACCGCGACGATCTTCGATTTCCTCGGTGCCGATTGCGCCCTCGCCCTGCACGGCGAGGTGGACGACGCACTGGGTCGCTTCTGGACCGACACGCGCGAACGCCACCGCTTCCTCCAGCACGATCCCGAGCGGCCGCTTCTGCCGCCCGAGGAGATTTACCTCAAGCCCGAGGACTTCTTCGCGCTGACGCATCCGCATGCCGTGCTGACCGTGCGCGGAGCCGAGCCCGTGGACTACGCCCGCCCCCTGCCCGACGTGAGCATCGAGCGTGGCGCGCAGGAGCCGCTGGCGCGTCTGGCAGCGCATCTGCAGGCCGGCAACGAGCGCGTGCTGATCTTGGCCGAAAGCGAAGGCCGCCGTGAGAGCTTGCTGGAGCTGCTGCGTGACAACCGCATTGAGCTGCCCTCCTACGCCAGCATCGCAGAGTTCGAGGCCAGCGATGAGCGCGTGGCGATCACGGTCGCGCCGTTGGCCGCCGGCTTTTTCTGGCGCGAGGACACGCACCAGATCCAGCTCTTCACCGAAACCGAGCTCTTCGCCAGCACACCGACCACGCGCCGGCGCCGCAAGCAAGAGCAGGTCTCCGACGTCAACGCGCTGATCAAGGATCTCAGCGAGCTCAAGGTCGGCGATCCGGTCGTGCATGTGAACCACGGCATCGGCCGCTATCAGGGCCTGATCCACATCGACCTCGGCGACGGGCCTTCGGAATTCCTGCATCTCGAATACGCGGACAAGGCCACTCTCTACGTGCCCGTCGCACAGTTGCACCTGATCAGCCGCTACACCGGCGTTTCCGCGGAAGAAGCGCCGCTTCACAAGCTCGGCTCCGGCCAGTGGGAAAAGGCCAAGCGCAAGGCCGCCGAACAGGTGCGCGACACGGCCGCCGAGTTGCTCAATCTCTACGCCCGCCGAGCCGCTCGCGAGGGCCATGCCTTCCGCTATTCACCGCACGACTACGAGGCCTTCGCCCAGAGTTTCGGCTTCGAGGAGACGCCGGACCAGCGCGCCGCTATCCACGCGGTGATCCAGGACATGATCTCGCCCAAGCCCATGGACCGACTGGTCTGCGGCGACGTCGGTTTCGGCAAGACCGAGGTGGCCCTGCGCGCCGCCTTCGTGGCGGTGATGGGCGGCAAGCAAGTCGCCCTGCTCGCGCCGACCACGCTGCTGGCCGAACAGCACTATCAAAACATCGCAGACCGTTTCGGCAAGTGGCCGGTGAAAGTGGCCGAGATGAGCCGCTTCCGCTCGGCCAAGGAGATCAAGGCCGCCATGCAGGGGCTGGAGGACGGCACGATCGACATCGTGATCGGCACCCACAAGCTGCTGTCTTCAGACGTGAAGTTCGCGCGGCTCGGGCTGCTCGTCATCGACGAGGAGCACCGCTTTGGCGTGCGCCACAAGGAAGCCATGAAGGCCATGCGCGCCGAGGTGGACGTGCTGACGTTGACGGCCACGCCCATCCCGCGCACCCTGGGCATGGCGCTGGAGGGCCTGCGCGACCTCTCCGTCATTGCCACCGCCCCGCAACGCCGTCTCGCGATCAAGACCTTCGTGCGAGCCGAGAACAACGGCACCATCCGCGAGGCGGTGATGCGCGAGCTCAAGCGCGGCGGCCAGGTGTACTTCCTGCACAATGAGGTGGAGACAATCGAGAACCGGCGCCAGAAGCTCGAGGAGTTGCTGCCCGAGGCACGTATCGTCGTCGCCCACGGGCAGATGCCCGAGCGAGAGCTGGAGCGGGTGATGCGCGAATTCGTCGGCGGACGCCACAACGTGCTGCTGTGCTCGACCATCATCGAGACCGGCATCGATGTGCCGCAGGCCAACACCATCGTCATCTCTCGCGCCGACAAGTTCGGCCTGGCCCAGCTGCACCAGCTGCGAGGCCGCGTCGGCCGCTCTCACCACCAGGCCTATGCCTACCTTTGCGTGCCCGACGTGCAGGGCCTGACCAAGCAGGCGGCGCAGCGACTGGAAGCGATCCAGGCCATGGAGGAGCTCGGCAGCGGCTTCTACCTCGCCATGCACGACCTGGAGATCCGCGGCGCGGGCGAGGTGCTCGGCGAGAACCAGAGCGGCAACATGATGGAGGTCGGCTTCCAGCTCTACAACGAGATGCTCTCGGAAGCCGTGCGCTCGCTGAAGGCGGGCCGCGAGCCCGACCTGCTCTCGCCCAGCGGCGGTGTGTTCGGCGCCGGCACCGACATCAATCTCCACGCGCCAGCCCTGTTGCCCGACGCCTACTGCGGCGACGTCCATGTGCGGCTCTCTCTGTACAAGCGCCTGGCCTCGGCCGAGAAGAGCGAGCACATCGACGCCATGCTCGAAGAGATCACCGACCGCTTCGGCAAGCTGCCGCACCAAGGCCAGACCCTCTTCGACACGCACCGCCTGCGCGTGCTGGCCAAGCCCTATGGCGTGGCCAAGATCGACGCGGCCAGCACCGTCATCAACATCAACTTCCGCCCCAACCCGCCGATCGACGCCATGCGCGTGATCGAGCTCGTTCAGAAGAACCGCAACATCAAGCTCGTCGGCAACGACAAGCTGCGCATCGACAAAGCCCTGTCCGATCCCAAGGACCGGGCTCATGCCGTGCGCGAGGTGCTGCGCCTGCTGGGCTCGCCCGTGAAGCAGGCTTAGCATATGTCACGGCATATGCAACATTGAAGCCGCCCGCAGTGTCAGGGAACGCCGATCGGCTACAACGACGCCTTGATCGCTGCGCACGCCCTCTCCGTCAATGCCGCCCTGGTCAGCGCCGATGCGGAATTCGCGCGCGTACCGGGCCTGAACCTCGAAAACTGGTTGGAACCATGACCCCGCTTTCCCTCCGTGGCATCACGCCACCCATGAAACTGGCCAATTTCAAGCTCGCCGCCTTCGACATGGACTCCACGCTGATCAGTATCGAGTGCATCGATGAGATCGCCGCCATGGCAGGCAAGAAGGCGGAAGTCGCGGCCATCACCGAAGCCGCCATGCGCGGCGAGATCACGGACTTCAAGAGCAGCCTGCGACGCCGCCTCGCCCTGCTCAAGGGCGTGCCCGAATCGGCGCTGGAGCGCGTGCTGGTCGAACGTCTGCAGTTCAACCCCGGCGCGCACGCGCTCTGCGCGGCGCTCAAGGCTGCCGGCCTCAAGCTCGTGCTCGTCTCGGGCGGATTCACGTGGTTCACCCGCCACATCGCCGCCGAGCTGGGCATGGACTTCGTCCGCTCCAACGAGCTGGAAATCAAGGACGGCGCGCTCACTGGCGGCTTGGTCATGCAGACCTGGGGCGAGATCTGCGACGGCGAGGAGAAGCGCCGCATGCTGCTCGAGTGCTGCGCCGAAATCGGCTGCGATCCGAAGCAAGCCATCGCCGTGGGCGACGGCGCCAACGACCTTCCCATGATGGGCGCGGCCGGCCTCTCGGTGGCCTATCACGCCAAGCCCAAGGTGCGCGAGCAGGCGATGGTGGCGATCAACGAGGGCGGGCTGGATCGCCTGCTGGAGCTGCTGGACCACTAGGGACTTCCCGCAATTCCCGCATATCGCCCATCCCGCCCCTGCGCGCGGAGCCAATTCGCGCACAATTAGTTTTCCAGCCACTGCAAGCAGGGACACGGTGTCGCATCACAGCCCCCCTGGTTCCGACCTCATCGATCACCTCCAGATCGATGCCATTCATCGCCGTGTTCTCGAAGTCGTGGCGCAAGGCAAGCCGCTGGAGCAGGTCATGGAGTTCCTGTGCTCCCAGGTGGAGCTGCTGGCGCCAAACGTGATCTGCACGGTGCTTGCGGTGCGCGAAGAAGGCCATGTCGAGCCACTGGCGGCACCCAGCATGCCGCCCGAGTTCAGCAGCGCCATTCGTGGCGCTCCCATCGGACCCAAGGCGGGCTCGTGCGGGACGGCAGCATGGCGTGGCGAGCCGGTGGAGGTCAGCGACATCTCCAGCGACCCGCTCTGGGATGACTACCGCGCCCTCGCCCAATCCTTCGGTCTCGCGGCTTGCTGGTCCACACCGGTGTTCACGAGCGAGGGCCGCGTGGGAGCCACCTTCGCGCTCTACTACCGCGAACCGCGGCCCGTGCTGCCGGTGCACCGGGCCATGGTCGAGTCGTGCGTGCAGCTGTGCCAGATCGCCCTGCGCCATGACGAACACGAGCGCCGCATCGAGCGGCTGGCCTATTACGACAGCACCACCGGCCTGCCCAACCGCAGCCTGCTCGCCGATCGCGCCCACCAGGCCGTGCAGATGGCCCTGCATCGCGGCAATACCGGCGCGCTGCTGCTGCTTAACCTGGACCGTTTCCGCAGCGTCAACGAGACAGTGGGCTATAGCGGTGGCGACGCACTGCTGAAGGAACTCGCCCGGCGCATGCTCGCGCAGGTCCGGCCCACCGACACGCTCGCTCGGCTCGGCGGCGACGAATTCGCGCTCGTGCTGCCCGATTGCAGCCCGATCGAGGCCCAGCAATGCGCCGCGCGCCTGCAGCAAGCGGTACAAGCACCCATCACGCTGCCCCAGGGAGAACGCCTGGACCTGTCGGCCGGCGTGGGCATCAGCATGTTCCCCTCGGATGGAGAAGACTTCGAGTCCCTGCTGGGCCGAGCCGAGCTCGCGCTGATGGACGCCAAGCGCTCCGGGCCCGCGAACACACGCTACTTCTACAGTGCCATGAACGAGGCGCTGGACATGCGCTTGCGCATCGAGGCCGGCCTGCGACGCGCCCTTCAGGAGCAGTCCTTCGAGCTGCACTACCAGCCCAAGCTGCGGCTTCGCGACAGCGCGCTTTACGGCGTCGAGGCCCTGCTGCGCTGGACCGATCCCGAGCTGGGGCCGATGGCGCCGGATCGCTTCGTACCGGTCGCCGAAGAAGCCGGCCTCATCAATGCCGTCGACCGTTGGGCGCTCAGCGCTGCTTGCGCGCAGCTCGCGGCCTGGCGCGCGCAGGGGCTGACGGGCCTGAGCATGGCCATCAACATCTCGCCGCCGCTGATCCGACAGGAGAACGTGGCAGGGCTGATTGACGGCCTGCTGCAGCGCCATGGCCTCGAGGCCGGCGATCTCACTCTGGAGCTCACAGAAAGGCTGATGCTCGAAGATGACGAGCACGCGCGCGAGCAGATGCACCGGCTCGACGCTATGGGCGTACAGCTCTCTCTCGATGACTTCGGCACCGGCTATTCCAGCCTGTCCTACCTGCGCCGCCTGCCGGTGCGCGAACTCAAGCTCGACCGCAGCTTTGTGAACGACCTCGAGCACGACGCAGACAACCGCTCGCTGGCCATCGCCATCCTCAGCATCGGCAAGAGCTTGGGCCTGCCGGTGGTCGCCGAGGGCGTGGAAACCGAGGGCCAGCGTCGCATCCTGCTCGACGCCGGATGCCCCTTCGCCCAGGGTTGGCTGTTCGCCCGCGCCATGCCGGCCCATGAGCTGGCCGCCTGGATCGACGCCCAGGACCCGCAATCAAGAACTCAGGCCTGATCCTCAGGCTGCGCGAACCTCGATCCGTTCGTTCCCGATCGTCACGACCTGACCCGAGCGGATCTTCGCGGTCTTGCGGGATTCAAGCTGCCCATCGACCTGAACCAGGCCCTCGGTGATCATGACGCGGGCCCGGCCCCCGCTCTGCGCGAGGCCGGTCGCCTTGAGGAGCTTGTCGAGCTCGATGTACTCGCCGCGCAGCTGGAAGTCCATGTTCATGCCTTCCGCGCGGAGTCACGAATGGCTGTCAGGCTCGTGCGGCTGGTCGACACGTCTGCGGACAACTTCAGGTGGATCAGGGTCGGCTTGTCCGATGCCAACGCAGCGCGCAGCGCGGGCTCGAAGCCGTCGGTACGATCAACGACGGTACCTGCGTTCCAGCCATAGGCCCGTGCCAAGGCCGCGAAGTCCGGATTGAAAAGGTCCGTGCCGGCAACGCGCTCCGGATACTCGCGCTCCTGGTGCATGCGGATCGTGCCGTAGGTACCGTTGTCCACCACGATGCTGATGAGCTTCTTCGCTCCGTAGCTGCTGGCGGTGGCCAGTTCCTGCCCCGTCATGAGGAAGTCGCCGTCACCGGCGATGTTGACAGCCCATCGATCCTGCAATAGCGAGGCGGCCACCGCAGCTGGCACGCCGTAGCCCATCGCGCCGCTGGTGGGCGCGAGCTGCACCTTGCCGTGCTGGTGCAGGCCCTCGTACTGGTGGAAGCGATGCAGCCAGCCGCTGTAGTTGCCCGCACCGTTGGTGTAGATCGTGCCTTCGGGCATCAGCGTGTTGAGCTGCTGGATAACGGTCGTCATGTCCAGCGGCGTCACGGGCTTCTGGACCAGGTTGGCCTGGTAGTCGGCGTTTGCGGCCTCGGCCCAAGCCCTCCAGCTGATGCTCTCGGGCGGCGCCATGGTGGCGAGTGCCGGAGCCGCGCAAGCCATGCTGGCGTTGATCATCAGGTCGGCAGCGTAAACGCGGCCGAGTTCCTCCGCGCCCGCGTGGATATGCACGAGTTGCTGCGCCGGCCGCGGCGCTCGCAGCAGCGTATAGCCGCCCGTCGTCATCTCACCCAGGCGAGGGCCGATGGCGATGATGAGATCGGCCTCCTTCACGCGCGCCGCAAGGCGAGGGTTGATGCCGATGCCCACGTCGCCCGCATAGAGCGGGTGGCGGTTGTCAAAGCAGTCCTGGAAGCGAAAGGCACAGCCCACCGGCAGGTGCCAGGATTCCGCGAAACGCTCCAGTGCCTGGGCCCCTTCCTTCGTCCAGCCGCCGCCGCCGGCGATGACGAGCGGCCTTTTCGCGGCGCACAGGCGCTCGCGCAGTGCCTCGATCGCCTGTGGCGCAGGCCAGGCCAGCGCGGGCTCGACGCGTGGCAGCACAGGCACGCTCGTAGCCCGCGTCAGCATGTCCTCGGGCAGCACCAAGACGACCGGGCCGGGCCGCCCCTGCATGGCGGTATGGAAAGCCCGCGAGACGTACTCGGGAAGGCGGTCGGGATCCTGGATCTCGCCGACCCACTTGGCCATGCCCAGCGTGCCAGGGCCGAACATCTGGCGATAGTCGACCTCCTGGAAGGCCTCGCGGTCCCGTTGGTCGGCGGCCACCTGGCCGATGAAGAGCACCATCGGCGTGGAGTCTTGGAAGGCCGTGTGCAGGCCGATGGAGGCGTTCGTTGCGCCGGGACCGCGCGTCACGAAACAGATGCCGGGGCGACCCGTGAGCTTGCCTTGCGCCTCGGCCATGAAGGCCGCCCCGCCCTCCTGACGGCAGGCGATGAAACGGATCTTGTCAGCGTGCTCGTGGAAACCGTCGAGGACGGCCAGGAAGCTTTCGCCGGGAACGCCGAAAACGGTGTCAATGTCCTGGGCGATCAGAGCTTCGACCAGCGCATGGCCAGCCAATCGGGAGGTATTCGTCATGCCCGCACTGTAGCGCCATGCCCGCACGCCGATGTCATTCCAGCTCAGAGAACGGCCATAAGTACGACGCGTCAGATCAAGCCGTGGCAGGCACACAAGCCCCCTCCTCTCCCCGTCAGCGCAACGCAAAGAGCGCCCCGGTGCCGGCAGTCACGGCATGGATCTGACCAAACGATGGCAACGAGCTTGACCCAAATGGATTCAGACAGGTCTGGGCAAGATATTCGCTGGCTTGAGACTCGAGACCCAGTCGACTCCTCCCCCGCATCGCGGGCATCAATGGCAATGAGAGCCCCCACGCGTACGGGTGCAATCAAATCTTCACGTCGTCATCAACTGATTGCCTGGCCAACCGGAGGCATCCATGTACGGAGGCATCCATGTACGGAGCCGTCCATGTACTGAGGCGTCCATGTACAGAGGCGTCCACGTACTGAGGCGTCCATGTACAGAGGCGTCCACGTACGGCCATTGGCAAATGGGCGGCGGCCCCGGGGCCCCGTCCGGGACCTCAACCACAATTTGTGACGTTCGATAACCGACTGCGGCGCTGGCGGCGGCTTGCCGCTCACGCCGCCGACTGCAGCGCCCGCCTCCGCATGATGCCCATCCCGACCATTGCAGCCGATGCAACGCCCATGAGCAAAGTCAGGGCCGAGCCGGCAAAGACGAGCGAAGGCTGGCCTCGGTCCATCATCAGCCCGAAGACCGGCGCACCCAGGGCGAAGCCCGCGTCGAGGCCGGAATACACGGTGCCATAGACTCGGCCCGTGGCGCCGGGCGGCGCCGCGCGCTTGATCAGCATGTCGCGCGAGGGGCCGGCGATGCCGGTGCCGAACCCGGCGAGTGCCGCCAGCGTCGCCGCCACGAGGCCCGGCAGCAGGCCGCTGGCCGTGATCAGCAGCAGCAGCGCCGCCAGGACCATGGCCGCGGCGATGGTCTTCTCCAGGCGCTCGATCCTGTGAACCAGGAAGCCGCCCACCAACATGCCAGCCGCACCGCAGAGCATGTAGCCAGTGACCACATAGGCTGTCAGCGAGAGCGGCAGGCCGTACATCTGCTGCAGGGCCGGGCTTGCAAAGCTCTGAATGGCGGTGAGCGCCATGGTGCTCCAGAAGAAGAAGGAGAAGCACAGCCACACCGAAGGCAGTTTCAAGAAGGCCATCGGGTGCTCATCCTTGGGTGCGTCGGCCGGCTTGTGCCAGGCGCCTTGCTTGTCGTCGACCAGGTCGCGCCGCCAGGCCAGCACCGCCATCACGGCCAGGGCCAGCACTGCCGTGCCGAAATAGGCCCAGCGCCAGTGGCCGGTCGCGTGCCATATGCCGATGGAGAACACGGGCGCAAACGCCCAGCCCAGATTGCCCGTGATGCCATGGACCGAGAAGGCATGGCCCAGGCGCGGCTGCGAGACCCGCTTGTTCAGAATCGTGAAGTCGATCGGGTGGAAGGGGCAGTTGCCCAGGCCCGCCAGCGCCGCGGCCAACATCAGGCCGGCGAAGCCCTGGGCCGTGCCCGCGGCGATGGAGGCCAGCACGAAGCAACCCAAGGCGAGGAACAGCACGGGTCGCGCGCCGAAGCGGTCCACCACGAAACCGGACATGGCCTGGCCGATGCCCGAGATCAGGAAAAAGGTCGTGACCAGCAGGCCCAGCTCCGCGAAGCTATAGCCGAACTCTGCCTGCAACGCCGGGAACAGGGGTACGAGCAGCAGGTGGAAAAAGTGCGAGGTGCCGTGGGCCAGCCCGATCAGGCTGATGGTGCCGTAGTCGCGGCGGCTCTGGGTGCGCTCGTCGAGCGAAAGGGTAGCGATATTCATGGCCACCATGGTGGCAAAGCTGAGGGAGGCTGAGTTACGATGACCGGTCGACTTCTATCGAATTTCGGCCATGAAGCGAACGCTCGTCCCGCCCATCGACCCCGAGGCCTTCGCCCCCACCACGGAGCGTCCCTTGCGCGGCAAGCTGCGCATCCTCCGCCAGCAGGCCCAAATCCAACCCCACCGGCACGACTGGGCCCAGCTCGTCTTCGCCACCGAAGGCGCCATCCATGTGCAGGCGGGCGACAGCACCTACATCGTGCCGCCTTCGCGTGCCGTGTGGGTGGCGCCGAAGGTGGAGCACACAACGGGCGCCATCGAGCAGGCCCAGCTGCACACGCTCTATCTCGCACCGTCGCTGCTGCCGGAGCCGGAATGGCAAAGCTGTCGCGTGATTGAGGTGAGCCCGCTGTTGCGCGAACTGGCGCTGCAGCTTGACCATCAGCCCGAGTCAGCGCCAGAACCGCAGCGCGAAAGGCTGCTCAGCGAGCTGATCCTCAACGAGCTGCGCCGGTCGCGTGCGCTGCGCCTGGGCGTGGAGCTGCCGCAGGATGCGCGCTTGCGGAGGCTGTGCGAGGCCATGCTGGCCGACCCAGGCCTGCATGCGAGCCTGGAGGATTGGGCCGCCAGCGCCGGCGCCAGCCCGCGAACGGTCTCGCGCCTGTTCCGCCAGCAGCTGGGCGTGAGCTTTGCGCAATGGCGCTCACAGGTGCTGCTGGCCCACGCGCTCTCGATGGCGGCACGCAAGAGGCCCATGAAGATCATTGCCGCCGAGCTCGGCTACGCGAGTGCCAGCGCGTTCACGGCCATGGTCACGCGGACCATGGGCATGCCACCAAGTCAGTTCTTCGCGAGAGCCCGAACGAGCTCGTGAGGCGCGTCAATGACGTGGTCGGCGCCCCATTGCGAGATCGGCTTGCCTGCATCCACGTAGCCCCAGCGGACGGCCACGGTCGCCATGCCGGCAGCGCGGCCTGCGAGCACGTCGCGCTCGTCGTCACCCACGAAGACGCAAACCGATGACTCGATGCCCGCGCGGCGGGCGGCCTCCAGCACTGGGGCCGGATGAGGCTTTCGGTGCGGCGTGCTGTCGCCGCCGATGATGACGTGGCTCTTGGCCGCCAGCCCCAGGCCTTCGCAGACCGGGATGGCGTAACGTTCGGCTTTGTTCGTGACGATGCCCAGGCTCAGTCCGTCGGCAAGAAGCGCATCGAGCACCGGCGCGACACCCTCGAAGAGGCGCGTCTCCCGCAGCATGCGCGGCTCGTAGCGCTCGAACCATTCCGACTTGAGCGCCTCGAACTCGGCATCGCCAGGCTTGCAGCCAAAGGCTGCGCCCAGCATGCCGCGAGCGCCCGAGCCCACGTGGGGACGCAGTAGCGCGAGCGGCAGCGCCGGCCGCCCTCGCGCAACAAGCATCTCGTTGGTGGCGCCAGCCAGGTCGGGCGCGCTATCGATGAGCGTGCCGTCGAGGTCGAAAAGAATCAGTCGGGCCGTTTGCAAGCGAGCAGGTAGTTCACGTCGGTATCGCTGCCCAGCTTATAGGCCTGGGTGAGCGGGTTGTAGCTGAGCCCCTTGGCCGAGTGCAGCTCGAGGCCCGCCTCGCGGCACATCTGTGCCAGCTCGCTGGGCTTGATGAAGCGGGCGTACTCGTGCGTGCCGGCTGGCAGCATCTTGAGCAGGTACTCGGCGCCGACGATGGCGAGCATGAAGCTCTTGACGTTGCGGTTCAGCGTGGACAGAAAAACCCATCCGCCCGGCCTGACGAGTTGCCCGAGGGCCCGCACGACGGAAGCCGGATCGGGCACGTGCTCGAGCATCTCCATACAGGTCACGACGTCGAAACTGGCAGGCGCCTCGGCCGCCAGGGCCTCCACCGCGACCTCGCGATAGTCCACGTTCTCGGTGCCCGCCTCCATCGCGTGGAGCTGGGCCACCTTGAGCGGCTTGATGGAAAGGTCGATGCCCAGTGCGTTCGCGCCCTTGCGGGCCATGGAGTCGGTCAAGATGCCGCCGCCACAGCCCACGTCGAGCACCTTCTTGCCCGCGAGCTGCGCCAGCGAGTCAATCCAGTTCAGGCGCAGCGGGTTGATCTGGTGGAGGGGTTTGAACTCGCTCTCTGGGTCCCACCAGCGATGGGCCAGTTCGCCGAATTTGGCGAGTTCCTGGGGATCTGCGTTGATGCTCATATCGTCATCGTAATGAAAACAGGGCCATTGGCCCCGATTCAGAGCAGGCTCATGTCAAGAATCGACGCGATGCCGAAACAAAAAAACCCCGCCGGAGCGGGGTTGGTCTGGGTGAGAGTTGCGGGGCACCAGGCCCCGCGGCTCATCACTTCATGACGGTGTGGGTACCGACGACTTCGATTTCCACGCGACGATTCTTGGCGCGGCCTTCGGCAGTCTTGTTGTCGGCCACGGGCTGGGTCTTGCCCTTGCCTTCCGTGTAGATGCGGTTCTTCTCGATGCCCTTGCTGACCAGATAGGCCTTCACGGCTTCGGAACGACGCACCGACAGCTTCTGGTTGTAGGCAGCGGTACCGACGGAGTCGGTGTGACCCACGGCGATGATGACTTCCAGCGTGACCTTGCTCAGCTTGGACACGAGCTCGTCCAGCTTGGCGATGCCTTCGGGCTTGAGCACGGCCTTGTCGAAATCGAACAGGGCATCGGCACCGTAGGTGATCTTCTCGGTCACGGCCACCGGAGCGGGCGGCGGCGGCGGGGGCTTCGGCGCTTCAACCGGAGGAGCCGGGGGAGGCGGGGGAGCGACGACGGGAGCCGGAGCCGGGGCCGGAGCGGGAGCGCCATCGCAACCGACGGCGGCAGTGGCCGGCGTCCAGAAGGTATCGCGCCAGCACAGTTCATTCGTACCGTTCTTCCAAACGGTGCCGTCGGTGGCACGCCAGTTGTCGATCGTCTGCTGGGCCTGTGCACCGGAAGCAGCCAGGACAGCGAGTGCGAAAAGCGACGCCACTCGATTCAATTTCTTCATGATTCTCCTCTCACGGATTACCGCAGTTGGCCTGGGTACGTCCTTGGTGGTCCAAACAAAAACCTCGAGAAAAACACTGCCCACCGCTCAAGAAGGAAACGGCGTGTACGGGTTTATCCCAGGGACTCGGCGATTGTGCCATTGCGGGCATGGCGGACCGACGCATTGTGGTGGCGCACGTCCAGGGCCTTGGTGACGTTGTTGCACCGCTGCTACATTGCCTGCGCACTTAGAATCGTCTCTTTCGGCCAAATCAATTAGAGCCGCTGTGGCGACTACGTAGCACCGGCCCTTCATACACCAAAGCCCGCATGACCCAGTTCGCCAAGGAAACCCTGCCGATCAGCCTCGAAGAGGAGATGCGGCGTTCGTATCTGGATTACGCCATGAGCGTGATCGTCGGTCGGGCCCTTCCGGATGCCCGCGACGGCCTGAAGCCCGTGCATCGCCGCGTGCTGTACTCGATGAACGAGATGGGCAACACCTATAACGCCAAGTACCGTAAGAGTGCGCAGGCCGTGGGTGAGACGATGGGTAAATATCACCCGCACGGCGACTCGGCGATCTACGACACCATCGTGCGCATGGCCCAGCCCTTCAGCCTGCGGCACATGCTGATCGACGGCCAGGGCAACTTCGGATCGGTGGACGGCGACAACGCCGCTGCCATGCGATACACCGAGATCCGCCTGGACAAGATCGCGCATGAGATGCTGGCCGACATCGACAAGGAAACGGTCGACTTCGGACCCAACTACGACGGCAGCCACAAAGAACCGCTGGTCCTGCCGACGCGCCTGCCCAACCTGTTGATCAATGGCTCCACCGGCATCGCCGTGGGCATGGCCACCAACATCCCGCCGCACAATCTCAACGAGGTCGTCGACGCCTGCCTGCACGCCCTGAAGAACCCGGACTGCTCGATCGACGAGCTGATGGAGATCATCCCCGCGCCCGACTTCCCCACCGCCGGCATCATCTACGGCATCAACGGCGTGCGCGACGGCTACCGCACCGGCCGCGGCAAGGTGGTGATGCGCGCCAAGGTCCACTTCGAGGACATCGACAAGGGCGCGCGCCAAGCCATCATCGTCGACGAGATTCCCTACCAGGTGAACAAGAAGACGCTGCTCGAGCGCATCGCCGAGCTCGTCCACGAGAAGAAGATCGAGGGCATCAGCCACATCCAGGACGAGAGCGACAAGTCCGGCATGCGCGTGGTCATCGAGCTCAAGCGCGGTGAAGTGCCCGAGGTCGTGCTGAACAACCTGTACAAGCAGACCCAGCTTCAGGACAGCTTCGGCATGAACATGGTGGCGCTGATCGACGGCCAACCCAAGCTTTGCAACCTGAAGGACCTGGTCACGGTCTTTCTCGAGCACCGCCGCGAGGTGGTGACTCGCCGCACGATCTTCGAACTGCGCAAGGCGCGCGACCGTGGCCACGTGCTCGAAGGCCTGGCCGTGGCCCTGGCCAATATCGACGAGTTCATTGAGACCATCAAGCAGTCGCCCACGCCGCCGGTCGCCAAGGCCGCGCTGATGAGCAAGAGCTGGGATTCGTCCCTCGTTCGCGAAATGCTCGCGCGCGCCGAAGGCGGCGCCGAGGCCTATCGCCCCGAAGGCCTGCCCAGCAACGTCGGCATGCAGCCCGACGGCCTGTACCGCCTCTCGGAAGATCAGGCCGGCGAGATCCTGCAGATGCGCCTGCAACGCCTCACGGGCCTCGAGCAGGACAAGATCGTGGGCGAGTACAAGGAAGTGATGGCAATCATCGCCGACCTGCTCGACATTCTGGCCAAGCCCGAGCGCGTGACGGTCATCATCGGCGAAGAGCTGATCGCGGTGAAGCAGGAGTTCGGCCAGACCAAACTCGGCGCGCGCCGCTCGGTGATCGAGCACAACGCGCAGGAGCTCGGCACCGAGGACCTGATCACGCCGACCGATATGGTCGTGACGCTCTCCCACACCGGCTACATCAAGAGCCAGGCCCTGAGCGAATACCGCGCCCAGCGTCGCGGCGGCCGCGGCAAGCAGGCCACGCAGACCAAGGAAGACGACTGGGTCGACCAGCTCTTCATCGCCAACACCCACGACTGGATCCTGTGCTTCTCCAACCGCGGCCGGGTCTACTGGCTCAAGGTCTGGGAAGTGCCGCAGGGCTCGCGCAACTCGCGCGGCAAGCCCATCGTCAATATGTTCCCGCTGCAGCAAGACGAGAAGATCACCGTCGTTCTGCCGCTCACGGGCGAGTTCCGCACCTTCCCCGAGGATCACTTCATCTTCATGGCCACGGCCATGGGCACGGTGAAAAAGACCTCCCTCAAGGACTTCAGCAACCCGCGCAAGGCCGGCATCATCTCGGTGGACCTCGACGAGGGCGACCACCTGATCGGCGCCGCACTGACCGACGGCAAGCACGACGTCATGCTCTTCAGCGATGGCGGCAAGGCCGTTCGTTTCGACGAAGACGACGTGCGCCCCATGGGCCGCACTGCTCGCGGCGTGCGCGGCATGATGCTTGAGCCCGATCAGCGCCTGATCGCCATGCTCGTGGCGGAAGACGAAGCCCAAAGCGTGCTCACCGCCACCGAGAACGGATTCGGCAAGCGCACCGCCATCACCGAGTACACGCGACACGGCCGTGGCACCAAGGGCATGATCGCCATCCAACAGAGCGAGCGCAACGGCCGCGTCGTGGCCGCCACCCTGGTGCGCGCCGAGGACGAGATCATGCTGATCACGGACAAGGGCGTGCTCGTGCGCACCCGCGTCTCCGAGATCCGCGAGCTCGGCCGAGCCACTCAGGGCGTGACCCTCATCGCGCTGGATAACGGCGCCAAGCTCTCGGGCCTGCAGCGCATCGTCGAGAACGACGCCAATGACGGCTCGGCCGAAGGCGAGCCGTCGGAAGAACCCACCAAGGAATAAGCCGTGAAGTACACGATCAAGCTGCTGGCCGCCGCCAGCCTTCTCGCCCTCGCCCCGCTCGTCCAGGCGGCCCCCACGCCGGCCAAGCAGGCCCTGATCGACAAGTTGCTGGCCCTACAGCAACCCGGCCTGGAAATGCTGGCGCGCGACATCGTCCAGCGCCCCCTGATGCCCGTCATGCAGAAGGCCAGCATGAACCTGCAACAGGTACCGGCCGACAAGCGCGAGGCCGTCACCAAGGCCGTGGATGCCGACGTCAAGAAGTTCATCGAAGACGCATTCCCCATCGTCAAGGCCAGCGCGCTCAAAGTGGCCCCGACTGCCATCGGCACCCTGCTCGACGAGCGCTTTACCGAAGACGAACTCAACCAGATCGTGACCTGGATGGAGTCCCCCGTCAGCAAGAAGTTCAGCGGCATCCAGCCGGATCTGCAGAAGGCCCTGGTTGAGAAGATCCTGGCCGAGAACGGCCCGCAGCTTGAAGCGCGCTTCAACGCACTGCAGCTGAGCGTGGACAAGACCATGGGCCTCAAGCCCGCACCGTCCGCAGCGCCAGCACCGTCCGCATCGGCCAGCAAGGCCGCGCCCGCCAAGAAGTGATGAGCCGGCCGCGCCCCTTCAACTTCTCCGCCGGCCCCGCCGTCCTGCCCGAACCCGTGCTTGGGCAAGTGGCCGAAGAAATGCTGGACTGGCATGGCAGCGGCATGAGCGTGATGGAGATGAGCCATCGCGGCCGCGAGTTCATCTCCATCTACGAAGCGGCCGAGGCCACGCTGCGAGAACTGCTGGCGGTGCCGCGGGAGTTCCGCATTCTCTTCATGCAGGGCGGCGGCCTGGGCGAGAACGCCGTCGTGCCGATGAACCTGGCGCGTACGGGCAAGGTGGACGTCGCCGTCACCGGCTCCTGGTCCAGGAAGTCCGCCGCTGAGGCACGCCGCTATGCCGACGTGCAGATCGCCGCCGAGGCCTTCTCGCCCACGGCGCAGTGGCGCCTGCGCGAGGATGCCGACTACGTCCACGTCTGCACCAACGAGACCATCGACGGCATCGAGTTTCAGGAGCTGCCGCGCATCGACACGGCACCGCTCGTGATCGACTGCTCCTCGCACGTGCTCTCGCGTCCGATCAACTGGTCACGCGTGGGGTGCGCCTTCGCCGGCGCGCAGAAGAACATCGGCCCGGCCGGCCTCACGCTTGTCTTCGTGCGCGAAGACTTGCTGGACCGCGCCCTGCCCATCTGCCCCTCGGCCTTCAACTACAAGGTCGTGGCCGAGCACCAGTCCATGTTCAACACCCCGCCGACCTTCGCCATCTACGTGGCCGGCCTGGTGTTCCAGTGGATCAAGAATTTCTCGTACGCCGGCAAGACTGGCCTGGCGGCTATCGAGCAGCGCAACGTCGAGAAGGCCACCCTGCTCTACGCAGCGCTGGATGGCTCCTCGCTCTATGAAAACCGCGTGGCGGCAGAATGCCGCTCGCGCATGAACGTGCCCTTCTACCTGAAGGATGAACGTCTGAACGACGCTTTCCTGGCCGGCGCCAGGGAAGCGCAACTGCTGCAACTCAAAGGCCACAAGTCGGTGGGCGGCATGCGGGCATCGATCTACAACGCGATGCCGCTCGAGGGCGTTCAAGCCCTCATCAGCTACCTCCAGGACTTTGAGAAACGCCATGGCTGACGATGCATTAAAGGGCCTGCGCGAGCAGATCGACGCACTGGATTCGCAACTGCTCCAACTGCTCAACGAGCGCGCCCATGTGGCAGAGCAGGTCGGCGAGATCAAGCGCCGCGAAGGCACGCCCTTCTTCCGCCCCGACCGCGTGGCCCAGGTCATCGCCAAGATCAAGGCCGCCAACCAGGGTCCGCTCCGGGGCGAGCACGTGGCCGCGATCTGGCGCGAAATCATGAGCGCCTGCCTCGCACTCGAATCGCCGCAGCGCGTGGCTGTGCTCGGCCCCTTCGGCACCTTCTGCGAACAGGCCGCCATCGAGTACTTCGGCGGCGCGGCCGACCTCATCTACTGCGCCAGCTTCGACGAAGTCTTCCACGCCACCGCCAGCGGCAGCGCGCAGTATGGCGTGGTCGGCGTGGAGAACATGACCGAGGGCGTGGTCACCCGCTCGCTGGACCTCTTCCTACACACGCCCTGCCACGTGGTCGGCGAAGTCAGCCTGCTGATCCGCCACAACTTGCTGCAGAAGAACAACTCCATGGGCGAGATTCAGGCCGTGCTTGCCCACCCGCAGGCGCTGGCTCAGTGCCAGAACTGGCTCAACAAAAACCTGCCCAATGCCGAGCGCCGCGCGGTGTCCAGCAATGCAGAGGGTGCCCGCCTCGCCGCAGAGAACCCGGCCTATGCGGCCATCGCCAGCGAGCGCGCCGCCACGCTCTTCGGTCTGCACATCGTGGCCCACGCGGTGCAGGACGAGGCATACAACCGCACCCGCTTCGCCGTCATCACCCTGCCCCAGACCATGGCCACGCCGCCGGCCACGGGCCGCGACTGCACGAGCCTGATCGTCAGCGTGGCCAACAAGCCCGGCGCCATGCACGACCTGCTCGTGCCGCTGAAGAAGTTCGGCGTCTCGATGACGCGGCTGGAGTCGCGCCCGGCGCGCACGGGTCAGTGGGAGTACTACTTCTACATGGACCTGGACGGGCACCCGAGCGAGCCTCATGTGGCCCAGGCGCTGGAAGAGCTGCGCCAGCTGTGCGCCTTCTACAAGGTGATCGGCGCGTATCCGGTCAAGGCCTGAGTCTCAAAGGTTTGGGGCGGCTACAGCCAGCCCTTCTGCTTCGCCAACCGGTACGCCTCGATCCGGTTCGCCACGCCCAGCTTGCCGATCGCCTGCGAGAGGTAGTTGCGGACGGTGCCGCTGGACAGGCCCAGCTCCTCGGCGATCTTGCCGGCTGAGACGCCTTCGCCCGCCAGACGCAGGACCTGGCGCTCCCGCTCGAGCAGCGGATCGGCACCCACCCAGCCTTCGGCGGCCAGCGCCGGATCGATCACGCGGCCACCGGCATGGACCGTGCGCAGCGCCTCGGCGAGCTTGGAGGACGGCGTGTCCTTGAGCAGGTAGGCGCAGACGCCGGCATCGAGCGCGCGGCGCAGGTAGCCGGCACGCGCAAAGGTGGTGAGGATGACGACGCGCGCCGGATGATCGAATCGGGCCACGCGCTGCGCCACCTCCAGGCCCGTCAGGCCGGGCATCTCGATGTCGGTGACGATCAGGTCGGGCTTGAGCGCGTGCGCCTCGCGCAGCGCCGCTTCGCCGTCACCGACCGCGGCGACGATCTCGATATCGGGCTCCAGCGAAAGCAGGGCCACGAGCGCGCCACGCAGCATGGCCTGGTCCTCGGCAAGCAGCACGCGGATCATGCGGGGCGGGCTCCGAGCACCATCGGCGCGCTGGCAGCGGCCCCAGTCTCCATCTCTTGCGTCTTGGGCAGCGGCACGCGCAGGCTCAGCCGCGTGCCACGCGAGCTGCCCTGGCGCACGGTGGCGATCTCGACGCTGCCGCCGACCGCGCCGAGCCGCTCCTCCATGCCGGTCAGCCCATGGCCCTTGCGCAGCGAGGCGCCGATGCCGTCGTCTTCGATGACCATCAGCGCCCGGTCGGCGTCCACCCGCAGCGTCACGCGCACGGCCTTGGCACGGGCGTGGCGCTGGACATTGGTTGCGGCTTCGCGCAAGCCGAGTGCCAGGGCAGACTCGACCTCGGGTGACAGCGGCAGGCTGTCGACATCGGCGGCAAAGGCCACGCCGGCGGTCTCCAGCAACAGGCGCGCAGAGGCCAGCTCGCCGGCCAGTAGCGCCGAGCGGATGCCGGCCACGGCAGCACGCACCTGTGTGAGCGCCTCACGGGCGACCTGTTCGATGTCGGCCACCTGGGCGCGCGCCGCATTCACGTCGCGCTCCAACAGACGCCCGGCCAGCTCGCTCTTCACAGCGATCAGTGCCAAGGTCGCCCCAAGCGAGTCGTGCAGATCGCGGCCGATGCGCTCGCGTTCGGCGCTGGCCGCGAGCCGCCGCACTTCTTCGTGCGAGAGCCTCAGGCCCGCATCGGCCTGGGCGGCATTGCGGTACTGCACGTTGAAGAAGGCCACGACCAGGCAGATGCCAACGCAAAACACCATGCCGAAGACGTTGAAACGCGGGCTGAAGGCGGCCACCGCACAGAAGCTCAGCAGCAGCGCCGCGAGCCCGATCAGGCCCTGTCGCCGGCTGCCGCAAAAGACCACAAAGGCCGCTGCGTAGATCAAGAAGGAGAACACCGTGTTGATCCAGACACTCGCCAGGCCCAGCACGGCAATCGCCAGCGTGTACCAGGGCAGGCGCGCCATGTTGTCGCGCCAGGCCCCGTAGTACAGCGGCAAGAAGGCCACAAGGCTGGCCCAGGTGAAGGCCTTCTCGGGCAAGCTCAGCGGCAGCGCCACTGCGGCGAAGACGACGTAGAACAGCCAGCAGAGATTGAGCACCGGGATCCACGGGCCGCGCGTGACCATGGCCTGGAGCGAGTTGGGATGCGCACGAAGGCTTGCCATGGTCTCAGTATCACTGCAGTTCAAGGTCATCGATCTCGAAACTGAAGGCGCCGGCCGGCAGGCCCACGGTCAGAGCCACGGCACGCAACTTCGCTAGATCGACGCCGGCAAAGCCTGCCAGCGGCAGCCTCACTTCGGTCCAGTCATGGCCGATCTTGAAAGACTGCATGGCCGGACGCGACTGGGCGGACGGGCCGGAGAAGACCATGGCCATGCCCGTGCGCTCCTCGCCGCGGACCTTGAAGACCAGCTCGTGGCGCGTCCCGTAGTCGACCGCCTGCATGGGCGCGCTGCCGGCCATCCACAGCGTGCCGGCCCAGGCATAGGGCAGGCCGCCGTCGATCAGCCCCTGCACTTTGAGGGCGCCCTTGGAGCCGTTCGCACCGCCCGCGCTCCACGCCTGCGTGGCGCTGGACTTGCCGCCTGCCATCATGTCGGTCGTGATGCTCAGGGGCTGGCCCATGCGTACCGAAGTGACATCGGTTTCGAAGTCTGCAATCAGGGACGAACCTGCCGCGGCAGCCACCGCCGTTTCGGGCCTTTCGTCGACGCGCAGGCTGCGATCGACCGGATAGCCGTTCTTCCAGATCGCGACGATGGCGCGGGTCGCCTGGATGTCCACGCTCGGGTCACCTTCCACCAGCAGCAGGTCGGCGCGCAGGCCCGTCGCGATGCGCCCGCGGTCGCTCAGCTTGAACACGCTGGAGGGCAAGGAGGTGGCGGCGCGCAGCGCCTCCAGCGGCGTGAGGCCGGCGCGCACCAGCAAAGCCAGCTCGCCATGCAGGCTCACACCGTGGGCCGTACCGGGATTGCCCGCATCGGTGCCGGCCAGCAGCGCGATGCCGGCGCGGTGCAGCACGGCCGTATTGTTCAGCGCACGGTCCAGGAAAACGGTCTTGCTCCAGGGCGGCGGGAAGACGCTGGCCAGTGTGCCCAGTTGGCCATTGCTGAGCCAGGGCTTGAGACGCGGGTCGTCCTGCAGCGCCCGGCTCTCGGCGGGGCCCGAAAGCGCGGCGTTGACCGACAACGTCGGCACGACGAAATGGTCGCGCGCGCTGGCGATGAAGGCGGCATCGGCGCTCGCATCGAGCTTGCGGTCGATGAAGACGTGAGCCAGGCCGTTCACACCCGAGGCGAAGGCCGTGGCGGCATCGTTCTGCGTGGCGACGTGCGCCACAGACATCATGCCGCTTGACTTCGCTGCCGTGGCCAGCGCGGCGATGGTGGCGGCATCCAGCGTGGGCGTGGCGTGGCCGAAGGCCGAGCCATCCTCGATGACGATCTTCAGGTAGTCGCTGCCTTCGGCCTTGCGAGCGGCCACGAAGTCGGCGGCCTCGGCCGGCGTGCTCAGCGTGGGGATCTTGATGCCGTACTCGGTGCCATGACCGCCCGGCACGGTGGCCAGCACGCCGGCCGACCACAGATCGGCACTGCCTGCTGCAGCACGCGCTTGCCGCTGGGCCCGGGCGGCAGGCAGGCCGCGCGGGTCGGTGAACATGTCGAGCTCGGTCGTCACGCCGAAGCGCAGCGCATCGCGGCCGGCGCTGCCCCAGGTGTGGGTGTGGGCGTCGATGAGCCCGGGCATGAGCGTCTTGCCGCGGCCGTCGACGACGCTCACACCGGCCGGGGCCTTGAGCTCGCGACCAATGGCGGCGATGCGGCCGTCTTGCACGAGTACGTCCGTGTCGGTCAGGCGGCGCTCGCCGTCGAAGACCGTGGCGTGGCGAACGATGAAATCCGGCTCGGCCTCAGCCGCGTCGCTATGCCCGGAGTTCAGCGCTGCCAAGAGACCTACTGCAATGGCGACGATGCGGCCGAAGCCGTGGGTCAGCGGAACACAGCGGCGATTCTTGAAGAGTTGCATGGCGATTCCCGGTCGTGGAGTGGACATGACTTCACTGTAGGAATCGCCTCTCGGATGCGGCAGAGCCGGGCGTCATGCAACGCACATGACAGCTGTCACGTCCGTTGCAGCCCCGGCCAGCGCCTCACTCGGCCTCGGCGCTGCTCTTGGCGATGGGGCCGAAGGCTTCAGGGCTTTGCGCGGCCAGCCAGGCCGTCACGGCCCAGGCCGCGACGTTCTGGCGCAGCTGAGCCGGATCCACCTTGTCCAGCGTGTCGTTGGGCGTGTGGTGCCAGTCGAAATAGCGGCTCGCGTCCTGCACGAGGGCCATGCCGGCCCAGCCCTGGCGGCTCAGCCCCACGCCAGCGTCAGAGCCCACGAAGCCCGCGTTGCCGCCGGCAGCCACGCCCAGGGGCGCGAGTTCAGCGGCAATACTCTTGACCAGGGGCAACGCCTCGGCGCGGACGCGGCTGCGCATCTCGAAGACAGCATCGGCACCCACGTCGCTCTCGCCGACCATCTGGTGCCATTGGCCTTTGTACCTTTCGTAGTAGGCCTTGGCACCGTCAAGGCCATGCTCTTCGTTTGCGAACAAGACAACGCGGATGGTGCGCCGCGGCTTGACCCCGCTGTCCAGGATGAGCTTGGCCGCGCCGGTGACGATGGCCACGCCGGCGCCGTCGTCGATGGCGCCCTGGCCCTGGTCCCAGCTGTCGAGATGGGCGCCGATCATGACGACCTCCTGCGCGAGGTCGGTGCCCGGGATTTCAGCGACGACATTGGCCGAGACGGCATCAATCCCACCCTCGGCCTGAAGATCCACATGCATGCGCAGCGGCTTGCCCAGCTTGGAGGTGCGTGCGATCAGCTCTGCATCGGGCACCGAAACGGCCAGCGCCGGGATCCGCGGCGCACCGGCGTCGTAGCTGGTCATGCCCGTGTGCGGCAAACGGTCGTGATCGGTACCCACCGAACGCATGGCGAAAGCCACGGCGCCATGGCGCGCGGCCTCCGACGGGCCCGCCCAGCGCACGGCAGAACCAGGTCCATAACCATGACCGTCGCGCGAGCGCTCGGTCTTCACATCGATGAACACGATGCGGCCGCGGGCGCGATCCGAGGTGTCGGCCTTGAGCGCCTGAAGGCTCGGGTAATAGGCCAGCTCGGCATCCAGGCCGGCGCTCGGCGTGGCGACGCTGCCGCCCAGTGCAGTGATGCTCAGGACCTGCGGGACCGGCGCCGTCAGTTGGGCCGAAGCCGGACCGCGGCGCCAGGCCTTGAGCGGCACAGCCTCCACTCGCACCTGCGGGAAGCCCAGGGCCTTAAGCCTGGTGGCCGCCCATTCAACGGCGCGGTGGTCGCCCTCTGAACCAGCCGACCGCGGACCGACCTCGGTGCACAGCGAGTCCAGCAGATCGAAGGCCACCGGGCTTTGTGTGCCCGCCTCGCGGAGCCGGGCCGCCATGGCCAGGTCTGCGGCACTGAAATCGGCGGCCTGCGCCAGCGCGCAGGAGGAAAGGCTCAGTGCAAATACAAGACGGACAAGACGGCGAAGCATGCGGAGTTCACTTACGAAGGCAAATCGGGCAGCGAGGATAGCAAAGCCCGAGCTCGGCGATGAGGCGCGGTTAGACTGGGGCTTTCACCTCTTCCACAGCTCCTTCCGGGTACTCACCAGGCATGATGTTCAAGCAACTCGGCGTCATCGGCTGCGGCCTCATGGGCGGCTCCTTCGCCCTGGCCATGAAGAAGGCGCGGCTTGTCAAGAAGGTTGTCGGCTACAGCAAATCGCCCTCCACGACGGAGAAGGCCAAGAAGCTTGGTGTGATCGACCAGATCGCCGAGTCCGCCCTGCTGGCGGTGGCCGGGTCCGACATCGTGTTGCTGGCCGTGCCCGTGGCCGCCACTGAGACCACGCTGCGGGCCATCCGGCATATGGTCAAGCCCGATGTGCTCTTCATGGACGTGGGCTCGACCAAGGGCGATGTCGTGCAGGCCGTGCAGGCCGCGCTGGGTGATGCGGGCGGCTCCTTCGTGCCGGCCCATCCGATCGCGGGCAAGGAAAGCGGCGGCGTGGAGCACGCCGATGTCGCGCTGTACCAGGGCCGGCACGTGATCCTCACGCCTACGAGCAAGACCGTGGTCTCTCAGGTGCAGCGCGCCACCGACGTGTGGTCGGCGCTCGGCGCCCAGGTCTTCAAGATGACGCCAGAGAATCATGACCAAGCCTTCGCCGCAGTCAGCCACCTGCCGCATCTGCTGGCGTTCGCCTATTTTCAGTCCGTGGCCGGCCAGGCCGACGGGCGCGACTACCTGAATCTCGCCGGCCCGGGCTTCCGGGATTTCACCCGCATCGCTGCGGGAGAGCCCACCGTGTGGCGCGACATCCTGGTGGCCAACGGCGAGCGAGTGCTGGCCCAGTCGGCCCTGTTCCGCCAAGCGCTGGACAGCATGGAGGCCATGATCCGCAGCGGCGACACGCTGGGCCTCGAGGCCCGCATTCGCCAGATTTCCGAAGGCCGCGCACAGTGGCAGATGGGCATGCCCAAGCCACCGAGCGTCCCTTCCAAGTAACTCGTCATGTACAAGATTCCCTTCCTCGATCTGCCCCCGTTGCGGGCGGCCTCGGGCACGGTTCGCCTGCCCGGCTCCAAGAGCATTTCCAACCGGGTGCTGCTGCTGGCCGGTCTGGCCGAGGGCACGACGGCCGTCCACGATTTGCTGGACTCCGACGACACCGCCGTGATGCTGGAGGCGCTCACGCAGCTGGGCTGCCAGATCCGCAAGGACGGCAGCGTCTTGCAGGTGACGGGCCTGGGCGGCCGCCTGCTGCCGCGCGCGGCCCGGCTCTTCCTCGGCAACGCCGGCACTGCCATGCGTCCGCTGACGGCCGCGCTTGCGCTGCTGGCGGCTACGCAGGGCGGCGAGTTCGAGCTCTCGGGCGTGCCGCGCATGCACGAGCGGCCGATTGGCGACTTGGTCGACGCACTGCGCGGCTTCGGCTGCCACATCGACTGCCTGGCCAACGAGGGCTTCCCGCCCCTGCGCCTCTCGGGTCCCTCGCCGCTGGCGCTGGACAAGCCCGTGCAGGTGCGCGGCGATGTCTCGAGCCAGTTCCTGACCGCCCTGCTGATGGCCTTGCCGCTGGTGGCCGCCAAGGACGTCGTCGTCGAGGTCGTCGGCGAGCTCATCTCCAAGCCCTACATCCACATCACGCTGGAGCTCCTCAAGCGCTTCGGCATCGAGGTGCGTCGCGAAGGCTGGGAGCGCTTCACGATTCCCGCGGGCAGCCGTTACCGCTCGCCGGGCAGCATCCATGTGGAAGGCGACGCTTCCTCGGCATCCTACTTCGTGGCCCTGGGCGCCATCGCCTCGGTCAACGTGCCGCTGCGGATCGAGGGCGTCGGCAGCGAGTCGATGCAAGGCGACGTTCGCTTCGTCGAAGCAGCTCGCGCCATGGGCGCCCAGATCGAATCGGGGCCCAACTGGCTGGCCGTGCGACGCGGAGACTGGCCGCTCAAGGGCCTGACGCTTGATTGCAACCACATCCCCGACGCCGCCATGACCCTCGCGGTGATGGCGCTCTACGCCGATTCGCCGACGACGCTGACGAACATCGCGAGCTGGCGCGTCAAGGAGACCGACCGCATTGCTGCCATGGCCGCGGAGCTGCGCAAGCTCGGTGCTCAGGTGGACGAAGGACCGGACTGGATCCGCATCGCACCGCTTCACGACTGGAAGCCCGCCGTCATCCACACCTACGACGACCACCGCGTCGCCATGTGCTTCTCGCTGGCCGCCTTCAACGGCCTCGTGGCCGAACGCCCCGTGCCGGTGCGCATCCTTGAGCCGCACTGCGTGGCCAAGACCTTCCCCGACTATTTCGAGACCTTGTTCGCAGTGGTCGACACCAGCCGTAGCGAGATCCCCGTGATCGCGATCGACGGCCCGACGGCTTCGGGCAAGGGCACGCTGGCCGATGTAGTGGCCGAGAGCCTGGGCTACCACGTACTTGATTCCGGCGCGCTCTACCGCGCCACCGGTCTGGCCGCCACCCGTGCCGGCATCGACCTGGATGACGGCCCCAAGGTGGCCACGGTGGCTGCCGGGCTTGCCTTGAGCTTCGGCAAGGGCCGCACGTTGCTGGCCGGCGAGGACATCAGCGACGAGCTGCGCCAGGAAGCCACCGGAGTCATGGCCTCGCGCGTGGCCGTGCACCCGGCCGTGCGCCGGGCACTGAACCAACTCCAGCTCGATTTCCGTCGCCCGCCGGGCCTGGTGGCCGACGGCCGCGACATGGGAACGGACGTCTTCCCCGATGCCTCCCTGAAGGTGTTTTTGACTGCCAGCGCGGCGACGCGCGCCGAAAGACGGCATAAGCAGTTGATCGCAAAGGGAATTTCGGCTAATATCGAGAGCTTGCGCCAGGATTTGGAGTCGCGGGACGCACGGGACAAGACCCGCGCGGCTGCGCCTTTGCATCCGGCACAAGACGCGCTGATGCTCGACAACTCGGCCCAGACCATTGAGGAATCAAGGGATCTGGTGCTCGATTGGTGGGCCAAGCGCAGGCCGTTCTAAACCTGGCGTTAGGTTTCGGGCGGCTCCTGGGCCCGCCGCCCTTCCCTGCCGGACGACAGTCCACCGAGGACGGCGATCTCGACAACCTAACCGCAAGTTCGCTTGCACAACGCTTCGAGAGCCAACGCACGGCTCCAGCGTCAAGGAAACACCATGTCCCAAGCTCAAACCGCCCTGCCCGAAGTCGGCTCCTTTGCCGCCATGTTCGAGGAATCGCTTCAGCGTTCCGACATGCGCGCTGGTGAAGTGATCTCCGCCGAAGTCGTGCGCGTGGAACACAACTTCGTCGTCGTGAACGCCGGCCTCAAGTCCGAAGCCTACGTTCCGGTCGAAGAATTCAAGAACGACCAGGGCGAACTGGAAGTTCAAGTCGGCGACTTCGTCTCGGTGGCGATCGACGCCATCGAAAACGGTTACGGCGACACCATCCTCTCGCGCGACAAGGCCAAGCGCCTTGCATCGTGGCTGAGCCTGGAGACCGCTCTCGAGTCCGGCGACTTCGTCACCGGCACCGTGTCCGGCAAGGTCAAGGGCGGCCTGACCGTTCTGGTCAACGGCATCCGCGCCTTCCTGCCCGGCTCGTTGCTTGACACGCGTCCCGTCAAGGACATGAGCCCGTTCGAGGGCAAGACCATGGAATTCAAGGTCATCAAGCTCGACCGCAAGCGCAACAACGTTGTGCTGTCGCGCCGTGCCGTGGTGGAAGCCTCTATGGGTGAAGAGCGCGCCAAGCTGCTCGAAACGCTGTCCGAAGGCGCCATCGTCAACGGCGTGGTCAAGAACATCACCGAGTACGGTGCGTTTGTGGACCTGGGCGGCATCGACGGCCTGCTGCACATCACCGACATGGCCTGGCGCCGTGTCCGTCACCCGAGCGAAGTGGTGACGGTCGGCCAGGAACTGACGGCCAAGGTCCTGAAGTTCGACGCCGAGAAGAACCGCGTCTCGCTGGGCCTGAAGCAGCTGGGCGACGACCCCTGGTTCGGCGTGTCGCGCCGCTACCCGGCCAACACCCGCCTGTTCGGCAAGGTCACCAACATCGCTGACTACGGCGCCTTCGTCGAGATCGAACCCGGCATCGAAGGCCTGGTGCACGTCTCCGAGATGGACTGGACGAACAAGAACGTCGCCCCGTCCAAGATGGTCACCCTGGGCGAAGAGGTCGAGGTCATGGTCCTCGAGATCGACGAGGACAAGCGCCGCATCTCGCTGGGCATGAAGCAGTGCCGCGCCAACCCGTGGGAAGAGTTCGCTGCCAACGTCCATCGTGGCGACAAGGTCCGCGGCCCGATCAAGTCGATCACCGACTTCGGCGTCTTCGTCGGCCTGGCGCAAGGCATCGACGGCCTGGTGCACCTGTCCGACCTCTCCTGGCACGAGCCGGGCGAGCAGGCCGTGCGCA
>JAFALK010000088.1 GCA_019234295.1 Roseateles sp.
CCACGGTAGAGCTGATGTCCGAATAGCCGGTGAGCAGGATGCGGCCGGCCTCTGGCCAGCGCAGGCGTACCTGCTCGAGGAAGGCGGCGCCGTCCATCTCAGGCATGCGCATGTCCGAGACCACCAGGTCCACAGTCTCGGACTCCAGCAGCGCCAGCCCGGCCCGGCCACTCTCGGCCAGCAGCACGCGGTAGCCCTGCGGGCGGACGAGCCGGCGCAGTGCGCTGAGGATGGAGGGCTCGTCGTCCACGAACAGGATGGCCGGCGCCGGCTCGTCCGCGGCAAGGTCGTGCAAAGTGGAAGACATGGTGGACTCCCTGGTGCTAGAGCACTTGCGGCTGCTGGTTGATGGCCAGCCAATAGAAACCGGCCTGGCGCACCACGTCGACCATGGCGCCGAAGTCCAGCGGCTTGACGATGTAGCTGTTGGCGCCCAGGTCGTAGGTCCGTGCCATGTCGTTCGCCTATGCGCGACCTGCGAGAACGCGTGGCATACACCAGAGATACAACAGGAGGCCGGCCGCCCCCAGCAGCGCTAGGCCGAAGAGAGCCATCCGCCAGGCAAGCTTGGACCTGCGGGTCCTGACCTCCTGCTCGAGCGCTTCGGTGTACGTCCGGACCGCGTAGACCGCCTCAAGGACGCCCATGCGGTGCCTTAAGAAGACGGGCTGCAACGTGTCACGTAAGAGCTGGCGTGCTTCCAGGGCATCACCCTTGTTGATCACCGCCAGAAACGGTCCGTTCATGATCCTGAAGTACTGTGCCGCGGACTCTTGCACTCGGGAGGACAGGGTCCGACGTAGCGGTTCGGGTAGCGCAACCTGATTCCAATACCGCTGACGGCTCTCGAACTCGGCTTGCAGTTCCGCCAACCGGGCCCGGATGAGCAGGAGCCGCCGGTCATCCCTTTCTGAGGTGGCATCCGCCAGCTCATGAGCCAACTCATGGGCCTCGACCACGAACAAGGGCGGCGGCAACAGATCCGCCACCAAAGCATGGCTGTGGTCGATCTCTTCATACAGGGGACCACCAATCTGCGACTGACTCACGAGCCAGTCGTTGAGCACGAGCAGACCAAGCACAAGCGCGACCATGACCAGGATGGAAATGACAAGTCTGGATTTCGTAGTCATTCAAGGACTCTTACGCGTAGCAACCGGTTTCCCAGGGAGCGGGTCTGCCAATTGCACCTGCATCAGCTCGAATTGGACCGCGCCCTTCACGGTCTTGCAACGCGGGCGCCATGTGACTTTCTTCCTTTGCGTTGAGAGGTGCTGCAGGTTCAAATTGCGCATCGTGACTAATGGAACCAATGGACCTGTTGTGACATTGATCTATTGAGAACCGCAACCCGATCTGAAAAGCTATGAGCGTCGCCACCTCTCCTATCGCAGCCAACACCACACTGTCTTCCCGAGAAGCGGGGCGGTTGTGCGGCGTTAGCTTTCGGACCGTCATTCGCTGGGTGGAACGTGGCGAGCTGCGCGCGTTCCGGCTCCCTGGTCGCGGGGACTACCGCATCGCGCTGGCCGAGCTTCAGGACTTCGCGCGGCGCAATGGCTTGCCGGAACCTCGGATTCCCCGACCCGCGAGCAACAAGGTGCTGGTCGTGGATGACGATCGTGCAATGGCCAATGCAATACGCCGTGTTTTGCATCAAGCCGGCTTCGAGACCCAAATTGCGGCGGACGGCTTCCAGGCTGGTTCGCTGCTGCACAGCTTTGCGCCAGCGCTGATGACCCTGGACTTGCGCATGCCTGGGCTCGATGGTGTCGGTGTGCTGCGTTTTCTGCAGGAGGCCGCACCTCTTCCGTCACTGAAGGTCCTGGTGATCTCCGGCGAGAGCGAGGAGCGCCTGCGCGAGGCTTGCCAACTGGGCGCGCACGCCGCCCTCGCAAAACCCTTCAAGAGCGAACAGTTGCTGTACGCCGTCCGTCAACTGCTCGGTAAAGCTGAAACCTGATAGGGAGCTCGTCATGGAATTCCTCGCAGCACGCTACGACGCTTGGGTTGTCGCCATCTCCATCGTCATTGCAAGTTTCTCGTCCTATGTCGCCCTGGACCTGGCTCGTCGGGTGCGCGGCCCCGATCGCAAAGTCGCTACTGCTTGGTGGGCGGGAGGGTCTGTCGTCATGGGGTCTGGCATCTGGTCCATGCACTTTGTGGGCATGCTCGCCTTCAACCTGCCGGTGCCGCTGGGCTATACCGCGCTCCTGACTTTCGCATCCTGGGTCGCCGCGGTTGTGGTGTCCGGCATTGCGCTCGGCCTTGCGAGCCAAGGCAAATTGACGGCACGACGTCTCGGTTGGGGTGCCACCGCCATGGGCGCCGGCATCTGCACCATGCACTACACCGGCATGGCTGCGCTAGACATGGCACCAGGCATCCAATGGAACCCGGGTCTGGTGTTGGCCTCGGTCGTCATTGCGCTGACCGCCTCAGCGGCTGCGCTCCTGATCTTCTTCCGCCTGGCGCATGAGAGAGGCTCGCGCGGGACGGCCCTACGCGCTCTGGCAGCCATCGTCATGGGCCTTGCCATCAGCGGCATGCACTACACGGCCATGGCGGCCGCGCAATTCCCATTGGGCTCTGTGTGCCTGAGTGCCGGCGCGCTCTCTGGCAGCCGTCTGGGCATCTTGATCGCGCTGGCGTCGATCGCCGTGCTGCTGTGCACCTGGCTTGTCTCCGCACTTGATGCGCGGATGCAGGACAAGACGGTCGCACTCGCGGAATCGCTGCGCCTCTCCAACGTGCAGCTCCAAGGCGCCAACGAGGAACTGCGCCGCCGCGCCTACATGGATCCACTCACCGATCTGCCGAACCGCGCGCTATTCGAGGACCACCTCGTTCGCGCCGCGGCCCGCAATCACCGTAAGGGAGAACGTACGCCTGGTCGCGTTCCAGGAACTTTGGCGGTGCTGTTTATAGATTTGGACGGCTTCAAGCCGGTCAATGATTCGTATGGGCACGCTGCCGGCGATCAGGTGCTCAAAGAAGTGGCGCGACGCCTTCGCAGCTGCGCCCGAGCTGATGACACGGTAGCGCGGGTCGGTGGCGATGAGTTCCTGCTACTCATGGAAGACAGCGTCGACGCCGCGGCATGTACAGCCCTTGCACGACGCCTGTGCGAAATGCTGAGTCAACCCATCGAAATTTCCGGGACGACGGTCGAGATTTCAGCATCCATTGGTATTGCAGCCATTCCGGACTGTGGCGACATCACTAAGCTGATCGCACACGCCGACGCGGCCATGTACGCAGCCAAGCGCGCCGGTGGCAACACCTTTACGCTCTTCGAGTCGCACATGGACGTGGACGCGCTCTCGCAGATGAACCTGCAGGCCGATCTGCGTCACGCCGCACGACGCAACGAGCTGCTGCTGTACTACCAGCCCAAGGTTGACGGGCAAGTAGGGCACATCCACAGCGTCGAGGCGCTGATCCGCTGGCGCCACCCGACGCAGGGACTGCTGAGTCCCGCCAATTTCATCCCTCTGGCCGAACGCTTTGGTCTCATCGGTCAGATCGGCGAATGGGTGATCGAGGAGGCTTGTCGCCAGATGCGTGAATGGAGCGATCAGGGAGTCCACATTCGCGTGGCGATCAACCTATCCGCCCAGCAGCTGCGTGACGCGCATCTGGTCGAACGTATTGAAAGCGCCGTGCAGCGTCACGGCATCGACTCCTCGCGCCTGCTGTGCGAGATCACCGAGACGGTAGCCATGGAAGATGTCGAGGCCACAAAAAGGGTGTTCGAGGGACTAGCACGGATTGGCGTTTTCCTGTCCATCGACGATTTCGGCACGGGTTATTGCAGCCTTAGCTATCTGCGTCAACTCCCGGCCAAACAACTCAAGATCGACCGGGGTTTCATCAACGATCTCGAATCGAGCAAGGACGCACGGGCCATCGTCTGTGCCGTCGTTCAGCTGGCGCATGCACTCGGTCTTCGCGTGGTGGCCGAAGGCGTGGAGACCGAAGGACAGAAGGAGATACTGCTCGCCCTGGAATGCGACGAACTTCAAGGTTTCCTGTTCGCTCGGCCCATGCCTGCCGAGGCACTCATGGGCTGGATGGTCGCCGATGTCATAGAGCCGGCGGGCGCGTTTGCTCCTTCTGTCATCGACGAGACACTGCGCCATGGGAGTGTCGGGCACAGTCGAATGGCACTCGTCCAAAATTGATCGCAGCCCAATTGGAGAAGGTCACCACGGGTCCAGCCGCTCGGGCGGAGCTCCTACTTGCAAGCAGTTCGGCTACGCGCACAACGGCATTTTCCCAGCGACGGCGGTTTTAAAGATGTTCGCCGCACGCTGAAAGAC
Organism: Roseateles sp.; assembly: GCA_019234295.1. GTDB lineage: Bacteria > Pseudomonadota > Gammaproteobacteria > Burkholderiales > Burkholderiaceae_C > JAFALK01. The sequence continues at coordinate 4,323 of JAFALK010000088.1, forward strand.
TATGTACTTGCGACGACCGCCCAAAGGGAGCTGCAGATAGAGCATCTGTGTTTCGTCAGACGTGAATCCGTCTGGACCTCACCCCTGCTTGAGACTTCGCTCATGAATTTGATTGAGGTGGACAGAAGCTCGCCGCCCATTGCTGGAATTCCGTTGGCGGCATGGGCTTGGCGATCAAATAGCCTTGGGCAACATTACACCCAAAGGCCTGCAGCTGACTCCAGCACTCGGCAGTTTCAACTCCTTCGGCAATCAGCTTGCGGCCGAGATCGTGGATCAAGTCGATGGTGGACTTCACAATGACGGCTGAGTCACGGTCGTGGACCATCTGCCGCACAAACGACTGATCGATCTTGACGCAATCCACCGGGAGCTTTTGCAAATAGCTCAGCGATGAATAGCCGGTGCCGAAGTCATCGATGTGCAGCGGGATGCCCTCGTCCTTCAGCTGGTTCAAGACACGAAGCGCGAACACCGCGTCTTCCATCACCGCGCTCTCGGTGATCTCCAGCTCTAGCAGACCACGCGGTACGCCCGTGCTGTCGTGCAACTGGCGGATCTGGCGTAGCAGATCCTCGTCGCGCAGATTTCGGGCCGACAGATTGACGGCGATGGGCAAGGCGCAACCTTGTTCGAGCCAAGCCTTGTTTTGCTGCAGCGCCGACTGCAGCATCCATTCAGTAAGAGGCTTGATCAGACCTATTTGCTCGGCCAGCGAGATAAAAACACCGGGATGCAGCAGGCCGCGCTCGGCGTGCTGCCAGCGAACCAATGCTTCGGCGCCGCAAAGACGTCCCGTGGCCATCTCTACCTTGGGTTGGAGGTGCATGCGCAGGTCGCCGTCCTCGATAGCCCGGCGAAGCGCACTGGCCATGTGCAAGCGTTCTGATTGGCCGTGATCGAGGGTGGAGTCATAGACCAAATGGGGAAGATCGCGATCGCGGGCCTGTTGTACGGCAAGGTCCACGCGGCGAAACAGGTCATGGGCAGTGGCGCCATGATTTGGGAACAGGACGATGCCAGTCCTGGCCATCATGTCGAGCGGAATTCCCGCGGCAAGAAACGGTAGGGCCAACTCGGCTTCAATGACGTTGACCATCTCGATTGCCTTAGTGCGATCTGCCCTGGGAAGCAGTATGGCGAACTCGTTGCCGCGCAGGCGAGCCACCAAACCATCAGGTGGCGCAACCCGAAGCAAGCGACGGCTGAACTCCCGCAGCATCTCGTCGCCATGTGCGAGACCCAAAGCAGCATTCACATCGCGCAAGCGGTCGACATTGGTTTGGAGCACCGCAAAGCGCCGCTGGGTCTGCTGACCCTTCGCGATGAAGGCACGCAGCGACTCATTGAATTGGGCCTCGTTGGGCAGGTCGGTGAGCGCGTCGAAGTGGGTCAGCCTGTGCATGGCAGCCTGCGTGCGCGCTTGTTCCGCCTGCGCACGCAGCATGGCAATGCCAAATGCAAGATCGTCAGCGGACTCAGTCAGCAACTGCACCTCGTCGGCCTGAAAGGCATCCGGCTCACGGTGGTAGATCTCCAGCGCGCCGATGATTCTTTCGCCGATGCGCAGCGGGCAGGCGATGGCCGAGGCGCAATCGTCCGGATTATGGAGCCAGTGCGTGTGATCCTGGCCCGATCGCAGGTCGTTAATCGTATGAGTTTGCCCGCTGCGCACCGCCTTCGCGACGACATCACGTCCCTGCTCGTCATCAGTCCAAAAGCTCGACAGATCTTGCAAACTTTCCAAGCCTGACCCGAACCCAGATTCGGCTACCGCCTTGATCGCATGTTCAGCGTCGTCCGTGTGATACCAGACGATGGCAGAGTCGTAGGCACCCGCCGACACGATGTCTTTGCAAAAGCTATTTAGCAGCTCAGACTCAGAGCGGGCTCTGAGCATGGTGCGATTGCCGGCGCTGAGAGTGCGCAATGCGCGGGTCACGTGTTGCAGGTCACGGACACGCTGCTCCAACTCCAGATTGAGGGTTCGTATCTTTTCCGCAGCCTGCTTGCGCTCAGTCACCTCGACCTGTAGTTTCGCAGCTGAGTGCTTGATCTGGTTGTACAAACTTCCGTTCTCGTAGATGCGTCCAGCCTGCGCCGCATTGATCATCAACAGGCGCTCATCCTCTTCGCTGAAGCACTCCGAGCCGAGCTTGTCGATGAGAAAAATCCAGCCATAGGCCCGCTTCAGCGAAACGATTGGGACGATCAGACCGGAGTGCACCAGCGGATAGTCGGCGGTCAAACCAACTTCGAGAGGGTTGCCACTTGGATTGACAAAGCGGCGTGGCGCGCGATCGAACATCACTTGACGAAGCATGCCTATATCGATTCGTAGCAGCTTCACGCGCCCTGCGTCGGCGTCGTTCATGCCTGAGGTTGCAAAGCGAGTCAACACCGCGTGCGACGCGTCGTTCGCACCCAGGATGGCGTAGCGCGCGCCTATCAAGTTGCGAGCGCCACGGCAGACCTTTTCCAGCAAGGTCTCTGGATCGCGCTCTGAGGCGAGTTGGAGGTTGAGGTCAGTCAACGCTGAAAGGCGCCGGTTGGCATAGTCCAGCTGATCGGCCTTTTGCACCAGCTTGTCGGCCAGTAGACGCCGGTGCTCGCGGTCGAATTGCTCTGCATTGGCGGGCGGTGCCTTCGGCTCAGGAGCAGCATGACACAGTGCGAGGTCAATGGCCTGCAACACGTTCTCTGGCTCGCAGGGCTTGAGCAGAATCTGCGTGACGCCGCAGGACTGTGCGAGCGTCCGAGCCTCCTGCTCCAGGAAGTTGGCCGTATAAAAAATGACGTCCGTGTGGGCGATGGCCGGTTCGGCCCTCAGTTGCCTTACGAATTCGTAGCCGTCCATCGTCGGCATGAGGATGTCGCAGATAACGAGATCGGGGCGCGCGGTGCGCACCTTGGTCAGCGCCTCCAAGCCGTCGGCAGCCTCCATGCATTCATGCCCCCGATAGGCCGCCAGGCTGGTGATCAATTCGCGGTTGGTTGCGTGATCATCGACAACGAGGATTCGGGCCATGACAAGGGGGATTCAGTCGGTAGATTTAGGCAAGTTGCGACGAAGCGCTGCGGGAAGGAATGCGCCGATCTGACTGACAAAGGCCTCGGGCTCAATAGGCTTCGAGATATAGCCATCGAAGCCAGCCGTCATGACCTTCTGTCTATCGTTAGGCATCGAAAAGGCAGTGACCGCGATAATGGGAATTCGGGCCACGTCGGGGTTTTGTCGCAGCAGCGCGAGCACTTGATAGCCATCGAGAACAGGCATCTGCAGATCGCAGACTACGAGGTCAGGCCGTACCCGCGGAACCAGGTCCACGCCCTGCTGCCCGTCCCGGGCCACCGACACCTCGTAGCCACTGCATTCCAGCAGGTACTTGACGAGTTCTAGATTCGCCTGGTTGTCTTCGATGATGACGATGCGCGCATTCACGGCCCATCACTCCCTCAAAACCAACTGGAACGTACTGCCCTTTCCACTTTCGCTGGAAAATACGATCTTCCCGCCCAGTAACTCGGCAAGCTTCTGGCTCAAGTGCAGGCCCAGCCCGGTGCCCTCAGGCATGTTTTCCTGGGCACCGACCACGCGACTGAATGCGCCGAACAGCTTGTCCTGCTCGTGCAGGGGGATGCCGATGCCCGTGTCATCGACTCGGAACACCAGCGCGCGCGCTGTCTCATCCTCGAGCAGCGTTACAGTCATCTGCACGCTACCCCGCTCGGTGAATTTGATGGCGTTGTTTGTCAAATTGATCAGAATCTGGCTCAGGGCGCGGCGGTCGGTGCGCCACTGCGTTTCAGGTGCGAGCACGTTGACCGTGAAATCCAGTCCTTTGCTTTCCGCCTGCAGCCTCAACGTGGCGGCCACGTCCTCGACGACGGCCCGGCAATCCACCGGTTCCAGCCTGAGGTCGACTTTGCCGGCTTCGATCTTGGCAACGTCGAGCAGGTCATTGATCAACGCAAGCAGATGACGTGCGCTGGACTGAACGGTTTGCAGCTGCTTTTGTTGCACGTCGTTCAGCGGTCCCGGCAATTTCATCAGCAAGGTGCCAGTGAAGCCAATGATTGCGTTCAACGGCGTGCGCAACTCGTGGCTCATGCCGGCCAGGAAGCGATCTTTGGCCTGGTTGGCGGTGGCGAGTTCCTGGTTCTTTTCCTGCAGGGCCTTTTCGAAGCGCTTGCGCTCGCTAATATCCCGGATCGCGCTCATCACGAACGCGCTCTCCTCAGTGCGTAAGGGGCTCAGGCTGATCTCGATGGGGAACTCGCTGCCGTCCTTACGCAGACCGGCGAGATCGAGGCCCGAACCCATCGCCCGCTTACGAGGCTGCAAGAAGTAATTGGATCTATGCCCGACATGGGCATGCCGGTAACGATCAGGCAACAGCATATCGACGGACCGGCCCCGCAGTTCGCCTTCGTCATAGCCGAACAAGCGTTCGGCTTGGCTATTCGCGATCACGATGTGACCGGTCGGGTTCGCCATCACAATGCCGTCGGGCGTGGATTCAAGCAGGTCACGAAAGCGCGCCTCCATCAGCTTGGCATCGCGCAGAACCTTGATGTGAGTCACGTCCTTGACCGCAGAGAGGATCAGGGGCTCGCCGTCCTGGCTATGGACAAGCCGATCGGAAACGTCCACGTAGATCAGGGAGCCGTTCTTGCGGCGGCGAACTGCCTCATAGGTCGCGCTGCCGACGCGAAACGCCTCTTCAAGCCACCTGCGTTGTTCAAGTGCGTGATCACCTGGAACAACGAGGTCCGCCAACTGGCACGTACACGCCTCGTCAGCGGCGTAGCCGAAGATGGCGTTGGCACCATGGTCCCAGTGCACTATGTGCCCACTGGTCGAAATCAGTATCAGCGCGTCCGGCGATTCAGATGTCAGCCGTACGACTTCATCGACATTCACGGCCTGAGCCCTCCCCAGGGTTCTAGACGGCTACTAGAACTTTGCCGTCTGCACATGTCAATGCGTTAGCACATTGGCCGCATGTATTTTGTGCGACATGCGCACTCGGCGACCATCCAATGGGGCACGCCATTCCCTGGGGATCGGGGATGAACCTCTAAAAAACGGTTTCCTGGAGATCGGGGATGAACCTCTAAAAAACGGTTTCCTGCACAGAGTCCTGGTTTCTATGGCCCTGCGATCCATTAGGCCGGGGCCTGCCTGCTAGCCCCGGCTCGCCTTCACACGCTGTTCAGTGTGGAGATGGGTGGCCACCGGGGGGGCGCACCGAAATTTCAAGGCGACGGTGTCATCCTTCCTAGGGATGCATCTGCCTTCCCGCTGTGCCTAGACTTTTCGTCATGCAGGGCGCGCGCTCGGCTATGCCAGCTCGCGGGAGCGTGCATTCGGCAGCGTCGCTTCATCCATCAGCGCGCCAAGTATTTCGCACGTGCAATCCCCGGGCAACCTGCGCCATTAGAGCGAGGCAGCTTCCACGACGGAAAGATGCAAGGTGGTACGCAACCCACGGATATCAGTCTGATCCATCGTCGCAGCAGCAGACTTGTGCCGAATCACCCCAGGCCGCTTGCCTATGAATTCATCAACAGATTGACCAAAGCGACCATATAAGCTGATTGCCAGCTGGGGCGGGGTTGGCCAGAATCTGCAACCGGTCCTGCGCAAAATACGTAAGGGAGGAGCAGGCGATGAGAGCTCGACTGCGGGGCGGTGCCTCGTGACTACCGCGACCCAACCCTGGACCGCATGGAAGGTACTGCTTGCGGCGCTGCTCTTGTTTTCTGTTGTCATCGACGTCTGGGAGGTGGCCAATTGGCGCCGCGCGCTCGATCCAGCTGTGGCGGGCACCTTAGGCGTTTTGCTTGGACCCCTCGGTGCCGATCGTTTCCAACCGATCCTGAGCTTCACTACGGCAGACCCGCCTTTGGCGCGTGCGGGGGCCAAGGTCGGTGATCGCGTTTCGTTTGATCATTTTGCCGATTTCAGCTCCGTGCCCGGAGGCGGGCGTGCCCTCGGCACGGACGAAACCATTGGCTTGCGGTTGATCAGCCAGGGCGCAACCCGACATCTCGCGGTCCAACCAGTGGCCGTGGGCCTCTCCCGTCCCATCAATGAGGTCTTCAGCTGGTTTTTAGGGAACATGTCCCGCTGGATCGGACTGGGCTTGGCTGCAATTGTCGGATGGCGTCGTGCAGACAGTCTGGGCATGCGCGCGTTGGCGCTCATGATGCTGGGCTATAACGCGATGGGCATGTACTTCATGCCAGGCGGCGTTCTGGTCGACCATTTCCGCTTGTACGGGGTGGCAGCCGCCCACCTGATGATCGGCCTAGGTGGCTTGTGCTTGTGGGTCAACGCGGTGTTGGTACTGAACCGCACCGGGGGCGGTTCAACTGCTTGATAAGAGGTTCGCAAGAGCTTTGCTGATTGTGGCCATCTCCGGTGCGTACCGGCTGAACACCACACACCCCTGAGGCGCCTTGAGGCGCGCTTCGGGCAGCGTGCTGTCATAGATGATTGCGCCGAATGACAGAGTCCTGCGGATCTGGACCCTGCCCCCGCACGCAGACCAAACCACTACAGAATTCTCGGGAAAGCCTCATTACAGTAGCAAGACCGCGGCTTGATATGCGCTCAGGCCCTCTGGATTTAGGGGCTGCTCGGGGTGATCTTGCGGATCTCGTTATTGTTCGTGTCGGCGATGTAGACGTTGCCAGCGGCATCGACGGCCAGGCCCGAGGGTGAGTTGAAGCCTGCCGCGCTGCCCACGCCGTCGATGGTGTCGGCCGTGGTCGATCCCGCCAGCGTGCTGACCACGCCGGCCGCCGTAATGACGCGGATCTCGTTGTTGTTGTTGTCTGCCACGAAGACGTTGCCCGCCGCATCCACGCGGATCCCCGAGGGCCAGTAGAAGCCCGCGGCGGCGCCCGTACCATCGGCCGAACCGGTGGTGGCTGAGCCGGCGAAGGTCGTGACGTCACCCGCGGGGCTCACCTTGCGGATCCGGTTGTTACCCAGGTCGCCAACATAGACAGTGCCCGAGGCATCGACGGCGATGCCGGACGGGCGGATGAAGCCTGCGGCGGCGCCCTTGCCGTCGGCCGTGCCACCTGCCGGCGAGCCAGCCAGCGTGCTGACCGTGCCGTCGGGCGTGATCATGCGCACTTCGTTATTGTCCGTGTCAGCCACATAGAGATTGCCGCTGGCATCGATCGCGATGGCCGTCGGGGCGTTGAAGCCCGCGGCCGCGCCTTTGCCATCGGCGGCGCCCGGCGTGGTCGAGCCGGCCAGGGTGCTCACCACGCCGTCGGCCGTGATCTTGCGGATCTCATTGTTGCCGGTGTCAGCGACATAGACATTGCCGTTGGCGTCGACGGTGATACCCGAAGGCGAGTTGAAGGCCGCGGCCGTACCCTTGCCGTCGATGGCGTCGGCCGTGGTCGAGCCCGCCAGTGTGCTCACCGCGCCAGCCGGCGTGATCTTGCGGATCTCGTTGTTGCCGGCATCCGCAACGTAGAGATTGCCATCCATATCGACAGCAATGTCCCCGGGGCCGTTGAAACCCGCGGCCGATCCCGTCGTGCCGTCTGCCGACCCCGCCGCGGGCGTACCGGCCAACGTCGTCACGACGGCCTTGGCCACCGTGCACGTGATGTTGACACCCGAAATATTGGCCGCGATCGCGCCCACCGAGGGATCGCCGGCGTCGAGGCTACACCACTGCCAGTAGGGCTGCGACTGGATGGTCACCGCCACCGTGGTGCCGCTGGTGATGGAAGACAGTGAATAGGTGGATGAGCCAGCGGTGATCTTCACCTGCGGGGCGCTGGCATAAGCCTGCAGCACGAGACCCGAAGCGTTCAGACCGCTGACCGTGCCGGAAACCGAAAAGGTCGGCGTACTCGAGCCGCCACCGCCACCACCGCCACCACCACCACCACCACCACCACCGCCGCCACCGCCACCACAGGCGGCAAGCAGCGCAGTGGACAGGGCCAATGTGGCGGTACCAAGAATCCGTTGCACAGGAGATTTCATGTGGCGAAAGTTAGCGGAGCACCCTGCCTGGCTTGATGACGTGCCGCCGGTTCCTTTGGACTATGCGCTTACCCTGTTCAGTGGCCCTGCAGGCGCTCGCGCAGCTTGGCCACGATAGCGGCACTCATCTGCGAGATGCGCGCGCCGCTGACTCCCAACTCGCGGCCGACCTCTTTCATTTCGCGGCCCTCGGTGTAGACCGCCTCCATCACATAGCGCTCGATCTCGTCCAGCGTGTCGAATGCTGCGTGCAGCGCGGCCATGCGCTGGCGCTGCTGCGTGGCGCGCTGCGGGTCAAGCTGTTCGTCGAAGGGGTGCGGTCCACCGTCCTCGTCGTCGTCCTGGGCGCTCGGGGCCAGTGCCTCGAGGTCGGCGTCGTCGAGTGCAGTGTCGCCCTCGCGGCGTGCGCCGGCGCCAGCCTCCATCATGCAGTCGTGCAGTTTCTGCAGCGACCACCCCAGCTCGGCTGCCACCTCTTTGGAGCGCGGTACGCGGCCGAGCCGGTGCTCGAGTCGCTGCACGGCGCCGGAGACCTCCTTCAGCCGGCCTCGCGCGCCGCGGTTCAGCGCGTCATTGACACGCAACTCATCGAGCATGGCCCCGCGAATGCGACGCGAGGCATAGGTTTCGAAGGTCGCGCCCTGACCACTCTCGAAGCGCTGCAGCGCCCCGGCCAGGCCAATCAGGCCGGCCTGCTCGAGTTCGTCGATGGGGATGCTGCCGGCCAGCTGAGCGCGCAGTTGGCCCGCGATGCGTCGCACCAGGGGCTTGTAGGCGCGCAGGTCTTCGTTGCGGACGGTGCGCAGGTCGACACCGTCCGCATCATCGTTGGAGGTCGAGACATTGATCATGGGCACACTGAACTTCAGGGGTGGCTCGCGGCTGCGGGCACGGAGGTGGGCGGCACATAGACATTGGGTTCGCCGCGCTCGATCGTGTCGATGTCGACGGGGGCCTGGAAGCCGGTCGGCGTCGGCTGCGCGACGCCTTGCCGGCCCGCTTCGTCGGCAAGGCGGGCGAACTTCCAGCCTTGATAGCTCTTCTGCCCGGCAAAGCTAACGAAGCGAAGCTCGAAGCCGGCGCGCTTGATGGGCTCGCCCGGTGCCAGGCTGTAGATGGCCACGATGCGGCCGCCCTCGTCGCGCTCGAGGCCCCAGCGCTCGCTACCGGTCAGCGGGTCGGCGAAGACCTTGCGCAGGTGACGCATGTGCCCGGGCCGGCGCGGGTCGCGCAGCAACTCCTGCAAAGTCATGGGCGCGTCCGGCTGGCCAGGCGGCGTGGCGCGCGCATAGGCGCCCAGCGCCTGGCTGAAGGCCAGTCCGGCATCGAGCAAGGCCTGCTCGGCATGGCGCCGATGGACCAGCGCGCCGAGCCGCACGCCGGCAGCCCCCACCAGGGCCAGCACGGCCACGATGAGCAGCACACCGACCAGGGTGAAACCGGCCTGCCCCGGCCTGCGCTCAGGCATGTTCACCACTCCGCATAGGGCCGGCCCGACAAGCCTGCGCCAGGGGCGCCGGAGTGAAGGTCGTAGACGCGGCCGGGCAGGCCCGCGGGCGGCGCGACCAGGGTCCAGTTGGCGCTGCTTTCAATGATCGGGTCCACGGGCAGCGCCTTGAGGTATTGGCGTTCCACCAATTGATCGAGCGAGTCGGGGTACTTGCCGGTGTCAGCGTAGAACTTGTCGATCACCTCCCGCGTGAGGCGCAAGTTCTCGATCAGCGCCTGCTCCCTGGCCTTGTCCAGGCCCTTGATGTAGCGCGGCACCGACAACGTCAGCAGCGCCGCGATGATGGCCAGCACCACCAGCAGTTCGATCAGGGTGAAGCCGCGTGCGCGACCGCTCGTGTTCAGGGCAGGCATGTTCATCGCTGCTCGGGGTTCACCAAAGTCGGTACGGCACGCCGTTGAGCCCGCTGCCGGCGGAGCGCGAATACACGTCGTAGACGTCGTCGCCCTCCTGAGGATCGTCGGCCTCGCTGTCGTAGCTGCGCTTTCCCCAGCCGGCGGCCGCATTCTCGGCGGCTTCCGGGCGCATCGGATCGGGCGGCACGCGGCGAAGGAAGTGGATCTTGCGGTGCTTCGGGTCGCGCTGGTCGGCCACGCCCTCCACCAGAGTCTCGAGCGTGGGCGGATACCCCGAGCGGCCGGCCACCTTGGCAATGCGGCCCTCATCGCCCGCCCGTTTGTAGGAGTCGATGGCTTGACGGATCTCGGTCAGGGCGCGCTGCAACTGTTGCTCTCGCGCGCGCTGCACCTGGGTCTGCACGACCGGCACGACGACCATGGCCAGGGCCGCCAGGATGGCCAGCGAGATCATCAGCTCAATCAGCGTGAAGCCCGTCCCGCGCTTCATCGCCCTTCACTCCTCGCCTTCAGCACGCGAGGACTGCGCGCCCGGGGCGGCCGTCGCCACGGGCGCCACGACCGGCGCGGGCACTGGCGGCGATGCGGGGCCCGAGATCACCGTGGGAGCGCTGTCGGATGCAGCCGCCGAAGCCGCGGAAGCTGCGGGGGCCGGCGGCTGCGGCGGTGCGATGACAGCCACCGCACGTCCGCGTGGGCTGGCTTCGGTGCCGCTGTTGAACTCGGCCAGCTCGCCACCGGGGCGGCGCAGGTTTCGAATCAGGTGCGGCGTGATCGACAGCACGATCTCGGTCTTGCTGCGGTCGTGCTGCGCGTCACCAAACAGGCGCCCCGCGATGGGCAGCTCGCCCAGGCCGGGCACCTTGTTGGCGCTGCGCTGGTCCTGGTCGTTGATCAGGCCGGCCAGCACCTGGTTCTCGCCGTCCTTCAGACGCAGCACGGTGTTGGCCTGGCGCGTGCCGATGGTGTAGGTCAGCGTGCCGTTCTTGGTGGTCTGCGAGCTGATGATGTTGCTAACCTCGAGGTTCATCTTGATCTCGACGTCGTTGTCGACAAAGACATTGGGCTCGACCTCCAGCTTCAGACCCACGTCAAGGTAGCTGACCGAATCGCTCACCAGGCCGGCATTGGGCACGGTGTTGACCGTCACGGTCGGCACCTTGTTGCCGATGACGATCTTGGCCTTCTCGTGGTTGACGACGCGAATGCGCGGATTGGCCAGCAGGTTGGCGTCGCCGTCCACGGTGCGCGCATTGATGGTCACCGGATTGACGCCGATCCCGATGGTCCCGGCCTTGAGGTGATGCAGGTCCGACAAGGTCAGCGAACTGCCACCGCTCGAACTCAGCGGGGTGAGCGACATCTGCTGCGGCCAGGTCACGCCGAGCTCGGTCAATCTGTCGCGTGACACTTCGAGCACTTCGACGTCGAGCATCACTTCGGGCTCGGCCATGTCCTGCAGAGCCACCAGACGCTCGGCCAGGCGCACGGCCTCGGCGTGGTCTCGCATGATGATCATGTTGCGCTTCTCGTCGACCACCACGTCGCGCGACTTGACGATGCTCTTGATCATCTCCGCCACCGCCTTGGCGTTGGCGTTGTTCAGCACGAAGGTCTTCACCGCCAGTTGCTGGTAGTCGTGCAGCTTGCCCGAGTTGTTCGGGAACACCAGCAGCGTGCGGGCGTCGAGCCGCTGCTGCTCGAGCTGATTGGTCATCAGCAGGTACTGCAGCGCCGCCTCGACCGAGCTGTCCTTGAGCATGAGCGAAACGCGCTGCTCGGCCTTGACATCCTTGTCCAGCAGGATGTTGAGCTCGCCTGCGCGACCGACGATGTCGAAGGCCTGGCGCAGCGAGGCGTTCTGCAGCTCGATGCCCAACGGCCTGCGCAGGGCACGCGCAGCGCGCCCCTCGGTCTCCTGCGCGGCCAGTTGCTTGTCGACCGAGCGCAGGAGGTCCTGCGCGGCTTCGTCGTCGGGTGTCTCGCCCAGCACGTCGAGCAGGAGGCGCCGCGCCGACTCGTAATCCCTTGCTTCGACCTGCGCCTCGGCCTTGCGCACCATCTGGTCGAGTTGGCCCAGCCGGTTCAGGCGCTTCAGCCCTTCGCGCGCGGTGGCGCTGTCGGGATCGATGGCCAGCGCACGCCGGTAGTGGCGTTCGGCCTCGACCCGGTCATTGCCGGCCAGCGCTCGGCGCGCACGGTCCAGGTGGTTGGCCAGCACATTGGCGCGCGCCACACGCCAGGCGCTGCGAATCTCGGCGTCGTTCGGATCGCCTTGCAGGGCCAGTTGCAGCTTGTCCAGCGCGGCATCGTCCTGGCCAGTGGCCATCAGCGAGCGGGCCTCGCGCAGATTGGCCTGCGCGGCACAGCCCGCCAGCGCCACGGCCAGCAGCAGCATCGGCACGGTGGTGCCAGGCTTGCGCAACCGCGGCGGAAAGAAGGGGGAAATGGAGTACGCCATCATTCAGCGGCTCGGATCGCGAGCTGTTGGATTTGGTTCAAAGGGAGGTAGACCAGGGTCAGCGCATGCGCGCCGATCGCGTCCACGCGGTAACGGCCGTCGATCACGGTGCCGGTGCGCACGCCGAGCAGGCGCTCGCCCTGTGCCAGCAACACCTGGTCGACACCGGCCAGGTTCTGGCGGCCGATCACCACGAAGGGCAGGGGCGGCGCCACCGGCGCTTGCGAGGCTGGCTGCACGGGCGGCGGCGGCGGGGACGGCGGGGGCGCCCACGAGGTGGCGGCGAACAGCCGGCCGCCGGATTCGCCGCGCGGGGCCGGGGCCCGGCGTGCCTGCAAGGCCAGAACCGTCGACTCGGCGTGCGGCGCCGACGCCGCGTCCAGGCGCGATCCCTGGGCGCGGGGCGGGGCCTGCACGGCGTCAGCGGCCTTGGTGCCGTGCGTCAGCGGCTCGGCGAGGGCGTCGTCCGGCTCCGCACCCTTTGACGTGTACAGCAGCAGGCCCACCCCCAGGGCCCCCAGCAGCAGGATCAACAGGCGCGGCTTCATGAGGCGTGACCTTCTTTCAGCGCCGCCTGTCCCGCCGCGCTGGCATGCAAGTGGAAGCTGAACAGCAGCTGAGCCTCGACGACCTCCTGTTCAATCGAGTCGCGCTTGAGGCTGAACTCGTCGAGCGAGGCAAAGGGCAGGTCCGCCAGCACCTGCTCGGCGAAGGCGCGGACGTCGGCATAGGGGCCCTTGACCGGCAGTCGCAGCTGGTAGCGGTCGGTCTCGGCACGGGCATCGCGTTGCCAGCGGTATTCGCCGCTGCCAAGGTGGATGCCGCCCGCATGCGCCGTGTTGAACACCTGCTGCACATACTGCTCCACGCGATCGCCCTCGCCGAGCGCGGCCATCAGCGGCCCCAGGCCGGTGGCATCGCGCGGTGAGGGCCGTGCAGCCGCCAGGGCCTGGCGCAGCGCCTGCTGGCGCGTCGCCAGGCGTTCGCGCAGCGGGGCTTCGGCAGCGGCGCTGCGCAGCATCAGCAGCAACAGGAGCAGCGTGCCCAAGCCCAGCATTCCCAGCGCCAGCACGCGCACGGGGCCCCAGCGCCGAAGGGCCAGCTCAGTGGACAGCGCCAGGGCGCGCCAGTCGAAGGGGAAACTCTCGGCCTTCATCGCGCTCCTCCGGGCCAATCGAGCTCGAACTCAAAGCGCAGCGAGCTCGTGCCGCCGTCCGTCTGCACCCACTCGTGGCGGCGCAGCCAGGCCATGCCGAACACCGGCTCGGCCTTGAGCGCCTCCAGGTAGGCAGTCATCGCCTTGACGTTGCGCGCCTCGGCACTGCCGCGCAGCCGGCCGCGGGCCGGGTCGGGCACCAGTTCGAGCAGGGCGATCGAGCCGCCGTTGGCGCGTTCCAGTGCGTCGAGCGCGTCGCCCCAGGGTGTATTGAGCTGGCTGATCACCGCATTGGCGGCACGCACCGACGGCAGGGCCGCACGCGCGGCGGCCACGCGTTCGCCGTCGCGCCGCTCGGTGCGCGCCAGTTGCTCGTCGGCACGGTCGATCTCGGCCTGCACGAGCGCTTCCTCGGCACGGCTGCCGCTCCAGCGCCACAGCGCCGCGCCGGCCAGCAGCAGGCTGCACAGCAAGGCGACCCAAACCCAGGGCGGCGCCTCGCGCAAAGTGCGCCGCCATGCGGGCGGCGCGAAGTCGATCTGCATGGCGCGCATCAGGCCCTTCCCCCTTCGGACAACAGTTGCAGGGCCGGCTGGCCCGTCGTGGGCGCCGCTGCGTCCAGCGCGACGCAGCGCCATTCCGGGCCTTGCACCGCTGCCCAGGGCCCTGGCACCGCGCCGGTCAGGGCGACGCAGGCCGGCGCGGCCACGCCCAGGCGTAGAGCCTCGCGCTGCAGGGCCTGGCGCAACCAGGCGGCCTCGACGCGTGCGGCGGCGTCGACCGTCAGGCAGCGCAGCTCGGCCGGATCCGCATCGACCCGCATCAGCAGGCACAGCGTGTCCTCGTGCAGTGTGCCGAACCAGGCGCCTTCCGGCACCGCGCGATGCCAGCGGTTCCAGGCGGCCACCAGGTGCGGCTGGACCGCGTCCATGTGCAGGCCACGTGCAGCGAGGCGGGAACGCAGCGCCTGCAGACGCGCCGTTTCGATGGCTGCGGCAACGAAGGGCCGGCGGGCCGCCCAGTCGGCGCTCAGATGGAACCGTCCGTCGAGCGGCTCGCCATAGAGGGCCTCGAAACGCACGGCGGCGGCGGCCTCGCAGTCCGCGCGCTGCAGCGCATTGCTTGGCGGGCGTACGACCCACAGGCGCAACCATGCGTCGCAAAGCAGCACCCGCACTGCACGGCCGCGCACCGGCCCGGCCTCGTCCAGCAGCGCGTCGAGGTGCGCCAGCAGTGCATCGAAGTCCAGCGGCTCGCCGCGCAGCTGCGGCCAGGCCGCTTCACGGCGACGTGGAGCGCCCGCCAGCGACGCGGCCGGATCGATGAGCGCGATGCTGGCCTCAGCCAGGCCGAGCCGCAGCGGCGGGGCGAAGAAGTGTTCAAGCATGCTGGGTCACCCTGCGGATCTCGCTCAGCGTGGTCAGGCCCTGGCGCACCAGCGCCAGCCCGGACTCACGCAGATTGCGCGTGCCGTTGCGGCGCGCCACCTCCTTGATCTGGCGGATGGGGCGCTTGTCGACAATCATTTCGCGCAGCTCGTCGTCGAGGATCAGGATCTCGGCGATCGAGCGTCGGCCGCGGTAGCCGGTGCCGCGGCAATCGCCGCAACCGCGACCCTGGCGGAACTCGTAGCCGACCACGTCGGCAGCGCTCAGGCCCATGCGCGCCAGTTCCTCGGCCTCGGCCGCGGCCGGCTGAGCGCAGTGCGGGCAGTTGATGCGCACCAGGCGCTGCGCCCACACGGCATTGAGCGCCGAGACAAAGGCATAGGGGTCGATGCCCATGTGACCGAAGCGCCCGAACACGTCGAACACGTTGTTGGCGTGCACGGTGGTCAGCACCAGGTGACCGGTGAGGGCCGATTGCACGGCGATCTCAGCGGTTTCGCGGTCGCGGATCTCGCCCACCATGATCTTGTCGGGGTCGTGACGCAAGATGGAGCGCAGGCCCTTGGCGAAGCTCAGGCCCTTCTTCTCGTTGACGGGAATCTGCAGCACCCCCGGCAGTTGGTACTCGACCGGGTCCTCGATGGTGATGATCTTGTCGCGGCCGTTGTGAATCTCGGTCAGCGTGGCGTAGAGCGTGGTGGTCTTGCCCGAGCCAGTCGGTCCCGTGACCAGCAGCATGCCGTAGGCCTGTTCGGCCAGGCGGCGCAGCGCGGCCAGCGACTCGGCGTCGAAGCCCAGCGCCTCCAGCGTCAGCGCGCCGTAGGCTTCGATCATGGCGCGCTTGTCGAGCACGCGGATCACGGCGTCCTCGCCATGGATGCTTGGCATGATCGACACGCGCAGGTCGATGTCGCGGCCGCCGGACTCGACGCGAAAACTGCCGTCCTGCGGCACGCGCCGTTCGGCGATGTCGAGCTCGGCCAGCACCTTCAGGCGAGAGATGACCTGCTCGGCCGTCTCGACGCCCTGCAGATTGCTGGCATGGTCGAGCACGCCGTCAATGCGGTACTTGATGGCCAGGCCGCCCGGCAGGCTTTCGAGGTGGATGTCCGAGGCGCCGATCTTGAGCGCGTCGTAGAGGGTCGAATTGAGCAGCTTCACGGCCGGGCTCGCACCCTCGGCCACGGTGGCAAAGCTCAGCACCGCCGCACTGCGAGCCTCCTGCGGCTCGGCCGGGTCCTGGCCGATCTGCGCCTCGAGCGCGCGAGCCCCCTCCTCCTGCTTGGCCAGGTAGGCGTGGATGTCGGCGGCCAGCGCCAGCCCGAAGACCACCGGGGCGCCGGTCTGTGCGGCCATCCAGGTCTGCAGCGCCACGTCGAAGGGGTCGCTGACCACGGCCAGCCACTCGCCCTGGCGCCCGCGCAGCAGCGCACAGCCGCGTTGCAGCGCACGCGGCAGCGGCACGCGGTCGAAGCCGTCGGCCAGTGCCAGCATGTCGGCCGTCTCCAGCATCGGCATGGCGAACAGCGCCGCCATCTCGCGCACCAGGGTTCGCGGGCTCGCACCGCTGGCCGCGCACAGCTCGTCCAGCAAGGGGCGCTGCGAGGCGCGAGCGCGCTGCTGCGCTTGCTGAAGCAGGGCCAGGTCGAGGGCCGGCGGCGGGTTGTGGGGCAAGGCGACCATCACAGGCTCCCCGCCAGGTCAAAGATCGGCATGTACAAAGTCAGGACGATGACGCCGACGACCAAACCAATGATGGCCATCAGCAAGGGCTCGAAGCTGCGCGTGAAGCGATCGATCCAGCGCGCGATCTCTTCGTCGTAGAAGGCGGCCGACTGCTGCAGCAGCGCGCCGAGCTGGCCCGTGCGCTCGCCCACGCGCAACAGGCGCAGCGAGATCGGTGTGGTCAACTCGGCCTCTTCGAAGGCCTGCGACAGCGCATAGCCCGACTCGACGCGGACGCGGCTGTGGTCGAGCGCGGCACGCAGGCGCGGCGGCACCAGGCCCTCGACCGAACGCATGGCCGGCACCAACGCGATGCCGCCTTCCATCAGCAGTCCCAGCGCCAGGTAGAGACGCGACAACTGGTACATGCGCACGCGCTCGGCCACGCCAGGCAGTCGCGCCGCAAGCGCGGCCAGCTCGCCGCTGCGCCACAGCCGCTGCAGGGCCAACGCGCCACCCAGTAGCACCGCCAGGAGCACGAGCGTGACCAAGAAGGCGTGGTCGCCGGCGAAGCGGCCCCAACGCAGCATCAGTTCGGACAACCAGGGCAGCGGTCTGCCGGTGCCCTCGTAGACAGTGGCGAAGCGAGGCACCACGTAGCCGAGCAGGAAACCGCTGACCAGCAGGCCGACCGCCATCAGGATGGCGGGGTAGATGGCCGCGCTCACAATCTTGCCGCGCACCCGCGACACGCGCTCCTGGTACTCGATGAAGCGCTCGAGCGCGCGCGGCAAATCGCTCGTACCCTCTGCCGTGCGCACCAGGCCGACATAGAGCGCGCTGAAGTGCTCGGGCTGCTCGCCCAGGGTGGCCGAAAAACGCTTGCCCTCGCGCAGGCCACCGAGGATGCGTTCGAGCACGCGGCGCGTCAGGGCTTGCGGCTCTTTCTCGGACAGTGCCTCTAGCGCCTCGACCAGCGCCAGGCCAGCCCGCAGCAGGGCCAGCAGTTCCTGGCTGAAGAGCACCACACTGAAGCGGCCGCCCGATCCCGGCAAGGCCGTCAGGCCACCGAGCGCGCCGGCCGGTCTCACCTTGGCCACGGTGAGACCGCGCGCGCGCACCAGAGCGCGCGCCTCGGCCTCGTCGCGGGCGTCGACCAACTCGCGGCCGAGCAGGTGGTCGGCGGACAGGGTTTGGACCTCGAACTTCATGGCGGGGGTCTCGTGGGCCGGGCTCAGTTCGCGCCGATGTCGGCGTCTTCGCCGCTGCCGCCGGGCTGGCCGTCCCTGCCGTAGCTGAGCAATTCGAAGGGCGCACCCTGGCTGCCGGGGCTGCGGTAGACGTAGGCGTGGCCCCAGGGGTCCTTGGGCACGGCCTTGCTCAAATAGGGGCCGTTCCAGCGCTCGCCACCCTCGGTGGGGCGGATCTGCAGCACAGCCAGACCCTGCTCGGTGCTCGGGTAGCGGCCGACATCGAGGCGGTAGGCGTCGAGTGCCTTGGTGAAGCCTTCGATCTGCGCCTTGGCGATGGTCACCTCGGACTTGCCCAGCTGGCCGAAGTATTTCGGGCCGACATAGGCGGCCAGCATGCCGATGATAACGATCACCACCAGCAGTTCGAGCAGGGTAAAGCCTTGCGCCGGGCGGCGCCCGGCGATGCGTGCGATTTCTGTATTCATGAGCATGTCCTTGTCCTTCTCAGCGATGGCGGCCCGGGCCGCTCACCATTCGGTGTCCTCGAAGAAGCTGCGCACCTTCCTGGTCAGCTTGTCCAGCCCGTCCTGCTGCCGGGCGCGCGCCAGTTGCTGGCTCTCGCGCTCCTGCTTCGCCTGCGCCTCTTGCTCCTGGGCTTGGCGGGCCTGCTCCTGGCGCTTGGCCTGCAGCGCGCGCAGGCGATCGGCCTCGGCCTTCTCGGCAGCCACACGCTGCTGGTCCATCAGGCCGCGGATTTCCTCTACGCGGTTCTCGACATCCACGCGCGACAGGCCCGTCAGTGCACCGCCCTTGAGCAGTCCGCTGGTCGGGCGTGCCCCGGCCTGCTGGCCCAGCAGCGAGGCGGCCACGTTGTAGAGGTTCTCGTTCTTCTCGCGCGCCTCGTCGAGCAACTTGCTGCGGCGCGCCAGCTCCTCGCCGAGCTGGCGGTTGTTGGTCTCGCTGCGTGCCAATTGACCGTTGGCCTGGTTGAGCTGCTCCTGCAGCGTCGCCGCGTGGGTCTGTGCGTCCGACAGCTTGGCCTCAAGCGCGGCCTGTTGCTCTTCGAGCGCGTTCTTCTCGGCCTTGCGGGCCTCGAGCTCCTTGGCCAGGGTGGCCCGCTTGCGTTCGGCGGCGTCGGCGCTTTGCTTGGTCTTCTCCAGCTTGTCGCCGACCGAGCGCACCTCTTCCTCCAGCTGGGTCTTCTCCCGGTTCAGCTGGGCCTTGGCCTGCTCGGCAGCACGCAGGCGCTGCGCCTGTGCTCGGTCCTTGTCGGCCGCCTGCGCGCCGCCGGCCGCCAGCAGCAGCGCCGGCATCAGCGCCAGCGGCCACAGCCGCCACCACCCTGGGAACCCTGAACGTCTTGCTTGCATGATGGGCGGGTCTTGGCGCTCAGAAGCGCGAGTTGAGGTCGAGCTGCAGCGTGTCGATCGAGAACTTGGTAGACACCGTTCCCTGACCGATCAATGGCACGGCGGAATCCATGCTCTGGGCCGACAGCAGGCGCGAGGTCAGCCAGGTGTTCTTGGCGATACCGAGGTTGGCGCTCAACACGAAGCCCTTGAGGTTGGTGCCGCCACCACCGAAGTCGGAATTGGTGAAGGCGTCGATCACCGCATCGCTGCCCAGGCGGCGGTAGCCCAGCGCGGCGTTCCAGTCGCCCCTGCCCTGGATGCGGGCGGCGCCCACCTGCAGGTTCACCAGGTAACCGTAGGGGCTGCCATCGGTGACGCGCAAGCCCGTGCGGTTCTGGATCTGCTTGCGGTCGAAGCCCAGGTTGTAGACAAAGTCACCGGTCAGCACGATGTGCAGGGGATCGAACTGCGCCACCTCGGCCACGGCCGTCAGGTCGAACTCATGGAAGCTAGAAGCCAGGCCCCAGTTGGTGCTGCTGTCGTAGAGCGGGTTGGTGTTGATGCGGAACAGCGTGTTGCCGCGCTGGCGGTAGGCCGATCCGTACTCCGAGCTCAGGTAGCCCGGCTGCATGGCCGGCAGCTTGGTGGTCTGCAGCACGCCCTCCACGTGGCTGTAGTCGTACAGCGCGGCGGCCAGTTTCAGGTGGTTTTCCTTGAGACCGTACTGCCAGTCGGTACCCAGCTGCAGCGCCAGCAGGTCGCGGTGCCTGTACTGGCCCGGTGCGCTGAAGCCCAGCGGGAACCAGCCCGCCGTCACATAGCTGCCGGCCGTGCCGGGCGTCGGACCCTTGAGCTTGGTCACGAAGCCCTCGAAGTTCAGGTCATCGGCCCAGACCAGGTCGGTGGCCTGGAAGGGATTGGCGAAACGGCCACCGCTGAAGGAGAGCACGCTGAAGGGCTGGTAGCGCAGATAGGCCTTGTCGACCACCAGGCTGTACTTGTCGAAATAGCCGGGCGAGCCGCCGCTGCCGGTGGCCATGGTCTGGTTGGTCGAGGTCGGACTGCCGGTGCTGCTGCCGGTCGACACGGCCAGGCCCACCTGCACCTCGTCGGCCACGGCCACCTCGGTGCCGACACGCAGCCGCTCGCGCGTACGCTTGACGGCCTGCTGGGTGTTGCCATTGGGATTGGCCCAGAAGTCCGGCGCGCGCGTGAAGTCCGGGTTGCCCACGCTGTAGACACTGGCCGGCGAGTTGTCCGAGGCAGGGCGGATGTCTTCGCTGCGCAAACGCAGGTCGCCGCTGAGCTGCAGGCGGGCCCCGGTCGAAGTCTCGGCCGCGGCGGCGCCACCGCCTCCGGCGGCGCGCGTCTCAGCCAGCACCTCGGCCTTGATCTGCTCGCGCATCTGCACGCGCACGGCCTCGGGCACATAGGGCACTCGCACGATCTTCTTGCCGTCGGCGCCGATCTCGGGCGGCGGCGTCTGCGCCAGCTGTTCGGTGGCCTGACGCTGTGCGTCCTTCATCATGGCGTCGGCACGATCGCGCGGCAGCAGGCCGGACTTGATCAGGGTGTCGATCAGGTTCAGCACGGTGGCCCGCAGCTTCTCGAGGTCCTCGTGATCGTCGGCGCGCGCGGCCAGTGGCGTGAGCGTCAGCACGGCCGCCAAAAAAGCGGTGGGAAACAGCGGGCGGCGCGTCGTTAGTCGGATTTTCATGGCGGGAGTCTTGTGAGGAAGTTGAGTGTTCATGACGGGTTCAGGCGCCCGTGGTGACGCGCAGCCGGATCGGCATGGGCATGTCGGCGGGCGCCGTCTGCGACAAGCCGGGCAGGCTGGCGAGAATCTGGCGGATCACGTCGTCGGTGTCGGCATCGCCCGTGCCGCCCACCAGCTCGAAGCGCTTGATGCTGCCGCCGGCGGCCACCCAAAGGTGAACCTCCAGCGAGTAGCGCCGGTGCTTGAGGGCGTCCTTGCGATTGAGGAAGCGCTGCAGCTCGCCCTTGGCCAGGTTGGCGTAGTTGGTGAAGGGGTTGAACAGGCTGTTGCGCTCGGTGCCGGCGCCCCCGCCCTTGCCCACGCCGTAGTGGCTAAGGTCCTCGCTGGTGATGGTCCCGCTGGAGAAGGCGCTCGGCCCATTGCCGGCCGGCCCGTCCATCTTGAGGTCCGGCGTGGGCGCGGGCGGCTGCGGATTGGGCTGTTGAACCGGTTGCTCGACCTTCATCTCCTTCTGCTCCTTGGGCGGGTCGGGCTTCTTCTCGAACTTGGGCGGCGGCGGCGGCGGCGGCGCGGGTGGGGCCACCAGGGTGATTTTGGGCGGCTTCCTGGGCGCATCGGTCTTGCCCAGCAACTCGTGCAGATAGCGTCCGCCCTGCAGCAAGACCAGCAGGGCGCCGACGACCAGCAGCGGCACGACCAGGCGCCGCGGCAAGCGCGTGCGTTCTTCGGACGGGAGGACGGCCGCGACCATGGTTCAGGTGCCCATGCGGGCCGTCACCAGCCCGACGTTGCTGATGTTGAGCCGCGCCATCAGGTCGATGATGTCGACCACCTTGGCGTAATCAGTCTGCGGGTCGCCCTTGATCACCACCGAGGTCTCGGGATCGCGGGACTGCGCCGCGGCCAGGCGCGACTCGAGTTCGCCCATCGAGATGGCCGCGCCGTTGAGCATGAGATCGCCGCCGGACAGAATCTGGATGATGCGGATTTCCTTCTTCTCGGTGGTCGCGGGCTTGTTGCTCGGCTTGGGCAGGTCGATCTTCAGACCCGCCACCGAGGCCGTGGTCATCAGGATGAAGATGACCAGCAGCACGTAGGCCAGGTCCAGCATCGGCGTGACATTGATGGTGTCGTAGGGCTTGGCTTCGTCCTGGACTTTCATGGTGTCCCCTCAGGCCCCTTGGGCATGGCCCGTCACCAGGCCGATGTCGGTGATGTCTACCCGCTTGAGCACCTCCATCACCTGCATGACCTTGAGGTACTGCGCGTGCGCGTCGCCCTTGATGACGATGGGCTGCGAGGGATAGACCGCCTTGAGCTGCTGCAAGCGCTGCTCGAGCTGCTCGATCGACACGGGGTAGGCGTCGAGGAAGACGTCGCCGGCCGCGGTGACCGTGACCGCCTTCAAGTGCTGCTTGGCCAGGCTGGCGCTGGCCCTGGTGCGTGGCACCTCGACCTTGGCGCCCTGCACGGAGGCCGTGGTCATGATGATGAAGATCACCAGCAGCACATAGGCGAGGTCCAGCATCGGCGTGACATTGATGTCATCGAAAGGCTGGTTTTCTTCTTGGACGTGCACGGCCGCTCCCTGGTCTTCAGTCGGTGTGCAGTTCGGCCGACTTGGTGATGAACTCGTCGACGAAGACCTGCGTGTCGCTGCTGATGTTCTTGATCTGGGAGGCCAGCCAGTTGTAGCCAAACAGCGCCGGGATGGCGACGCCCAATCCGGCCACGGTGGCCACCAGCGCGGCAGCCACGCCGGGTGCGATCGAGTTCACGTTCACTTCGCCGGCGGCGGCGATGGCGGCGAAGGTGATCATCACGCCCACCACCGTGCCGAGCAGGCCCAGGAAGGGACCGCCCGAGATGGCGATGGTCAGCAGCACCATGCCGCTGTTGAAGCGCTGGTTCTCGCGCAGCATGGCAGCGTCGAGCGAGGCGCGCACGGCCTCCAGTCCGGCCGCGCTCAGGCGCGTCTGCCGCCCGGTCTCGATCTGGTGCTTGAAGCGCTTCTCGACCTCACGCAGGCCGATCTCGTAGAGCCGGTAGACCGAAGAGCGTTTGTTCTGCACATCATCGTGCGCCTGCTTCGCAGGGTCGGTGCCCGGCGTCAGCATATCGAAGGAGTGGTCGGCGAAGGTCGCCAGGAAGCGGTTGTTGGCGCGCCCCGCGGTGCGCAGCATCAGGGCCTTGCTGACCATCACATAGGCGCTGATGGCGAACATCACCATCAGCAGGCCGATCACGACCCAGCCGTCCAGCGTCACCGAGTTGATCAGGATGGCGAAGTAGGAGGCGCCCTCGCCACCACCGCCCTCGTCGTCGGCCACGGAGAACAGCGGCGAGTCGGCCACCTGACTTTGCGCCAGTGCCTTGACATAGCCGGCCGTGCGCGCCGTGCCTGCCAGGCCCACTTCGTCGAGTTCGCCGGCATAGCCCTCGCCGATCACCGCTTCACCCGACACGTCGACGCCCGCCAGGGTGCCGCCACCAACCGCATTGCCGTCGAGGTAGAAGCTCGCAGTGCCAGCGCCGACCACCACGGTCAAATGCTGCCATTCACCGGCCTTCAGCACACTGCCGGCGCTGGCCGTGCTGGCGCCGAGCGAGACCGACACGTGCCCAGCTTTCAGTGCCACCTTCAGGCCGCGCGCGCGGTCGCCCAGGGTCAGCAGCGTGCCTTCGCCCGCGCCATTGGGCTTGAGCCAGGCGGTGAAAGTGAATCCGTTGGCGCCCGTGACTTTCATCGATACCGAGGCCGGTACCTCGAGCCGCGCCGAGCCGTCGAAGACCAGCGAGCCGCCCAACTGGCCAGCCGCCTGCGGCTTGGCGCCGACGAGCTTGGCGGTGTTGCCATTGCCACTGGCGTCCTTGCCTTCGGCGCCCGCCGGGAACTCATAGACGAAGATCTGCGCGGGGTCGTAGCCGCCGGTGCCGTCGCCCTCCGCGGTGGCCTTGTCATTGCCCCAGGCCATGACGATAGCGTCGGTCTTGCTGTTGGCGGCGAGCTTGGGCAGCGTGACCCAGGCCGTGGCCAACTCGTTGGCGGCGTCGTAATTTTCGAGGTGGGACTTCAGTGGCGTCTTGCCGTCGGCGGCGAAGAAACGCAGGTCGGCACCGTCGGGCTTGGCCTCCTTGAAGTTGAAGTCACCGCTGTGCAGGCGCACGGGCACCGCCACTAGCTGCACTTCTTCCGCAAGATTGGCGCCGTCAGCCGTGGTGTCCAGCCCAATCTTCTTCTTGTGCGCCCAGTCGGCCGCCGAGGCGCCGGACACGGGCAGGGTCAGCGCCGCCAGCAGCAGGCCGAGGCTCAGCGCCAGGCTACGTGCGCGGCCGACGACAGGCAGGAAGGAGGCGGGCTTCGGGTCAGGGTGCGTCATGGTGAATCGTTGCGGCTCAGCCTGAGGGTCGGGTCTGGCGGTTTGCTTCATTTGGAGTCGGGCGGCTTCTTGCGCTTCTTAGGGTCGTCGTTGTCGGGCTTGCAGTTCGGATCGCTGTCGTCGCAGCCCTCTCCGAATCCCACCGTCTCGACGGTCACCGTCAGGTTGTTGGCACCGGACGAGGCGCCGGTGGCGGCCTTGACCACGTCCTCGTCCTTGGCAGTCGTCGTGTTGGCTGGCGCCACCGGTACCACAGCGGGCGCGGCCACCGCCGTCGAGGCGCCGACCACTGGGCCGGCGGCATTGATGTTGTCGGCATTGCGCACCACCGGCGCCACGATCTCGACCGAGCCGCTCGAGCGCACGCCCGCGTCGCCGGCGTCGAACACGCCGCGCGGCGCGATGGCGTAGACATTGCCCGCCGCCTCGCTCGGATTGGTCTTGAGCGTGGCAATGCCCGAGCCGGTGATCGAGTTGGCCACGTCAACGCGCACGCTGCCGTTGGGGTCGACCGTGATGACCGGCGGCGGTGCCGACGCGGCCGTCTTGGAGCCCTTGCCGGCGTCGATGTCCTTGTCCTGCGACACCAGCGTGATGTCACCACCACCCAGCGTGAACACGCGGCCCTTATTGACCAGGAAATCGTTCTGCACCAACGAGCTGATGGACCCGCCGCTGACGGTGAAGATGCCCTGGGCCGAGTCGGTCTTGCCCGGGTACCCGAGGGTCAGTCCGGCGTAGACCGAGCCGGCCGGTGCGTAGAGCGTGATCGCGCCGCCCTGCTCGGTCTTGAACTGGCTGCCGAACAGGGAGATGTCGCCGCCGGCTGAGCTCGCCGCATCGGGAAAGAGACTGGCGATCAGCGCGTCGAAGTACTTGAGCGAGCTGTTGATCACATGCCCGCTGCTGTCCTTCTGGCCCAGCTTGCCCGTCTCGATCAGGCTGGCGAAGAAGGCCTTGTCGAGGTCGGCGACATCCTGGCTGGCCAGCTCCTGATGCAGCGTCGCGTCGCTGGCTTGCAGGCGCGCGACCAGGTCCGGTTCAGCCTTGAAGTACTGTTGCTGCTGCGCGCTCGGCAGCTCATGCAGTGCGGCCCACAGCTGCTCGGGGCCCTTGCGCACGCCCAGACCGTCGAGATAGCTGGCCAGTTGATTGCGCATGGCATCGGGCCATTGCGAGAAAGCAGGCAGGTGATTGACGTCCGCCGCGAAGCCAGCCGGCAGGAGCGCCTGCGCCAGGAAGCGCGCCTGCTGCGTCGTGCCCAGCGTCAGGAAGTAGGCATAGTCGGCTTGCGCCCCGGCTGCCGTGCCGGCGCCGAGGGTGGTCGGCTGCGACATGAAGCTGGCCAGCTGCAGCAACTCGGCGGAGGTGGCAACGCCAGCCGAACCATAAGCCGTGTAGAAGTCCACGAAACCGGCGTAGTCGGGCCCATGCGTGCCCGCAGCCACGCGCACGCTGGCACCGCCCACCGGCAGGTAGGCGTTGTCGAGGTTGCCACGGGTGTCCACGCCCGTGCTGTTGCCCAGGTCGACATTGCGGCCGGCCACGATGTCGAAACGGCCGCCGCCGCCGACCACCACAGCCACCTGGCTGGGCGCGCCGCCGGCACCATTGGCCTGGGTCGTGTAGAGCACGTCGCGGCCCGCCTGCAGCAGGCTGACGTCGGTGGCGCTGTCGTGCTGCACGCGCAGGCCGAAGTCGACGATGTCGCGGCCGGCGACGACCTCGATCGACTTGGGCACGGACAGCGAGGTCACCGCCTGCGGGTCGCCGGTCACGTCGCCGTTGAGGGCTACCACCTGCACCGGCTGGCTGTCGTTGGCATGCAGGCCGCCCTGCATGTGGGCCGCCAGCGAACTGGTGGCCGTGCCGGTCAGCACGCTCATGTCCACGGCGCTCATGACGCGCGGCGCCTCAACCGTTGACAGGCTCGCGGGGTCTGCGTCGATCATGGTGATCGGCGAGTTGGAGATGTTGTTCAGGTGCACCGAACCCTTGGCCAGAAGGTCGAACTGGCCGCTGGGCGCGGGGGCGAGCATGAAGCTGCCGCCGGTCACCACGTCGCCGCCCAGGGCCACGGCGCGCAGGCTGCCCGGCATCAGCGTGTAGAGCAGGGGGAAGCCTGCCGTCGGGGCCACCGTACCCAGGTGGTCGGGAATGACCCACAGGCCGGCCGAGGCCACGCCGCTGGCATTGGCGCTCAGCAGCACGCCGCCGGACAGCGACATCAGGTCCACCGCGCTGTCGCTGCCATAACTGAGGAAGTTGCTGAACTGCGCCAGGCGCAGGCGCGCATCGGCGCGCGGATCGCTGGGGTTCCAGGCCGACGAGGGGTCGTAGAGCGGGCTGGTCAGGCCGGGCAGCGTCTGGTTGTAGAGGCTCTGCTCGGTGATGGTGGGGTTGTAGACCGTCTCCAGCGCCAGCGACTGGCCCGCGGTGATGCTGGCCTGGGCATCGCCCAGGGCCAGGATGGGATTCAGGCCGCTGCCCGCCGTGCCGACCGAGCTCGCTGGCTCCAGCAGACCCTGCGTGAGCGCGCCGCCGGCCTGGATCGTCAGTTGGCCCTTCTGCACATAGAACTGGCCACCCACCACGTCGCGGCCGGCCACCACCTGCAAGTCGCCGCCGCCGCGCTGCACCGGGGCGGCCCCGGCGGTCGGCGCGAAGGCATTGGTGGCCGTACTGGCCGACAAATTGCTCACGTCGCGGCCCGCGCTGACGGTGAGGTCGCCGCCCGCGAAGGTGGCCAGGCCGGTGCCGAAGTAGTCGGGGCGGCTCCACCATGCCGTGTTCAGCGTGTTGCCCGTGGACAGCACTTCGAAGCTGACGTTGCCATTGGCATCAGTGCTGCTGCGGCCCTGGCGGAACAACCAGCCGTCGACCAGTTGCGGCACCACCTGCGACAGCGGCACCAGCGTGCCCGGCTGGGCCGGCGTAGCGGCCACGGGTGGCTTGGCAGTGGGGTTGGCCGGCTGCGCGGCGACTCCGTCGCCGTTGCGGTAGTACCAGGCCGTGGCGTTCTGGGCGCCAAGCACGTCGCGCAGTGCACTCACATCGAGCGCGCCACCACCGCTGGCGAACACGGCGGGGCTCATCTGGCCCACCGAGGCACCGTAATGCGTGTTGAGCTGGTTCTGCGGCAGCGCGAAGCCGGCGGCGTTGGCCGCCGTCGCCCGGCCGGCGGTATAGACCGAGGCACCGTAGAGCGAGACCAGGTAGCTGAAATTGGACCCCGTGGCGTCGTAGAGCACGGGCGTGTCCACGGTTTCATCGGCTGCGGCGCTGACGTAGAAGGGGGCCAGGCCCAGCACCACGTCGCGGCCCGAGGACATGCTGATGCTGCCGGTGCCGGTGCGCACCAGGGCCACCGGCGCGTCGGTGTTGGTCAGCGGAGCATTCGGGTTCTGCGTCACCACCTGCGTGCTGCCGGCCACCTTGATCGGTGTGCCGGTGTCGGGCGTGCGCCCGGCGAAGTCCACGCGCACGTCGCCGGCGCCCGCCACCACATCGCTCGTCCGCGCGGCGCCCAGGGCAGCCCCGCCGACCAGCATGATGCTGGCCGAGGCGCCGCTGTCGAGCGCCCAGTCGGGCATGCCCAGCGCGCCACTGCTCGGCTTGATGAAGCCGTCGCTGATCGAACCGACGATGTCCAGGGTGCCGGCAGCACGCAGCGTCAGGTTGATGGGCTGACCGCCGAAGCGCCAGGCGTCAAGGTTCCAGCCGCGGTCGGCCGCATTGGCGGCGAATTCGTTGACCGAAACGTTGAGGCTGCCTGCGGACTGCACCTCGATACCCGGACGCAGCTGCGCCGTGGGCGCCTGCAGGCGCGCCAGCACGGCGGCCTGGTTGGCACCCAGCAGCGCGGCGTCCTGGTACATCCGGCCGTTGGGGGTGGCGTCCAGATTGGTGGCCGAGTCAGCCTGCTCGGAGATCGTGCCGGCCTGGTAGACCTTGACGCCTTCGAGCACCGTCTGCGCGCTGCCGAGCACTTGCGTGGTCAGGCTGGCCACCGCCAGATCGGTGCCGCTGGCCGTGCGCGGTGCACGCAAGGTCACGCTGCCGTTGCGGTCGGGTGTGGCGCCCGACACATCGATGCTGCCACCGCTGAGGCTGAGGCTCGCGCCGCCGTTGACGCTGCTCGCCGCGCCGCCGTCGGCATTGGCCGAGGACAGCAGCACCGTGCCACCGTTGCCGAGCGAGCCCGCCGTGTCGGTGGGGCTGCCGGTACCGCGCGCCAGCAAGCGGGCCTGACCGCCGAGGCTGATGCGGCCATCGCTGCCGCCGGCCTGGGTCTGGGCCGCGTAGAGCGCAATACTGCCGCCGGCCGGGCCCGAGGCATCGATCACCGCTTGGCCGTCGATCTGGATATCGCCGTTGTCGACCGCGATCGACACCTGCCGTGCCGTGATCAGGTCACTGCCGCCCAGGCTGACCGTGCCGCTGCCATAGCGGAACTGGCGCGACTGCGTGAAGCCGGCACGGTTGAGCATGGCGTTGAAGGCACCGAAATCCTGCGCCGCCGCGCCGGCGAAGCTCAGTTGGAACTGGCCCTGGGCGGGCAGGCTGCCGTCGGCGGCTGCCGTGGCGCTACCGAGCAGACTGCCTTGCAGTTTCAGGCCCGTCTGCGCAGCTACTTGTAGGAGGCCCGCGGCCGCGCCCTGGGCCGAAACGTCGAGTGTGGTGCCCGGGTCGACCTGAAGCGTCGGCGCGCTCAGCGCCAGGGTGCCGCCCGGCGACGCCGCCGTGGTCGAGCCGAAGGCGGTTGACCGGCCCGCTACCGAGACCTGGCCGCCGGCCAGCCACAGCAGCTCGCTGGCGCTCATGCCCACCTGGCCCGAAGGCGCCGCCACGTAGGCGTTGCTGTAGAGGTCCTGGGCCTGGAAGCTCAGGCTAGCTCCGAGGCCGGGCGCGGCGGTGGCCGGCGCCGATCCCGTTTGCGTCAAGATCAGACTGCTGCCAGCCGAGAATGTGGCGCTGCTGCCCTTGCTGCCCGTGATCAGCGAGGCCGATAGGTCGAGCTGCTGGTCGGCATCGAGTACGCCAGCGCGGCCGTCAGCCAGCAGCTGAACGTTGGCAGTGAAGGAGGCATCGGAGAAGCCGCGCAAAGCAAAGGTCTGGCTGCCCAACGCGATAGTGTCGGCCTGCACGGTGAGCGTGCCATAGCCGCCCGGGATGGGGTCGGGCGCCGTAGCCGAGCTGCCTTCCATGCGCAGATTGCGCGCTTGAATGTTGACATTGCCGCCATCGCTGACCAGACCGGCGCCAATCAGGTTGAGCTGCTCGAGCCTCGCACTGCCGAGCTGCACGTCGCCCCAGAAGAAGATGGGACGGCCGTAGCTGTTCAGGCTCAGGCGCGACAGGTTGTCGAAGTGCGGCAACAAGTCGTTGGCCAGACCCAGGCCGGCGCTGCCGGACGCCAGCTGCGTCAGGTCGCCCACATTGATGCTCGGCGCGGCCAGGCTCAGCGCGCCGCCGTTGGGCAAGCTCAGTGTGCCGTCCAGGCTCATGCGAGTGCCCGCGTCGAGCGAGAGCGAGCCTGTGGTGCTCACAGTGGCGCCGCTGCCGATCAGCAGAGTGCCGCCGGTGTTGCTGCCACCGGTGCGCAGTGGGTCGTCCTGGATCTGGCTCGAGGCGCGCAGCAGCGCGCCCGCCGTACCAACCTCGAGCGTACCCAGCCCGCTGCCCATGCTGCCGGTGGCGCGCAGCGCGGCCCCGGGTTGCAGAGTCAGCGTGCCGGCGGCCGCCAGCAGCAGGTCGGGGGCTGTCAGGGCGTGGGCCGAGTCATTGGCCAGGATGAGCTGGCCGCTGCCCACCGTGAGGTTGACCACACCGCTGCCATCCTTGGCGAAGCTGCGGATCGCCCCGATGAACAAGCTGCGCGCTTGCAATTGATTGAGCTGGTCGACCGACAGATCGACGGTGTTGCTGGTGCCTGGTCCCCCCACGGAGGTGATCTCGAGATTGGGAACCACCAGGTCGGCGATGCCGGCCTGCCCGCCCTGTGCCGCGGCCAGGTTCACGCTGCCGCTCAACTGCAGCGCGTTGGCGTTGCCGCCGGTGGCGTCGAACACCACGTGGCCCCCGTCGACCGGCAACTCGGGCATGGCCTGCGAGGCCGCCTTGGCCTTGGCACTGAAGTAGCTGCCAAAGTCGTAGATCGAGAATTGCGACTTGGTGTTGACCACCGCATTGGAGGACAGCAGGAAGCCCTGCGTCTGCGTCCGCCTGATGCCCGAGCCGAGGTCAGCCTGCGTGCCGGCAATCAGCATGGAGCCGTCGGCCTCGACGACGTTGGAGCTCGCGGCCATATTGCGCGTGCCGGCCACGGCGGTGATGGCGTAGGCGCCCGGGAGCAGCGCGTAGTGAGCCGGCAGCAAGGTGTAGTAGCCGGCAGGCAGACTGCCCATGCCAGACAGCCAGACGGCATCGCCGACCTGCAGGCCTGCGCTGCCATAGCCGCCGTCCACCGGCGCCGCCTTGCTCGCATAGCCCGGCAGGATGGCGAAGGTGTTGGCGTTGTTCAGCACATCGGAGGAGCCGCCGCTGCCCGGCGTGAACTCGTAGGCGAACATCGAGCCGCCCCCGGCCATGTCGAGCTGGGCACCGGCCGCGACATTGATCTGGGCGGCGCGCGACACGATGGATTTGGTGGGCAGATAACGCTCGGGCGTTGCCGCGCCGGCCACCGGGTTCTGGGTGATGCCCACATTCGAGCCGTCCTGCAGCTGCGCGCTCCAGGTGCTGGCGGTGGGCACGCTGCCATTGGCCACGCTGCCGAAGGGCACAGCCCCCTGCCCGGCCACCGAGGTCACGCTGCCCGCGGCATAGCTGAGGTCGGCAGTGAGATTGGCGTCGACCGAGCTGCTGATATTGCCCAGCGTGATCTGTCCGAAGGGCGCCAGCAACTGGCCGGCCTGCACGATGTGAGTGGCATAGACGGTGACCGAGCCACCGGCCGAGAACACGGGGCCGGGGTTGGCGCCGCTCGACGCGAAGGACACCGTGCCCGAGCCCTCGGTGATGCCGCCGGAGTTGGGATTGGTGCTGGTACCCGCGACGAGCAGGTAGTCGCTCAGCGTGGTCGGGTAGGCCTGCGCACTGCTGAGCTGCAGGCTGCCGCGGGTCCACAGCGAACCGTTCTGCGTGCCATTGCCCGCGCCAGTGTTGGGATCGGCATAGGGCACGCCCACGAAGCGAAGGTCGTGCGTGGCCGACAGCGCGGTGGTGGCGAAGCCCTGTGTGGCCACATTGCCCAGCAGGTCGATGGTGTCGGCCGACACCGAAAGCGCGGCATTGCCGGCGAGAGCTGGCCGGCTGCCGCCGACCACGGCCACGCCGCCGGCGGGGTAATAGGTCTGCGTGGCCGAGCTGTCGCCCAGGCGCACATAGGGCGCGCTGATGCTGATCTTGGCCGTGTTGTCGAGCGTCACGCTCGACGTCAGGAACTGCTGGGCCGCTAGGGCGCTGGCAGCGGCGGTGAGCTGCGCCTGGGTCTGCGAGGTGCCGCTGGCACGGTTCTGCGCCTCGATGGTGGCGAGGGCGTTCGCCTGCAGCTGCGCCTGGTCGGCGGTCAGTGCCGCGCTGTCGGACAGTAGGGTCGGCGCGTCCAGGATCACGGCCTTGGTCGCGCTCAGGCTCAGGTTGCCATTGCCCAGGCCGAAGGCCAGGCTGCTTTGGCTGCGCAAGTCCAGTTGCGCGAAGTTGCCGGCGTTGAGGCTGTCGGCCATCACGAGGCCACTCCCGCTGCCCGGCGAGTAGCTGGCGAGCGTCTGCTTGCCGAACTGACTCAGCACGTCAGCGATAGCACTCTTCTGGCGAATGTCGAAAGGCCCGGTGCTGTTCTCAAGGTCCAGGGTCAGGCTGCCACCCAGGGCGCCGGCGCCGGCGCCACCCTTGAAGCTGCCGAGCAGTTCCAGCGCCAGGCCCGAGCGAACCTCGATGCTGCCGCCGTTGGAGGCCAGGTTGTTCACCGACACCAGCTGACCCTGGCCATTGAGCAGTGTCACGTTGCCGCCCACGCCAACGCCCGCTGCGCTGAACACCGCGCCCTGGTTCATCACGATGGCGCCGGGGGCCGGCTCCAGAGTCTGGTTGCCAGAGCCGTCGACCTGCACTTGGCCGCCGATGCGCAGGCTGCCTGCATCCAGCACATCGCCCGTGCTGAGGCCGTTGGCCCCCGTGTAGATGCGCGCCGTGCTGCCGTCGACGGCAATGGACGCAGTCTTGCCGAACCACAGGGTCGGCGTGGGGTTCGTGCCCGCCACGAAGGGCTGCGAGCTGATCAGCACGTTGCCGGCCGGCGCACTGATCGCGCCCTCGAAGTCCATGTTGCCGCCGGCATAGAGATTGAGGCGAGCGCCCGGATCCAGGTCGATGGCCGAACCCGCCTGCAGGATCAGTCGCCCCTGCGGCTGGCCGAGCAGGGCCGCTGCGGTGCCCGCGTTGAGCGTCAGGTTGGTGGCCGAGCGCGTAGTGCTCGAGCCGGCGAGGCCGTAGCTCGCGATGGTGGCCACGCCGGACATCGTGCCGCCGGCCTGGGACCACGCCGAAGGCAGCAAGGCGTAATTGCTCTGCTGTGGCGCCAGGGTCTGGCCCGCGCCCACCGTCAGGTCTTGCACGGCGCTGAGACTGTAGCTGCCGAACCCGCCCTGCTGGAAGAAGGCCGAGCCCAGCTCCAGCGTGCCGGCGCTCAGGCCGGCCAATCCCACGTCGCCCAGCATGAGCGAACGCGTGGCCAGCTTGAGCTGCCCGCCGTTGCCGAAGCCATAGCCGCGCAGCTGCAGGCCCGTGCCAAGGGTCAGGCCGGAGGCCTGCACACTGGCCAGCGAGCCATCCAGCGGCATGGCCTGCAGGCTGATCGTGCCACCCGGGCCCACCTGCAAACTGCCGCTGGCCTTGGCCCAGGCGCCGGAGGAGACATCGATCGTGACCTCCTTGCCGATCTGCAGCAACTGGCCCGCGATCGAAACCGAACCACCGCCAACAGCCACCGGTCCGATGGCATTGCCCGCAGCATCCACGCTGCCTGGCGCCGGCACAGTGTCGTTGGTCCACAGGCCGGCCGTACTGAGCTTGACGCCGTCGGCCACGTCCACGGCCGCACCGTTGATCGACACGCTGCCCGAAGGCGCAGTGATGGACTGGGCCACCTCCACGTGACCGCCCAGAGGCACCCGGATCTCATCGCTGTAGCGCTGCTGGCGCGTCTGCGCCGTCAGGGCGAGGCTGCCGCCGGGCTGCAGAGCGATGGCCTGGTCGACCTCGATATTGCCGGTCGTCGTCACGGCCAGGCGGCTGAAGCCGGCGCGGCCGAGTGCCGTCGGGTCGATCTGCAGCGCCGCGGCGAGTTGTGCCTGCCCGCGGTCGCTCGGGTCGAAGGCGGCCCCCACCGCCGGCGCGTCGGGCAGCGTGCCCGAGAGGCTGGTCAGCTGCACCAGGCCGTCCTGCTCGAAGCGCGCGGACGTGCCAGGCGCCTGGCCGTACCAGCCCAGCACATTGCTCAGCAGGTTGTCGCTCAGCGTGCCAACCTGCAATTGACCACCCAGCGGATAGCCGGAACTGCCGGGGTCGCGCTGGTGGATGCCGCGCGTCACCTGTCCGCTCAGGCTGCCCTGCATGACCAGCAGTGGCGCCGACAGGATCACCGAGCCCGCGCTGCCGCCCTGGGTGTAGCCAGCCTCGTAATTGGCCGCGCTATTGGGCACATTGACCACGCCCGTGTAGGCCACGCCGGCCTGCGCGGCTCCCACGTCGACCAGGCCGCTGCCGAGCTGGAGCTTGGAGGTGTTGACGTAACCGCCGGCGTAGTCGTACCAGCCACCGTTCACATCGATCTGGCTGCCCTGGCGCAGGATGATGGACGAGTTGGACAGCAGGCTGACCGTGCCGCCCGAGATATTGCGCTGTCCCAAGGTGGTCGGCACCTGGCTGAGCCAGCCCTGCACATTGGCGATCGGTGTGCCCTTGCGGATGTCGACCTGGACGGTCTGGCCATAGAGCGGCGAGGCCCGCAGCACGGGGTTGTCGGCCAGTTCGGTGCCGCGCAGATTGACCGAAACGACATTGTTCTCCATGGGCACGACGGCGCCCGTGCTGCCCGAGACATCGATGACGCTGCCGGCCCCGATGTCGATGCGCGTGTTGTCGCTGCGCGGGTCAGCGTAAACGCCGGGGTCCTGCGCATACAGGGTCTCGGCCAGCACCGACACGTTGCCGCCTGGGGCAACGATGGCGGCGCCCGGCTGCAGGGTGATGGTCTGGCCATGCAGACGCACGTCCGAGCGCGCAAAGGCGCTGCCGGTCGGGATGGTGTCCGTGCTGATCGTGTCAGCGATCACCTCGGTGACGCTGCCCGTGCCGAGCGTCAGCACGCCGGTGCGGGTGGCACTGAGCTGGCCGGCGCTAACCTGCGCCTGGTCGCGTGCAAACAGGTAGACCGAGCCGTTCAGGTTGATCGAGGTCTCGGCGCTCACGCGGCCGTTCTGATTGACCGCGTAACCGATCATCGTGGCGTTGCCGTGCCCGACGTCAATAGAGCCGGTGGGTGCGTTCTCGGCCGTGCTCGTGTTGGCGCTGCCGTTGCTCGTGGCATTGGCCACCTCCACCACCAGGCCGCGCAGCGTGCTGCCGGTCTGCGCCGTGTTGGGCGCCGCCAGGTAGACGCTGTCGCCGGCCGCCAGGATGACCTGGCCGTCCGGCGCGCTGACCCTGCCTGAATTGCTGACTTGCGGCGCCGCGAACATCAGCAGGCCACCGTTCTGCGCGCTGATCCTGGCCTGCTGCGTCCCGTCGCCCTCGATGGTGATGGCACCGGCGCGTTGCGTGAGCGTGGGGTCGGTGCCGAGCACCGGCGTGCCGCTCTGCTTGAGCAGGCCGCCGGTGACGCGCGACTCGTCGAACTTGAGCGTGCTCGCGATCAGGCTGTTGACATCGACCGTGGCGGTCTTGCCGAAGATGATGCCGTTGGGGTTGTAGAGGTAGACGTGTCCGTTGGCGTTGAGCACGCCCTCGATCAGCGTTTTGTTCTGGAAGGCACCGCCCGCCACCACGTTGAGCAGTACCGCGCTGCTCGAGGGCTGGACGATGTTCAGCGTGGCCGCCGAGCCGACGTCAAAGGTCTGCCAGTTGACGATGTTGGTGGCGTCGGTCTGCCGGATGGTGCCGGTGGCTTGTCCATTGGCCGTGTTGACGCCCGTGCTGTACTGAATGGCCGTGCCGCTGCGCTGCGTGTTGCCGCTGGGCAGCGCGGTGGTAGGAATGCGCAGCGGCGTGGTCTGCGCCCAGGCCTGAGCCAGACCCAGGACCTGCAACGCCAGCAGGGTCGACACGCTGGCCAGGCTGGCGCTGCGCACGCGCCCGCACAGCTGCAACACCGCCGCCTGAAGGGCCGGCGACCAAGACGGTGCCACGTCACGCCGTACATGGCGTTGAGGGGATGAGCGCTGGGGTCTGCGGTCCATGATGTGCGTCAGCTCAGAAGCCCCAGACGGCGCGTGCATGCAGACGCGTCGAGTGGGCCTTGGTCGTGTCACCGTCGCGCAGTGCCACGGCGGCATCCATGTCCAGGCTCATCCCGTGTGGCGCGCTCAGGCGCAGACCCACGCCGCTGCCCTCCAGCGTGTAGGAAGCCGGCTGCGGCTCGATGTGGCGCAGGATGCTGGCGCGCGCCGCGTCGAAGAAGGCCAGGCCGTTGAGGCGCCAGCCCGAGGCCGGACCACCCGGCTGGTAGTAGCGCGTGCGCAGCTCGATGGACATGCGCAGACCGTAGTCACCGGCCCGCTCGCCTTCGAGATAGCCTCGCACGCTGTCGGCGCCGCCGATCACCATCTGCTCGGTGGGTACCAGCGGGCCTGTGGCCAGTTGCATCTCGACGCGGCCGAACAGCGACCACTGGTTCATCACGGGCTCGCTGTGCTGCAGGCCCATGCGCAGCGTCAGGTAGCTGGCAGAGGCGCCCGCGCGTTTGGCCTGGAAACTTTCCTCACTGTTGCCGAACAGGCCGCGCAGGCCCAGGGCACTGATGAGGTCAAGCGCCGTGCTTCGCTCGTCGCCCGGCAGGTTGAGGTTGTAGCTGAAGGCCAGCGGCGCGTAGTCGATGGGCGCACCCGTACCCTCGCCGCTTTGCAGCACCAGGGTCTGGCGGATGTTCTTGAAGTCGAGGCCCGCGGCCAGGGTCTGCTGGAGATCGCGGTCAGCGCTGAGCGGCCGCGTGTAGCGGATGCCGAAGGTGTCCGAGTTGCCGAGCAGCCCCAGGCCCGGCGCGTTCTCCAGGCTGGCGAATGCGCTGCGAGAGTGCACGGAGTAGAGGGTCAGCGCATCGCCGCCCACGCCGGTGGGCAACACATAGGTCAGCGAGGCGACGCGCGCATCCTTGACGCGCTCCGGCGCTACCTGCAGGTTCAGCGCCACGCTGTGCCCGAGTTGCCACAGATTGTCGTAACGCAGCGAAGCCGCCACGCGCTCGGCCGTGGTGTTGGGGGTCTGGCGGTTGTTGACCTCGACCGAGCCATGCAGCGGCAGTTGGTCGTCGACATCGAGCTGCACGTCAACAGCGCCGGGCAGCGGGCCCGCGCGAAGCACGGGTGTGACGCGTGCGTCGGCACGCCGGTTCACCTCGGCCAGTTGCTCCTGCACCTTGTTGAAATTGGGCACATTGCCCTCGGCCAGTTCACTGACTTGCGACTTGATCCCGCTCGGCAGGTTGTATTGCGCACCGGCCACCTTGACATGCTCGACCACGCCCTCGGTGACCTTCAGGCGCACCTCGCCCTCGTCGACCTTTTGTGGCGGGATCGACACCAGCACCGTGAGGTAGCCGGCATCGTGATAGCGCTTCTCCAGCGCAGTGCGCGCAGCCTCGACATCGGCCAGTGTGCGCGTCGGTCCGAGGTAGTCGGACACTGCAGCCTCGATGTCGGTCGTGGCCAGCACGCTATTGCCTTCGACCACGTATTGATAGACATCGAAATGCGGCACGGCGCGGTTCGCTGCGGCACTGGCAGCCGGCGTGGGCGCGGTCTGCGTTTGCGTTTGCGTTTGCGCTTGCGTCTGTGCCTGCGCCCCGCCCGCCTCGAGCAGTGCCCACGACAAGACGAAGCAAGCGGACACAAGGTCCGCCTGCGAGGGCAAAAAACTGGCTGTCCGCAAGGTCTGCGGGCGTGAATATTTCATGATTGAGGACTGTGCCCAGACGCCGTGACATGCGCATGACGTCACCGGCCGAAGCAATGGAAACGGCCACCGACTTTTGAGGCCGACGGCCGTTGAAAAAACTCCTGGCACGGGGCACCGACGGCAGCGCCGTGCCCCGAGCCCGATGCGCTGCTTACAGGCGGTGCATCGGCGAGCAGTTGTTGGCCTTGCCGTTCGAATCCGTGCGCGTCACCTTCGACTGCTGGGCCACAACGCCGGTGGTCGTGCCGTCAAGGTAAGCGACGCCGGACACGTTCGAGTTGTTGGAGTTCTGGAAGGCCGAGATGATGGCCTGAACCATGCCGGATTGGCCCGTCTTGTCCTTGGCCAGATTGGCAGGAACGTAGGCAGCGTGCATGACCGTGCCGAAGTTGTAGGCACCCGAAGCCAGTTGGTTGCGAGTGGCAGCAGCGTTGGCGAAGTTCGTGCCGTCAAAGTTCGGGCTCATGCCGTCCACCTTGATCAGGCGGCCATGGCCGCTGGCGATCGCACCGCCGCCGCCGGTGCCAAGCACGCCGATCGCGTAGCTCGTCGTCGAGGACAGGGCCGTCTTGACCTGGCCGCCGGCCGGGTTGGCCTGGATGTCCAGGCCCATCAGGCTGGCGCTCTCGGCGTCGCCGTGAGTGCGGATGGCCAGGCCACCGAGCAGGCCGCCGGCCTTCATGACAGCCGCGTCGATGCTCTTGGCATTGAAGTAGGCGTTGGGCTGGCCGAGCAGGGTGGCCGAGTTGCGGTCATTGCCTTCGCACTGGCCGCCGACGAAGTAGATGTTCGAAGCAGCTTGCGTGCCCGACAGGTCGTCGCGGCGGGCCACGTGCAGAACGTGGTCGCTCAGGCCGTCGCTGGCGACGGTCTGGTTGCTGGCGCCGACCAGGTCACCCAGTTGCTTGATCGAGCCGCCGCTCATCACCAGGCTGCTGTAGTCGGTGCGCGAAATCGAGGGCTGGCAAGCCGGGGTCGCGAAGTCACCGATACAGGCCGAGCCAGCACCGAAGTTCTTCTCCTGCAGGGCCTTGTACAGCGGATCGCTCACGCCCACGGCGAAGGATTCGAGGAACAGGGGAACTTCGGTCAGCGACGACAGCTTGCCCTTGGCCGCAGCCGGGTAGATCGCATAGAGTTCCTCAGCACGGACATCCATCAGCGCCAGGGCGAGTTGCTGCGTGGTATGCGAGCTGCAAGTCACAGCGGTCGCAGACGTGCCGGTGCAGGTGTTCGGGGTGGTGCCGCCGGGCGTGTTGGCGTCCTTCGCGGGACCGACGAACAGCACATCAGCCTCCGGGATGGCCATCGGGCCGGTATTGGCAGACAGCTTCGGCACTGCGCTCAGCAGCTGCGAGGCGCCCTGTGCCGAACCATTGTTGTAGTTGTAGATCGCAAAAACCAGCTTGCCGCCCACCGTGGGCAGGCCAGCTTGGGCGATACCCACGTAGTACTTCACGTTGCCGTTCAGGCCGGCCGGGGTCACGGCAGGCGAAGGCTCGGACACGACGATCGGGGTCATCTTCGTGGTGTCGAAGATGGCGGTGTTCAAGATCGTGGCGATGCTGCCCGACATCGT
Source organism: Roseateles sp. (assembly GCA_019234295.1). Lineage (GTDB taxonomy): Bacteria > Pseudomonadota > Gammaproteobacteria > Burkholderiales > Burkholderiaceae_C > JAFALK01. The sequence goes on from JAFALK010000088.1 coordinate 43,276, forward strand.
CGAAGCGCCGCCGACGAACAGCGTGGCCGCCGGTTCGCAGTTGTTGACGAGTGCCGCAGCGGTGGTGCCGTCGACGATGGCGGCCGTGCAGGCTGCGGTGTTCAGGCCGCCAGCGGCGTAGGAAGAGATCGAGCAGACGGCCAGGGCGGCGCCGGCGATCAGGGAGGTCTTGAGTTTCATGACGGGGAGTCCCAATTGGAGGTTGATTGATTTGGATGAAATTTGCTGAGAACCTGATCGTGAAGGCGTCCGGATGCCCCCGGACCCCAACACTCAGACGATCCCCTCTGCCCAGAGCATCACCTGTCACGTGCGGTCGATGTCATTTGCACCAGCCCCGCAGTGAACGTGACTTTATTCACGCAATGCGACAGGCCGACGCTGGCGAGGGGACTGAAAACAGGAGATTCGGACCAGGACAACTAGTCCGTTCGGATCACGCGCCGCGGCGTGCGGTTGCGCCGACTCTGGACGATCGCATCTGCGAACCCTGCGGCAGGATCTTGAGCTCATGGGCCCGCGCCATGGCTTGGACGCGGTTGCTCACGCTGAGTTTGCGGTAGATCTTCTGCAGGTGGTTTTTGATCGTGAGCGAGCTGAGGCCCAGGATCATGCCAATCTCGACATTGGTCTTGCCAACCAACAGGTAGCTCATCACCTCGAGCTCTCGCGCCGTCAGGGGTGACTGGGGCGAAATCGGACGATGCACGACGCCAGTGCCTTGGCCCAGCATCTCGCTATTGGCAATGATGCGCAGGAAGGCCTGGTGCAGATGGGGCACGAGCAGATGGAGAAAGAATTCATGCCGCTCCGTTGGCGCGCTCGGCATTTCGAAGAAGGCAAAAAAGGTGGCACCACCGTAAAGGCGCTCAGTGCCGCCGACCAGGGCATTGCGCAATCGCTCACGTCCGAGCGAGTGTTGCAGGTCGGCCAGGGAGGCCGCGTAACTCTGGGGCGTCGGGTCGGCCTCGTAATCGCAAGCGACTCCGGTTTCGGCCGGATGCGACTGGCCGTCTATGGGTTCGACATGGGCGCGATAGCCCAGCAGTCCGAATTGACGGCAATGACGCACGATGCGCACAACCAGACCCTGCTCGGCATCGCACAGTCGGCGCAACGATTCGGCATCACGCGGCACGGCGTTGAGGCATTCCATGCGCAGCACGCGATCATCTTCGTCCAGGTGCGCACAGACCATGAGGCCATGCGGCAGCAAGGCGCCGAAGGCCCCTTGGCTCCAGGTGAAAAGCTGGCGCAGCAGACGAACGTACAGGCCGTTCTCTATGGCGCGCACCAGGCTCTCCCCCTCTTCGCGACTGAGGATGATCAGTTCTTGCATGCAATGGCGGGAGTTCTTGTTGCGAGCGCAGTCCGTACATGCGGAGCTTCGTACCACTGGCCTGATGAGGCGTGGCGGCTCGATCGAAGCATTGACTCGGTGACGAATACCGATCGCGGGGCATGCAATCGGTGCAGGGAGAAAACGATCGGGCAATCCGGGCAGGGACCGCACCGTGCTTTCTTGTTCTTCAAATCGTGGTCCCGGACAAAGCCGGTCCGCGATCAGCGCTGGAGGATGACGGCCTTGGCGTTGGTGGTAGCAGCTTGCTGGATATAGGCCACGGAGCCGGAGTTGGTGCCGGCAGTGTTGTCCTGATAGATCCAGGCCAGCGACGTGGTGGCGCCATTCTGGTCGATCACGGCGGTCACGTTGGTCGAAGTACCGAGCTGCTGGATGACGGCGCTGTTGTTGTTCAGCGTGTTGCTGGTATCCAGCAGGGGCTCAACGGCGCCGCCGATCACGGTGGCGTCAGCGGGCGGAGCGGAGATGACCGTCAGCGTCGTCAGGCTGATGTCGTCAGCGAAAGCCGACAGGGAGGCAACAGCCAGAGCGGCGGCGACGAGGGACTTGATCTTCATGATGAGCACTTTCTCAAAAAGGGTGAAAGAAAAATACTGAAAGGCACTTTGGTTTGATGCACCCAGAGCGCTTCGCGCGAAACACTTGGGCCAGCTTCCATCGGGTACTGCGGGGGCTCCTCGGCATCTTGGCCGGCACGCCTCTTTCGAGCCCCGCCCACCACGCTGCGCAAGGCCCCTTGCAGTGCTTTGCAATATAGAAATGCACTGTGACTGTCCCATGAACCGTGGACTATTCACGCTTTTCAAAGTGATGCGGGATTACCCGCTCGGAGCTCGATAAAACAAAGCGAGGCAGGCCGCCCACAAGTTCACGAATCGGTCCTTACGCGCTCCTGAGCGGCGCCGTAGTTGGTGTTGAAGCGTTCAACGCACACCAGCTCACAGGCCCGATCATGAACACCAAGCTCAACACCACCGTCCTGCGCGCCACCATCGCCTTGGCCGCAGCCCTGATGGCCTCCCCAGTGCTGGCCGCCGACATCAACCTGGGCGGCGCCTGGTCCACGCAGACCGGCCTGGGCAATCTGTCAAACATCGAGCAAGTGGCGGGCAATGCCGGAGACGGCGCCGGCAACAGCAACTTCGGCTCGATCACGCAATCAGGCAACGACGATGTGGCCGACATCACGCAAAGCGGCCAGCGCAACCGTGCCGTGATTGCGCAGACCGGCAACGGCAACGTGGCCGAGGTCACGCAGAATGGCAGCGGCAACGACCTGGAACTGGCACAGAGCGGCAACGACAACCGGTTCAGCGCGCAGCAGTCCGGCTCGGAGAACGCCATCCTGGCCCAACAGTTCGGCGGCGCCAGCGCCACGCTGCTCCAGAACGGATCTAACAACAGCATCCAGCTCTACCAAGCGGCCGGCCAGAACGTGGCCTATGTGAGCCAGAGCGGCAACGGCAACCGCGCGGTGATCCTGCAACGCTGAGGCGTATTCGTACGGCAATGTGGTCTTGAAGCCCGGCTCGCGAGCGATAAGGATGCTGTCCACGTAACTCAGGTGGACGCGATGACAAGCGAGAAGAAGACCCGGCGCAGACACAGCGCGACCATGAAGGCGCGGGTGCTGGCGCAGTGCTGTGAGCCAGGCATGTCGGTGGCTCAGGTGGCCATGGCCCACTGCATCAATGCCACCGTCGTGCACCGCTGGCGACAACTCGCATGCGAAGGCTCTGGCCGCGCAGTCGCCAAGACAAGCGAGTTCCTCGCTCTGTCGCTTCCCAGTCCAGCAGCGACTACTGCAGCCCCTGCTGACATCCAGGTCGAACTCAAGCGAGGCGCCGTCTCGATTGCGCTCACTTGGCCGGTGAGCGCTGCAGCGGAGCTTGCCGCTTGGACCCGTGAGCTGCTGCGGTGATCCGCATCGACGCGGTGTGGCTCGCGGTCGAGCCGCTGGACATGCGTGCCGGAACGGACACAGCGCTCACACGCGTGGTCAACGTCTTCGGTGCCGCTCGCCCTTACCACGCGTATCTCTTCGCGAACCGCCGAGCCAACCGCATGAAGGTGCTGGTGCATGACGGCATCGGCGTATGGCTGGCTGCGGCGCCTGAACCTCGGCAAGTTCATCTGGCCTCGCGGCGTCGGCGGCAGGCTGGCGCTCACGACAGAGCAGCTCAACGCACTGGTTCTGGGCTTGCCGTGGCAGCGCCTCGGCGAGGCCGGTGTCATCACGATGCTCTAGCAATTGCTGCGTCTACCGATGGCTATATGACCCGATCGTCGGCACGGTCAGCACCCGTGATCGCCGACGACGCCCTCGACACGCTAGACATCGAACAACTGCGCTCAGCACTGCGCGCAGCACGTGCCGAACTGGCCTTCAAGCAGGCCTTCATCGACAAGCTCTCGCACGAGAACGCCGTGCTCAAGCGCTTGAAGTTCGCGGCGCAGAGCGAGGCCTACGGCCCAGAGCAGCGCAGCCTGCCAGCCGGATCGACGAGCTGTTGCCTCATCGCTGGGTCGCATCGCCGGATCCGGGCTGATCTGCGTAGCTGCCGTCAAGACGGGTTCACCGTCTGCTTACGCTAAGGCAGCGGCCCGGTCCAGCCCGTGCGCCGCAGGCACCAAGCACAAGGCCCAGCAATTGAACGGGCCTTGGCTATTGGAAACGGTGGGGGAGTGAGTCGCTCATTGAGTCGGCACCGTGATCCGCTGGCCGTTGCCGATGATGGTCAGGCTGACTATCTTGCCGTTGAGCGGCTGGTTCATCGTGATCACGTTGTTGTTGCCGATTTCCTGCAGCGTGGCGGTGCCGTTGCCCACCTGCGTGGCCGTGATGAGGTTGCCGTTGCCGTTCTGATAGATGGTGAGTGAGTTCTCCATGCCCGACTGGGACAGGTCTGCCACATTGCCCGTGCCCAGCTGGGTCGCGCTGACGCTGTTGTTCGAACCCGACTGCACCACGCGCAGGCGATTGAGGTTGCCGTTCTGGACCAGGTTGGCCTGGATATAGGAGCCGGACTGCTCGATGTCGGCGATATTTCCGGTGCCGATGGGGTAGACCGTGCGGTCAGTGGACGAGGTGTCCAGTGTCTGGTCGATAGTGCCGGTGAGGTTGTTGCCATTGCTCTGGCGGATGCTGGCCGCGGTGAGCAAGATGTCGGCCTGGCCGATGTCCGTGTACCGAAGCAAGCTGGATCCGAGCGACACCGGCGCGGTCTGTGCGTGGCCGATCGCCGGGCAAGCGAGCAGCGACGCGAGCGCGGCCAGGGTCAAGGCCTGGCGACGTGCGTTGCCGGCCCGCGGCTTTCGAGTTTTCGTTCCGGTCGTCATCTTCTTCATCGATTCTTCCAATACGAGTCGAAGATATCGCCTTCGGGCTTGCCGCGCACAGCGCTGGCGGCGGATGCTGCGGGCGACGGGCTTGCTGCCGGCGACGGGGTTGCTGCCGGCGACGGGCTTGCTGCCGGCGGCACCGGGCGCGAGGGTGACACGCTACTGACAACCGGGACAGCCGGTGCGACCGCGGCTGCGCGATTCGCGCTGCCGGCCGGTGCGGCCATCGGCGCCGCCAGTGCGGCGGCCGAAGCGGGCGCTGCCACGACCGCTGCGGGCCGCGCCACGGGAAGGGGCATCGGGGCGCTGGTCTGCGCGCTGGAAACGGGCGCGGATGTGGTGGATGGCGTGGGCGCAGCGGGAGGCTGTGTCGGCGCGGGTACGGCCTGCACGGGTGCGGCCTGCACGGGTGCGGCCTGCACGGGTGCGGCGGTCGGCCGCGGCGAAGCGACCGGCTGGGCGGCGCGCGCCGCGGCGACTTGCACGCGGGGGTCTTCCAGGAAGGGCAACGGCACAACGGGCTCGCGGCTGGGCATCACAGGTCGCATGGGCACCAGCGCGCCTTCCTCGAGAACGCTGCCGTCCACATTGGCCATCTGTTCCGTGACATAGGACTGGACGATGGGCGAAAACCACTGGCTGATGTCTGCCAGTTCGAGGTTGCGGTCGCGGATGCCGTCGACGGTCAGGTGGATGACGGCGGCCTCGATGGCCTCGCGCACCGCCAACTGGCCGGGTTCGTTGGTGGCAAAGCCCGTCTCGGCCTGCAGAAGGCTCTGATATGCCACGTATTTGTAGATATTGGCATTGAGCTGGTAGGAATAGATGGTCTTGGTGACCGAGACGGCATTCATGACCTGGCCATAACGCACGTCCACGCTGCGCAGCGAGACCGTGACCTGGTCGACACGGTACTGCGTGCTCGCGCCGATGCCGAGGTAGTTGGCCCCCTTGCCGCCCGAGCGCACATTGCTTTCGTAGGCGATCACGCCGCCTTCGATGATCATGCTGGCCGGCATCATATTGGGCAGGTTGTAGAGCGGCTTGCCCTTCTCGGCCGAGCTTTCGGCGGCGCGGATGATGCGGCGCTCGGTCAGCAGGTTCTGCAGGCCTTCGCGCTCGACCGGCACGTACCAGCCGGAATCCCACAGCGCCTTGACCAGCATGGTGGCCGCGCCCTGGGTCACCAGCGTCGAGTAGGCACTGTCCGGCGCAGTCCTGTACTGGCCCGTCTCGTCCCGAAAGGCATAGACCGCCACCGGCACGCGCGCCTTGGGGCGCGGCAGCTGCGTCAGGTCGCGTGTGACGGCCGTGGACGGCGTCAGCCTGGCATTGGACTTGACGCCCGAGGGCGGCACCGTCGATGCGCAGCCCACCACGCTCAGCGCGGCCACAATAACAAGATGCCCTGCACGGGTCCGGGCCTGCTCCCGTGCCCGCTGACCAAGCCACCCCACGTCAGGGCCCCGTGACGTTCAGATCGGTCGACGAGATGCTGAAGGACACCTGGGCGCCCGTCGTCTTGTCGGTCGTCGTGACCTGGAGGTTGCCATTGCCGGTGTCGGTGATCGAGATCGAATAGCCGGCGGTGTCGTAGGTGCCCGGCACCAGCGTGCTGTTCTTGCCGAAAATGGTCGTCAGCGCTTGGCTCGACAGGCGATTGAGAATGGCCTGCTGCAGGGCGTTGTTGAAGTTTTGCAGCGGCGTCAGGGTCGGTGGCTTGTACCCGTTCTGCGCTCCAGCAATGGACAGCAGCGCGGAGGCGTTGTTCGGGTTGCCACCCACAAAGGAAGGGTTGATCGGCGCATAGACCAGCTCCGTGCCCGAGGCGGCCAGGCACGACGACAGTCCCGCCAAAAGCAGGCCGCAGCGCGCCAGCGAGGGCGATAGCCTCGCGCGCAGAGTTCGCTTCAGTTCATCCATTGACTAGCTCAGGCCTCAGCTGTTTCTTTTCAAAATCCATCCTTCGCCATGTCCGGATCGCCACCGTCTCCGATCATGCGAAGTGACTGACTGATGATGTTCGCGTTCACCTTCTCGACAGCATCCAAGCTCAGTGCGCCGATCGCGGAGACCTTGATCGGCAGGTTGCCCGAGAAGACCACTTGCTGTTCCTGGACGACGAAGATCAGGTTGCCGTAGCGTCGCGAGGGGCGCTCAACTATCACCAGGTTGTACTTTTCGAAATCGGGTTTCTCTCGCCAAAAATCGGTGAAGCGGCGGTAGAACTCCATGCCACCCGGCGTGAAGGTCTGGTTGACGACGATCCCGAACGAATCCGTACTCGACTCCTTGGCCGCGTCCTGCGCTCGTGCCAAGCTCACAAGAGCAAACATCAGCGCCGCCAAGATCGAACAAAGATGGCCGCGTGACCTCACGCCCAGCATGAGCCCGCGCGATTTCCCGTCAGGGCAAGCGAGAAACGACCCCATACAAAAGCTCGGCCGACCCTTACAGATCGGCCGATCACTTCTAACTTCTTCCATCACTTGATAGGCGGTATGCATCTTAGGAAGACCCAGTGACACTCTCATGACGTTTCATGCGCATGCCCATCTCAGCCTCAGCGTCGCCGCATCTTGGCCTCGTGCTTGGCCGCGGCCACGGCACTGGCCACCTGCGCAGCCGACGCGAAGCGACCCGGCAGCACCGGTACGGCGCCGACCACGAGCGAGGTAAAGGGAAAGAAGCGCGCCACGCCATAGCGGTCAGGGGCGCGGATACCGCCCGCGCGGCGGGAGTCCTCGTCGTAATGGGCTGGCGCCCGGCGAGCGAAGTCCGCCTGGATCTCGGCGCAGCGGCGCTGCCAGTCGCTGCTCTGGAACAGTATGACGAAATCGTCGCCACCCACATGGCCTACAAAATCCAGCTGAGTGTCGCTGTGCTCAAGGCACAGCTGCGCCACTAGCCGGATCATCTCGTCGCCGCGCAAATAGCCGTACGTGTCGTTAAAGGGTTTGAAATCGTTGAGGTCGAGATAACAAGCCGCGAATTGCCCCTGCCTGTCCAGCAAACGACCGATGTGCTCGGTCAACGGCACGTTCCCGGGCAGGAAGGTCAGCGGGTTGGCGTGCCGGGCTGCCTCGATGCGCGCCTCGGTGACGATCCGCACCAACTGGTCGCCGGTGCCGAGCCCGACGTAGCGGCCGTTCTCGGTCACGATGAAGCCGTCCTTCAAGTAGCGCTGGTCCTGCGAGGTCAAGATGCTCAGCAGTTCATCGATGTCGTAGTCCAGCTCGATCAGCTTCGGCTCGCGGTTGGCCAGTTGCAGGCAGGGCTTGCGGCCGTACAGTTCCTTGAAGTAGAGAGTCGCATAGTGGTTGAGAAACTGCTCCCGGTTGATCAGCGCTAGCGGTCGATCTCCCTCGGCGACGGCGATGGCGTGCAGGCCGTCCGATTGCAGGAACCAGCCGGCGATCTCATCATTGCTCGTGTCGGGGCGCGCTACCGGCGCATGGATCACCACCAGGCGGCGGCGCGTCAGATTGCCCACTGCGCGTTGCGGCTGCGGCAGCACGGAGACCCGGCGATCCCTCAGTACGCGCTGCCCGTCCTCGCTGACCTCGTGCGCGACGCCGGGCCCGGGGCGGCCAAGCAGATAGCCTTGCCCCAGAGCGACCTTCAAATCGCGTATCGCACGCAAGTCCTCGGGCGCTTCGATGCCTTCGGCGATCAGCCGCGCGTCGAACAGTTCGGCGATGCGGCCGAGCGCCTGCAGCATCTGTGTCTTGTCGGCACTGGCCCGCAGCGAACGCGTGAAGTGGTTGCCCAGTTTGACATAGCTGGGCCGCAGCTCTGACCAAAGGCGCAGGCTCGAATAGCCGTCGGCGAAATCGTCGAGGGCCAGCGATACGCCCGCAGCGCTCAGCGGCGCCACGGCCCGCTGCAGGGCCTGTAAGTCGGCAACGCGCTCATCCTCAGTGATCTCGAGGACCAGCTGGCGCGGTAGCACCGAGCTGGCGCGGATCTGGTCCACCAGCCCTGAGACCTGGGCGCCCTCCCCGCAGCGCATCAGCGTAAAGGCGCTGATGTTGACGAACAGGCGCCCCGGCTCTCTACAGCGGCTCCAGGCCTGCAGCGCCAGGCTCACCGCGAGCAGCTCAACGTCCACACGCTGCCCTTCGCGTTGCGCCCGGTCCAACACTTGGCGCGGCGTGCGGTAGGCCGAGTCCGATGGCCCGCGTAGCAAGGCCTCGTGCGCGAAGATGGTCCCACTCTGCAAGTCGACGATGGGCTGGAACTCGACGCTCAGCTGCGGTGCATCGCCGCGACCGTCGTGGAGGTCAGCAAACGCGGCAGCCAGATGTCCGCCAGGCCGCGCGGCCAGACGGGTCGAGGACGAGAGGTTCATGTCGCGAAAGCCATCCAAGCAAAAAAACGTCCGATCATTGGCGTTGGCCGTGACAAGTCCATGACTCGAGAACCAGGCCCCGCACCTCACCATCGCGGGAACTCCGGCGCATTGCCTCAAGTGGCACCGCGGAATATCCAACCCGTCGCTCGAACCAATTGCCACCGACAAGCTCGCGCCGGCCGCTCGGATTCAGCCGCCCGGTGGCGATGCTCATCAACAGCTAGAACAGGCCGTTGAACACCAGGAGCCACATGGCTGCGAAGTGCCACTGCAGCGCGCCGCCCAGCCAACCGCCCATCGTGACCATGGTCGGGATGCGGAAAGCTAAGAAGGGCGAGGCGTCATAGACGCGCCAACCGCTGGTCACCAGGATCACCACCGCCAGGGCGTTGAGCCAGTGCGAGATGCGCATCTACAGCGGGTGGATCGGTCCGGCTTCGCCAGCCCGGGCGGCAGGAGGAGCGATGGCGGTCGTGCTATTCATGGGGCGGATTGGTCAGCGCCGGTGCTGACGCGGGCGCAGGGTTGAGTCGTTAGAAGCCCAGCTCGCTGAGGCCGGGATGATCGTCAGGGCGGCGGCCCAGCGACCAGCGGAAGCGGCGTTCGGCTTCGCTGATCGATAGATCGTTGATGCTCGCGAAACGACGGCGCATCAAGCCGGTTTCGTCGAACTCCCAGTTCTCATTCCCGTAGGAGCGAAACCAGTTGCCGCTGTCGTCATGCCATTCGTAGGCGAAGCGGACCGCGATGCGGTTTTCTGCGAATGCCCACAGCTCCTTGACGAGCCGGTAGTCCAGCTCGCGCTGCCACTTGCGCCTGAGGAAGCCGACGATCGCTTCACGGCCCTGCAGGAATTCGGCGCGGTTTCGCCAGTAGCTGTCGACCGTATACGCGAGAGCCACTTTTTGTGGATCTCGGCTGTTCCACCCA
>JAFALK010000002.1 GCA_019234295.1 Roseateles sp.
CGGTAGCGGCTGACGGGCGGTTGGCTCATGGCTTGAAGCGGTGCAAGGTGCTGGAGTGAAAGAGCTGGCCCGGGCGCAGCACGGTGCTGGGCCAGTCCGGCCCGGGGAGGCGGTTGGGCGAATCGGGGCTGTGCTGGGTCTCCAGGCGCACCGACTGGTGCTGCCCCGACTCGACTCTCAACACGCCCGCACACAGGGTCGGCAGGCGATGAACATCTGCGCAAGTGTCTAGGCATAAACTCGCGCCTCTGCCCAGTCAGTGGTAGCTCAAGGTCCAGGCTACCGTGAGAGACCCGTTCAAGTCGACGTCCTGGCGCTCGCAATGGATGCGGCTGTGCATCGGCCCCTCGGGCGCTCGGTCCTCGGCGTCTGCCGGCAGCGCCGAGCAAGCGCCTGCGCCTTCGACGGAGAAGCGATCGACGCGCCCCGCGCGGAATCGCCAGCCCGTACCGTCGGCCTGTGGAGCGTCCGAGAACGAAGCGAAATCGAGGCTCATGCGCTTCACGTGAAGCGGCGCCCGGGTCGCGAAGCGGTCGATGCGGACGATGCTGCCCGACTCAAAGCGATATTCGGTCGTGACGCTTACCCGTGCATCGGGCTGAGGGCTGCGGCCTCCGAGACGGGCGAGCGCGTCCTGGTGGAAGCTCACTCGGCGCGTGCCGTCGTCTTCGCGCGTCGTGATGTCCTTGATGAAGGCCGTTGGAAGCAATACCGTGCCGTCATCGAGCTCGAGCCGTGGCAGCAGCTGGGCGCGCGCGGCGCCGCTATCGGGTATGCCGGCGACCAAGCCCAGGGCGAACGGCAGGGGATAGTAGGGGCTGTTCGCGTGCTGGCCGGCACCACCATTGACGATCAGCAGGCTGAATAGCTGGCTGCCGTCACGCACGAGCGCCAGCGCGCGGTCGTATTCGCCCTTGGCGAACCAGACCAGATCGAAGCTTGGACGCGTGCGTGCGACCCAGTCCGTGAGGTCGATCGGGGGATCCAAGTCGCGCCAGCCGGCCGAGTTCCAAAGCGCATTGGCGGCGAGGAACTGGTGCAGCAGCGAAAAGTTCTCGCCCAGGATGCGGTGCTCGGCGCGGTATTGATCGGTCCGGCGGCCGCGCGTCCACATGTCGACCGAGTGCAGCGCCGGGTCGAACCAGAAGTTGGCGTACTTGGCGGTGATGCTGCTGACGTAGGCGTAGGCATGGGATTGCTCGTCCGGCGTCAGCACGCCGAGCACCGCCGCGGCTGTGAGGATCTCCAGCGGCGCGGTGTCGCCGTAGGGGCCAAGGCTGCGACCGAACGAGAAACCATCGCCGTGCGGGTTGGCAATATTCAGCGCGATGTCAGCCGAACGGCGCAGCAGTGACTTGAGCTCGTCGGGCACCGGCATCCCGGTTTCCATCAGGCGCTCGCAGATCTCCGCGACGAGAAGAATGCTGTACCGATCGAAACGACCTTCACCATCGGTTTCGTCTGAGAAACCGTAGGCGCCCGAGTACTCGCGGTAATGAGCAAGCAGCCGGTCAAGCAGGCGTTGACTGCCAGTCGCATCTTCCCAGCCGAGCAGGTAGCGCAGCCGCGCGACGCCGAACGCGACGCCGTAATAGTTGGCCGGCAGATCGATCAGCGTGAGGTCGGGGCGCACGAAGTTGCGCCAGTCGAGCTTCTTGCGCAGACCGGTCAGGGTGGCCATGTCGATGGCCTTGCTGAGCAGACCGGCGCGTTCGAGCTTGTGCAGGGCGAGCAGGTAGTAATAGATGCCCCACGTCTTGTCGTCCATGCGGGCCGTCATGGCAGCGACGGCGCGGAAGGTCTCGAGGTCCCGGGCGACGCGCGCCGGCGCCGTGTGCTGATGGACATCGATCAGGTCGCTGATGCCCAGGGCGATCTTGCCGGGCAGGAACTTGTCACCCGCGTCGAGGACCTGAACGCCGTCGAGTCGCATCGCATCGCGCTCGGCGCCGAGATGATCGACGAGGTATTCGAGCTGAGGAACGAGCCGCGTCTCCACCAGTTGGTTCAGCGAAGCCGAGGCCGGCGCTGCGGCTGCGCCCAAGGAAGTAAGAAGCAGCACGCAAAGACCGCGCTTTCGAACAAGACTTGCAAACAACAACATGGACTCCCTTGCAGGACGCTGGCGCTGCTGCGCGCGGCGAAGTGAACAAGACGACTTGACGGTAGGTGCGGCCTCAGGCTGCGCGAGCCTGCGGCCTCGACTCATCGGGCCTGAAAAAATCGACGGCGTTTTGATAGCAAATCTTGCGAACCATGGTGCCGACCAGATCGATGTCCTGCGGCACTTCGCCATTGGCCATCCAGGTGCCGACCATGTCGCACAGGAGTCTGCGGAAATACTCGTGGCGCGAGTAGGACAGCAGGCTGCGCGAGTCGGTGATCATCCCGACGAAGGTGCTCAACAGCCCCAATTGAGACAGCTGCGTGAGATGACGGCGCATGCCGTCAAGCTGATCGTTGAACCACCACGCAGCGCCGAACTGCATCTTTCCGCGTACGTTCCCGCCCTGGAAACAGGCGCACAAGGTGGCGACAACCTCGTTCTGGCTCGGATTGAGGGTGTGGACGACGGTCTTCGGCAACTCGGCGTTCGAGTTCATGGCGTCGAGCAGCCCGGCGAGCGCTTCGGAAATCGGCCGGTCCCTGATCGCATCGAATCCGGTATTGGGCCCGAGCTGCTTCAGCATCGCCGTGTTGTTGTTCAGCTGCGCGCCGATATGCAGTTGCATTACCCAGCCGCGCCTTGCGTACTGTCCTGCGAGCCAAACCTGGATGGCCGTCGCGTACTGTGCGACCTCCTCCTCGCTGATTTGTTGGCCGGCCAGGCGCCGACGCATGATCTGATCGAGCGTGCCCTGCGGCGCGAGCGGCGCGTACCGCAGAACCGGAATCCCGTGATCCGCCGCGAGGCAGCGGTGCGCTGAAAAATGATCGAGCCGTTTCAACAGCGCCTTCTGGAGCGAGTTGAAATCATCGATAACGAATTCGCTGACACTGGCCAACTTCTCGATATACGCGACGAATCCGTCCACCTCGATCTTGACGATGTTGTCTGCACGCCAGCTCGGGCGAACCGTGATATCGCCCATCGATGAATCGGCGGCAATTCGGGCGTGAAACTGCAGCGAGTCGGTTGGGTCGTCCGTCGAGCCAACCATCCGAACGTTGAACTTGCGCAGCAGTCCGCGCGCGCTCATACCGGGCTCGCGCAGCTGACGGCAGGATTCATCCCAGATCGACGTTGCAGTTTGACGGCCGATGACTTGATCGATGCCAAAAGCCGCACGCAGTTCAAGGTGCGACCAGTGGTAGAGCGGATTTCCGAGACAGCTTGAAAGATCGTCGGCCCACGCGTCGAACTTTTCTCGGTCAGTTGCGTCGCCCGTGATCAGCCGTTCATCGTTGCCCAAGGCTCGCATCGCGCGCCACTTGTAGTGATCGCCCTTGAGCCAGATCTCGGTGATGTTGTCGAAGCGCCGATCGTCTGCAATGTCCTTGACACTTAGGTGGCAGTGGTAGTCGAAGATCGGCTCCGATTTCGCGTACTCGTGATACAGCCTGCAAGCGAATTCGCTCGACAACAGGAAGTTGTCGCCCATGAAGCTGTTCATCTTCACTCTCTCAACGTCAATTCAGAAGGCTTGCAAGACGTTTTCGCCTGCGTCGATCGGTTTCGCGCTGCGGCACATGAGCCCACCGATCGCAAGAATGGCGAGTGCGCAGCCAAGGAACAGCAAGTGTCCCCAGAGTGGGTTCGGAATGGCCGCCATCGTGAGGACGCCAGCGCCCATCGCAAGTGTGATCCGGCCGAGCTTGAGACGCTGTTCGCGGTCGAACTCGGACTGCGAGGTATCGCTCACCACCTCCGTGTGGAAGTCGTGATAGAACTTGTCGAGCTGGGCGCGGCGATCGTCCGACGGTTCGCGGTAGAAGAGCTTGGTCAGGAGAAAGAAGCCGCCCGTCAGGAACACGTGCGCGGCGATGGCGAGCATCGTGGTCGCATCGGACAGCTCACCGGCACTCAGACTCACATGGAAGTAGCTAGCGATCACGTCTGCGGTCACGACGTTGCTGGTCAGGTAGGAGACGAAGAGGCCGAACACCACCGTTGCCCATGCCGACCAATCCGGCACCTTGCGGATGACCGCGCCAAGAAACAGCGGAACGAGGATGGGTACCTGGGCCAAGGTGCTGACACGCATCATGAGCTCGAACAGGCTCAGGTGATTCAGCTGGGAGTAGAACTGCGCCGCCAGAATGATCAAAAGACCATTGATGGCATTGACCGCCTTGCCCGCAAGCAGTGCCTCCCTGTCGCTGACCACCTTCCCGCGACGGATGACCGGCTGATAAAAGCTGCGCACGAAAATCCCCGCGTTGTGGTTCAGCGCGCCGTCGGCGGCCGCCATCGTCGCGGAGAAGAGTCCGGCCAATAGCAGGCCGACCGTACCCAGGGGCATCGCACGTTCGGCGAACACGAGGTAGACGGCGTCGCCAGCCTTGGATCCCAGTTGATCCGCGTGGGCGAAGCCGGCATCCGGGAACAGGACGGCCGAGGCCCAGGGAGGAATCATCCAGATCGCCGCGCCAACCACCATCAGCAGCAGGGCGAGCATCGCGCCCTTCTTCGCGTCGAGGGAGTCCTTTGCGCCGAGGAAGCGGTAGGAATCCTTCATGTTGTTGATGGTGAGCAGTTGCTTGACGACCATGAACAGGAACAGGCCCGTCAGGAAGGTCGCGGACTGCGTGTTCGGGCCGTAAAAAAAGCTCGACGGAAACTTGTCGACGATTTCGCCGAAGCCTCCCACCTTGAACAGCGCAACCATCGCGCAGGCCACGGACATGAGCGCGACGACCATGGACTGGACGAAGTCCGACGCGGCCACGCCCCACGCCCCGCCGATCATCGAGAACGACAGGACCGCGAGCCCGGTGATCCACAGCGTGTAGACGAGCTTGATGCCCATCACCGCACTGAAGAAGACCGACAAACTGTTGAGCCATACACCGCCTTGAACGATGGACAGCGGGATGATGGCCCAGGTGAAGAAGTGCTCCGAGGACTCGCCAAAGCGTCGGCGAATGGCCTCGGTGGGGGTGTCGACGCGCATCTGGCGGAATCGCTTTGCGAAGAAAGCCCACGCCAGCAGAAATGCAAGGACGTTGCCGATGAAAACGTAAACCGCTGGGAATCCGTTTCTGAACGCCTCCCCGGCCACCCCCGTGAAGGTCCATGCCGAGAACTGGATCATGAAGGCCGAGCTGCCGACCATCCACCACAGCATTCTTCCGCCACCGCGGAAATAGTCAGTGCTCGACTTCGACGACATGCGCCTGAAAGACAGGTTGGTCACCCCGATCAAGATGAAATAGCCCACTACGACTGCGATGTTGAAATTCACTTGATCGGGCTCCTGGCCGTTGGACAAGTATGACGGTCGTCTGCTTAGAACTTCACGTCCAGGCGCAGGGCACCGTAGCGGAAGGCATCGCGTGCCGGCGTCCAGGTCGACTGCGTCACGTTGACCACCGGGTTCGGGGCCTTGGCACTCCAGTTGCCCAGGCCGCTGAAGCCAGTGTTGGCGTACTGCTGGTCGAAGAGGTTGTTGACGTAAAGGCCCAGCTGATAGCGGCCGTCCTTGGACTTGATGCCCGTGCCGACGTTGATCACGGTGACGGCCGGTGCGGCCAGGGTCGGGTCCTGGTTGATATTGGTGAGCACATCGGAGCGGCGGCGCACCGTGCCAGTAAAGAAGACGTTCACCGGACCGGCCAGCGGCAGGTCGTAGCGGCCCGAGATGCCGAACTTGCGCTTGGGCGCGTTGGGCATCGCGCCGCCCGTCACGTCCTGGGTGTTCTGGCCGCCGTAGGCTGGGTTCTTCAGGATGCAGCTGGCGTTGAAGCCGCCGTTGGGCGAGCCGGCCACGTTGTAGCAGGGGGCGTTGGCCCAGTCCGAGACCTTGGCCGAGGTGAGCGCCAGGTCGAAGTTGACGATGAACTCGGGCGTGACCATGGCCGCGATGTCGGCCTCGAAGCCCTGCGTCTTCACACCGCCAATGCTGTTCAGGCGCGTAACGTAGGTCGTGGTGCCGGGCAGGTAGCCGCCCGAGTTCTGCTGGTAGTTGCGGAACTTGGTGTCGAAGGCCGCGAGGTTGACAGTCACACGGTTGTTCAGGAAATTGCCCTTCATACCGAGCTCCCAGTTGCGCGCCGTTTCCGAAGGCACAGGCTGCTGGGCTGCGGTCTGGGCGTTAAGGCCGCTGGTGATGTCATAGGCCTGGCCCTTGTAGCCGGTCGAGGTCATCACATAGGCCATGAGGCCGGGCGTGAACTGGTGCTGCAGGCTTAGCTTGCCGGTGGTGGAGTTCTCCTTGTTGCCCTGGCTAGAGAAATAGGCCGATTGCACGAAGGCGCCGGGGGGCGGGTTGCCCAGCGACATGGTGTAACCCGAGACCTGCTGGTTGAAGCGCAGGCCGGCCACGGCCGTGGTGCCGGGCAGGAACTCCCAGGTCGCCTGGCCGAAGGCGGCGGTGTTGCGGTTGTAGGTCGTGCCCGTGTAGGCCACCGGCGTGGTCAGCGCGATGCCGTTGTAGCCGCGCACGAAGGTACGGTCGATGTTGTTGCTAGCCCACCAGAGCCCGGTCACCCAGCGCAGCGCACCGCTGTCGGGCGAAGTCAGGCGCAGTTCCTGCGTATAGGACTTGATGTCGTAGGTGCCGTACTGCGTGTAGCCCGCATTGACGCCAGCCGGCTTGCCGTTGGCGAGCGGGAAATAGAGCAGGGTCTGCACATCGGTGAAGTCCTGGTCGCGGTAGTCATTGGCCGTGTAGTGCTGCGCCGAACTGATGGAGCTCAGGGTCATGCCGTTGGGGGCGTACCAGTTGATCTTCATCGCACCGCCCGAGGTCGTCGACTCGATGCCGGTCGGGTAGTCCATGCGCGTGTCGCGGTTGTCTGGGCCGGGCGTGATGCCGGCCAGCAGCTTGCTCGCGGGCAGGGCCGCAATATTGTTGAGCAGGGCGCCCTGGATGGGCGTGAAGCTCGTGAGCACGAAGACGCAGCAGTCGTCGCGTGTCTTGTTGTAGCTCGGCGAGAGCTCGACGTCGATGTCCTCAGTGGGGTGCCAGGCCAGCTTGACCATGGCCGTCTGGCCCTTGTTGCCGTTGACCTTCTTGCCCGTGGCGAGGTTGTTGATATTGCCGTCGAAATGATTGGTGCTGGCCGCCACGCGCAGGCCCAGGTGCGGCGCCACCTCGCCGCTGACCGAGGCGCGCAAGCGCGACTCGCCGTCGTTGGTGATCATGGCGCTGGCCTCGCCGGCCATGGCGCCGCTGATGGGCTTGGTCGTGATCAGCACGGCGCCGGCGATGGCGCTCTTGCCGAACAGCGTGCTCTGTGGCCCCTTGAGCACTTCCACGCGTTGCACGTCGGCCAAATCCTTGAAGGCCTCGAACTGCATGCCCACTGGAATGTCGTCGATGATGACGGAGACGTCCGACTCCACGCCGATGCCGATCGACGAGGTGCCGATGCCGCGCATATTGATGCCGTTGTTGGCGGGCGTGGTGCCGTAGGTAATGGTGAGCGCCGGCGACATCTCGATCACGTCCTCTAGCGTGCGCACATTGTTGCGCTCCAGTCGCTCGCTGGTGAAGACCGAGATGGCCAGGGGCACGTTCTCGAGCTGTTCCACGCGCTTGTTGGCGGTGACCTCCACGCGCTCGAGTTGCGCAGGCGGTGCTTCCTGTGCCGGAGCGGCCTCCTGTGCCTGTGCCTGGGCCGCAAGGGCCAGCATGGCGGCGGCGATGGGCGTGATGCGCTGTGCCAGTTGCTTGTGTTTCATTGTCGTCTCCATCCTTTTGTTGGCGGTTTGTCAGCGGTAGAACAAGGTCCACCGGATTGGTATGGGATCGGCCCTCTGCGCGGCCGGCTGGGTGAACTGCAGATGCGTGCACGGCGGGCCGCTGGTCGAAGCGCGCAGCGCCGGCGGCGGCGGCTCCTCGACTTGGCAGACCTCGAAACCCTCAGTCTCGAAGCGCTGGATTCGGCCCTCGCTGAAGTCAACGGCCCGAGCGTCGGCGCGCGCGCCCGAGGAGAAGCTGCTGAACTCCAGGCTCAGCGCAGTGATGGCGAGCGGCTCGTTGGGGATCAACAGGTCGTGGCGGCTGATACGGCCCGAGCCGAAGCGGATCTCAGTCTTGAGGCTCACGCGCGTGTCCAGCTGCGGCCGATCACCGCCGACGCGGTTGAGGCCCGGCTGCGTGTAGCTCAGTACGTATTCATCGCCTTCTTGCCGGACGGCCAGCTCGCGCGCATAGGACGTCGGCAGCAGCACGCTGCCATCGGCGAGCTGCAGTCGCAACACCAGCTGCGGATGGGCGGGTCCGCTGTCGGGCCGGCCTTCAATCAGGCGCGGCGAGAAAGGGATCGGGTAGTAGGGTGCGTTGTGGTGCAGCCCTGTGCCGCCGCTGATCAGGGGCATGGTGAAGACCAGCCCACGGTCCCGCCGGACCAGCAGGGCGCGGTCGTACTCACCGCGTGCGAACCAGGTCAGGGCGAATGCCGGCTGTGTCTGCTCCAACCATGCACCGAGGTCCTGCGCTGGGGCTTGGTGAGCCAGCCCGGCCCGCTCCCACAGCTCGCAGGTCGAGAGCAGCTGGTGGATGATGGAGAAGTTCTCGCCCAGCATGCGATGGGCGCCGCGATAGCCGTCGGTGCAGCGACCGTTGCGCCAAAGGTTGACCGAATGCAGGGCTGGGTCGTACCAGAAGTCCACGTATTTAGCGGCGGCACGCACGCAGTAGGCATAGGCATGGCGCGCCTGCGCGTCGTCGAGCAGGCCGAGATAGGCGCTGGTGGCCAGGATCTCGATCATGGCCGTGTCTCCGTAGGGGCCGATACTGCGTCCGAATCCGAAGCCGTCTCCGGCCGTGTTCGCGCATTGCAGGGCCAACTTCGCCGAGAGTGCGAGCAACTCCTTCAGGCGCGGCGTGACATCGAGCTCGGTCTCGATGTAGCGTTCGCAGAGCTCGGCCACGAGCAGGATGCTGTAGCGATCGAAGCGGCCTTCACCCTCCGTTTCGTCGGAGAAGCCGAACTCGCCCGAGTAGCGCTCGTAATGGGCCAGCGTCTTTTCGAGCAGCGCCTCGGCCGCGCTGGCGTCTTCCCAGCCCATCAGCATGCGCAGGCGCGCAATGCCGAAGGCCACGCCGTAATAGTTCGTCGGCAGGTCCTTGAGGCGCAGCTCGTCCTCATGCACGAACATCCGCCAGTCCAAGCTCAGGCGCATGCGTGCGAGGCAGGCGGCATCCACGGCAGCCTCCAGCAGGCCGGCCTTGCGCAGGCGATTCAGCGCCATCAGGGCGTAGTAGATGCCCCAACTCTCGTTGGGCAGGGCGCTGACGAGGTTCATCAGGCGCGGGCTGCCGGCCAGATAGCGTGCATGCTCGGCAGTGCCGCGCGGCGTCAGGATCAAGAGGTGCGCGAGCGCGATAGCGATCTTGCCGGGCAGGAACTTGTCGCCCTGTCCGAACACGGGCTCACCGTTGAACTGGGTGGACTCCAGGCCCTGGTCGAGCAGCTCGAAGTAGTGGGCGAGTTGCGGCAGGAGCTGCCCGCGCACCAGCGTCGCGAAGGACAGATGGCCGAGCGGCGGCTCGTAGGTTTTGAACATCACCACGTCAGGACCTTCACTGTAGGAGAATGCGCCGCAATCCGAGCGACGAGCACCGATCCATGTCCGCACCCAAGAGCCCCGCCACCTTGCGCGATGTCGCCGAACTGGCGGGGGTATCGACGGCTGCGGTGTCCAAGTACATCAACGGCAAGCAGCGCTTCACGCCCGCAGTGGAGCAGCGCATCGCAACGGCCATCGAGCAGGTGGACTACCGCTCCAACCTCGCCGCGCGCAGCATGGTCACGGGCCGCTCCGGGGCCGTCGCCGCCCTGGTGTACGGCGTGGAGAACCCGCACACAGCCGCCGTCATCAAAGGCGCCAGCCGCGCCGCCACGGCGCTCGGCTATGACCTGCTCTTCGTCGACCTGCTGCAAAGCGAATCGCCCGAGCGTGAGCTCGCACGCGTGACGGGCATGCAGGTGGATGGCCTCGTGCTGGCCGCGAAGCTGCCGCCGGCGGCCCACAAGATCCTGTCCGGCTACGGCCGTCCCTTCGTGGATGTGAACCGGTCGCACGCGCCTTCGCATGCGCCGGGCAACGAAGAGCAGGCTGCTGCCATGCTGGGCCGCTACCTGCTGAGCCTGGGCCACCGCGAGATCGCCTACGTCGCCTGCGAGGCGCAGCCTGGCAATGCCGAGCGCCTGCTGGGCATGCGGCGTGCGCTGCAGGCAGCCGGCATCGAGCTGGAAGTGCATCAGGTCGCGAGCCCCACCGCCGAGGCCGGCGCGCGCCTGGCGTCCAGCCTGCTGCTCGGCCAACGCCGCCCGCAGGCGGTGGCCACCTGCAACGACCTGATCGCCATGGGTCTGATGAACGAAGCGCGCCATCTGGGTCTCGCCGTGCCGCAGGACGTGTCCATCGCCGGCATCGAGAACATGCCGTTCGCGCGCTTCCTGAGCCCGCCGCTCACCAGCGTGGAGCTGCACGCGGACGCGCTCGGCGAATGGGCGCTGCGCCATCTCGTGGCCAGCATCGACGGCGAGGAAGCCCCGGCGCCGGCTCACGAGCTCACGCCGCGACTCGTCGTACGGGGCTCGACGCGAGCCGCCACATGAGGTGGGGATGGGGTTCATAGGGAGCGTCTTAGCGTCGATTCCCGCACCACCAGCCGCGGCGCGATGACTTCGTCGAAGGGGTGTTCGAGCTCGCCCGCGATCAGCTGCAGGAGGCGTTGCATGGCCACCTCGCCCATCTGCTCGCTGTTCATCGCTACCGAGGTCAGCGTCGGGCTCGTGTAACGGCCGTAGGCGATGTCATCGAAGCTGGCGAGTGACACATCTCCCGGGATGCTGACGCCCAGCGAGCGAGCCTCGTTCATCAGGCCGAGCGCGATCAGGTCGTTGTAGGTCACGATCGCGTCGGGCCGCTGGCCGTCTAGCAGCAGGCGCGAAGCCGCCTCCTCGCCGGCTTCTGGCGTCGGTGCATCGACCTCGAAGACGCGCAGCTTCTGCCCCGCCTCGGCCAGCGCGTCGCCCAGGCCACGGCGTCGCTCGGCATTCCAGCGTGAGCCGGGGAAACCGAGATAGGCCACGCGCCGGTGCTCCAGCGTCATCAGGTGGCGGCCGATCATCAGGCTGGCCAGATAGCCGTCCGCGCCCACGCTGTGCACGCCCTCGTGCCCGTAGCGGCCGAAGAAGACCACCGGCTTGCCCAGGGCCTTCAGCCACTCGATCGATTCATCGGCCAGGCGCGAGCTAACCACGAGGCCGTCCACGCGCCGCGAGAGTGTCTCCACCAGATGCCGCTCGGGCGCCTTGCTCTCGGCTGTGTCCACGAACGCCATGCTGTAGTCGTTGGCCTGGGCCACGCGGCTGGCGCCCTTCACGATGCCAGTGAAGTGGGGGTTGCCGAGGTCCAGCACCACCAGGCCCACCGTTCCGCTGCGGCCCGTCGCAATGGAGCGGGCGAGGTGATTGGTACGGTAGCCCAGCTGCTCGATGGCCGCCTGGATTGCGGCCTCGACGGCCGGCGAGAAACGCTGCGCACCGCTGCAGTACTTGGACACGGCAGCCGTCGAGACGCCTGCGGCAGCGGCCACGTCGCGCAAGGTTGGGGGACGGTGTTTGGTCTTCATTAGTCAAGCGATTAACTGAAATGATAGCGAGGAATTTTTGAAATTGAAGTCCAAACTTCCGATTGGGGCTAGGGTTTACGATGGATATGACCAGTTTTTGGCATTGCGATCACTGATGGTTTCGCCCGATTAGTTAATCGATATACTTCGGCCGTACTGCTTACAATGCCAGTGATCGGGCAACTGGATCCGCAGCGCAAGAGATTGCCGGTCACGGCCTGGCGGGGTGAGCGGCAGCTTTTGGGCGCCCAATCCGGCGCGACAAGTGGCAGCAGTGGGTCGCTGTGCAAAGCTTTGAGTAGCTCAGAGAGTCTTTTGTCTGGCGGACGCGGCGAGCCACCGATGGCCGTCGCGGTGACGCTGGCCCCGCGGCTGGTAGACAAAGGATCCCGTTGGGCTGCACCGCCGCCGTGTTGGTGGCGGCTACTGGCGTTGAATCGGCTGCATCGCTCGAAGCGCCGAATAGGCAAGTCGCCCGAACGTATGCCGAACCACGTAGTGGTAGCCGTTCACCCCTGATGAAGGGCATGCCAGGAGGATGGCAATGTGCTGGGTGAGCCGCCCGGCATGCTCGTTTCGCCGAGTGCGCGAGCCCCACTAGCGCGTCCAGGCGAGCATCATGACGCACGGATGGCAAGCGATGGCTGAGGGGCATCACGTCGGCCTCGGTGGTGCGCGCGGCCGTGGTCGAGGAACGCGCATTGGTGCGGGCGCAATCCCGCGCACGCTGTCTCCCGGCGCGCTGCGTTGGCATACATGTGGCGCAGCGTTTGCAGCGATTAAGGCAGAACGGTACGGGTGCAGCGTCCGAAAAGATCGCAGCCCTGCCGTGTGCAGCTCTTCCGTGACGGCGCGGTGCGATGTGCTGGACAAGCGCCTTTTCGCTGAAGTTCGCGACGAGCTACTGAGCCCCGAGGCGCTGGCGGTGCTGCAACGTGAAGTGTCGGCCCTGCTCGACGACGTGCGGCGCCAAGCAGCAGGAGAGGCAGCCACGGCGCCCCGCCAGCTCAAGGTGACTGAAGCCGAAATCAGCCGCCTGTTGGACGCCGTAGCGGCAGTTGGCATCAACCCCGCATTTCAGGGGCAGCATCGCGAGGCCGAGACAGAGCGCGAACGCCTGGCTCATCTGATTGAGCAGGCCCAGTCCCGCCCCGGCCAGGTCATCGACGCCGTGATGGCGCGCTACCGGCATCAAGTGCTGGATCTGCAGCGGGTGCTCGAAGAAGACACCGACCGCGACCGCGCGCGGCAACTGCTGGCCGACATGAGAAGTCCATCCGTATCCCGATGCGCCGTGTCCGACATCACGGTCAGGAAATGGTGACTACTTAACCTTGTCGTCTTGAGCCAAATCCAGAGAGCATCACCTCACAACCTTGCTGTCGGCAGTGTGAAAGTAATTTCATTTGACTCTCGGCCACTCTGGGTAGCTGCTAGCGGGTGCAGGGTCGGCACGTTCGGCAAAAAATTCGTCCTGCAGGATCATGTGATGCTGCACTCCTCCTGCAGAGAGCCAGCGGTTGACCGATTCCCGGTAGCGAGGACTGACGGAGACCTTGGCGAGAATGCCGTCCACACGACGGATCATGTCTCGCCCCCAAGCCGTGTGCGGACACGCGACTCCTATGAGCACCGGCTCCGCACCCGCAATCGGCAAGGTGACGAGGTTCTTCCCGCCCCCGAGCTCTTTGTAGCGACGGGCCTGATAGTTAATGATGAATTCGTATTCGAGCGTGTAATCCGCCCGACCGTGCATCACCATGCGCAGCACATTCGCACCGGAGTCGGCGGCTAGCACGTTGACCACGCCAGAGTGCTGGCCGCGGTGGCGCAACAGTTCGTCCAACGTAGGTGAATAGCTCCGCTGCGCAATCACGACGCCGTGCAAATCCGATCGTTCAAATAAAGCCTTGGCGATCACCTCTCCACGTTCGTTGAGTGGCAGTTTTTTGACGCCGTCTGCACGTATGACGATTTGAAGTGGCGGCAGGACGTTGGTCAGCGAAAAATACGCAATCTGGGATCTCTCCGGCGTGTAGGCCGCTGTAGCAAAGCACGCTGGCTCGCCTTCGGCAAGAAACACCATCGCACGCGCAGCGTTCACCACTGTGATCTTGTGCGTGTACTCCGGCATCTCTCCCATGATCAATTCCAGCGCCACATCGGAAATGCCATCGGTCGGATGTCCGTTGATGGGTATGGAGCCAGGAGGGAGGTCCAGCATCAGCCAGTGCGCCACCTTTGGCTCTGCGGCGGCACCATTGCACTCTGAGCTCACCCCGAGAATGCAACAAAGGCCTGCAAGGCGTAGCGCAAGCCCAAGGATTGCAGCGGAGCCAAGGTGACCGCTCATGGTTTCTGGAGGCGTTAATTACATCAGTCGAAAGGCTGAAACGACACCAACCAGTTCCTGCGCCTGCCCGCGCAGACTGCTAGCCGCGGCTGCCATCTGCTCCACGAGCGCCGCGTTCTGCTGCGTGGCACGGTCCATCTGAGTAACGGCCTCTCCGACCTGCGATACGCCGCTGCTCTGCTCATGGCTGGCCAGGCTGATATCGTTCATGATGTCAGTAACGCGGCGCACACTGCTCACGATCTCATTCATGGTGCCGCCCGCCTTCTGAACCAGCGCATTGCCCTGCTCTACCCGTTCAACGCTATCGGTGATTAGAGCCTTGATCTCTTTGGCGGCATCCGCACTGCGACGCGCCAAGGTACGCACCTCGCCGGCTACTACTGCAAAGCCACGCCCCTGCTCTCCCGCTCGCGCAGCCTCCACTGCCGCATTGAGCGCCAGGATATTGGTCTGAAAGGCAATGCCATCGATCACATTGATGATGTCTGCGATCTTCTGCGAACTGGCAGTGATGCCCTCCATCGTGGTTACCACCTGGGCGACCACCTCGCCGCCCTGCATCGCCACTTTCGATGCGCGGAGGGCCAGCTCGTTAGCCTCGCGCGCGTTGTCGGCGTTTTGTCGGACCGTCGCACCCAACTCCTCCATGCTCGACGCTGTCTCTTCCAGCGAGCTAGCCTGGTTTTCTGTGCGGGCAGAGAGATCGTTGTTACCCATCGCGATCTCGGCACTGGCCGTTGCCACGCCTTCGGCGCCCTCGCGCACCGAGCGCACGACCTTGACCAGTCCGTCCTGCATCGCGCTCAGTGAATGCAGGAGAAGCGCGACCTCGTCATTGCCGTCCACCGAGATTGACCGACTCAGGTCGCCTTGCGCCACGGCGTCGGCCACTTCCATGGCTTGCTGCAAGGCACGGGTGATGCCGCGCTTGAGGGTCCATCCAAACACCACCGCGAAGACGATTCCGAGAATCAACGCGGCGATGGCCACGGCGCGCAGGTTCCGATAGCGCTGCACCGCATCGTCGTATTCCTGCTTCGCCACCTCGCGCTGCAGATCGGCCAGTTGGACGATGTCGTCCTGGATCTTGGCATAGAGCGGTTGAATCTTGTTTGTCTCGATGCTTCGTGCAGAATCTATATCTCCCGCGCTCAGGGCCTTGAGAGCCGGCACGCCAGCCTCCTCCGTATAGACCTTGCGATCGTTGTTCAGCTGAGTCACGAGCAGCGACTCCTTCTCCGTGAAGGAGGTGCTCATCAACGCGTCCACCGCCTTACCCAGCGCGACCCGGTTGCCAGAAATTAGGTTGAGCATCTCCTTCGCCTGGTCGGGATAGCTGATGGCCCGGACAATGGCAACCCGATTGAGCAGAAGCAGTCGCTCGAGGTTCATCAGGTGATCCAACGCAACCGTGCGGTCCTCGTAAACCGTCTTGAGCGCGGCATTGGATTGGCTGGTGCCATACAAGCCCAGCCCACCCATCATCAGCAACAACAGCGACATGACGCCGGTCATCAAGTTCAGGCGCGTGGAGACTTTGAGTTGGTTCATGGTCGTGCGTATGTGCTTCGCAAATGTTCAGCTTGCGAACTGTGTGGAGGTCCCGGCCTTGGCATCGCGTTCCGCAACATAGAGCTTCAGTCCGCAAAGCAGTACTACGATCTGCGTGCCGATCAGCGTGCCGAAGCCCAACAGGAAGCCCATGCGCGGCGTGCTTGCGCTGGCAATCACGCCGCCCATCAGCATGGGCATAAAGCCCGCCACCAGGCTGCCGACGCCATTGATCACGCCGTAGGCGCTGGCAATGTGCTCCGTCTTGGCAAAGTGCTGGGCCGTGCTTGGAAAGGCCGGGCTCATCAAGCCCCAGAAGAAGTTGGCGGCGATCAGCGCGCCGGTCGCCATATAGGGGCCCACGACCTGGATGGCAATCCAGACTGAGAGCGCCACGCCAAGGCTGCAAAGCACGAACATCAGCGGGACCTTGGCGCGCGGCAGCTTGTCGATGATCACGCCGCCGATCAGCACCGCCGCGACAGTGGCGTACTGTGGCAACGAGGCGAGCCAGCCCATGTCTCGGATGGAAAATCCTCGGGCCACCTTCAAATAGCTAGGCAGCCAGTTGCTGCTGCCCCAAAGATAGGCGAGAAATGCGGCAGTCATCACCGTGATCAGCAGTAGGTGCCGCGTCTGCAGTGCACCGCGGACGATGGTGGTCACTGCAGTACCGCTCGACCAAGCCTGCGAGGCGTTGTTGACGTTGACCGGCATCTTCACGAAAGCCAGCACCAGCGGTATACCCAGCAAGATGTTCAGCGCGCCCAGGGCAAAGAACGAAGAATCCCACCCGTGAACCGCTAGCAGATAGCCGACCAGCGGATAGCCCATAGCCAGACCCAGGCCGGTACCCATGTTCACCAGCGAATTCGGCTTGCCGTTCTCATGGCTGGCGAAATGCGCCTTCACGTAGGCGCCGGCCAGCGCGAACACCGGCCCCTCGGCGACACCCAGCAAGAAGCGTGAAGCCAGCAGCGGTCCGAAGCTGTGGAACAGCGGAGAAATGGAGGTCGCCACACCCCACAGGATCAGTCCCGCCAGCAGGCTTCTTCGCACGCCCAGCACCGTCGCGGCGAACGGCGTCAACACGATGGAGGAGATGCCATATCCAACCATAAAGGCCGTGGCGAGCATGCCCTGGCTGACCCGATCGCCTTTGTCCAGGCCAATGTGATCCAGGAACGAGGGATCCGTAATCAGAACGGCAATGTTGATCCGGTCGACGTAGGAAACGGCCACGATCACGAACAGGGTGATCGCACCCATCCAGCGCATGGTCTTCTGGTGCATGGTGTGCCTCCGAAAAGGGATCGGGTCGGGCGCGTTCGCCCCCAGGGCCCTGGGCCGTCAGAACGAGTGCGTGATGCCGGTCTGGGCACCAGAGGTGGCGCCAACGAGGGGGTCTGTAATGCCGCCCAGGCTGGCCGTTGACCCATTCTTGGTGTCCACGCGAGCCACGGTGGCATACAGCGAAGTCCGCTTGGACAGGCTGTACACGTAACCCATCGAAAGGCGCGAGCTGCTGGGGCTCAAGGCTGCATTCGTTCTATAGGTCGCATAGGCTCCCTTGAAGGTACCAACGCCGACGGGCAACTGGAATCCAAACAAGGCGCCGTGGCCGTGCAGAGGGTGCCCCCCCGCGGCAGGAGTACCGATCGAGTCGCTATAGATCTCGCTCATCAGCTTCAACGAAGACATCGAAGCGTCAAAGGTATAGGACAGCCCCAGGTTGGACTGCATGTAGTCTCCGCTGGCGTACTTCGTAGTTCCGTAAGCCAATGCAGCGTCCAACTTGCCGTCCGTATAGCCAATGCGGCCCCCGGTGTAGTTGCCATCGTTTGAGGTTGGGGTTCCAGCCCCCTGTCCGCCGAAAGCCACCATGAGTTGCCCGTAGATGCCACCGAGCTTCTTGGGAAGGAAGTAGCCAACGCTATTGGAGGCGCGAGTACCCGTTGGCTTGAATCCATTGACCAGGGAATCGAAGTACAGATGGTTTGCACCGATGCCGCCACCGGTGCCAAAGGGATCGAAGAGCGCGGTGCTCCAGAAAGTAGGTGTATGGTCGCGACCCAGGCGCAGTTCGCCCATGCTGCCTTCGAGACTGACGGTTGCGCGGCGCGAGAACGTGCCTGCGACGGGCGCACCGCTATTGGTCGTATTGGTCGTCAGCAGCGTGCCAGCGTTAGTGAACAGCCCCATTTCGAGCCAAAAGCCGGCAGCCATGCCGCTCCCTAGATCTTCAGTCCCACGAAACCCCAAGCGGCTGAACACATTGCCGCTGCTGCCAACGGTATAGAGGCTAGCGGCGCTGGACTTTTCATAGGTCACGTTGGTGTCCATCACGCCAAAGACCGTGACGGACGAATCGGCCGCGGATGCCGTTTGTGCGGCAGTAAGGGCGAGCGGAATCAGCAGAAATTTCTTCATGTAGTGTCGAGCCAGTTGGAAATGAAAGCCTGAATGGGATCTACAGGTCGAGGACCAGATTCGGGCTCTTGCAGCTCGATACGCAGATCATCATGGTCTTGCCGGCATCTCTTTCCTTCTTGGAAAGAACGCCGTCTCGGTGATCGATCAGGCCTTCGATCACCTTGGTTTCGCAGGCGCCGCAGACGCCTTCTTTGCAGCTGTGATCGGGGCTGAGGCCCGCATCGATCAGGCTGTCGAGAATCGATTTACCGGGCGGAACTTCCACCGTCTTGCCGCTGCGCACGCATTGCACGGTGAAGCTCTGTACCGCCGCGGGCGCCTCCACATGGACCGCGGCGAAGCGCTCGATGTGCACGTTCGCGTAGCCCAGCTCCTCGCAGCTCTTCTCGAAGCTTTCGAGCATCGGCGTGGGGCCGCAGCAGTAGTAGTGAGTCGACGCGCCCTTGTGCGCCAGCAGCTCGGTGAGCCTGGGAGGGCCTCCGGTCTGTTCGTCGAAGTGCCAGGACAGCGCGACGCCTCTTTCCTCGCACAGCGCCGCAATCGCTTCGCAGAAGGCGGCCTCGCGGCGATTGCGGGCACAGTAGATCATCTCCACCGACCTGCCCAGCGCGCTCAGCCGCTGGAGCATGCTCCACAGCGGCGTGACACCGATGCCGCCGGCCGCCAGCACCGAGTGGGGCGCCGTCTCGTCGAGCTTGAAATTGTTGCGCGGTGCGGAGATCGGCAGCGTCATGCCGACACGCAGCTGCTGGTGCACGTAGCGGGAACCACCACGGCTCTTGCGATCGTTCAGGACGCCGATCACATAGCGGTTGACTTCGGAATCCGAGTTGCACAGCGAATAGCTGCGCACCAGGCCGTTGGCCAGGTGCAGATCGACATGCGAACCCGCCTCGAAGCGCGGGAACGCGACCTCTGACGTAGCCGGCCGCAGCTCGATACTGACGATGCCTTCGGCCTCGTAGCGAATGGTGTGAACCAGCGCGTTCAACGTGGGTGAGGACATGATGGGGATCTAAATCAGGATGTGCCGATCAGCCGGCCGTCTGCTGGTCAATCTGCTCCTGGGCCGTGCTGCGCAGCAGGCGGCGCAGCCGCACGAGGCCGAGGTCGTGCTGGTAGAGGTTCTCGTGCCGGTTGGCATCGGGCTCCATGTCCTCGAGCATCACGCGGTCCTGTTCCAGCACGGCCCAATGGCGCGCTTCGAGGCGGTTGCGATAGAGAAAGCGCCAGGTATCGCGTTGCCAGCCCGGCGAAAGCTTGCGGCAGCGCCAGAAGAACACCGCGCACACGCCGGGCGAGATCGGCGCATATCCGCTGATGATGATGAAGTTGCCTCCGGGGCCGCCGGTCTTCGGGTACGGGATTTCAAGGCGCACCCAGTGCATACCGGTGTCGCCCCATTCCGACCAGTCGAAGTTGACGTTGCGTTGGCCTTCCTTCTCGAAGAAGAAGCCGCTGTCAGTCGGTCGGACGCTGAACTTGGCACTGGAGTCGCCTTCCGCCATGGAGTGCGACTGCTTGTGGAGAAAGGTCCCGTGCATGGGGTCCATCAGGTTGTCCAGCGCGTAGCGGTAGTCGCCCTTCCACTCGGCATAGCAGAGGAAGTTCGAGTACTCGGCGTCATCGGTGAGTTGCTCGGGCAGCACCAGCGGCGGCGGAGCGTCCACGTCCGAGGCGGAGTTGTAGAGGAACACTGCGCCTGCAGCTTCCTTCACGTGAAAGAAGCGCGTCGCCCTGGATCCTTCCAGCTTGCAGCCGGGGCTGCCTGGCACGCGCACGGTCATGCCGTCGCAGCGCACTTCTACGCCGTGGTAAGGACAGGAAAGACGGTCGCCGAGGATCACGCCCTGCGAGAGTGGAGCGCCACGATGCGGGCAGCGGTCCTCCAGCGCGTGGAGCACGCCGTCGTGATCGCGCCAGAGCGCAAGCTTGCGCCCCAGGCGGCGCAGCGACACCGGCTTCTCCTTGATGAACTCCGACGGGCAGATCGGATACCAGAGGTTCTTGAGGCCGATCTCCAGCAGGTTTTCAACGTCGTCGTGGGTCGAGGTACTCATGATGTGTCCTTGCTATCGATCCAGATCAATCGGCCAGAGCCGCAATCTCCTTGCGGTAGACCTCTTCGGTCCAGGCCTTGCCGCTGGGAGAGGCAAGACCGCTGTCGTTCAGCGCCTGGACCAGGCCGGCCAAGTCGTGAATGCCGGCCGCGAAGGCGCGCTCGATGGCATCGCCAAGCAGGTCTTCGTAGGTCGTCGGCGTGCGCCGGCGCGCTTGATGCGCTTGCAGGTATCGGTCTTGCATGTCGGCCTCCATGAGAGCCAGGGTTGATTGCTTACTTCTTTTCGCTAAGGAACTTGCCTTCAGGGCCAACGACGTTCTTCTGCCGGCGGGTGTGGCCGTCAAGGCCGCCATCGACGGCCCATTCGGCGAACACCGTCGGGCCCGGTTCGAACTCGCGTGGCTGCCATTCGCCGGTCAGTTGGTCCTCGTCGGCGTAGTACTCGATCAGGCCACCGGCTGGGTTCTTGAAGTACCAGAAGTAGGCCGAAGACACGGGATGACGGCCCGGTCCCAACTGGGTTTCCCAGCCGCAGCGTGAGAAATGCAGGCCACCACCGAAGACCTCGTGGATGTCGCGCACCGTGAAGGCCACATGGTTGATGCCGCGCTTACCAGAGGGCAACTGCAGCAGGAAGAGGTCGTGATGGCCACCCTCGGGCGCACAGCGCAGGAACGCGCCGCGACCGGGATAGCGGTCCGAGGCGGCGAAGCCCAGGTGCTCTCGATAAAACGCCTCGCAAGCCTCCACGTCGGCGACGAAGAACACCACGTGGCCCACCTCGATCGGCGTGGCACGGTCGTAGAACGGCGCCGGCTGATTGACGCGTTCGCGCGAGTTCCAGGTATTCATCACCGCGGTGGCAAGCTGTACGTCCTTTTTGAGAGTGACCTGCAGCCGGATAGTCAAGCCGTTGGGGTCCTGGCAGCCTATGCGGCGCACGCCATCGACAACCGTGTCCGAAAAGCCCGGTTGCTGCGCCAATGCGTGGGCATAACGCATTAGCTGAGCTTCATCGCTCACGCCCCAGACCACCTCTCGTAACGTCGGGCCTTCCTCGATGCCAGGCGGCAACCCCGGCGAATCAAGTGCAGCCACGTTGACGCGGCAGCCGTTCAGGCATTCGAAACGAAGCATCCGGGCGGACTCTTGGACGAGCTTCAGGCCCCAGTCGACAAAGAAGCGGTAGCAGGTGCCGAGATCCTCGGCCTGGACCGCGTAGGTGATCTCGTCGATGCCAAGGACGCTCATGCTTGACTCCAGGGCAGAGGCTGTTCGTTCGTACCCCAATACATGCTCTTCTGCTCCATGTACTGCAGGATTCCGGCGCGACCCTTCTCGCGACCCAGACCGCTGTCGCGCCAGCCGCCGAAGGGCGTGGACACCGAGAATTGCTTGTAGGTATTGACCCAAACCGTCCCGGCCTGCACGGCCCGGCCAATGCGCCAGGCTCGCTTGAAGTCGCGACTCCAGACGCCAGCCGCCAAGGCATAGACGCTGTCGTTGGCCTGTTCGATGAGCTCCCGCTCGGAGTCAAACGGCATCGCCACCAGCACCGGGCCGAAGATTTCTTCCTGGGCCGTGCGCGCGCGGTTGGTGAGGCCTTCGATGATGGTAGGCGCGTAAAAGTAGCCCTTGTCGAATTCAACGCTCCGAGGCCGCATGCCACCCGTGCGGATTCGTCCGCCCTCGGACACACCTAGAGCGACATATCGTTCGATGCTTTCGCGATGGCGCGCCGTTATCAACGGCCCCATCTGCGTGTCCTCTGATGCGGGGTCGCCAATGCGTAGTGCCTTGGCACCTTCGGACAGACGTGTAAGGAACTGAGCGTAGATGCTGCGCGCCACGAACAGACGAGATCCGGCGATGCAGGATTCACCTGAGCTGCTGAAGATGCCGTACAGCACGCCGGCCACGGCGTGGTCAATGTCGGCGTCTTCCAGCACCATCGTTGCAGACTTCCCGCCGAGCTCCAGCGAGACGGGCATCATCTTGTCAGCCGCGATGTGGGCGATGTGGCGGCCCGTCGCGGTGCCACCTGTAAACGAGACGCGCTTGACCAATGGATGCTTGGTGATGGCATCGCCGATCACCGAGCCCTTTCCTGGCAGCACGCTGATCATGCCCTTGGGCACGCCCGCCTCCTCGCAGATGCGGGCGAGCTCGAGGGCCATCAGGGGTGTCACCTCGGCGGGCTTGACGACAACCGCGTTGCCGGCGGCGAGGGCGGGCGCCATCTTCTGCGCCTCGCTGGCGATCGGCGAGTTCCACGGTGTGATCGCGGCGACCACGCCCATGGGTTCGTGAACGCTCAAGGTCACGAAGGCGCCACGAGAGGGCGTGATGCTCTCCTCCAGCGTCTCGCAGGCGGCGGCAAAGAACTGGAACGTCGCAGCCGCGCTGGCCACCAGGTTGCGGGTTTCCTTGATCGGTTTGCCGTTGTCCAGGCGCTGCTTCTGGGCCAGCTCCTCGCCGCGCTCGCGGATCAGCTGCGCCGCGCGGTGCAGGACGGTGGCACGCTCATGTGGCAGTCGCTGCGCCCAGCCGCTCGTGCGGAAGGCCCTGTCGGCGCCCTGGATTGCCTCGTCCACATCGGCAAGATCGGCGGCGCGCAACCTGGCGATCACTTCACCGGTGGCGGGATAAAGGCTTTCGTAGACATCGCCGCCGCCCAGGCGCCATTGGCCGGCCACGTTGATGGGGAGCAGTTCGAGCGAACTCATGATCAGCGGATCCTTCAGATGGCCACGGCGGCCACGCGATTGCGCACCGCGCGCACGGCGCTGTAGACGGTCAGGGCCGATGTCTTGGGGTTGCCGGCCAGCGCCTTGTTGCGCATGACTAGCTCGAAGCTGCCGAAGGCACCCTGCGCCTCGACCGTATGAATGTTTTCGCTCACGCCTGGATCGGCAATCAGGCGAACCCGGGTGCCGTCCAGACCCAGGCCGGCGAGCGACACGGTGGCCGCGACGTTGGCGTTCTTCGGGTACTGGGAGGCGGCTTCACGTGCGCTGCCTTCAAAGATCACGACAGGCTCTTTCAGCGCGTCGAGCTGGAAGGCCTGCTCGGCCGGCGTTCCGATCCAGGCGTGCGTGGGCTTGCGGCCGGTGTAGCGCACCATGTCCAGGCCACCGAGCCGGGCCGCGGCGAGAGCGTCGATCGCGCCGATGGCACCGGCGATCAGTTCGACCTGGGTGTGACCGTCCTCCGCAGCCGTTTGTAAACGCTCTGCCAAACCGGGCGCAGACAGTGCGCCGACCGAGGCCACGATGCATGGTGTACCGCGCAGCAGCGCCGGCAATACTTGCTCTTCGATGGCACCATGGCCTGCCGCTTCGATCACGAGGTCAATACCTTCCCTGGGCACGGCGGCGACTACCCGGGCCGAGGGAGCCAGGCGCCCGGCGGCCTCGCAGACCTTGGCGTTGCTGGGCAGAACAATGGCCACTACCTGCAGACCCGGGTCATCATGGACAAGTTCTAGCAACGCACTGCCAATGGCACCACAACCGACGAGAGCCAGGCGCAACGGGGAGATCTTCGACGACATGGAGACCTCGGCTCAGGAGTTGATCGCGGGGATCTGTGTGAGCTTGTTGACCGGCGGGCCCGCGAAACTCGACTTGAATGGGCCGATGGACAGCATGTCGATCTCGAGCATGAAGGGGCCCTGGCGATCTGTCGCGCGAGCCAGCAATGTGGGCAATTCCTCTAGGCTGCTGCAACGCGCATGCGGCAGCGCAATCGACTCGCAGAGTTTGGCGTAGTCCGGCGTGTGCAGCTCGACATAGCATCGGCGGCCACCGTACTGGGCATCCTGGATGTTCTTGATCACGCCATAGCCTTTGTCGTTCATCAGGACGATGACCATGTCGCAGGCCTCCTGAACCATCGTCGCAAGCTCACCGAGGTTCAGGATGAAGCCGCCATCGCCTGCAAGACAGAAAGTCTTGCGGCCGGACTCCGTAACCGCCGCGCCGATGGCCGCACCAATGGCCATCGGCATGCCCTGGCCGATGCCGCCGCCAGTGGCGTGCACGCCTTGGCTGGGCTCAAATACACGCAGCTCGCGATTACCCCAGGTGCTGTTGGAAACCGTCACGTCGCGCACCCAGTTGAAGTTGCGGCCGGCGACCTGCTGCAGGGACTGCACGAGTCGTGCATAGGGGCCGAGTCCGTCCCGCACGGAGTCCACGGCGGCGACGTGCGCCCGGGCCAAGTCAGCCTGCAGCGCCGCATCGGCCTTGTAGCCCCGCGCCTCCAGGCGATCTGCCAATCCATCGAGCGCCAGGCGCGCATCGGCGCAGACGAAACCGTCGCTGCGGTAGCAACGACCCTCGGCGCCCGGATCGGCATCGATTCGCAGCAACGGGCGCGGCAGTTTGAGCTCGTACTTGAGCGTCTCGTTGGAGCGCAGTCGCGAGCCCACAACCAGCATCGCATCGCAGGTCTGATAGAAGGCTTCGACCGGCTTGTGGATGTTGTAGGCACCCAGAGTGGCCGGATCGTCCTCGGGCAGTACCCCACGGCCTTGCACGCTTGTAACCACGCCGAAGCCGAGGTCGCGCAAGCGCTTGACGGCATTAGCGGCGTGACGCGCACCACCGCCGACCCACAGCAAGGGTCGGCGCGCGCAGGCAAGCTTTTCCGCCAGCGCATCGAGCACGGCGGCATCGGGCACCTGGGCACGCAAGGGCAGCGGCGCGAGCTCCGCGTCGTTGGGCATGTCGATCAACGCCGACTGGATGTCGATGGGAATCTCCAGGCTCACCGGGCCGCTTGGGGCCTGAAGAGCGGCCTGCACGGCCTGCTTGAGAACGCCCAGCGCGTTGTCAGCGCTGCGGATGCGGAAGGCCGCCTTGGAGACCGCCTTCAGCATGCTCAACTGATCGGGCGCCTCATGAATGTAGGACATGCCCTTGTCGAGATACGGTGTCTCGATCTGACCGGTAATGTGCAACAGCGGCGCGCCGGCGGTGTAGGCCTCGACCAGGCTGCCGGCGATATTGCCGGCAGCAGGGCCGGTGCTGGTCACGCACACGCCCAGGCGGGCCGTCGAACGTGCATAGGCGTCGGCCATATTGCCTGCACCGGCCTCCCCGCGGGCAGGCACGAAACGGATCACACCGCGTTGGGCGAACGCATCCAGAATCGGCATGTTGTGGATGGAGATGACGCCGAAGGCTGCGCGAACGCCACAACGCTCGAGAAAGGTCGCCACGACGGCGCCGACGGTAACCTGCTGGGACTTGGCGTTAGGCATGACGGGACAGACCTCCGGATATGTCGAGATGCGCGCCGGTGGTGTAGGACGACAGCGGCGACGCGAGGAAAAGAATGGCTCGGGCCGCCTCCTCGGGCAGGCCAAGACGCCTCAGTGGGATTTCCTTGCGAGCCGCGAGTTCGCGGCTCCAGGTGGCCCAGTCCAGGGCTTTGTCTTCGCGGGCCTCGAAGCGGCGGCGCCATTGGCCGGACTCGATCAGGCCAATCAGGATGCCGTTGACGCGCACGCCTTGAGGGGCGAATTCGGTGGCCATCGAGCGCACCAGATTTAGCAGGCCGGCGCGGGCCGCCGAGGTGGCGACCATGTGCGGCTCCGGCTGCCGCGCTAGCAGCGAATTGGCACAAACAACAGCGGCATCACCCCAGACCAATTGCTGAGTTGCCAACTGCGGCAGGAAGGCACGCGTCGGGTTGATGACTGAAAAGAATTTCAGACGCAACTCCTCGGCCCAGGCTTCGTCGCTCGTGTCAGCAAAGGTAGAGATGCGACCTTGGCCCGCGTTGTTAATCAGGATGGAGGCAGCACCAAGAGCCGCATTGCACTTCGCTGCAAAGGCGTGCACCGCGGTGGCATCAAGCACATCGCAAGTCGCTGCAAATAGCTTTGCCTCGGGGCGCGCTTCACGCAGCCCAGTGACCGCCTCATCCAAGCGCTCGGGGTTGCGTCCGCACAGCGCTACCGCGGCGCCGGCATCCAACAGGGCTGCCACGGTGGCCAGGCCAATGCCCGAGGAGCCGCCAGTGACAACGGCAACGCGTCCGGCCAATGCATCGCGAGCGAAAGAGGGGCTGCTGTTCATCTGGAAATCACTCTGCAGCCGCGGGAAACGGCGCATAGTTCAGCAGCCGAGACAGTTCGGCGGCCGCTCGGCGCACGCTCTCGACCATGGCTTGAATTCGGCTCTCGTCGAGCTGGGCATCCTTGAAGCGACCCGAGTTGATCGTCACGCCAAGGGCGGCGACGATGTGGCCGCTGTGGTCGCGAACCGGCGCGGCGATTGAAGAGATGTTGGGCTCGTAGAAGCCCTCTCCCACCACGTAGCCACGCTGCAGATCGTTTTGCAAAAGGGTGCCCAGATCCTTGACCGTCCGGGGCGTATCGGTAGAGTAGCTTTCAAGCTCGGACTCGGGATACAAGGCCGTCAGCTGCGCAGAGCTCAGATCGGCAAGCAGCATGCGGCCCAGCACCGTGGCATGGGCAGGCAGCCGCGTGCCGACGTTGACGGCACTGACAAATGGCGAAGCCGGTGACGGCGGTGACACGCGGGCGATGTAGACGATGGAGCGACCATCGCGCACGACGAGATTGCAGGGATAGGCGATCTCTTCGCTCA
This sequence comes from Roseateles sp., assembly GCA_019234295.1. Lineage (GTDB taxonomy): Bacteria > Pseudomonadota > Gammaproteobacteria > Burkholderiales > Burkholderiaceae_C > JAFALK01. The sequence goes on from JAFALK010000002.1 coordinate 26,776, forward strand.
GACGACGCAGCACCGGCTGGCCCAGTTCGTTGAGCGGCAGTGAAGCAAGGTATTCAAAACCCAGTCGCAGCACTGCAAGGCCCAGGCGGAACTCGTTGCCGCTGTCCGTGCGCTCGACGAAGCCCATGCTCTCCAAGGTAGTGAGCAGACGAAAAACGGTCGAGCGAGGCAGCTCGAAGCGGCGGGCCAGATCGGGGGGCGTGACGACCTGGGCGTGGCGGCTGAATTCACCCAGGATACGCAGGCCACGCTCGAGTGCGGGCACGTTATAGCGGTCCGAGTTGTTGTTGTCGTTTGTCGTTTCGTCGGTCATGGCTTCGGGCCTCCGGGCTCTTGGAGAGCAGTGCGAAGAAGACTCGCGACGGCATCGGGCTGCTCGACGTAGCAGGCGTGGCCGGCATCGGCGATCAGCTGCAGCTGCGTATGCGCGGCGCGAGCGATGGTCTCGCAGGCCGAGGGTGGCGTGATCTCGTCCAACGCGCCCACCCAGACCTGCAAGGGCACCGCCAAGGGCAGGTGCCGGACCACATCTTCGCTGCACAACAACTCGATGGCTTGGCGATAGCCGCGCTCGTTCAGCTGCGCCATGTTCCAGTGAACCCATTGCCGCGCCGATGCGTTCGCGCCGTCCGACAACAAACGGCTCGACCGCTGGGCAGCCATGGCGGCAATACCTTGAACTTCAAGAGTGGCGAGGCGTTCGCCGCGGACCTTGAGCGCCTGTAGAGGTTGCGCTCCGTAGCCGCGCGCTGGGCTGATGAGGATCACTTGCTCGAAACGCGCAGCACGCTCGCACCATGCAGCCCTCGCCGCGGCGACCGCGACCAGGGCGCCCAGTGAATGTCCGACGAGCGTGCAGCGTGTGATCTCTAGCGCGTCCAGCAGTGCGTGCAGGCGCTCGGCGTACTGTGCTGCCTGCGGCGTGGCGCTCGCCAGCGGCGTCGACGCGCCATAGCCGGGTGCGTCCCAAGCGATCAAGCGGGTGGCGCTTTGCAACCGCTGCGCCAGCGGCTGCCACGACGCTGCGCCCGAGCCGATACCGTGCAGGCAGACGACGGCGGGCCCGTGACCGCACTCGCGCACCGATACGGCCGCACCTTGCCCCACCGCAACCTGGCGCGAGCCAAAGTCCACGTCCAGCCGCCGAAGTTCGGCGGCAGTCGGCAGCGAAGGCAGGCCAGCTTGCGTCATAGCGAATTCTTCAAAGTTCAGCGCTTGATCTTGGCCAGCGGGTGCTCGGGCGGGTAGGTCGGCGTGACAGGCTTCTTCGCGCCCAGCATCACGCACATCAGCGCGTCTTCGTCGCCGATGTTGATTTCCTCGCGGTAAACACCCGGCGGCACGGAAATCAGGTCACGGTCGGAGATGACGGTCTCGAAACGTTCGCCATCCTTCTCCAGAACGACTTTCAGCTTGCCGCGAATCACGAAGAAGATCTCCTCGACATCGGTGTGCAGGTGCGGAGGACCTTCGTGGCCGGCCGGGATCACCATGGTCGAAAAGGTAAAGTGCTCGGACGGCACGGTGTTGTTGTCGGCACTGACGCCGGTGCCGCCGGTGCCCACGTAACGCATCTGTGCGCGGCGGTACTTCGGATCGAAGTCGGCCTGAAACTTCAGCGCATTCCAGTCGTAGGTACGGGTGGCGTAACGAGCCACGCGGCCGCCCATCCAGTCAGCGAAGCTGGCGCCCTCGGGCCGCTCCCAACTAGGGGCCTCGTTCTCAACGTGGTTCCGTTCGGACAAATCGCTCATGGGTTCACTCCGTATCCAACATCAATGCATGACATAGCCGCCGTTGACGGCCAGCAGTTGGCCGGTCACGAAGCGCGACAGGCCGGAAAGTGCATAGAGCACGGCACCGCAGACATCAGCGGCCTGCTGCTCTCGAGGAATGGAACGGCCCTCCAGATACTTCTGGTGGCGGGCCATCGGGACGTATTCGGTGGCCTCCACCAGCGTCAAACCCGGAGCGACTGCATTCACGGTGATGCCATTGGCACCCCATTCGCGAGAGAGTGATCTCGTCATAGAGATCACGGCGCCCTTGCTGGCGACATAGGCCAGCAGATTGGGCGCGCCCCATAGCGCCGTGTCTGACGCCAGATTCACGATGGCGCCACGGCCGCTTGCGGCCAACGCGGAATGGCAGGCTTGGCTCATCAGCCAGGTGCCTCGCACATTGACGCTCATCACCCGGTCCCAGGTCTGTATCTCCAGCTCGTGCGCATCTCGCCCGCCGGAGTTGGTGATGGCGGCGTTGTTCACCAGCCCGTCCAGACCGCCGGCAAGCGCCACAGCGGCTTCGGCGCACGCTGAGATGGAAGCGGGATCGGAGAGATCCACCGGTATTGCATGGACTTGATGGCCGGCTGCGCGTAGCACCCCGACCTCGGTCTGCAACTGATCAACCAATATGTCCGCCATCAGCACGATGCCGCCGGCCTGGGCGATGCATTTTGCAAAGGCCAAGCCCAGCCCACGGGCTGCGCCAGTGACAAGGACACGTCGCCCCGCGAGCATCTGCGGTGGCACCTCGGTCAGCAAGAGCTGGAGGCTTTCGGGGTCCGCGACTGCAGTGATTTCAGACATATCCGCTCCCGGCAGACTGTTCGTTGGTTGTTCAATTGGTGTTTTATTAGTAAAACACTGTTTTCAATATGAAACGGCAAAACAAGTCTAGCGGTGACAGGTCGCATTGATCTAGGTATTTACCCTTTAAAACGAAACTTCAGGCTCAGACTTCTCATGAGGCTGAGCGGACTGGCAACTTCTCCTTGTCTTCGCTGTCGCCCAGGCGAAGCAGGACTGGCTTTCGGTCTGGACGGCCAGCCAGCCAAGAGGCATTGCGCCCTGACGAGCACATCCCTTACAAGCTGTCAGATGTGCGCACTTTTCACGGGGACTCGAAGGTTTCCCAGTGAGTGCCCGAAATTACCTCTGATACCCCATCGCCTCCATCCCCCGCGGCGGGTGAGTCGATCTCGGGAGGCAGTGAGAACTCATCGCCAGAGCATCACGAAAATTCAACAGTGCTTGAACGGATGCAGGGCTCGGCATGACAAGGTCTTCGTCGAACGGCCCGCACCGACCAAGTACGAAGAGGTCTGCGGGACGCCCACTGCGTCAGAGACACGCTTTTCACCGGCAGCCTCACAGGCACGGGCAGAAGGGGCGATTCAGGGTTTACCTCGCCCCGCGAATCGGCTAGCCCACCGCGGGTGATGGTGAGTCAAAACCCCGAAAGCTAATGTTCGGCACGCGTAACGCGACCGTTGATCTGTCTTGCGATTCGGTACCAGCCTCGTCAACTCGAAGGTAGCCGCGAAAGCACGAAATAGTCGCTTTGCGGGTGATGTCCCGAGCCGTGGTGTAAGTTGCTTACCCGAACAGGCTGAGATTCACATGCTCAGCGTGCCACAGCGGGCAGCCGAGTCGGGGCAGTATCGCTGACGGTCTGCAGGCCCTCAAGCTGCATGTACCGCCGGTTCAATGCCCACTCGTCGTTCTGCTCCAGCATCATGGCGCCGACCAAGCGCGTGATGGCCCCGTCGTTGGGGAAGATGCCCACGACGTTCGTGCGCCGCTTGATCTCTGCGTTCAGCCGCTCCAGCGGGTTCGTGCTGTAGATCTGTGCCCAGTGCGCGCGCGGGAATGTCATGAAGGCCAGCACGTCGTTCTCGGCCTCATCCATGCACGCTGCCAGCTTGGGCATCTTGTCCCTGAACTGGTCCGCCACCGCTCGCCATTGCTTCCTCGCCGCCTCGGCACTGTCCTGCACGAAGACCGTACCGATAGCTGCTGACACCATGCGCCGCTGCGTCTTGTTGGCGAAGGCCAGTGCGTTGCGCATGAAGTGCACCCGGCAGCGCTGCCAGGTGGCCTTGAGCACCTTGGATGCCGCCGCCTTGATGCCTTCGTGGCTGTCACTGATCACCAGCTTCACACCTCGCAGGCCGCGACGGTTCAGGCTGCGCAGGAACTCCGTCCAGAACGGCTCTGCCTCGCTAGCCCCCACCTTCACTCCCAGCACCTCTCGCTGCCCCTCGGTGTTCACGCCCACCGCCACTATCACGGCCACGCTCACGATGCGCCCGGCCTCGCGTGTCTTCACGTAGGTTGCATCGATCCACAGGTACGGCCAGTCGCCTTCGAGCGTCCGGTTCAGGAACGCCCCCACTTGCTCGTCGAGCTCAACGCACAGCCGCGAGACCTGGCTCTTGGACACGCCGCTCATGCCCAGCGCCTTCGCCAGGTCGTCCACCGAGCGCGTGGAGATGCCCTTGATGTAGGCCTCCTGGATGACCGCCGTCAACGCCTTCTCGGCCGTCCTGCGGGGCTCCAAGAACTCAGGGAAGTAGCTGCCTTGGCGCAGCTTGGGGATCTTCAAATCCACCGTGCCGGCTCGGGTCTCCCAGGTGCGCGCGCGGTAGCCGTTGCGGCTGTTGGTTCGCTCAGTGCTCTTCTCGTCATAGCCGGCGCCGCAGCGCCCCTCAACATCGAGCTCCATGAGCCGTTGCGCCATGAACTGCACCATTTGGCGCAGCACATCAACGTCGGCTCCCTTCTCGGCAAGTTCAGCCAATGCGATAGTAGAGGTGGTCATCGTGTTTCCTTTGGACAGGATTGGTGGGTCGCACCTCAACCTTATCCGGGTCTCATGATGGCCACCCTCTCAGGGCGTCCAACCTCAAGGACTTACACCACCTCCTGGGACATCACCGCTTTGCGTGTGTTTTACCTACCCCCACCAGGGTCTGCTCGCTGAGGTCTAGGGCGTTCATCGAGCCGAAAAATCACTCCAATCTTCTGAAAGTCGGTATGTACAAAAACTTCCCGGTGATTCGCCCGCTAGCAGCCGCTGCGGTTCTGGTCGCGCTTGTCGGCTCCGCTCACGCGCAGGCAACGTTCTACACGTCGCAAGCGTCATTCCTTGCTGCGGTTCAGACACCCGGCGTAGACAACTTCACTGAGCTGAATGCCATGCAAGGGCAGACGCCGACAACGCTTTCGCAAATGGCAGGTTCGGTTGGCTACACCATGTCTTCGTCGACTGGCAGCGGACTCTACGTTTGGGCAAATCAAAGCTCTTCAGCGGTCTCGACCTTTGGCGACAGCTTGGTTCTGAGTGGTTTCACGGGAGGCGCCACCGCCATCGGGCTGCAGCTCGATGCTCCGTATATCGCAGTGCGCGGGATGTCGACCTCGACACCGGCTCCGGCGGTCACGCAAGTGCCGGCCGCGTTGAGCGGCACCATGACGCTCTCGGTGCTCCTGCAGAATGGCCAAACCACGACTGAGACGATCGCCAATCCCTACAGCTCGAACGGGCTCAACCCACTGGGATTCTTTGGCTTTACGGCAAGCAGCCCGATTCAGTCTGTCACTCTGTCGACAACGCCTGGGAGCTCCGGTGCCCCCGGGGACTTCGCAGGAACCACATATCCCATGGTCAGCGAAGTCGACATGAGTACGGCCAATGTTGCTGCCGTGCCGGAGCCCTCGAGCTATGCCCTGCTGCTGGCCGGCCTGGCCGTTGTCGGTGGCATCGCGACCCGCCGCAGCGGACGTACGCAGGCTCGCTGAGATCGCCCTACCCGGTGCACGCACGCGTCGAGCGTGACGTGCACTGTGCGGTCACCTTGCTCAATCACTTTGGGGCGTGGGCGCCTCGCATCTGGAGTTTTATGAAATTCGCACTCAAGCCCCTGGCGAGCGCTGCATCGCTGATCCTGACCGGCCTCTTGACGATGAACGCGGCGCAAGCCGGTAGCCTCAAGTCCAAGCCTGCCGCCATCGACAACGGTCCGGTGAGCGCCACCGACTCGACCGAGGTGGCCCTGGCCCTGAAGGTCAACAACCTGGCCGATCTGCAGGCTTTCGTAGCGTCGACCGTCGATCCGTCCAGCCCCAATTTCCACAAGTTCCTCAAGCCGGAGCAATTCGCCTCGCGTTACGGCCAGAGCAATGCCGTCGTGCACCAGGTGACCAACTACCTGCAGTCCCAGGGCCTGACAGTGACCCGAGTCTTCAGCAACAACCTGGTCGTGATGGTGCGCGGCACGAATGCGCAGATGGCGAGCATGTTCAGCACGCCGATCCACAGCTTCAGCGCAAACGGCGTGAGCTTCCAAAAGCCGGTCGGCAACGTTACTGTGCCCGTTGCACTGCAAGGCGTGGTGCACGCGGTGGCGGGCCTGAGCACCGAGCCGCGCTTCGAAAGCCGCAAGCGCAAGCTGCCGGCCGCGATCGTGCCCACTTCCACCACCGCCCTCATGCCCATGGCTGGCGTGCCCGGTGCCTACACGGTCAAGGACCTGGCCAATCTCTACAACATCAACCCGCTGTATGCCAAGGGTCTCACCGGCGCCGGCAAGACGCTGGGCATCATGACCTTCGCCAGCTTCAATCTGGCCGACGTCAGCACCTACTGGACCGCAATGGGCCAAAGCGGCAGCACCGCACGCATCACGGTCGTCAACACCGTCCCCGGCAGCACCATCAGCACCGACGGCGACGATGAGACCACGCTGGACGTGGAGCAAGCCGGCGGCGTCGCGCCGGGCGCCAATATCGTGGTCTACGAGGCGCCCAACACCGATGCAGGTGCCATTGCCCTATACACCAAGGCAATCACCGACAACATTGCCGACACGCTCTCGATCAGTTGGGGGGCGTCCGAGATCTATTACGACGCGAGCGCCTTCGCGGCCTACGACAACCTGTTCCTGCAGGCTGCCGCCCAGGGCGTACCCATCTTCGCCGCATCGGCCGACTCGGGTGCTTACGACATCGGCAACGCCTACCCCTATCCGCACTACTCCTCGCTGCTGGCAGTCGACTTCCCGGCGAGCAGCCCGATGGTGCTGGCGACGGGTGGAACGACCCTGCCCATGACCATCAATCTCAGGTACGGCTCGGTGACCGTGCCGACCGAACGTCCTTGGGGCTGGGACTACCTGCAGAGCTACATCGCCGTCAACTACGGCATGTCCTATTACTACTCGAACATGTTCCCCTCGGGCGGTGGCGGAGGCGTCAGTGTGCAGTACCCTGTGCCGAGCTACCAGGCCGGGCTGCCCGGCGTGCAGCTCTCGGCCAAGGGCCAGACCCTGTACTGCTTCAGCAACGTGGCCAGCAACCCCTGCACGCCTGGACAGAACCTTGGAAGCCTGCCGGGCGGCTTTGCCGGACGCAATGTGCCGGACGTTTCGCTCAACGGCGACCCTGAATCGGGCTACTCGGTGTACTACCAGGGCAACTGGATCACCGGCTTCGGCGGCACGAGCTTCGTTGCCCCGCAGCTCAATGGCGTCTTCGCGCTGATCAGCCAGCAAGTCGGTGGTCGTGTCGGCTGGCTCCACCCGCAGCTTTATGGCGCCTTCAGGACTCAGGGCTACGGCAGCGGTTCGCCATTCCGGGCCATCACCACGGGCGACAACCTGTATTGGCATGCGTGGAACGGCTTCAACCCGGCCACCGGCCTGGGCTCGCTGGATGTCGCCAACCTTGCAGCGATCTTCAGCCATTGAGCGAAGCGCGACTCCTGACTTTCGCAAGGAAAGAAATGAATACCCAACTCAAGAAACTGGCCCTTGGCCTGATCGCGTCGGCCAGCCTGGTGAGCTACGCCCACGCAGACACGACCCAACCAGTCAATCTGGACCCTGTGGGCGCCACCATGAATCTGTCCGGCAGCTTCACCAACATCCTCAGCGCGGCTGGCGCGTTCACGGATGACTACATCTTCCAGGCTGCGCCTGCGGCGACTCCCGGACTGCTGCAGTTCCTCGCCTCGGCGGGCACCTCGGTGACTTTCAACAACGTGTCCCTGTCCTACTTTGGCAGCGACCCGATTCCGCTGGACAGCTCCTCACTGACCGCCTCCAGCATCAACGCGATCATGCTCAATGCCGGCAGCGGACTGTACGACCTACAAATCTCGGGTGTCGCTCAGAACGCAGGGGCGAACTATTTCGGTGTGATCACGGAGAACTTCGACGGCACCTCGGTCCCTGTGACGCCGGTACCGGAGCCCGATGCCTGGGCCTTGCTGCTGGCCGGACTGGTCGGCTTGGGCGCGGTGCTGCGCCACCGTCGCGCCACTTAAGTGACGCGCTTTGCCGCCAATCTCAAGGAAACAGCTTTCATGCGCACCCCACTGCTATTCACTGCCTCACTTTTCACCGCCAGCCTCGCCCAAGCGGGGACCTACTACCTGCTGCCCGACATGGCGCAGTCCATCAGCAACAACGGTAGCCTCGTTGTTGGCGACGATCAAGGCAAGAACAGAGTCTGGACTTACGTCGATGCGGGAACCTACGGCAACGGCTATCTGACCTCGATCGGGGGTACCGCGGCCGGTAATGGAATTGGCGGTGAAGTGAGTGTGAACGGTGCAGGAACGCTGATCGCTGCGCAGGCATACAACCCCGCCACGGGTCTGCAGCAACCAGTCTACTACTCGACAACGACGGGACGGTGGACTTACCTATCGGGCTTGGGGGGCACGGATGGCAACCCTGCGAGCAGCTCGACGAGCTACAGCAACCCCGCCGGAATCGGATCGACTGGTGCCGCCTACGCAATCAGCGGCAACGGTCAGTTCATCGCCGGTGACTCTTACGCAGTGGGTCCATCCGGAGCGGGCGGCATTGGCCTTTTCCACGCAACCGTCTGGAACACGAGCACCGGGGCGCTGACGGACCTGGGGGTGGGTGCCGGCACCTCGACATACGCGCGCGCAAATGCGATCAGCAGTGACGGTCGAGTGGTCGCCGGCCAAGATGCGAATGGCAACGCCTTGACTTGGGTCGATGCCACCGGCAGCGGCAACTACTCGATGATCAACATTGGACAGGCCACGGGATTCAGGAATCTTGGAGATGCCGAGGGTGTGTCAGGCAACGGGCAATGGGTTATTGGCGGCGACTACCGATACAACGTCCAGACCAACAAGATCCAGTTTCTGGGTCGTTTGTCTGCCAACCCTTTTCAGATGATTGCAATCACCTCAAGCCCGGATGGGTCCGTCATTCTGGGAACGGAGCGCGACGATGGTTCCAACCTTGGGAATGCCCAGGGATTTATCTGGACTGCCAGCGGCGGCATGAAATCCTTGAACAGCTACCTGAGCGGACTCGGCATCAACACCGGCACCTTCAACTTCACGACGCCGATGTCCATGTCGCCGGACGGGCGCTACATCAGCGGCTGGGGCATCGACAACACTACCGGCAGCATCGAGGGCTTTGTCGTCGACACGGTTCCCGAGGCCTCGACAAGTCTGATGATGCTGGCGGGCCTCGGAATGCTCGGATTCGTGTCGCTCCGTCGGCGCGGCATGCGCGCGTGAGTCAACGCCGTTCAAGTGACGCTATTTGAAACCTCGACCTAGCGATTGCCGCGCGAAACATCAATGCGTCAGATTGGCTCGGGATAGACGACGCGGCGCAAGCAAAGATCGGAGGACACCCGGGATCGCGAATGGATGGAGTTTGCTCATCGCCTTGAACCATGCGAGTCATCAATGACTCGCCCATCTGCGCACCGTACCGCTCAGCGAATTCAATCGAATCGAGGTACCTAGAATCGAAGGATGAATTTTTGCGTCGATAGCGTTGAACTCGGCAAATTGGAAGCCGTCGCGTCCGGTTCGAAAGGCGGTACTCGTCTACCTGCCTTGGTGTCGCTGGCCTGGCACCTTCGGCATCGGGACGGACCGCGTGCCCTCGAGTTGATCGAGCAAGCTCAACGGCTGCTTGCAGGCGCCCAGACCGTATATGAGACCAATACGGCCCTGATTGCACGGATGGCACTCACCCGCACCGAGATCGACGCCTTCCTGTCGCGCGTCGAGAGCGCCGAGCAGTGGCTCGTTGAGGCCCGGGCATTGCTGCCTTGCGCGGAAGACCCGATCTTGCCCGGCGATGCGCATCTGGCCGAATCCCTGATCGCCCGTGCCACCAGCGACTACGAGCGCGAATCCCGGGCATGCGCGGCCGCGATGGAGTGTTTCCAGGTCGCGGGTGACAAACGGCGGGCTCGACTCGCCGACGCAATGCTCACGCTCTTGCGCGCCGCGTCACCGTCCGATGGTGCGCCCCCACCCGAAGGTGAGGACGACGACCCGCACTGGAGCGACACCGACGCCGAGGTCGATGCCTATCTGAAGGCGGCACATGCGTTGCGCCTGTTCCAGCGAGAACCCATGCGATCGGTCGGTCTGTTCCTGCAGGCCGGGGAACAAGCGTCCGACATGGGCCTGATCCGGCTAGCGGTAATTTCATACGTGAACGCGGGCACTACGCTGATCAATCAGTCGGACTTCGAGGAAGCGGCCGAACGATTCGAGCAGGCTGAGCAGATCGCCAAGTGCAGCGGATCGCCTGTGTTGATTGCGACCTGCCGAGCCAGAATTGGAGCCCTCTTGCGGGACCTCGGCCATCTGTCCGCGAGTCGCGAAGTTCTCGAATCTGCGCTGGATTCCTTCGGGCTTGCGCCGCCCTGTGTCAACGCCGCCAATGCCTACAGGGAACTGGCGCTCACGCTGATGGCGATGGGGCTCAAGCGGGAGGCGGTCGAGGCGATCGGCCGGGCGATTGGTATCCATCGCAACGGGCGCCACCACGACAACCTCGCCCTCTACCTGATTGCACAGGCACGCATTCTGGCCGCAGCGCAAGCGCCCGACGAGGCCATGGCCGCGGTCGCGGAGGCCGAGGCCCTCATTCGCAAGCACGGCCTTGAGGTCTTGAGCCTGAACGTCGACGAGGCGCTTGCCGAAATTCATGCCCTGCATCAACTGCCCGCGCCGGACAACATGACGCAGCCCACCGCAGTCATCTACCATGCCGAACGCGTGCTGCAGCAAGGTTCGAAGATCGACGGCTGGAGAGCTCCGACCTCCCTATATTCCTTGCTTGCCGAAGCCTGGTCTGAAGCCGGTGGGCTGGCGCAGGCCTATGACTATGCACGCAAGGCGCTCAAGGCCAAGGAGCAAGAATTGGCCCTGATGCCCGGCGATCCTCAGGCTTTACTGCGCCTGTTGCTGCGAAGCAATGGCGAGGACAGACCGGCCCCCTCTTCAATGAAGGAATCCCCGGCGAACAACCCGCTCATTGCCAAGCTGCTGACTCCGAAGGAACGCGACGTCGTACGTTTGCTGGCGAAGAACCAGTCGAACAAGGAGATCGCGCTCCTGCTGGGGATCAGCGGGGAAACCGTCAAATCGCATCTGAGATCTATTTACGCCAAACTGAACGCTGGGTCGCGTAAACGCGCTGTGGAACTGGCGCGGAGTGCAGGCATGCGCGAGTAAACGCCTCGGGCTTGCGGAGCCCCACAGTCAGGCCAACGGTGCGCAGTCTGGTTCGTGCAAACGCGCCGGATGGATGACGCGCATGCTCGGCACGGTAAGTCTGGAGTCGCCATTACTGACGAGGGCACGGGCCTGGCTACTACGCCCATTACTCAGCTGACGCTGCCGTTCGCCGCGGCAGATTGGGCGATGACGAAAAGCTGTCGGGCGCGCGGTCGCGGCACGCTGCGCGTCCGTACGATCCCCAATGCATAGTTCTCAACTATGCGTAGTTAAGTGCCAGAGCACCTCGCCGCGTTGATGCGCGAGCCGCACATAGTCTTGCAGCGTGAGCGTGCGAGCCGAATCTGCCGAGGGGGAACTTGGCACGATGAATCAAGCCTTGACCTGTTGAGAGGGCTGGAAGTCAGCGAGCTAGACCAATGCGACCATGATTGGCCGCCGGCCGAACGTCGGCCCTAAGTGGCGCACTAAACTGAAGTTCCCCGTCCTGGGGAGCGAGTTTCCCTTCTGATTCAAGCGCTTGCGGTGAATCAGCGGGTGGCGTTCTGTCTACAGGTGAATGGCTTGGATGAGGTCCAGCGCCCTTAGCTGGGTGGGATTGGCTTGCGTGGTGACCCG
>JAFALK010000025.1 GCA_019234295.1 Roseateles sp.
CGAGCGAATCTGGTTGTCGAGGAAAGGCTTGTGCTGGAACGCGTTGGCGTCGAGATCGCCTGCGGCCAACGCGGCGTTGGGGAGTTGGTAGTCGTTGAAGACGACGACGTCGATCTGCAGGCCCTGGCGGGCGGCGACCTGCTTCACCACTTCGAAGATCTTCTTGGCGCTGCCAACCGAGATGCCGACGCGGATTCGCGTCTTCGGGGCGGCACTGACGCTTGTCGATGCCACTAGCAGCGGAGCCGCGAGGACGGCCAGCAGGTGGCGGCGGTTCGGGGTCATCAGAATTCCTTGCAGGACAGGCAAAACGCACACTGCGCTCACACCGTGCGCGGCCGGGGACGAAGAGCCCTGGCCGACCGCGTACCGAAGCGTCACCAGTGATAGCTCAGCTTGCCGTAGTACGTGCGTCCGTTGAAGCCGAAGGGCGAGAAGCTGCTGTACTGCAAGATGCCGCCGACCGAGTTGCCGGCGATGACGTGGTCGGGATAGCGGTTCGTGAGATTGTCGATGCCGGCATCGACGCTCCACGGGCCGCGGGCCCATCCGAGCGCCGCGTCGAGCAGCCAGGCCGCGCCGAAGCTCTGGTCCAGCGTCGCGCTGCTCTGGCGCACGATGTAGCTCCCGTAGCGTGTTTCCGTCAGGCGCGCGCTCCATGGCCCGAACTGATGCTCCGCACCGAAGACGAGCTTGCTGTCGGGCGAGCTCACGGTGGCGCGCGCGAGCGTGACGCGGTCGATCAGCGTCAGGTTGTTGGCAGTCAGCAGGGCCGGGTTGTCGGCGATGCGGCGGATCGTGTTGTGGTTGTAGTTGTAGGCCAGCGTGAAGTCGGTCTTGCCGGCTGCGCCCCAGGTCTCGTGCAGCGTGCTGACGAGATCGGCGCCTCGCGTGCGCGTGTCCAGCGCGTTCGTGAAATAGCGCCCCGTGCTCACGTAGACGCCCTGGCCGGCGAGCGTCGTGCGAAGCGCTGTGGGCAGGCTAAGGTTGCCGGAGAGCAGGATGCGGTGATCGATATCGATCTGGTAGACGTCCAGCGTCGTTTCCCAGTCGCGCGTGGGCTGGAACTGCGCGCCGAAGCTCAGGTTGCGCGATTTCTCCGGGCGCAGCGGCGTGGCGCCCAGCGCGACGGCGGCGGCCGAGTTGACGGGGAACGTGCCGGCGTCGACGAGCTGGCCGTTGATCAGGTTGGTCGAGGTCGTGGCGAAGTACTGCTGCGCCAGCGAAGGCGCGCGGAAACCCGTGGACGCCGTTCCGCGCAGCGAGAGCGCGGGGCTGAGCACGTAGCGACCGGAGAGCTTGGCCGAAGTGGCGCTGCCGAAGTCGCTGTAGCGCTCCGCACGCAGCGCTGCCGAGGCGCTGAAGTCGCGCGTCAGCTCGGCCTCCAGACCTGCGTAGACCGACGTGTTGTGGCGCTTGTGGCTGCCCGCGTTGCTCGGCTGGAAGCCCGGGAAGCCCGAGGCACCGCCGCTCTGGTACGAGTCGGGTTCTCCGGCGACGACCTCGTAGCGCTCCTCGCGCAGCTCGCCCCCGAGCGAGAGCGTGAGCGGGCGGTACAGGCCGGCGTCGATCTCGCGCGAGAGGTCAGCGTTGAGCAGCGTCTCGTCGTTGCGCAGGCCGCCGGCATCGAAGCGCGTCGGGCTCGCCGCGCCGAGCGAATAGTTCGCGGTGTTGGCAACGTCGATGTCGAAGCGGTTGCCGCCGTGATTGAGGCTGACGTCCCACTGCCAGTCGTCTAGCTGGCCGCGCAGGCCAAGCACGATGCCTTCGTCGGTGCTGCGGCTCTGTTCGAGCGGCAGGAAGCCGTCGGGGTAGAGGCCGCCGACGCCGTTGGACACAGCGGTGGACTGGTTGCGCCAGAACGCCGCGGTGGTGGTGTCGCGCTGGCTCAGTGTGGCGAAGGCGTAGGCCTGCACGTTCTGGCTCAGGTCGAGCTGGGCGTTGAGTACGCCGGCCTGCTGGCTGCTGTCAGGGTCGCCGAGGCGGTTGTTGATCAGACCCTTGCGCGGATCACCGGCCGGGTCGCGCGTGTCAACGCCGGCGCGGTTGGTGTGGGCCTGATGGCGCGCTTCGACAGAGAAACGGACCCAGCCCGCGTCACCGAACTTCGTGCCGACGCTGGCGGAGCCGGCTTCGGTGCCACCGTCGCCGCGGTCGGTCTGGCGGAAGTCGGTGCCGATGAAGCCGCCTTCGGCGCCTTTCTTCAGAACGATGTTGACGACGCCGGCGATGGCGTCCGAGCCGTACTGCGCCGCGGCGCCGTCGCGCAGGACTTCGATGTGATCGATGGCTGCGATCGGGATTGCGTTGAGGTCTACCGGCGACGAGCCACGGCCTTCGCTGCCATTGATGTTGACGACCGAGCCGCTGTGGCGCCGCTTGCCGTTGACGAGCACCAGCGTCTCGTCCGGCGAGAGGCCGCGAAGCTGCGCGGGCCGCACGGCGTCGGACGCGTCGGTCAGCGAGGGGCGCGGGAAATTCAGTGACGGCAGCAGCTCGGCCAGCACGGTGGCGAGCTCGTTCGAACCGGCGCGCTGCAGCTCGCGGGCGCTGATGACGTCGACGGGCGATTCGGACTCGGCCCGCGTACGGTCAGTGCGGCGCGTGCCGGTGACGACGACCTGCTGCAGCGTATCCGTGGCTGCTGCGGCGGCGGAGGTGGTGTCCTGGGCCTGCGCGGCGGGCAGGCTGGCGAGCGCAGTGACGGCGGCCAGCGTGTGCAGCGTGAAGCGGCCAAGACGCGGCCCCTGATAAGCGATTGGAGCGAAGAGGGACGGGTGGAGGCGGGGCGAGGACATCGAGGCGAAAGCTCTGTTGAATGAATGAGCTTCGCAGGATGCGGGTCGGCCATCGGCTGCGACAACAAAGCATTTCGAGTAAGCAAATACGGCGTGGCGCCCGCGCAGCGACGTGTACTTGCGAACGTTGCTAATCCACGGCGCTCGCTCGGCTATCGTCGCGGCCCAGAAGAAGGCCGTGAACACGAACGTGTGGTTGGCCAGGCTGCTCAATCGACGACATCCGAACGTGGCGGCCGTGGCGCTGGCCAACAAGAACGTGCGAACGTTTTGGGCGCTACTGGCGCATGGGTGCGAGTTCCGGCCCGGCTACGCATCGCCGCAGCCTGTTGCATAGCGATACCGGAGATCAACCAGTTGCAGGAGAGCGAACCGCCGATTGCTCAGGCGATCACGCAGTGATGGCAAGACAGGTTAGACCGTGGTTGGCGAAGCCCAGAACGACCGGAGCACCTTGAGTGCGAAACACCGATAGAGGAACCGGCCAGAAAATCCCATCAAGGACAGCGGCGATAAGCCGCAGAGGAAGTCCGAATGTACGGGTGCAATCGAACCTTCCAGTCGTCATCAACTGATTGCTTGGTAAACCGGGGGCGTCCATGTACGGTCGTCCATGGGGCCGTCGCTGGGCGACCGCTTCAGCGTTGACATCGGCCGCTCATGATCGGGAGGCCTACAAGATACCCGGGGCGGTTCAGTTCAGAATGGGGCACGGCAACCAGTAAGCATGCTTCGGCGCGACAAACGTCAACCTGCGTTCAAGGAGGCAGGTTTTCCGGCACGTCAGACCGTTCCAGAACAACGGAGTGTCCGGCCTTCGACACTTGGGTGAAGGTTCAAAGCCCAAGCATGAACTGCTCCAGGCGCCCATCCGGCAGGCTGCGCGTCATCAACGTGAGCTTGCGCACGTCGAACTCGACGCTGTATTCCCGATAGTCCATGCCGCCACGCGTCTGACGCGAGCCCAGCTTAATCGAACGGAGCGGCCCCAGAGCTGTGAGACTTGCGGCGAAGTCGCGCAGCGTCTGCGGGCTGAACCAGGCCAGGGCATTGGGGGTAAATCGGCCGGGGTCGATCTCGCCCTTGCGCAGTCGCTCCAGGACTTGTCGGGCCTCCTCGCGGCGACTGGCATCCAGGGGTTCCAACGCGTCGAACAGTAGGGGCGTGAGTTCGTCGGCGATCGAGGCGGCGGCATCGGCGGCGTCCGAGTTCGTCAGCACCACAATCGCGGAGCGAGACTCAGGGAAGACGCGATTGCGCGACGTGAAGCCCAAAGCGCCGCCCGAATGCGAGATCACGCGGCGACCTAGGTCGTCGGTGACCACGCCGACGCCCAGTCCGTACTGGGCCGACCAACCACTCTGGAATCTCATGGCCGTGTGCATCTCGCGCCATGACGCCGGGGACAGGACTCGTTCCTCGACCATAGCCTGGTCCCAACGAGCCAGGTCGGCCGCCGTCATGGAGAACTCGGCTGCGCCGAAGAGCCAGCCGCGTCCGATGAGGTCGGCAGGGCGCAAGGGTCCGAGCGCCGCGCGTTGGACGGCCCGCACGTCGTTGTCGGCAAGACCCTCCGCGTCCACGTCGCGCACGCTGTCCATATGCAGTGCCTCGAATATGCGATGTCTCAAGAAGTGCGCGAGTGACTCGCCCGAGACTTTCTCGACCACCATGCCGGCGACCACGTAGCCCGTGTTGCTGTACTGTCGATCTGTGCCCGGAGGAAAGTCCAGCGGCTTGGCAGCCCATGTGGAAACGAGCTCCTGGCGCGTGATGGGTTGCTTCATGCGCGGGAACACGTAGTCCTGTGGCCAGTAGTCGCGCAGGCCCCCGGTGTGCGAAAGAAGTTGCCGCAGCGTGACGTCCGTCGCGGGACCGAGGTTCGCGACATACCGCCCGGCCGGATCGTCAAGCGAGAGCTTGCCATCTTCCTGCAGCAGCAAGATGGCTGCGGCGCAGAACTGCTTGCTGATCGATCCAATCGGGAAGCGCATGTCCGCGGTCACCGGCCTTGCTGTGACCGGGTCCGTGCCGTAGGCGCGCGCAAAGACGATGTGTCCGTCGGCGACGACGGCGATCGACGCAGCGGGCACATCCAGCGATTCCAATTGCTTCTGGACTACTTCCGACACGCGGCCCGGGTCCAACGCGATTTCGGCATGCGCACCGGCGCATGCCGCCGCGAAGGCGAGGCCCGACAGGATGCGCCAGTGCCAGGCCATCAAGACCACCTTGAAAGCGTGTTGCACGATGCTTCGCCTCCATCCTGTGCGAGTGACCGGCGAGCATGCTCTTGCTGTCCGGCAAGGTCAACAAGGGCTTGCGCCGCACATGTCATCGGTATTGCATGCATGGCGCGGAGCATGTTCGGCTACGGGGTCGCCGAGCAATTTCAACTCGTCACACTGCCGCGGGATGCGCTCTTCAGCGATCGGGTCCGAGTCGGAGCTTCTTGAACATAGCCGTCCGCGGAAAAGAAGTCCACCACTGGCACGTACCAGCCGACAACTAAGTCGATGGTCGGCACCTCACCCGCCAGCGGTCGGCGCACGACCGACCATGGCAGCAGGTTCTCCACGTAGTCGGGGATAAGCGCGAGCCCCTGCATCGAAGCCACAAGCGACATCACCATGGCCGGGTTATCGACGCCTTGTGTCGGCGCGAGCGCCACGCCTTCACGCTGCAGATAGGCGCTCACCCTCATCCAGCACCTTCTGATATCGGAAGCTTCCAACAGATCGCTTGGCGATTGCGCCGAGCCCACCAGCCTTTTCGCGGGCCTCGATTTCGGTCGTCTTCCAGCCCTTGAGCCCCTTGATGGGCCAGCCCTTCGGAATGATCCAGCGGCGCCGAGTGCGCGATGTGATCAACAGAACCTCAAGCGCGCCCGCGTCGTTCTACCGATACGGCAAGGCGCCGTACTGGACGCGAACGATATTGTCTGGAGGGCTCCTGCTCGGATGGAGTCGAGCCCGACAAAAGGACTGACAGGCGATCGGTCATGAATGTCTCCCGCATGGGCACTCGCTCGTGCCCGGACTTGGGGGCCTCGCGCACGAGGCCCCGTCGACAGCCGCGACCGGGTTGGACCTTAGTCGGCCAGGCCAATCTGCTTCATGAACGCGCCGTTGTCCCAGAAGAGGAACTCCTCGAACATGATGCCGTCCTTGTTCCAGTGGCCGATCGTGGCCATCGGGATGCGGTAGGCCTTGCCTGTCGGCTGGATGACCCGGCCGTCCGCCAGCACCATGGGCTTGGTGAACGTGCCTTCCAGCCAGCCCGTCACCGCTGTCCATTGCCCGTCCTGCGTGCCGAAGCGGACCGGGTGCTCGGTGATGCGGTTGTCGGGAGCGAAGGTCCACATGTACTTCAGGTCTTCGATGTGCTTTTCGATGCCTTGCGTCGTGTGACCGTCGGGCCAATGCACGATGACGTCCTTGCTGTGCGTCTTGTGCAGGTCCTGCCATTGCTGCGTCGTGTAGACGCGGAAGTCCAGGTCGTCGAACTTGGCCAGGTTCTTCGCCAGTTCGACCGGAACGCCGCTCATCTTGGGCGTCGGCTGGCCGACCTGGGTGCCGGGCCATTGCTTGTCGGTTGTCGCCGCAGGCTGGGCGGCGGCGGCGAATGCCGCGAACGCGAGCGAGAGCAGGGCCGAGATGCGTGTGAGTCGCTTCATGGAGAGTCCTTTGGAGGTGGTTGTCGCTTGGGGCAGTCAGCTTGCTTGTCGCCTCCGGCGCCTGCCCTTGATCGCGCCATCGGTTCTGATCGTCGAGACCTACGCCGTCAGCGAGATCGCCTCGATGCCGAGGTGATGCATCATTTCGCGTAGCAGCAGCAGTCCGGCGACAAATACGAGTTCGGTGGGCAGCCGCTCTGATGCGGAAGGCCGGCCCAACGCCTCCGCGGACTGGCGGGCAAACACGGCTTCGACGGCTTCGCGATGCAGCACGGGCGCTGCTGGGCTCAAGCCTGCAGCGGTAGCGATGTCGCGCAGGCTGGAGCTGCTGCTGGTCAAGCGGGCGCCATGCGCCGTCGCCGGAGCCCGGGCCAGTTCATCTTCGATGGCCGCGATGGCGTTCTCGATGCCCAGCGCGAGCGACCTGGCCGGCGCGAGGTACTCGTGCACGAGCGAATCGATCCCGGGTGCGAGGCGCAGTACCGGCGCACCGGCAGGCGCGGCCGTCAGCTCGAACGCATTGGCATCCAGGCGCAAGTCCATGCGCCGTGCTGCCGGCGGCGTCAGCACGGCCTGGAGCCAGGCTGCGAAGTCGCCCACCATCGGCGCGCTCAGGCCATGCCCGCCGAGGTGGATCTTGAGCTCATGCTGCACGCCCAGTTCCATCAGCCAGGCATGGGCGCGCTCGGCCCAGGCCAGCGGCAGCTTGGCGTCCGAGCGGCCGTGCACGAGCAGGGCATTCAGGCTGGACAGGCGTGCGCGCGAGGCGATCACGGGCTCGAGTTCGGGCAGGATGCGGCCCGAGAGCACGGCAAATCCCTTGACCGATTCGGGCGAAGACAGGCCGACGCTGGCACTGAGGATGCCACCCTGGCTGAAGCCGGCGATGGCCGTGCGCGCCGGTGCAAGGTCGTACTGGACTTGCATGGCGTCGACGAATTGAATCAGGGCCTGACGGCTTTCATCCGCTTCACTTGCCACGATCTGCGGCCCAGCTGCCGCGAAGGCGACGCGGAACCAGCCGTATTGACCCGGCCCGAGCTCGATGCGTCCTCGCGCCAGCACCACCAGCGTGTCGGTAGGCGCTGCTGCTGCGATCGCAGCGAGGTTGGTCTCGTTGCCGCCCACGCCATGCAGGAGGATCAACAAGGCCACGGGCTTCGCGGGTGCAGGCTCGCAGATCCGGTAGCTGATCGAACTCGAAGGCGTGGCAAGCAGTGCCGACAGCGTGCTCATGACGTTCTCCCTGGAGACAGCTCGACCGGGTGTTGCGCCTCCGTTGAAGGCGGCGTCGACATCGGCCCGAAGACATAGGAGTCCATGGCCAGTACGCCGTAAGTGACGCCGCCCTCGAGGACCGTGGCCGGTGCGGTCGGCCCGGCCGTACCGGCCGCGAACATCAAGGGCAGCAGGTGCTCGGTCGTCGGGTGCGCGCGCTTCGCGTGCGGCGCCAGCTCCATCGTGCGCAGCAGGCGCGCATGGTCCTGTGCCAGCACCGTCTCGCGCGCCCAGTCCGCGAACTGGCGGGCATAGGGTGCGCCGGCGCCATTGGCTGAGCGCCGGATCTCGTAGAGGTTGTGTGTCAGGCTTCCCGACCCCACGATCAGCACCCCTTGTGCCCGCAAGGGCGCCAGGGCCGCGCCCAAAGCGTAGGCGGAGTCCGGTTCCAGGTCGGCAGGCATGGAGACCTGGATCACGGGAACGTCTGCCTGCGGATAGAGATGGCGCAGCGGCACCCAGGCGCCGTGGTCGAGCCCGCGATGCGCCTCCGGACTCGCGCGCCAGCCCGCCTGGCCCAGCAGCTCGATGGTGCGCGCGGCGACCGCAGGCGCGCCGACGGCTGGGTATTGCAGTGTGTACAGCGCCTCGTCGAAGCCGCCGAAGTCGTGGATCGTCGACAGGGCTGTGCCCGCAGTGACCAGCAGCCCGCGGCTCATCCAGTGCGGCGACAGCACGAGCACGGCCCGGGTCCGTGGCAATACGGCCCCTAGCTGCGTCAGCCGTGCGCCCAGCTCGCCGGGTTCCAGGGCAAACGTCGGCGCGCCGTGCGAGACGAAGAGGGAGGGCATGAGGTCCACGAAGTTCTCCGGGTTGGTGATCGAGCGGGTGAGGCGCTTGCCAAGCGCTTGCACGAAGCGGTGCTCGATGGCTAGACTCTATTCATCCCTTCATTTGGGATAAACATTGTTTTTTGAGATCAATAATCCCGAGGAAAGAGACAATGGATCGATTCTTGGAGATGCGGACCTTCGTTCAGGTCGTCGATGCCGGGAGCTTCATCGGTGCGGCGGAGCCGCTGGAGATGTCCAAGGCGGCGGTGTCGCGCCACGTGGGGGAGTTGGAAGCACGGCTCGGCGTGCGCCTGCTTAACCGGACGACGCGCAAGCTTTCGCTGACCGAGGAGGGCGAGCTCTTCTACCTGCGCTGCAAGGAGCTGCTGGGCGGCGTGGAAGCCGCGGAATCCGAGATCACCTCAAGGTCCGGTGAGGCCATCGGGCTGCTGCGCGTCAGTGCGCCGGTGAGCTTCGGCAATCTGCACCTGGGCGATGTGTGGGCCGCATTCAAGGCCCGGCACCCCAAGGTCACGTTCGATGTGACGCTGTCCGACCGTGTTGTCGACATCGTCGAGGAGGGGTATGACCTGGCGATCCGCATCAGCCAGTTGCCGAATTCGAGCCTGATTTCAAGAAAGCTGGCCTCGACGCGCGTGGTGACCTGCGCATCGCCGCCCTATCTGGCTAAGCACGGCTGGCCGAAGCACCCCAGCGAACTCTCAAGCCACAGCATCATCGCGTACAGCAATTGGTCAATGCAGGACGAGTGGGCCTTCGAAGGGCCCGAGGGCCGGGTAACCGTGCGCACCACGCCTTGCATCCGGACCAACAGCGGCGACACCTGCCGCGCCGGCGCGCTGGCCCACGAAGGCGTCATTCTTCAGCCGACATTCCTGGTCGGCCAGGATCTGGAGAGCGGGGCGCTGATTGAGCTGTTCCCTCAGTTCCGGGCCGCGGAGCTTGGCATCTATGCCGTCTACGGCAGTCGCAAACACCTTTCGCCCAAGGTCAGGTTGCTCATCGATTTTCTGGCTGATCGATTTGAGGTGAAGCGGTGGCTGGAATGAGCACTTGCCAGTGATTGGCGCCCAAGTTCGAGGTCTGGCGCTGTAGCAGCGGTTCTGCCGCCGCCGCGATGACCGGAATGCGTAGCACGCCGCGAATTGGATGGCACGACCCGACCGGTCCCTATCGCCGCAATCCAGGCAACCGTTGAGCTCGGGCGGCTTCTGGTCGCGACGTTCACCCCGATGCCGCTGAACGGCAGCGGCATCGGCCGCGTCAAGTCGTCGTTGGATCTCTAGAGGCTAGGACGGCAGGTCTACATCTGGTTGGCGACATCCGCTCGGACCCCGTCTGCGGCTACGCTAAGCGGTCGTCAGCCTTCTCACGGCCGGGGCGGGAGATCTACCTCGAGGTGATTTTCGTCCGTGAACGTTCCGGGCCAGGAGGTCTGAGCTGGCGGTGGGTGAGACCGTGCTGACAAGCTGCGCCCTCAGATCTTTCGAGTGGTGCCACGCACCACCAGACTCACGGCCGGCACCGGCACCGGCACCGCGTCGGCCGGCGCGGCGCCCAGCGCGGCCAGCAGCGCATGCGCGGCGGCCCGGCCCATCTCGTAGATGGGCTGATGGATCGTGGTCAGGGCCGGCGTCATGTAGGCGGACGGCGGCAGATCGTCGAAGCCCACCAGGGAGACGTCTTCCGGCACGCGCAGGCCGCGCTCGTAGAGCACCTGGCGCGCCCCCCACAGGGTCTGGTCGTTGGCGCAGAACACGGCCGTGAACGCGTGGCCGGCATCGAGCAGCCTCTTCATGGCCTCGGCGCCGCCCTGCTCCATATACGTACCCGCAACGATCAAGCGCGGATCGACCGGCAGGCCCGCCTCGCTGTGCGCCTGCATGAAGCCGTCCCGCCGGTCGACGCTGTCCGGGTACTGCATCGGCCCGCCGATATGCGCAATGTGCGTGTGCCCGAGTTCGATGAGGTGGCGCGTCGCGCGGCACGCGCCTTCGACCTGGTCGCAATGGAACGAGAAGACGTTGGGGCCGTGCAAGTCACGCCCGGTGATGGCGATCGGCAGTTTGCGCGCGAACTCGAGCACCTGCTCGTCCTGCAGATTGCCACCCAGGATCACCATCGCATCGACGCGGCGGGCAATCAGCAGGCGCGCGCGATCGAGTTCCTCGGCCGGATTCCAGTGCCCCGGCACCACGATGGGCGCGTAGTCGCTGCCACTCAGGCCGTCCTCGATCCCCATCGCGCCGCGCGTGAAGTACGGCGCTTCGAGTTCCTGCGTCAGCACGCCGATCGTCCGCGTGAAGCCGCTGCGCAGGGTTTGCGC
>JAFALK010000062.1 GCA_019234295.1 Roseateles sp.
TCAGGTTGTTCAGCTGGTCGCTGGTCAACGCATCGAGCTGGTTGGTCGTCAGGCTTCGCAGTTCATTGCTGGTCAGCTCATTGAGCGAGTTGGTGGCCAGGGTGCTGACCTGCGAAGTCGTCAGCGCGGCGATCTGGCTGGTGGCCAAGGCCTGCAGCTGCGTGGAGTTCAGGTTGTTCAGCTGGTCGCTGGTCAGCGCGTCGAGCTGGGTGCTCGTCAGGGCGCGCAACTCGGCGCTGGTCAGCTCGTTGAGCGAGGCGGTGGCCAGGTTGCTGACCTGCGAAGTCGTCAGCGCGGCGATCTGACTGGTGGCGAGTGCCTGCAGCTGCGTGGAATTCAGCGCGTTGAGCTGATCCGTGGTGAGCGAGTCGAGCTGCGTGCTGGTCAGGGCGCGCAGTTCATTGCTGCTCAGCTCGTTGAGCGAGGCGGTGGCCAGGTTGCTGACCTGCGAAGTCGTCAGCGCGGCAATCTGATTCGTGCCCAGGGCCTGCAGCTGCGTGGAGTTCAGTGCGTTCAGCTGGTCCGTGGTCAGGGAGTCGAGCTGAGTGGTGGTCAGGGCGCGCAGCTCGGAACTGGTCAGTTCGTTGAGCGAGGCGGTGGCCAGGTTGCTCACCTGAGAGGTCGTCAGGGAGACGATCTGGTTGGTGCCCATGGCCTGCAACTGCGCTGAGCCGAGCGCATTGATCTGGTCGCTGGTCAGCGAGCGCAGGGCGTCCGTGGTGAGGGACTTGACGTCGGCGGTCGGAATGGCGCCGATCTGGTCGGTAGTCAGTCCGGGAGTCTGCGTGGTGGTCAGCGCACCCACCTGCGAAGACGTCAGCGCGGCGATGTCGGTCGTGCTGATGGCGCCGGTCTGGTTGGAGCTCAGCACGTTGACCTGGTTGGTGCCCAGCGCCTGGATGGCGGCGGTGGCCAGCGAATGGATCTGGTCGGTGGTCAGGGCGCTGACCTGGTTGGTGGTCAGGGCGCGCAGCTCATTGCTGGTCAACTCATTGAGAGAGTTGGTGGCCAGGTTGCTGACCTGCGTGGTCGTCAGCGCGGTGATCTGATTGGTGTTCAGCGCTTGGAGCTGCGTGGACGTCAGGGCGTTCAGCTGATCGCTCGTCAGCGAATCGAGCTGCGTGCTGGTCAGGGCACGCAGCTGCGTGCTGGTCAGGGCGTTCAGTTCCGTGCTGGTCAGGTTGCTGGCCTGCGCGGTGCTCAGCGCGCCGATCTGGCTGGTCGTCAGGGCCCGAATTTGGTCGCTACCCAGGACGTTCAGGTCGGCCGTGGGGGTGCTGACGATCTGCGAGGTGCTCAGTGCAGCGACCTGGTTCGTGCCCAGGGAGCCGAATGCATCGGTTGTCAGCGCATTGAGCTGGTTCGAGCTCAAGGCCCGGATCCCGGCGGTGCTCAAGGCGTGCAGGTCGGCTGTCTCGATGACGGACAGGTCGGCGGTGGTGAAGTACGAAGCCGCCTGCGTCCCCAGCGTCGAGAACTGCGTCGACGTCAGGGCCTGGAATTGATCACTGCTGAAGGCGGCCCAGTCATCGCTGGTGAGCTTGGCCAAGATGCTGCTCGAAAGCGCGGCGATCTGGGTAGTGGTCAGGTTCGTAATCAGCGATGCCATCTTCAGCTCCCCCACCTTCGGACGCTTTCTACGCCGTCAGGGTGGTCGATTTCGGGCGCTCTGCGGCCGCCGGGACGGTCGCAGAGCGAAAAAATATGCGTGCGCAACAGTCAGCCTGCTGCCATGTTTCGGTTTTCGGATCGGCCCCGCTGAACTTAAGCGTTACTTTTCAAAATATTTCGATACAGATCTTGCGGGCCTGCCAAGCATACCGGCTATGTCCAATGCATAGGGTTTACACGTGCATTAATGCTACGGGCATCTTTTGACGACAATGAGTACAAAAGCCGTCCCGGTGCGCTCCAGTTCACGCCTTACGCGAGGGAAATCCCTGATTTCCCGAGGTTCCTGAATTGCTAGCAACCGATTGCTGAAGTGTTAAGCAGTTCACGGCGCGGCAAGGGGGGCTCTTCGGTTCGTCCTCAGATGCTGCTGCTGCCGCTGCTTGTCCGTCCCGTGTTTGCCTCGCTTTTGCAGCGCTAATCTCCTGCTTCGGGGTAGGGTGTCTGGGGCAGACTGCGGGCCGGGTGTCGGCTGCGGCCCGGGAACAATGGCGGCCGGATGGAGAACGAGAGCATGGGGATTCAGGATATTCCGGTCGTGACGGTGACCTATAACGCGCCGCACCTGCTGCGGGGCCTGCTCGCTTCGCTGCGCCAGTTCTATTCAAACCCGGTGCACGTCGTCGATGGCTCTGACGCCGCGCACGCCGCCGAAATCCGCTCGATTGCTGAGTCCTTCGATGGCGTGCAGCTGCATGCCCAGGGTTACAACATCCACCATGGGCCGGGTCTGGCGTGGGCGATCGAAACCTTGCCGTTGGGGCCGCGTGTTCTGATCCTGGACAGTGATGTGATCGTCCGCAAGCCGGGCTTCATTGAGGAGCTGGATGCGGCACTCGGCGAGCGCGACTACGGCGCGGGCGGCGTGGCGTATGTCGATCGGGAGGGTTTCAATGTGCCCTATGGCTACGGTGCCGTGCCCTATCTGCATCCGCCCTGCATGCTCTGCAATGTGGCGGTCATGAAGCAATGGCCGCTGCCCATCAAACATGGAGCGCCCATGGTCAGCGCGATGTTGGCCCTGCACGACGCGGGCAAGTCCGATCTGCTCAAGGGGCTGGACTGGGCTATCCATGACGTGATGCGCCAGGGTGAGCCTGTCTACCTAGAGCACCTGACCCGTGGCACGGTTCTGAGTTCGGGTGGCTACCACCTGGAAGAATGGATGGCTGAGACGGTTGCCAAGCGCCGGGCTCCGCCGGCCGGGAGTTACAACCCGGACCTGCTGGCTCTGATCCCGCCGACGGCCTCGCGCGTCGCCGAGGTGGGGTGCAGCACGGGCGGCCTGGCGGCAGCGCTCAAGCGCGCGCGGCCGAACGTTCACTTTCGGGGTTTCGAATTCGACCTGCGCGCGATCGAACAGGCGCGCGCCCATTGCGACGAGATCCTCAGCGTCGACATTGAAACCCAGGACGATGCCTTTTGGCGCACCCAGTCCGACCGTGACTGCTGGGTGTTCGGGGATGTGCTGGAACATCTGCGCGACCCCTGGAAGGTGCTCGAGCGCATTCGCGCGCACTTGCCGCCGGGTGGCTGTATCGTCGCCAGCGTGCCCAATGTGCAGCACTGGAGCATCCAGGGCCGGCTGGCCGTGGGCGAGTTCCGATACGAGGCATCGGGTCTGCTGGACCGCACTCACTTGCGCTGGTTTACCCGAGTGACGCTGTTTGAGTTGTTCTCGTCGGCTGGGCTGAAGATCGAGGCCGGTGTGCCGCGCATCTTCGAAGAGCCTCAGCGCGAGCCGGTGTTGGCGGCGATCCGTCAGATGGCGGTCGCGATGGGGCGCGATCCCGACGGGGCGGCCCGCGATGCGCTGCCGCTTCAGTACGTGGTCCGCGCCGTAGCGGCTTAAACCGTCGCGCCGGTGGCGCGCAATCCGTTCTCGAAATGCGCCCGCATCAGCCGGGCCGCGGCGTCGGCATCGCGCGCAAGGACCGCCTGCATCAGCGCCCGGTGCTCGGCCAGCGATTCCTCTAGCCGTCCCTCGCGGAAAAGCGAGTGGTGGCGATTGAGCTTCATCACCCGGCGCAGCTCCATCACGAACTGCTGCCTCCAGCGGTTGCCTTCCAGCTCGAGCAGGCGCATGTGAAATCGCTCGTTGGCTGCGAAGAAGGCCTCGCGCGTAGCGACCTGGCGTTCCAGCTCCTCATGGAGTGCCCGCAGTTCAGTGAGTTGGGCGTCGCTGGCTTGTCGCGCCACCTGGGCGGCCGAATCGCTTTCCAGCAGCGCCAGGATGCGATAGGCCTCGCTCACGTCGCGCTCGCTCATCTCAGTCACGTAGGCGCCGCGGCGCACCTTCATCGTGACCAGGCCCTCGGCGGCCAGCACCTTCAACGCCTCCCGCAGGGGAGTGCGGCTGATGCCCAGGGCCTTGCAGAGCTTGAGCTCGTCGACCCATTCGCCTGGCTCCAGCTGGCGCGAGAAGATCTGCTGGCGCAGATGCTCTGCCACATCCTGGTACAGGGCGCGGGTCGCGAATTGGGGTCGGTCGTTCTGCGGGCTGCTGAGGCTCATGAGCGCCGAGTGTAGCTTGTTTGAATTCATAATTATGAATTCGATTTGGGATATGATGCGCGCCATTCCCGAAGTCCGAGGACGAGTCATGTCTGAATTCAACAAAGCCACGCTGGAGCAATGGCTTAAAGCGGCCGCCAAGTCCGCACCCGGTGGCGATCTGAGCCAGCTCGACTGGATCACGCCCGAGGGGCTGACCGTCAAGCCGCTGTACACCGCGGCTGATACGGCGCACTTGCGGCACGCCGACACGTTCCCCGGCTTCGAGCCCTTCCTGCGCGGCCCCCAGGCCACCATGTATGCCGTACGCCCCTGGACCATCCGCCAGTACGCCGGCTTCTCGACGGCCGAGGCGAGCAACGCCTTCTACCGAAAGGCGCTGGCCACCGGCGCGCAGGGTGTCTCGGTGGCCTTCGATCTGGCCACCCACCGCGGCTACGACAGCGACCATCCGCGCGTGACGGGTGACGTGGGCAAGGCCGGCGTGGCCATCGACTCGGTGGAAGACATGAAGATCCTGTTCGACGGCATCCCGCTGGACAAGGTCTCGGTGTCCATGACCATGAACGGCGCCGTGCTGCCCGTGCTGGCCGGCTACGTCGTCGCGGCCGAGGAGCAGGGTGTCTCCCAGGACCAGCTCAGCGGGACCATCCAGAACGACATCCTCAAGGAGTTCATGGTCCGCAACACCTATATCTACCCGCCCGCGCCGAGCATGCGCATCATCGGGGACATCATCGAGTACACGGCCGGCCATATGCCCAAGTTCAACT
Source organism: Roseateles sp. (assembly GCA_019234295.1). Taxonomy (GTDB): domain Bacteria; phylum Pseudomonadota; class Gammaproteobacteria; order Burkholderiales; family Burkholderiaceae_C; genus JAFALK01. Next base: position 4,959 of record JAFALK010000062.1, read on the forward strand.
CGATCTCCATCAGCGGCTATCACATGCAAGAAGCCGGCGCCACGCAGGCGTTGGAGCTCGCCTTCACGCTGGCCGACGGCAAGGAGTACGTGAAGACGGCCCTGGCCAAGGGGCTGGACGTGGACGCCTTCGCCGGTCGCCTGTCCTTCTTCTGGGCCGTGGGGATGAACTTCTATCTGGAGATCGCCAAGATGCGGGCGGCCCGCCTGCTCTGGTGCCGGATCATGAAGGGCTTCGACGCCAAGAGCCCCAAGAGTCTGATGCTGCGCACGCACAGCCAGACCTCGGGCTGGTCGCTGACCGAGCAGGACCCTTATAACAACGTCGTGCGCACGACCATCGAGGCCATGGCCGCGGTTTTCGGCGGGACGCAGTCACTGCACACCAATTCGCTGGACGAGGCCATCGCTCTGCCGACCGAGTTCAGCGCCCGCATTGCACGCAACACGCAGCTGATCATCCAGGAAGAGACCCACATCACCAACGTGATCGACCCCTGGGCCGGCAGCTACATGATGGAGAAGCTCACCCAAGACATGGCCGACGCTGCCTGGAAGATCATCGAGGAGGTGGACGCCATGGGCGGCATGACTGCCGCGGTGGACAGCGGCTGGGCCAAGCTCAAGATCGAGGCCGCCGCGGCCGAGAAGCAGGCGCGTATCGACTCCGGCAAGGACGTGATCGTCGGTGTCAACAAGTACAAGCTCGACAAGCAGGACCCGATCGAGATCCTCGAGGTGGACAACCACGCCGTGCGCGACGCCCAGATCGCCCGCCTCCAGGACATCAAGGCCCGGCGCAATGCTTCGGCTGTCGCGAACGCCCTGACTGCACTGACGGAGGCTGCCAAGAATGGAACCGGTAATCTGCTCGACCTCTCCATCCAGGCCGTGCGCCTGCGCGCAACGGTGGGCGAAGTGAGCGACGCGCTCGAAGCCGCCTTCGGGCGCCACCGCGCCGACACACAGAAGGTCACCGGCGTCTACGCCGCCGCCTATGACTCGGCCCAGGGCTGGGCCAAGCTGCAGGGCGAGATCAAGGACTTCGCCGAAAGCCAGGGCCGGCGCCCGCGCGTGATGATCGCCAAGCTCGGTCAGGACGGCCACGACCGTGGCGCCAAGGTCGTGGCCACGGCCTACGCCGACCTTGGCTTCGATGTGGACATGGGACCGCTGTTCCAGACGCCCGAGGAATGCGCCCGCCAGGCGATCGAGAACGACGTGCACGCCGTCGGTGTCTCCACGCTCGCCGCAGGCCACAAGACCTTGGTGCCGGCCATTATCTCTGAGCTCAAGAAGCAGGGCGCGGACGACATCATCGTCTTCGTCGGCGGCGTGATTCCGGCCCAGGACTACGACTATCTGTATGAGGCCGGCGTGAAGGGCATCTACGGCCCCGGCACGCCAATTCCGGCCAGCGCCAAGGACGTGCTGGAACAGATCCGCAAGGCGGTGGCGGCCTGATGGATCTGCGCCTGAAGCCGGTTCAAGCCAGCGATTTCGAGGCGATGCACGAGCTGCGCATGGCTGCCATGCGCGAGAGTCTGGAGCGCCTGGGACGTTTCGATCCCGAGCGTTCGCGTGCCCGACTGGCCGCCGGCTTCGAGCCGGCGCACATGCGGCACATCTGCCGCGACGCCGAGCGCATCGGATTCCTCTCCCTCATGCCGGAAGGCGAGGCCCTGAATCTCAAGCATTTCTACGTCCGGCCTGGCGAGCAAGGGCAGGGCGTGGGGGCCTGGGCAATGGCCTGGGTTCAGCGGCAGGGCCGCGATGTACGCCTCAGTGCCCTGAAGGGCAGCGACGCGAACCGCTTCTACCTTCGCCACGGCTTCGTTCAGGTCGGCGAAGAAGAGCTCGACATCCAATATTGCTGGAGCGCGCCGCGATGAGCCTGGTTGATGACGTGCTCGCCGGCCAGCGCCGCGCCCTTGCCAAGGCCATCACCCTGCTCGAATCCACGCGCGCGGACCATCGCGTGCAGGCCGATGCGCTCCTGACGGAGCTGCTGCCGCACACCGGCAAGTCCCTGCGCCTGGGCATATCTGGGGTTCCAGGGGTTGGCAAGAGCACTTTCATTGAGGCGCTGGGCCTTTTCCTGATCGAACGCGGTCACAAGGTCGCCGTGCTGGCCGTCGATCCCTCGAGCAGCATCTCGGGCGGCTCCATCCTCGGTGACAAGACGCGCATGGAGCAGCTCTCCATGGACGAGCGCGCCTTCATCCGTCCGAGCCCGTCCAGCGGCACGCTCGGCGGAGTGGCCGAGAAGACACGCGAGGCGCTGCTGGTCTGCGAAGCGGCCGGCTTCGACGTCGTCATCGTCGAGACCGTCGGCGTGGGACAGAGCGAGACCGCTGTGGCCGGGATGACAGACCTCTACGTATTGCTCCAGCTGCCCAACGCCGGCGACGACCTGCAGGCGATCAAGAAGGGCGTGATGGAGTTGGCTGACCTGGTCGTCATCAACAAGGCCGATCTGGATGCGGCGGCAGCCACCCGAGCCCAGGCCATGATCGTCTCCAGCATGCGGCTGCAACGTCACAACGTTGACGTGCTGCAGCTCTCGGCGCTCAAGGCCGAGGGGCTGGACCGCTTCTGGGGCGCGGTGCAGCATCGCGCCGAGCCGGGCTTCGCGGCCCGCCGGGAGCAGCAGTCGCTGGCGTGGATGTGGGAGCGCATCCAGGCCGGTTTGAAACAGGAATTTGCCAGTTCGCCCGCCGTGCATGCGGCGCTCGACGGCGTCACGGCGCAGGTGCTCGCGGGCACGCTGGCGCCATCAACGGCGGCGCGAGCGCTGCTGGCCAAGTTTTTCGGAGATAAGAACCATGCATGACATCCAACAAGTCCTCGAGGAAAAGCGCGCCTTGGCGCGGCTTGGCGGCGGCGACAAGCGCATCGCCGCCCAGCACGCCAAGGGCAAGCTCACGGCCCGTGAGCGGCTCGAACTGCTGTTCGATGAAGGGACCTTCGAGGAATGGGACATGTTCGTCGAACACCGCTGTGTGGACTTCGGCATGGAGGACACCAAGATTCCCGGTGATGGCGTCGTCACCGGCTACGGGATGATCAACGGCCGCCTGGCCTTCTCGTACAGCCAGGACTTCACGGTCTTCGGCGGCTCGCTCTCCGAATCCCATGCCGAGAAGATTTGCAAGGTCATGGACCAGGCCATGAAGGTCGGCGCCCCGGTCATTGGCCTCAACGACTCAGGGGGCGCGCGCATCCAGGAGGGCGTGGCCTCGCTCGGTGGCTATGCCGACGTGTTCCAGAAGAACGTGCTGGCCTCGGGCGTGATCCCGCAGATCAGCATGATCATGGGCCCCTGCGCCGGCGGCGCGGTGTACTCGCCGGCCATGACCGACTTCATCTTCATGGTGAAGGACTCCTCGTACATGTTCGTCACTGGCCCCGAGGTCGTGAAGACCGTGACGCACGAGGAAGTCACCGCCGAGGAGCTTGGCGGCGCGGCCACCCACAACAGCAAGAGCGGCGTAGCGGACCTTGCGTTTGACAATGACGTCGAAGCCATCCTCATGCTTCGCCGCTTCTTCAACTACCTGCCGCTGAACAACCGCGACAAGGCGCCCATGCGCCCCAATGGTGATCCGGCTGCGCGCCTGGACCACTCGCTCGACACCCTGGTGCCGGACAACCCGAACAAGCCCTATGACATGAAGGAGCTGATCCTCAAGACGGTCGACGACGGCGACTTCTTCGAACTCCAGCCCGACTATGCCAAGAACATCCTGATCGGCTTCGGGCGCATGGAAGGCCAGACGGTTGGCATCGTCGCCAACCAGCCGCTCGTGCTGGCCGGCTGCCTGGACATCAAGAGCAGCATCAAGGCCGCGCGCTTCGTGCGCTTCTGCGATGCGTTCAACATCCCTGTCGTGACCTTCGTGGACGTACCCGGCTTCATGCCTGGCACGGCGCAGGAGTACGGAGGCATCATCAAGCACGGGGCCAAGCTGCTCTACGCCTATGCCGAGTGCACGGTGCCCAAGATCACCGTCATCACCCGCAAGGCCTATGGCGGTGCCTATGACGTGATGGCCTCCAAGCACCTGCGCGGCGACGTCAACTTCGCCTGGCCCAATGCCGAGATCGCCGTGATGGGCGCGAAGGGCGCGGTCGAGATCATCTTCCGCGAAGACAAGAACGATCCCGAGAAGCTCGCCGCCCGCGAGGCCGAGTACAAGGCCCGCTTTGCCAACCCCTTCGTGGCCGGCGCACGTGGCTTTATCGACGACGTGATCCAGCCGCACGAGACGCGCAAGCGCATCTGCCGCTCGCTCAAGATGCTCAAGGACAAGAAGCTCGAAAACCCGTGGCGCAAGCACGGCAACATTCCGCTGTGATCGGGACTTAGGAGAAAAGCGATGTTCAAGAAGATCCTGATCGCCAACCGCGGCGAAATCGCCTGCCGCGTGATCGTCACTGCCCGCAAGATGGGCATCCGGACCGTGGCCGTCTACTCAGAGGCCGACAAGGACGCGCGCCACGTGGAGCTGGCCGACGAATCCGTGTTGCTGGGCCCGGCACCTTCGCGCGAGTCCTATCTCGTCGCCGACAAGATCATCGCCGCTGCCAAGAGCACCGGCGCGGAGGCCATTCACCCCGGTTACGGCTTCCTGTCCGAGAACGAGGACTTCGCCCGCCGCGTGGAGGACGAGGGCCTGGTCTTCATCGGCCCCAAGCACTATTCCATCGCCGCCATGGGCGACAAGATTGCCTCCAAGAAGCTCGCGGGCGAGGCCCAGGTCAACACCATCCCTGGCTACAACGAACCCATCCTTTCGGCCGAGGAGGCCGTGGGCATTGCCCAAAAGATCGGCTACCCGGTCATGATCAAGGCCAGCGCGGGCGGCGGCGGCAAAGGCCTGCGTGTGGCCTTCAACGACAAGGAATGCTTCGAAGGCTTCACCAGTTGCCGCAACGAGGCCCGCAACAGCTTCGGCGATGACCGCGTCTTCATGGAGAAGTTCGTGGAAGAGCCGCGCCACATCGAGATTCAGGTGCTCGGCGACGGCCACGGCAACGTGGTTTATCTCTGGGAGCGCGAGTGCTCGATCCAGCGCCGCCACCAGAAGGTCATCGAGGAGGCGCCGTCGCCCTTCATCAGCGAGGCCACGCGCAGGGCCATGGGCGAGCAGGCCGTGGCGCTGGCCAAGGCCGTGAAGTACCAGAGCGCCGGCACGGTCGAGTTTGTCGTCGGCAAGGACCAGGGCTTCTATTTCCTAGAGATGAACACGCGGCTGCAAGTCGAGCATCCGGTCACGGAGTGCATCACCGGCCTGGACCTCGTTGAGCAGATGATCCGTGTGGCTGCTGGAGAGAAGCTGTCCTTCGGTCAGGCCGACGTCAAGCGCGACGGCTGGGCGATAGAGTGCCGCATCAATGCCGAAGACCCCTTCCGCAACTTCTTGCCCTCGACCGGCCGCTTGGTGAAGTACCAGCCGCCCGAGAGCAGCATGGTGGCCGCCGAGAGCGAGCGCTACGGCGTCCGCGTGGACACGGGCGTCTACGAAGGCGGCGAGATCCCGATGTTCTACGACTCGATGATCGCCAAGCTCATCGTGCACGGCAAGGATCGCTTGGATGCCATTGCCAAGATGCGCGAAGCCTTGAACGGCTTCGTGATCCGCGGCATCACGAGCAACATTCCCTTCCAGTCGGCGCTGATGGCGCACCCTGATTTCAAGAGCGGCAACTTCAACACCGGCTTCATCGCCGCACACTACGGCGGCGGCTTCAGAGCTGAGGACGTGCCCCACGACGACCCCGACTTCCTCCTTGCACTGGCCGGCTTCATCCGCCGCAAGGCGCGCGAACGCGAAGCTGGCATCAGCGGCCAGTTGCCCGGGCACGAGGTGCGCATCGAGAGCGACTACGTGGCCGTGGTCAATGAGGGTGGCGGCAAGGCCAGCCGCCACGCGATCCACGTGGCCGAGTACGTCGGCCACCTCGGCGAGGCCACCGTGCACGTGAACGGCAAGAGCTATCAGATCAAGTGCCTGTCTCGCCTCAATGACATCCGCATCGAAGGCACAGTGAACGGCCGGCCCTTCACGGCCCAGGCCGATCGCGGCACTCCCAAGAACCCACTGGCCTACCGCATCCAGCACTTGGGCCGCTCGGTCGTCGCCAACGTCATCAGCCCGCGTGCCGCACAGCTGCTGGCGCTGATGCCCTACAAGGCACCGCCCGATACGTCCAAGCTGCTGCTCTCGCCCATGCCGGGCCTGCTCGTGCAGGTGGGCGTGCAGGTGGGCCAGCAGGTCCAGGCCGGCGAGCGCCTCGCGGCGATCGAGGCGATGAAGATGGAGAACGTCCTTGTTGCCGAGCGCGACGGCAAAGTTGCGTCCATCGAAGCCAAGGTGGGCGAAAGCCTTGCCGTCGATCAGCCCATCCTGAGGTTCGAATGAGCAAGCCCTTCAAGATTCTCGGCATCCAGCAGATCGCCATCGGTGGGCCTGACAAAGCTGCGCTGCGCAAGCTCTGGGTGGACGTGCTGGGGCTGACCGTTACCGGCAATTTCGTTTCCGAGCGCGAGAACGTGGACGAGGACATCTGCGCCATTGGCAGTGGCCCGCACAAGGTCGAGGTCGACCTGATGCAGCCGCTCGACCCCGAGAGGAAGCCGGCCGTGCACGCCACGCCGCTGAACCACGTGGGCCTGTGGGTGGACGACCTGCCCAAGGCGGTCGAGTGGATGGCGGCCCATGGCGTGCGCTTTGCGCCGGGCGGCATCCGCAAGGGTGCGGCGGGTTACGACATCTGCTTCATCCACCCCAAGAGCAATGACGAGTTCCCGATCGGCGGCGAGGGTGTGCTGATCGAGCTCGTGCAGGCACCGTCCGAGGTGGTGGCCGCGCTCGGCTGAATCGGTTGAATCGCGCGCGCTCAGCGCACGACCAGCGGGAAGTCCATGCCTGTGGAGCTGACGATGGGGAACTGCTCCTCGGTGCGGTATTGCCGCGACAGCTCAGGCAGGGTCTGCTCCACATAGGCCATCAGCATCCGGGCGGTCACGTCCTTGCCACCGGCCGCAGCCTTGCCGGAGAGACCTTCGAGCAGGGTGTAGGTGAACACGCCATGGCCGAGCTTGAGCAGCTCGCTGGCCAGCTGCTCCTTGCTCGTGGCGGCGATCACGTGCGTGCCGCTGGCGCGCGAGAGCTGGGCCAGCAAGCGCCGCTCCTCCAGGCCGCGGAAGCTGGCGAGGGCGGCGCCCGACTTGCAGGCGTCGATCATCACCACGACCTTGCGCGCGGGGATGGCCTTGATCGTGGCGGACAGCTCCTGCGAGGACAGGCCCTCACGGCGCAGGCGCTCGGCTTGCTCGGGCTGCGTCACCTCGTAGGGGATGAAGTACCAGTCGTCGCCAAGCGTCTCGCCATGGCCGGCCAGATACACCACGATCACGTCCTCGGGGCGGCTGTTGCCGAACTCGTGCAGCTTGGCGAGGATGTTGGCGCGCGTGGCGTCCTTGTCGTAGAGCTCGGCCACCTCGATGTTGGCGAACAGCTTGCGACCGAGGGTCTTGAAACTCCCCGCGACGCCGCGCGCATCAGGCACGGAGAAGCTCAGGTTGAGCATGCTGTTGCGGTAGGTGTTGACGCCCACGCTGAGCATGCGCAGCTGCGGCTTGTCGGGCCGCGGCGGCGCCTGTACGGTCACCTCGGCAGTGGCCGACTCGGTGCGGTCGCGGGAGATGGCCACGGCCTGCACGACGTTGCTGCCGCCCTCCAGCTGCAATTGGAATTGCAGGCGGGCCGCGGTTGGAGCACCACTCTGTGGGCCCGCAGTCTGCACAACCTTGCCGTTATGCATCACGCGCACCTCGTCGATGCCCCCGCCCTGATCAGTCACGCTCAGGGCCAGGTGCACGCTTTCAGCATCCACCTGGCTGCCGTTGCCGGGGCTGGTGAACTGCACCACGGGTGGCAGCTTGATCCCGGCGCGCGGGTCGGGCAGGGGGCGAACCTGGGGCTTGTCGCTCACCGCGCTCACGACGCCGAGCGGATCGAAGTAGCGCTCGGCAAAGCGCGCGAGAGGTAGAAACTCGGCGGCTTCGCCCGGGCCGCGATTGAGATGCCAGCCCACCAGGCGCTCGCCGCCGCCGCCGGCCGCGAAGCGGCCATCGGGTGTCCAGGCGGCCCAGGCCTTGCCGTCGCCGTGTGGGTAGAAGGCCAGGGTTTCGGCGCCATCGTTGCGACGGAACCAGCGCAGCGTGCCGTCGCTGAAGCCACCCACCACCCAGCGGCCGTCGCGGCTCAACTGCACGGTGAAGCAGGGCGCTGGAATGCGCACGTTCCACAGCAGCTTGCCATCGGCGGCGTAGAGGCGCAGGCGATGGTTGCTGCCCAAGGCAAACGCGCGGCCCGCCGGATCGGTGCCAAGCGCGAGCGACATTTCTCCTGGCCCGAGCGGCAAGGCGCGGTTGCCGAGTCGCGGGGTGCTGCTGTCCTGCCAGTCGCTGATGTCCAGCTTGCTCGCTGGCAGTGGGTCCAGCGCGGCAGCGTTGCGCCAGGTCGGGCCGGCAAAGTCGAAGCGCAGCGGCATCAACCCACCGAAACGGGTGGCAAAACTGAGCTCATGGGCATCGGCCGACAGGCGCAGGCTGCTCGGCCCCTGTGCCGCAGGCAGTCGGAAATCGGCGCGCATCGATCGCTGCACGGCGCCGCCGACCAGGCCCCAACTGGCGTCGGCCGAGGCGAAGATCATGTCGCGGCCCGCGGGCAGCAGGGCAGTGATGGAGTCGCTGGCAGCGGCCGAGTCGGTGGTCGCGTGCGTGCCCATGTCCCAGCGCCGCACACCGTGCTGGCCCGGCGCGGTGCGCCAGCTGCCGCCGGCGTAGAGGGCCGTGCCATCGCGCGACCAGGCCACGCATGGCAGGGCGCCGCCAGCGACGGGAGTGGACTGCCACTGCGTGGCGAGGCCATCGGCCGCTAGCACCTGGACACGGCCGCTGTCCGCCATGCCCACGGCCAGACTGCGCCCGTCGGGCGAGAAGGCAAGGCCATGGGGGCGGCCTTCCAGCGCCTGCGCCGCCTGCAGCCACAGGCTGGCGCCACGCAGCGCATAGAGGCGCAGCTTACCGTCGTAGGCGCTGGTCGCCAGCCGCTTGCCGTCGGGCGAGAATGCTAGGCCGTAGGCGTCGCCGCCAAAGTTGCCATCTTCGCCGGCGAGTTGCGCGCTCTGCCAGCCGTCCTTGCTCCCATACAGCCGCAAGCCCTGGCCGCCCCAGAGCAGCACGGCGAGCAGCTTACCGTCCGGCGAAAAGGCCAGCGCGTCGATCACATTGGGCAGGCCTTCGATGCGGCCGCGCATCTGGCCGCTTCGGCCGTCGAAGAGGTAAACCTCGTTGTCGGACGACCAGCCGGCGACCGCGGCCACGCCTGCGTCTGGGCTCAGGGCCGCGGCATAGAGCTTGCCTTCGTTGTCAGAGCCGATGGGCGGGCGCAGCACGCGCAGTAGGCTGCGGTCGGAGAGCCGCCACAGCCGCGCGGTCTTGTCTTCGGAGGCACTGAGCAGAGTCTCGCCGCTCGCATCGACGGCCAGCGCCCGGATGGCCGCGACGTGGCTGCCGGCCTCCACGCGCAGCAACGGCTGCACTGACTCGACATCGGCAGCCGTGGCTCCGAGAGACGCCAGCAGCACAGCTGCTGCGACCCAGGAGCGGAGCTGGCGCCCGTTCATCGCTATCCGCTGCAGGCCAGCGGCTTGATCTCGACGCGGCGGTCGAGTTGGTCGGAGGCGTCGTCGCGGCCCGTGCCGATCACGTTGGCGCGCGAGCCGTAACCCACGGACACGAGCCGCTTGCCCAGCGCCGGCGCTTCGTCGACCAGGCGTCGCATCACGTATTCCGCCCGCGCTGCCGAGAGCCGCTCATTGATGGCCTCCGGCCCGCCGCGGCTGGCGTGGCCGCCGATCTCGGCGCAGCCCTTGCTTTCGTTCAGGCGCTGGGCGATGACCTTGATCCACAGGTTGTTGGGAATACCGATGCCATCCGGGCCGAGCACGGTGGAGCCCGTGGCGAAGGTGAATTGCATGCCCAACTGACCTTGGGCCAGGCCAAAGTCCACGAGCTTGGCAAAGCTCTGCCAGGTTGCCTCGCGCTGGCCGAGCTTCCAGCTCGTCAGGTACTGGCCGCTCAGCACGCGCAACTGCTGGCCGGCGCCCATGGTGGCGGCCTTGTTGAACAGGGTCTGCGCGGTCTTGTACTGGCGTGCGTTATAGGCCCGCACGCCTTCGTCGACGAGGCTGGCAGTGACGAGGCCCTCGACGTAGCTCGGCTGGATGGCGTCTCCAGGCTTGGAGGCCTGGCAGGTCTTCACATAGCCCTCGGTGACGGGGTCGCGCGTCCAGGCCGGTGCGTCGGCGAAAAAGGGCGGTGGCGTGGCGTCCACCGTCTCCATCTTCGAGCGCGTCACGGCCTTAGAGACCAGCTTGCCGGACTTGAGGTCCACCATCACCAGGCAGAAGCGGTACATCGAGCGTTCGCCCTCACTCTTGCCTTCCTGGTTGATCGGCGTGAAGGTGCCGACGATCAGCAAGGGCGACTGCGCCAGATTGGCGGCATTGAACGGGCGCACTTCGAACTGCGGATAGTTGCTCTTGGCCAACTGGACGATGCGCGTCTCCATGGCCTGCGTGGTCCGGGTCTGCTGACGCGACACGCCGTCGACGAGCGGATCAACCAGCACCGTGTAGCGCGCGCCCTTGTCGGCCGGCGCGAGCTGGGCCTTGGAAAACAGTGTGTTGGCGGCGCTGAGCACGGCCTCAGCGTGAGGCTGGGTCGGCGGCGCAGGGGGCGGTGGCGGTGGCGGCGGGGGCGCAGGCGGTGCGGGAGGTGGCGGCGCCGGCGCCGCGACTGGCACTGGCACGGGTGCGGCCTGCTCGCTTGACGGCGGCGGCGCGGCGCACCCGGCCAGCCAGGCGATCGCGAGCATCGCGGCGGCGCGACGCATGTCCCTGGAATCACGCTGTTCCATCTCGGGCCCCTGCAGTCCAAGGCGCCTTATAACCCTGCTGGCGGTGTGCCTTGACGGCAACCCCTGGCTCACCATTGGTATTGCCCCTGCTACGTCAGGCGCTCGAGCCGAGGATGCGTGGTTTCATAATCCGCGAAGGATTGTTCGAAAAATTAAGGTTTTACGGCTTGGCGGCGAAGCCTTATGCTCCGTCCATGCGCCTCGACCTCACCACGTTGAACCTCGTGCTCGCCATTGAGCAGACGCGTTCGATCACGCGCGGCGCGCAGCAGGAACACCTGGCCCTGGCGGCCGCGAGCAAGCGCCTTTCCGACCTGGAGTCGCGCCTGGGCGTGCAGCTCTTCGAGCGCCGGGCTCGCGGCGTGGAACCGACCGAGGCTTGCCGCGCGCTGGTGCGCCATATTCGCACCCTCAATGCCTCGCTCCATGCCTTGGAGAGTGAGGTCGTGGAGTTCGCGCGCGGCATCAAGGGCCATCTGCGCATTGCTGCCAATGCCGGCGCGATCGCCGAATGCCTGCCGCCCGACCTGGCCGCCTTCTCGGCCAAGCATCCGCAGATCCGCATCAGCCTCGAGGACATGACCAGTTCCGAGGTTCAACAGGCGGTGGCCGAGGGCCGGGCCGACGTGGGCGTGTTCACGCCGCCCATGCTGGACAACCGCATCGACACGCGCCTGTACGCCGCCGGCCGCCTGGCCGTGCTCGTGCCACGTGGCCATGCGCTGACCGAGAGGAAGTCGGTCAGCTTCGATGACTTGCTCGAACACGACATCGTGGGCCTGCACGCCGGGGCTTCGGCCCAGGAGCTCATGCACGAGCAGGCGCTGGCACGCGGACGCACGCTCAAGGCGCGCTGGCAGGTGAGGGGCTTCGACGCCATCGCCCAGCTCGTTGAGGCCGGCATGGGCGTGGCCGTGCTGCCGGATGCTCCGGCCCAGCGCTTTGCCCAGGTTTTTGCCGTGCGCACCCTGCGTCTGGAAGAAAGCTGGGCGCGGCGCGACTATGTTCTGGGTGTGGCGCGCGTGGAGCGTCTGCCCACGGTGGTGCAGCGCTTCGTTGATGCGCTGTGCCCGAAGGAGAAGTGATGACTGCAAAGACCCTTTACGACAAGCTCTGGGACGAGCATGTCGTGCATACGGAAGACGACGGCACGGCCGTTCTCTACATCGACCGTCACCTCTTGCACGAGGTCACCAGCCCGCAGGCCTTCGAAGGCCTCGATCTGGCCGGCCGCAAGGTCTGGCGCCTGTCCAGCAATCTCGCGGTGAGCGACCACAACGTGCCGACGACGGACCGCAGCCACGGCATCGCCGATCCGGTCTCGCGCCTGCAGGTGGACACGCTGGACCGTAACTGCGACCGCCACGGCATCACGCAGTTCAAGATGAGCGACCGCCGCCAGGGCATCGTGCACGTGATTGGCCCCGAGCAGGGCGCCACGCTGCCGGGCATGACCGTCGTCTGCGGTGACAGCCACACCAGCACCCACGGCGCCTTCGGCGCCCTGGCGCACGGCATCGGCACTAGCGAAGTTGAGCATGTGCTGGCCACGCAGACGCTCTTGGCCAAGAAGGCCAAGAACATGCTCGTGAAGGTGGACGGCCAGTTGCCCAAGGGCTGTGGCGCCAAAGACATCGTGCTGGCCATCATCGGCAAGATCGGCACGGCAGGCGGCACGGGCTACACCATCGAATTCGCCGGCTCGGCCATCCGCTCGCTCACCATGGAAGGCCGCATGACGGTCTGCAATATGGCGATCGAGGCCGGTGCACGCGCCGGCCTGATCGCGGTGGACGAGATCACGGTCAACTACGTCAAAGGCCGTCCCTTCACGCCGAGCGGCGTGGAATGGGACCTGGCCGTCGCTTACTGGCGCACGCTGCACAGCGATGTCGGTGCGCATTTCGACACCGTGGTCGAGCTCGATGCCGCGCAGATCCGGCCGCAGGTCACCTGGGGCACCTCGCCCGAGATGGTGCTGTCCATCGAAGACCGCGTGCCCGATCCCGACAAGGAGCGCGATAGCGTCAAGCGCGGCGCCATCGAGCGCGCCTTGCAGTACATGGGGCTGGAACCCAACAAGGCCATCAACGACATCCGCATCGACAAGGTCTTCATCGGATCCTGCACGAACAGCCGCATCGAGGACATGCGCGAGGCTGCGGCCGTGGTGCGCCGTGTCGGCGGCCGCATCGCCTCAAACGTCAAGCTGGCGCTCGTCGTGCCCGGCTCGGGCCTCGTGAAGGCCCAGGCCGAGGCCGAGGGGCTGGACCAGGTCTTCAAGGCTGCAGGCTTCGAGTGGCGCGAACCCGGCTGCTCGATGTGCCTTGCGATGAACGCCGACCGCCTGGAGCCCGGTGAGCGCTGCGCGTCCACGAGCAACCGCAATTTCGAAGGCCGGCAAGGGCAGGGCGGTCGCACGCACCTGGTCAGCCCCGCCATGGCCGCCGGGGCTGCCATGCAGGGCCATTTCGTTGACGTTCGCCGGATCTCCTGACATGGACAAGTTCCTCATTCACAAGGGCCTCGTCGCCCCCATGGATCGCGAGAACGTCGATACGGACGCGATCATTCCCAAGCAGTTCCTCAAGTCGATCAAGCGCAGCGGCTTCGGCCCCAACTTGTTCGACGAATGGCGCTATCTGGATCACGGCGAACCCGGCCAGGATCCGGCCTCGCGCAAGCCCAATCCCGACTTCGTGCTGAACCAGCCGCGCTACGCCGGTGCCTCCGTGCTGATCGCGCGCCGCAATTTCGGCTGCGGGTCGAGCCGCGAGCATGCGCCCTGGGCCCTGGAGCAGTACGGCTTCCGCGCCCTGATCGCGCCGAGCTTCGCCGACATCTTCTTCAACAATTGCTTTAAGAACGGCGTTCTGCCCATCCAGCTGTCAGAGGCCCAAGTGGCGCAGCTGTTCGACGAGGTGCATGGCTTCCCCGGCTACCAGCTTACGATCGACCTGGAGCGCCAGGTGGTGGTCAAGCCCGACGGTGCCGAGCTGCCCTTCGAGGTGCAGCCCTTCCGCAAGTACTGCCTTGTCAACGGCTTCGACGACATCGGCCTGACCCTGCGTCACGCCGACAAGATCAAGGCCTACGAGGCCGAGCGTATAGCCCGCATGCCCTGGCTAGGCCAGCGCGTGCTCTGAGACCATGATCAAGCCCTGGTTCCATCGCGTGGTGCTGAGCCGCTTGTGGCTCACCTACTTGGTGATGGGGCTGAGTTTCCTGCTCTTCGGCTGCGGCACGCTGAATCTGATCCACGTGCTGCAGGCCAACCTGGACTTGATCTCGAATTACGGCTGGCAGGCGCTGATGGAAGGCGCCTTCCGGCAGTTGATGGAACTTCTGCTCAGCGGTTATGCGTCGCTGCTGGCCTATATCGTGTTCAAGGCCTGCGAATACCGGCTTGTGCACTGGCTGGCAGACAAAAGGTAAGTGAGTCCCGAATGAAAATTGCAATCCTCCCCGGTGATGGCATCGGTACCGAAATCATGGCCGAGGCCGTGAAGGTGCTCCGTGTCCTGGACCTGAAGTTCGAAACGGAAACCGCCCCCGTCGGCGGCGCTGCGTACGAGACCGCCGGCCACCCGCTGCCCGAGAGCACGCTTGCCCTGGCCAAGGCAGCCGACGCCGTGCTCTTCGGCGCCGTGGGCGACTGGAAGTACGACAAGCTCGAGCGCGCGCTGCGCCCCGAGCAGGCCATCTTGGGCCTGCGCAAACACCTGGGCCTGTTTGCCAACTTCCGCCCGGCCATCTGCTACGAGCAGCTCACGCATGCCTCGAGCCTCAAGCCCGAACTGGTGGCTGGCCTGGACATTCTCATCATCCGCGAGCTGACTGGGGACATCTACTTCGGCCAGCCGCGCGGCCGCCGCACGGCCGTGGATGGCCACTTTCCCGGCGCCGAGGAAGGCTTTGACACCATGCGCTACTCGCGCCCCGAGATCGAGCGCATCGCCCATGTGGCCTTCCAGGCGGCGCGCAAGCGCAGCAAGCGCCTGACCAGCGTGGACAAGGCCAATGTGCTGGAGACCTCGCAGCTGTGGAAGGACGTGATGACGCAGGTCCACGCCCAGTACCCCGATGTGGAGCTGGACCACATGTACGTGGACAACGCGGCCATGCAGCTCGTCAAGGCGCCCAAGAAGTTCGACGTGGTGGTGACCGGCAATATGTTCGGCGACATCCTCAGTGACGAAGCCGCGATGCTGACGGGCTCCATCGGCATGCTGCCCTCGGCCTCGCTGGACAAGCACAACAAGGGCCTCTACGAGCCCAGCCACGGCAGCGCGCCGGACATCGCGGGCAAGGGTATCGCGAACCCGCTGGCTACAATCTTGTCTGCCGCCATGATGCTCAAGTTCTCGCTCAACCAGCCTGAAGCCGCCGCTCGTATTGAAGCTGCCGTGCAGTCGGTGCTTGCGCAGGGATTGCGCACGGCAGACATCTGGTCCGAGGGAACGCGCAAGGTGAGCACCCGCGAGATGGGCGACGCTGTTGTCGCCGCCATTACGAAAACCATCACGGGCTGATCAAGCTCCGGTTCGTCTCGCCCCTGTCACCCCGGCGAACGAGCCGGAAGACCCGGGGTGCATTGAGGAAGCAAGATGACGACATTGGTAGGACTGGTGGGCTGGCGCGGCATGGTCGGCTCGGTGCTCATGGACCGCATGGCGGCCGAGAAGGACTTCGATCTGATCGAGCCCCTGTTCTTCAGCACCAGCAATGCGGGCGGCGACGCTCCGGCGTTCGCGAAGAACGAAACCAAGCTGCAAAACGGCTACGACATCGAGCAGCTCAAGCGCTGCGAGATCATCATCACTGCCCAGGGTGGCGACTACACGACCGAGGTCTACCCCAAGCTGCGCGCTGCGGGCTGGACCGGCCACTGGATCGATGCGGCCTCGAGCCTGCGTATGTCGAACGACGCCGTCATCGTGCTGGACCCGGTCAACATGCCCGTGATCAAGAACGCTCTGGCCGCCGGCGGCAAGGAGTGGATCGGCGGCAATTGCACGGTCTCCTGCATGCTGATGGGCGTGGGCGCGCTGTACAAGGCCGGTCTCGTCGAGTGGATGAGCACCCAGACCTACCAGGCGGCCTCGGGCGGCGGCGCGCAGCACATGCGCGAACTGCTGACGCAGTACGGCACGCTGAACCAGGAAGTGAAGGCCCTGCTCGACGACCCCAAGAGCGCCATCCTTGAGATCGACCGCAAGGTCATTGCCAAGCAACGTGCACTCACTGCCGACGAGACGGCCAACTTTGGCGTGCCCCTGGGCGGCTCGCTGATCCCCTGGATCGACAAGGACCTCGGCAATGGCCAGTCCAAGGAAGAGTGGAAGGGCATGGCTGAGACCAACAAGATCCTCGGCAACTCCTCGCCCATCCCCGTCGACGGCTTCTGCGTGCGCGTGGGCGCGATGCGCTGTCACAGTCAGGCGCTGACCTTCAAGCTCAAGAAGGACGTTCCCCTGGCCGATATCGAGGCCATGATTGCCGCCGACAACGCGTGGGTGAAGGTGGTGCCGAACACGCGTGAAGCGACCATCCGGGACCTGACGCCCGTGGCCGTGACGGGCACCATGACGATCCCCGTCGGCCGCCTGCGCAAACTGGCCATGGGGCCCGAGTACTTGGGCGCCTTCACCATCGGCGACCAGCTGCTGTGGGGTGCGGCCGAGCCGCTGCGTCGCATGCTGCGCATTCTTCTGGATCGCTGAACCGAGACCTGTAGCTTGAAGGTTCCGGCATCGGTAAGATCCCGATGCCCGTTGCCGCAGAACGACACGATGTTGTTACGGCTGGTGAAAGGCGTGAAGCAACTCGCCTTTTCAGCCATTGCATGAGGGTTGCTGCGTATATGCTTGTCGCCGTTGTGTTTTCCTCTCTGCCTGTAGTCGGAAAATAGCTGTGGTGACGGTATCTGCGCCGCAATGTCGATCGTTGTGAAGGGCGGCCCTCAAATGAGGGGCGCCCTGCTGCTCTGGGGGTGATCTTGAAGAACCAAACAAGCCTGCTCGGGCGCTTTGCCCGAACCCATGTGGCGGTGGCTACGGCGCTGACCTTGGGTGCCATCAGCACGTCCGCATGGGGCGTGGGTCTTGGCAAGCTGTCGGTGCAGTCGGCCCTCGGTGAAACGCTCAAGGCAGAGATTGAGATCACGAGCCTGAGTCCCGAGGAAGCCGGCACGCTCAAGGTGCGCGTGGCCCCGCCCGAGTCCTATCGCGCCACGGGCATCGACTACAACCCCATCCTCACGAGCACGCAGGTGCAACTCACGCAGGTCAACGGTCGCACCGTGCTGCGTGTCAGCAGCGATCGCGCCGTCCAAGAGCCCTTCGTGGACGTGATCCTCGAGGTCTCCTGGGCCAGTGGCCGTCTGGTGCGCGAATACACGCTGCTGTTCGATCCGCCGACGACACGCGCCCAGGCGCCTGAACCGACCGTGAGCACGGCACCCGCCATCAGCGCACCGGCGCCGGCACCGGCTGCGATTGCCGCGGCCCCGACGCCTGCTCCTGCACCGGCTCCGGCTGTCGCGATGGCGCCGGGCCCGCAGCGGCCTGTTCCTTCGCCGGCCCCGGCGGCCAGCCGCCCGGCTCCGAAGCCTGAACTCGCGCCCGCGCCCGCGCCGGTGGTGCCGCGCACGCCGGCCGGTGAATACCAGGTCAAGCCCGGCGACTCGCTCTCCCGCATTGCCGGCAAGACCCAGGTACCCGGCGTCTCGCTGGACCAGATGCTGGTGGGGCTGTACCGGAGCAATCCGGACGCCTTCATCGATAACAACATGAACCTGCTCAAGGCGGGCAGCACGCTGCAGGTCCCGAGCAGCGAGCAGCTGACCAGTCTCACGACCGGCGAAGCGCGCCAGGTCATCCAGGCGCAGAGTGCGGACTTCAATACCTATCGCCAGCGCCTCGCAGGCTCTGCGCCGGCGCTCAAGCCGACCGAGAGCGAGCGCCAGGCCAAGGGCCAGGTGCAGGCCGCCGTCGAGGAGAAAAAGGGCCCGAGCGCTGCCGCGCCCGACAAGCTCACGCTGTCCAAGGCGGCGAGTGCCTCGGCCGAGGCCAAGGCGTCCAAGGCCACCGAGAAAAAGGATTCCGCGACCCGCGTGGCCGAGCTCACTCGCAATGTCGAGGAACTCAAGAAGCTTTCCGAGGCGGCCAAGCCTGCACCCGCTGCCGCGCCCGCACCGGCCCCGAAGCCGGCCGTGGTGGCCGTGCCGGCGCCTGCGCCTGCGCTTGTGCCTTCGGTGGCAACACCGGCGCCTGAGCCCAAACCCGCCCTTGCCGCCAGCAAGCCTGCATCCAAGCCCGTCGTCGCTCGCCCAGCGGTCCAGCGCCCTGAGCCGGGCATCATGGACATGCTGTTTGAGAATCCGACCCTGCTCGGTGTCGGCGGTGTCGGCCTGCTTGGCTTGATCGGCTTCGGCGTCTATCGCCTTCGCAACCGCTCCAGCGGCAAGGCCGACACGGGTTTTCACGAAAGTCGCCTCGCACCCGACTCCTTCTTCGGTGCCACCGGCGGCCAACGCGTGGACACGCGCGACGCCACCTCGGCCTCGTCGATGAGCTATTCGCTGAGCCAGCTCGATGCCATCGGCGACGTGGACCCGGTCGCCGAGGCCGATGTCTACCTGGCCTACGGCCGAGACCTACAGGCCGAGGAGATCCTCAAGGAAGCGCTGCGCGCCAATCCCGAGCGCATGGCCATCCGGCTCAAGCTGCTGGAGGTCTACGCCAAGCGCCGCGATACGCGCGGCTTCGAACAGCTCGCATCCCAGCTCTACGCCGAGACCGGTGGTCAGGGCGAGGACTGGCCCAAGGCGCAGGAACTCGGGCGCGGCATCGATCCCGACAATCCGCTCTACCAGCCCGGTGGCGCGCCCGCGTCTGCCGACGGTCCGCCGATGCGCGCCGAACCTATGGATGCCAGCACCATGCCTGCCACGGTCGCCGCCACGGGCGTGATGCAGACGGAGCCCATGCCTCTGCAGGCGGAGACGGGTCCTCTCTCGAACTTCGACCTCGATCTGGACCTGGGCGCACCGCCTGCGGAATCAGCGCATGCGATGGCAGCCACGCAGGCCATGCACAGCTCGGTCGAGCATGCGCCCATGAAGATGGACTTCGATCTGTCCAATCCGGCAGAGCACATGGACCCGGATCTCAAGTTCGATCTTGACGAGCCCGCTGTCACTGCGACGCGGCCACCGGCTCCGGCTGACCACGATCTGGAATTCGATCTCGGCTCCGTCAACCTCGACCTGCCGGCTTCGCCCGCACCGGCCGCTGAAGCGGGTGCGCTGGCGCACGATTTCGAAGCAACCCATGCCGACGGAGATCCGCTGCAGCGCCAGATCGAACTGGCCGACGAGTTCCGCCAAATCGGCGACGTCGAAGGCGCCCGCGAGGTGCTTCAGGAAGTCGTCAGCAAGGCTTCCGGTGATCTGCTCAGGAAGGCCGAGACCATGCTCAAGAGCCTGGGCTGATCGGCGCAGATCGATAATCAAGGCGCCCGAGCTTCTCGGGCGCTTTTTCTTTTGCGGAGACGGAATGCGCGTTGCGCTCGGTGTCAGTTATCGCGGCGAGGCCTACAAGGGTTGGCAGAGCCAGCCGGGCGGCGGCACGGTGCAGGACACGCTCGAAGCGGCCTTGAGCGAATTCGCCGCTCAGCCCATCCGCACGATCTGCGCGGGCCGCACCGACACCGGCGTGCACGGCCTGAACCAGGTCGTACATTTCGACACGCCCGTCGATCGCGAGCCCTTTTCATGGGTGCGCGGCACGAATCGCTACCTACCGCGTGACATCGCCATCCAGTGGTGCGCGTTCCCCGGCGAGCGCTTCCATGCCCGCAATGACGCCCGGGGGCGCCGCTATGCCTACTTGCTGCTGGAATCGCCCGTGCGGCCGGCCATCGAGATGGGCGGTGTGGGCTGGGTGTTCAGGCCGCTCGACCTTGATGCCATGAAGGCGGCTGCGGTGCACCTGATCGGCCAGCATGATTTCTCCTCGTTCCGCTCCTCGGAGTGCCAGGCCGCCTCGCCCGTGAAACAGATGCGCCGCATCGAGATCAGCCGGCGCGGTGCGTACTGGCGCTTCGAGTTCGACGCCTCGGCCTTTCTGCATCACATGATCCGCAACCTCATGGGCTGCCTGATCGCCATCGGCTCGGGCAACCAGAAGCCCGAATGGATGGTTGAAGTGCTGGCCGCCCGAAACCGCGACGCTGCGGCGCCGACCTTCGCCCCTGATGGCCTGTACTTCATGGGCCCGTACTACGATGTCGAACTGGGCCTGCCGGAGCACACGGCGGCCATGGACTGGTTGCCATGACTCGAATCAAGATCTGCGGCCTGACGCGCGAGGCCGATGTGGATGCGGCCGTTGCGGCCGGCGCGGACGCCGTCGGCTTCGTCTTCTACGCCAAGAGCCCGCGCTACGTGTCGCCGCGGCGTGCGGCCGAACTGGCGGCCCGCCTGCCGCCTTTCGTCACGCCGGTGGGTCTGTTCGTCAATGCGGGCGACGCGGAGCTGGCCGCAGCGCTTGAAGCGCTACCGAACATGCTCGTGCAATTCCACGGCGACGAAACGCCAGCGCAATGCGCGCGCATCCGGCGCCCCTTCCTGCGCGCCGCCCGCATGGAGCTAGGCTTCGATTTGCTAGACTTCGCGCATCAGTTTTCAGAGGCCCAGGCCATCTTGCTCGACGCGCATGTCGAGGGGTATGGCGGGGGTGGAAAGGTCTTCGATTGGTCACTCATTCCTCACGACGTGTCCCGTCCAGTCGTTTTGTCTGGTGGGTTGCATGCCGGAAATGTGATGACTGGCGTGCGTCAGCTGCGGCCCTGGGCCGTTGACGTGAGTTCTGGCGTCGAGACTGCCAAGGGCATCAAGGACGCCAGCCTGATTCAGCAGTTCTGTGCGGCCGTGCGCGCCGCAGATGCAGAACTGAACGCTTGAGAAGACACCCATCATGGACAGTTACCAGCAGCCCGATGCCCGAGGGCATTTCGGCATCTACGGCGGCCGCTTCGTGGCCGAGACCCTGGTCCACGCGCTCGATGAGCTCGAGGCCGCCTACGCCCACTACAGCCAGGATCCCGAATTTCAGCGCGAGTTCGCGCACGAGCTGGCGCACTTCGTCGGTCGCCCCAGTCCCATCTATCACGCCGACCGCCTCTCGCGCGAACTTGGTGGCGCGCAGATCTACCTGAAGCGCGAGGACCTGAACCACACGGGCGCTCACAAGGTCAACAACACCATCGGCCAGGCTCTGCTGGCCCGGCGCATGGGCAAGAAGCGCGTGATCGCCGAGACCGGCGCCGGCCAGCACGGCGTGGCCACGGCCACGATCTGCGCGCGCTACGGCATGGAATGCGTGGTCTACATGGGCAGCGAGGACGTCAAGCGCCAGTCGCCCAACGTCTACCGCATGAACCTGCTTGGCGCCCGCGTGGTGCCGGTGGAAAGCGGCAGCAAGACGCTGAAGGACGCGCTCAACGAGGCCATGCGCGACTGGGTCACGAACATCGAGTCGACCTTCTACATCATCGGCACCGTGGCTGGCCCATCGCCCTATCCGCGCATGGTGCGGGACTTCCAGCGCATCATTGGTGACGAATGCATTGCCCAGATGCCGCCGCTGGCCGGCCGCCAGCCCGATGCGGTCGTGGCCTGCGTGGGTGGCGGATCGAATGCCATCGGGATCTTCTATCCCTATATCTGCCACAAGAACGTGCGACTGATCGGCGTGGAGGCCGAAGGGCAAGGGATCGCCTCGGGCAAGCATGCGGCTACGCTGTCGGCGGGCAGTCCCGGCGTCCTGCACGGCAACCGCACCTATCTGCTGCAGGATGCCGACGGGCAGATCATCGAGACGCATTCGATCTCCGCCGGACTGGACTATCCCGGCGTCGGCCCGGAGCATGCCTACCTCAAGGACATCGGCCGCGCCGAATACGTGGGTATCACGGACAAGGAGGCGCTCGAAGCCTTTCACCGCCTGTGCCGGACCGAGGGCATCATTCCCGCGCTGGAATCGAGCCATGCCGTGGCCCACGCGATGAAGATTGCGCCGACGATGAAGCCGGACCAGATCCTGCTCGTCAACCTCTCGGGCCGGGGCGACAAGGACATCGGAACCGTGGCCGACCTGTCGGGGGCCAAGGTCTACGACCAGCCTTCCCAGGCGGGCCACACCGTGAAGGGAGGTGCGCTGTGAGCCGCATCGCCACCACCTTCTCTGCGCTGAAACGCCAGGGGCGCAAGGCCCTGATCCCCTTCGTGACGGCCGGCGATCCGCATCCCGGGGCCACGGTCGCCCTGATGCTCTCCATGGCCGAGGCCGGGGCCGACGTGATCGAACTCGGCGTGCCCTTCTCCGACCCCATGGCCGACGGCCCCGTCATCCAGCGCGCCGGCGAACGGGCACTCAAGCACGGCATCGGCATGCGGCAGGTGCTGGCCTATGTGCGGAGCTTCCGCGAGAAAAATGCGACGACGCCCGTGGTGCTCATGGGCTATGCCAACCCCATCGAGCGCTACGGCCAGCAGGCCTTCGTGCAGGACGCGAAGGCGGCCGGCGTGGACGGCGTACTTGTGGTGGACTATCCCCCCGAGGAGTGCGAGGACTTCGCCGTCGCCATGCGCGCGGCCGACCTTGATCCTATCTTCCTGCTGGCGCCGACCTCGACCGAGGAGCGCATGGCCCAGATCGGCAAGCTTGCGACCGGCTATGTCTACTACGTCTCGCTCAAGGGTGTGACGGGCGCAGGCCACCTGAACACGGAGACCGTGGCCCAAGCCGTGCCACGCATCCGCCGCCACGTGAGCGTGCCGGTGGGCGTGGGTTTTGGCATCCGGGACGGCGCCACCGCCCGCGCCGTGGCTGATGTTTCGGACGCCGTCGTCATCGGCTCCAAGCTCGTCGAATTGCTCGAGGCGCAGTCAATGGATAATGTCCCATCCGCTGGTGCGGCCTTCATCCACGAGATCAGGCAAGCACTTGACGCTTGAACAGCAAGTTAGAGGAGAGTCCGCAATGAGTTGGCTCGAGAAGCTTTTACCGCCCAAGATCCAGCAACAAGATCCGGGTGAGCGCCGCACGGTGCCCGAGGGCCTGTGGATCAAGTGCCCATCCTGCGAGACGGTGCTCTACAAGACCGACCTGGAGAGCAATGCCAACGTCTGCCCCAAGTGCAGCCACCACCATCGCATCGGCGCCCGCGCCCGGCTGGATCATTTCCTGGACGGCGAGGGCCGCTACGAGATCGGCCAGGAGGTGCTGCCGGTCGATGCTCTGAAGTTCAAGGACAGCAAGAAGTACCCGGATCGCCTCAAGGAAGCGCTGGAATCCACCGGCGAGACCGATGCGCTGATCGTATTGGGCGGCGCGGTGATGAGCGTGCCCGTGGTGGTGGCCTGCTTCGAGTTCGACTTCATGGGCGGCTCCATGGGCTCCGTCGTCGGCGAGCGCTTCGTGCGCGGCGTTGAGACCGCCATCGAGCAGAAGGTGCCCTTCATCTGCTTCACCGCCACCGGCGGCGCGCGCATGCAAGAGGGCCTGCTCTCGCTGATGCAGATGGCCAAGTGCAATGCGGCGCTGACGCAGCTGGCCAAGGCCAAGCTGCCCTACATCAGCGTGCTGACCGACCCGACCATGGGCGGCGTTTCGGCCAGCTTCGCCTTCGTGGGTGACGTGGTCATCGCCGAGCCCAAAGCCCTGATCGGCTTTGCCGGCCCGCGCGTGATCGAGAACACCGTGCGCGAAAAGCTGCCCCCGGGCTTCCAGCGTGCCGAGTTCCTGCTCGAGAAGGGTGCTGTGGACATGATCGTGGACCGCCGCGAACTTCGCGAGACCATTGCCCGCCAACTGGCCATGCTGCAGCGCCAGAGCTCGGACGCAGTAGCCTGAATTCCTAACGCTTGAATCAGCGGCCAGGCCTTCGCAGGTCTGGCCGTCTTTGTTTATGACGCTCGACGACTGGCTCGCTCATTGCGAGCAGCTCCATCCCAAAGAGATCGACATGACCCTCGCGCGCGTAAACGCTATGCGCGAGCGGCTCGGCTTGAAGTTCGAGGCCCCGGTGGTGATGGTGGCTGGCACCAACGGCAAGGGATCGACCTGCGCCATGCTGGAGTCCATCGCCCTGCGCGCCGGGTACCGGGTGGGCCTGTACATCAAGCCGCATCTGGTGCACTTTCAGGAGCGCTGCCGCGTGGGTGGCGAGCCGGTGACTGCGGAGTCGCTGATCGAGCATTTCGAGGCCGTTGAAGCCGCGCGCGGTGAGGTCGCGCTGACCTATTTCGAATTCACGACCTTGGCCATCATGCGCCGGCTCGCGGCGCAAGCGCTGGACCTCGTGATCCTGGAAGTGGGCCTTGGTGGGCGCCTCGACGCCGTCAACTGCATCGATGCCGACTGTGCCGTGATCACGAGCATCGACCTGGACCACACCGAGTATCTCGGCCCCGACCGCGAGTCCGTTGGGCGCGAGAAGGCGCACATCATGCGCGCGGGCAGGGCGGTCGTGTGCAGCGATCCCGTGCCGCCGGCCTCCATTGCTGCGCATGCGCAAAGCATCGGTGCCGATCTGCGCCAGCTCGGCCGCGACTTTACCTATGGTGGCGACCGCCAGCAATGGCAATGGTCGGGCCGTTCGCGGCGCTTTTCGGGCTTGGCCTACCCGGCGCTGCGCGGTGTCAATCAGTTGCTCAACGCCGCCGGCGTGCTCGCAGTGTTCGAGGCGTTGTATGAGCGACTCCCCATCAGCGCGCAGGCGGTGCGAACCGGCCTTGCCATGGTCGAACTGCCGGGGCGCTTTCAGGTCGTGCCGGGGCAACCTGCCCTGGTGCTCGACGTGGCGCACAACCCTCATGCGGTGGCCGCACTGGCCCAGAACCTGGACCAGATGGGGTTCTTCCCGCGCACCCACGTGGTGTTCGGCGCAATGGCGGACAAGGACCTGGGCGAGATCTTCAAGAGGATGGCGCCGCTGGTGGACAGCTGGCATTTTTGCGACCTTCCTTTGCCGCGCGCGGCCAAGGCCGCGGACTTGATGGCGAGGTTCGAGACTGGCGGGTTTGAGTCGCCCAAGGGCACCGCGCTGTACACCCATGCCACGCCGATGGACGCGCTGGGTGCAGCGGCGAAGGCAGCCGACCCCGCTGATAGAATTTTGGTCTTCGGTTCCTTCTACACGGTGGGCGGTGTGCTTGCGAACGGCACCCCGCGCCTGAGCCGGTCCTGACCGGTTCCAGCAGCCCCCCGAACACCCCTGCAGCTCCATGGGTCTCAGCTCCTTCTTCAAGCGCGGCGACAAGTCTCCGGCAGCCAAGCCCGTCAATGACTCGCAGGATGCCGTGCAGCACCTGCGCGTGCGTGCGCGGCGGCGCCTGATCGGTGCCGCGGTCCTCGTGGCCGTGGGCGTGGTGGGTTTCCCGCTGCTGTTCGAGACGCAGCCGCGCCCGATCCCCGTGGACCTGCCTATCGACATCCCGCGCAAGGAAGCGGCACCTGCGCTGGTCGTGCCAGCGCCACTGGCGCAGGCCTCGGTTCCCGTGATTGCGAATCCGCCTGCGCAGGCCGTCGAACAAGAAGTGATCGAGGGCACCGAGAAGATCACGCAGACGCAGGGCAAGCCCGTGGACAAGCCGGCTGAGAAGGCTCTGGACAAGACTGCCGACACACCTACGGAGAAGGTGCCGGACAAGCCGATCGAGAAAGCCAAGCCCGCGGTGCCCGCTCGCAACGAGGCTGCGCGTGTCCAGGCCATTCTCGAAGGCAAGAACGTGGACAAGCCCGCCTCGTCTGTCGCGGCGGACAAATCGCGCTTCATCGTCCAGGTGGGTGCTTTTGCAGACACCTCCTCGGCCCAGGAGGCGCGTATGAAGGTCGAGAGGGTGGGCTTGAAGACCTACACGCAAGCCGTGGACACGCCCGGCGGTCGCCGCATTCGGGTTCGCGTGGGCCCCTTCACAGATCGCGCCGAAGCGGACAAAGTTGTTGCCAAGCTGCGCGGCACAGGCCTCTCCACGGCCGTGCTGACGCTCTAGGGCCATGGAAATCTCCTGGGTCGATCTCGCGCTGGCCGGCGTCCTGCTGGTCTCGATGTTCGTGGGCGTGGCGCGCGGACTGACCTATGAGCTGCTGTCGCTGGCCGGCTGGATAGTGGCGTATTTCGGCTGCTCCTACCTGGCTCCGGTGCTGCTCGGCTTCATGCCCGAAGGCCGGTTTGGCCAAGTGCCCGCGCAGATGGGAGCGCTGGTTGCGAGCTTTGTCATCATTCTGGTCGTCTGGGGCATCGGCGCGCGCTTGGTGCGTCTGCTGATCCAGGCCACGCCGCTGTCGCTGATCGATCGCCTGTTCGGGGCGGTGTTCGGCTTGGTGCGGGGCGTGCTGGCCTGCATGCTGCTGGTTTTGGTTCTCAGCATGACACCGGTGTCCAAGTCGCCGACCTGGCAAGCATCCAGCGCGGTGCCCTGGATCGAGACCATGCTGACCGATATTCATGTCGTGCTTCCCGAAGGCGTGACCAAAGTTTTCTCTTAAGGATTTGCCTCATGTGCGGCATCGTCGGCGTCATCGCCAAGACCCCCGTCAACCAGCTCATCTACGACGCGCTGCTGCTGCTGCAGCACCGCGGCCAGGACGCAGCGGGCATCGTCACCATGCAGGGCCACAAGTGCTTCATGCACAAGGCCCGCGGCATGGTGCGCGATGTGTTCCGCACCCGCAATATGCGGGCGCTTCCCGGCAACGTGGGCCTGGGTCAGGTACGCTATCCGACCGCCGGTAACGCGTACAACGAAGAAGAGGCTCAGCCCTTCTACGTCAACGCGCCCTTCGGCCTGGTGCTCGTACATAACGGCAACCTGACCAACGCTTTCGCGCTCAAGGACGAGCTCGTGAAGGTGGACCGCCGCCACATCAACACCGAGAGCGACACCGAAGTGCTGATCAACGTGCTCGCGCATGAGCTGGACAAGGCCGCGCGTGGCCGCCCAGTGACGCCGGACGAGGTCTTCGAGGCGGTGCGTGCTGTGCAGCAGCGCATCAAGGGCTCGTACGCCGTGATCGCCCTCATCGCCGGCTACGGCCTGCTGGCCTTCCGCGACCCCTTCGGCATCCGCCCGTTGTGCTTCGGCAAAGGGCCGGACGGCGAGATCATGGTGGCCAGCGAGAGCGTCACGCTCGAAGGCACGGGCTACAAGCTCATGCGCGACGTGGCGCCCGGCGAGGCCATCTTCATCGACACGAACGGTCAGCTCCACAGCCGCCAGTGCAACGATTCGGCCACGCTGAATCCTTGTATGTTCGAGTTCGTCTACCTGGCTCGTCCCGACTCTGTCATGGACGGCATCTCGGTCTACCAAGCGCGCCTGAACATGGGCGAGACGCTGGCGCAGCGCGTGATCTCCACGATGCCGCCGAACGAAATTGATGTCGTCATCCCGATCCCAGAGTCGAGCCGCCCCTCGGCCATGCAGCTGGCTCACAAGATCGGCAAGCCCTATCGCGAAGGGTTCGTCAAGAACCGCTACGTGGGCCGCACCTTCATCATGCCGGGGCAGGGCGCGCGCAAGAAGTCGGTGCGCCAGAAGCTCAACGCCATCAGCCAGGAGTTCAAGGGGCGCAACGTGCTGCTGGTGGACGATTCCATCGTGCGCGGCACGACCTCCAAGGAGATTGTGCAGATGGCCCGCGACGCTGGTGCGCGCAAGGTCTACATGGCTTCGGCGGCGCCGCCCGTGCGGTTTCCGAATGTCTACGGCATCGACATGCCGACCAAGGAAGAGCTGATCGCCCATGGCCGCAGCATCGAGGAGATCCGCCAGTACATCGGAGCCGATGCGCTGATCTACCAGGACGTGGACGCGATGAAGCGCGTCGTCGCCGCGCTCAAGCCTGGCCTCAACAGCTTTGAGGCCTCCTGCTTCGACGGCCACTACATCACGGGCGATGTATCCGCCGACGACTTCGCGGCCATCCGCCAGCAGCGCCAGTCCCAGGGCGACGAGGAAGACGCTGAAGCCCGCACCCGTCTCGCCCTGCAAAGCCGCTCCGAACCTTGAACCGCATTCCCATGATCCGCACCCGTATTGCCCCTTCGCCGACCGGCTTCCTGCACCTGGGCACGGCCCGCACGGCACTTTATTCCTGGGCCTTCGCGCGCCACCATGGTGGCCAGTTCGTCTTGCGCATCGAGGACACTGACGTGGCGCGCTCGACCCAGGACTCGGTGGAGCAGATCATTGCGGCCATGAAGTGGCTGGGCCTCGACTACGACGAGGGCCCGATCTACCAGATGCAGCGCCTGGAGCGCTACCAAGCCGTCGTCGATCAGATGATCGCCAGCGGCCACGCCTACCGTTGCTACACCACGCCCGAGGAACTGGAGGCGATGAAGGCCGCCCAGGAGGCAAGGGGAGAGAAGCGACGTTACGACGGCACCTGGCGGCCCGAGCCCGGCAAGGTGCTGCCGCCTGCGCCCGCGCAGGTGAAGCCGGTCGTGCGCTTCAGGAACCCGGTGGACGGGGACGTGAGCTGGAACGACTTCGTCAAGGGTCCGATCACGGTCAACAACCGCGAGATCGACGACCTGATCATTTTGCGCGCCGATGGGGTGCCGACCTACAACTTTGCCGTGGTGGTCGACGATTGGGACATGAAGATCACGCATGTCTTCCGCGGTGACGAGCACGTCAACAACACGCCCTGGCAGATCAATATCTACGAGGCGCTGGGTGCGCCGTGCCCCACCTTCGGCCACATGCCCATCATCCTAGGCGACGACGGCCTGAAGCTCTCCAAGCGCCGTGGCGCAGTCAGCGTCACCGCCTACGAAGAGAACGGCTATCTGCCCGAGGCCATGCTCAACTACCTCTCGCGCCTGGGCTGGAGCCACGGCGACGACGAGCTGTTCTCACGCGAGCAACTGGTGTCCTGGTTCGACGGCACGCACCTGAACAAGAGCCCGGCGCAATGGGATCCGGCCAAGCTGGAATGGGTCAATAGCCACTACATGAAACAGGCCGACGACGCGCGCCTGGCCGAGCTTGTGGCCGGCCAGCTCGCCAAACACGGCATTGAAGCTGACAAGGCCCGCCTGCCAGCCATGTGCGCCCTCTACAAGGACCGCTGCCCAACCACTGTGGCCCTGGCTGACTGGTTGTCGATGTATTTCGCACCCGTGAGCCCGAGCGCCGAAGACCTCGCCCAGCACGTGACCGACGCAATCAAGCCGGCCCTGGCAACGCTGGCCGGGAAGCTCGACGCCATCGAATGGACCAAGGCCGCGATCAGCCTCGCGATCAAGGAGACCATCGCGGCGCACGGCATCAAGATGCCGCAATTGGCGATCCCCGTGCGCGTGCTCGTGTGCGGCCGGACTCAGACGCCCTCGGTCGATGCGGCCCTGGAGCTGTTCGATAAAAAATCTGTCATTGAACGCTTGCGCAAGGCCTGAAATTCTGTCTATAATCACGGTCTTGCTTGAACGGCGTTTAGCCCAAAAGTAGACAAGTCGGTGACAAGTCGAAAATGGGGGTATAGCTCAGCTGGGAGAGCGCTTGCATGGCATGCAAGAGGTCAGCGGTTCGATCCCGCTTACCTCCACCAAAAATACTCGCGGTGGAATATCAAGAGTATTTAAAGGCGGCGCGCTGATTCAGGTTTAGAATACGAATACTAGGTTTTGCCTCCTTCGTCTAGAGGCCTAGGACACCACCCTTTCACGGTGGCTACAGGGGTTCGAATCCCCTAGGAGGTGCCAAAATTCGATATACTGTGTAAACAGTATTTCGATACCACTGCGGAGTGGTAGTTCAGTTGGTTAGAATACCGGCCTGTCACGCCGGGGGTCGCGGGTTCGAGCCCCGTCCACTCCGCCAAAGTTTTTGGATATTGATTCGTCAGTATCGAAAACGGCCAAGAAATTGGCCGTTTGCATTTGTAGTATCAGTCGAAGCTTGAACGGCGCGGCGCCCGTGAATCGTAGGAATACGGCGGGGGTATAGCTCAGCTGGGAGAGCGCTTGCATGGCATGCAAGAGGTCAGCGGTTCGATCCCGCTTACCTCCACCAGAATTGTTTGATCAATTCGGCTAGGCGGCGCGCGGTTTAGGGTTTGCAAGATATTGCCTCCTTCGTCTAGAGGCCTAGGACACCACCCTTTCACGGTGGCTACAGGGGTTCGAATCCCCTAGGAGGTGCCAAATTCGGCGTATTGTTCAAGCAGTATGTCGGAGCCACGCGGAGTGGTAGTTCAGTTGGTTAGAATACCGGCCTGTCACGCCGGGGGTCGCGGGTTCGAGCCCCGTCCACTCCGCCAGATTCAAGAAGCGCCCGCATATGGTTATATATGCGGGCGCTTTCTCTTTTGCGTCTTCGTTTACGCGTCGACGAGCTCCGGCGCTGGCGCAGCGGCCTTCTTGCGCGCGCTCACGAAGAACGCGACCGTCTGCCAGAGCATGAACACCGCGATCAGCCCGAGCAGCGTGCCGCTGATGGGACGCGTCAGGAACGAGGTGAAGTCACCGCGGCTGATCAGCAGTTGGCGGCGGAAATACTCCTCCAGCATGGGACCGAGGATGAAGCCCAGCATCAGCGGCGCAGGCTCCAGGCCGACACGCATGAAGACATAGCCCAGTAGGCCGAAGGCACCCGTCACATAGATGTCGTGGAGGTTGTTGTTGACGCTGAAGCTGCCCACGCAGCAGAAGAAGAGGATGGCCGGAAACAGCACGGCATATGGGATCTTGAAGACAGAGAGCAGGTAGCGAACCAGGGGCACGTTCAAGATCACGAGGAAGAGGCCGCCGATCCACATGCTGGCCACCAGACCCCAGAATAGGTCGGGATGCTCACCGATCATGTTCGGGCCGGGCTGGATGCCCTTGATGATGAAGGCCGCGAGCATCAGGGCCATGACCGCGTTCTCGGGGATGCCGATGCTCATCAGCGGGATGAAGCTTGTGCGCGCGGCGGCCTCGTCGGCCGCGGCCTGGCCCGCCACGCCCTCGATGGCGCCGTGGCCGATCTCGTCCCGGTACTTGCTGACCTTCTTGTCCAGCGCGTAGGCGCCGAACTGCGCGATCACAGGGCCGCCGCCGGGCAAGATGCCCAGCAAGGAGCCGACGAAGCTGCCGCGCAGCGCGCTTGGGATGATGCGCTTGAACTCCGGCCAGGTCGGCATCAGCTTGATCTTGCCGGCGAAGGGCGTGCGCTCGGTGTGCTGGTCGAGGTTCTTGGTGATTTCGGCGATGCCGAAGCAACCAAGCGCGACGCTCACAAGGCCAATGCCGTCGAGCAGGAAGTCCAGACCGCCGGTGAAGCGCTGCTGGCCGCTGGTCACATCGGTGCCGATCTGGCCCAGCAGCACGCCGACCATGGCCATCGCCAATCCGTCGAGCAAGCTGCCCGTGCTCACGAAGCTCACGCAGACGAAGCCTAGCAGCATGAGTGAGCAGTAGTCGGCCGGGCCGAAAAGGAAGGCCACCTCACCGAGCACGGGCGCCAGCCAAGCCAGGGCGATGATGGCCACCGTGCCGCCGATGAAGCTCGAGATGCCGGCCGTGAACAGCGCCAGGCCGGTCTGGCCCTTGAGCGTCATCTGGTAGCCGTCGATGCAGGCCACGATGCTGCTGGCGTGCGGGATCTTCATCGTGATGGCGCTGACGCTGTCGCCGTACTGGGCGCCGTAGTAGATGCCGGCCATCATGATCAGCGCGCCGCCGGTCGGGATGGAATACGTGATGGGCAGGAGCAGGCTGATTGTGGCCAGGGGGCCCATGCCAGGCAGCAGGCCGACCAGGGTGCCTACGAAGCAGCCGATGGCGCAGTACAGCAGGTTCTGCAGTGTCAGCGCGTGCTCGAAGCCGAAGGCAAGGTTATGCAGGACGTCCATCGGGCCCCTCAGGTGAACAGGTGCAGATTGAGACCGAGGAAATGCTCGAGCACGAAGGCAATGGCCACGAGGCCGGCTGCGATCTTGAGATTGCGTACGAGCGAATAGGTCGTTGCGGCGACGCCGGAGACGAAGACCAGGAAGAGGATGCCCGCCAGCATGTCGACCTTCTCGGACAGGAGCGCGAAGCCGCAAAGGCTCAGCATGATCAGCGCGATGTTCTTGAGCTTGAAATCCATGGGCTTTCGCTCAACGAAGCGCGAGCGCAGCACGATCGCGATGCCGATCAGGAGCAGGATGCCGCTGACGATCAAGGGGAAGAGGCCCGGACCGGGCCTCGTGAAGTTGCCCATTCGGTATTCCAGCGAGGGCAGGCCAAAGAGCAGGGCCACGGCCATGAGGACCAGACCCTTGATCAGTTGTTGGTTGTTCATCCTGTCTCCATCTCATGCGAGCCAGGACCGCGAACGGGTCTGGCTTCGTTGTCGAGCGAGCATAGGAGCGGGCCGCGCGAAACGACAGCGCGGTACTACGTAAGGCCTAGCATTTATGTTTCCGCGGTGTTGCGAAAACGCTCCCGGCCGGCACTCTCGCGCCTCGCCAGGGAGCTCGAGAGCGGTTCAAACCGCCGGATAGAGGCGCTTGCGCTCGGCCGTGTAATGCCACCAGGGCAGGGGCGGAGCGCCGTCCATGAAATCGACGGCGGCAAGAAAGGTGTCGAGTACGCAGGGGTCGTGCCGTGCGTGGGTCAGCTCGCACAGGCGGCTGTAGAGCCGGAAGGCGTTCTGCCCACGCAATTGCTCAGGCCGTTCGATGCCCAGCAGATGGAAGTCGGCCACCATGGCGGGGCCGATATTGGGAATCTGCGCGAGGCGTACGCAGGCCTCGGCGCTCTCCGCTTTAGAAGCCATTGCGGATCAGGCCCACGGCGAGACCTTCGATCGCGAAGCCCTCAGTGTCGGCATTGACGACGATGGGCTTGAAGTCTGGGTTCTCGGGCAGCAACTCGATGCCAGCCCTGCTTTTTTGGAAGCGCTTGACGGTCACTTCCTCCCCGATGCGCGCCACCACGATCTGCCCATTGCGCGCCTCGCTGGCCTTCTGCACGGCGAGCAGATCGCCGTCCATGATGCCGATGTCCTTCATGCTCTGGCCCTTGACCTTGAGCAGGAAGTCGGGCCGGGCGCCGAACATGCTGGCCTCGACCGTGTAGGTCTGCTCGATGTGTTCTTGCGCCAGGATGGGCGCGCCGGCAGCGACGCGGCCGATCAACGGCAGGGTAAGCTGGGCGAGGCTGGCGATCGGCAGGCTGAACTGGCGCGCCTCGCGTTCGCGATTTACGGCGCGCAATGTGTCAGACTTCAAGCGGATACCGCGCGAGGTACCGCCCACAAGTTCGATGACGCCCTTGCGCGCAAGTGCTTGAAGGTGTTCCTCGGCGGCGTTGGCCGAGCGGAAACCCAGCTCAGCGGCAATCTCGGCCCGGGTGGGCGGGGCACCGGTCGTCTCGATGGCCTCGCGGACCAGGTCGAAAATCTGCTGCTGGCGGGCGGTGAGCTTGGGGCTCTCAATCATGGCGTCCTCAAGAGGCTACGAGACCGGCTGAGTATATATCCAGTAACTGTTTTTCCATCCAGACCCATGTCGTCCAAACAACAACAACTCGTCGTGATTCTTGGAACCGGCGGCACCATCGCAGGCCGGGCCGAATCGGCCGATGACAACGTCGGCTACACGGCGGCGCAACTCGGAGTCGAGCAGCTTGTCGCGGCAGTGCCGGCGCTGGCTTCTCGTCGTCTCGAGGCGCATCAGCTCGCGCAGCTCGACAGCAAGGACATGGATTTCGCGACCTGGCAACTGCTGGCGCGATGCGTGGCGCAGCACCTGTCACGGCCGGAGGTGGGCGGCGTCGTGATCACGCACGGCACGGACACGCTTGAGGAAACCGCCTACTTCCTGCAGCGCGTATTGGCACCTGTCAAGCCGGTGGTCATCACGGCTGCCATGCGTCCTGCCACGTCGCTCGTGCCTGATGGGCCGCAGAACCTCCTCGACGCGGTATGCGTCGCGAACGACCGGTATGCCTCAGGCGTGCTGGTCGCGTTCGGGGGAAGCGTCTTTGATGCGGAGCAGGTGCGCAAGGTGCACAGCTATCGGGTCGATGCGTTCGCGGCGGCCGACGGTGCGCGCCTGGGCCTGGTGGAGGAGGGCGAAGTGCGCTGGTTGCTGCGGACACGGTTGCCGCGCGAGGCGATAGGTCTGGCCCGCATCGAACGCGACGCTGAGCAGTGGCCGCGCGTGCAGATCGTGATGAACCACGTCGGGGCCGACGGCTCCATCGTCCACGCGTTGGTGGCGCAGGGGCTGGACGGCATCGTCGTGGCCGGCACCGGCAACGGTACGGTGTCAACCGGCATGGAAGCCGCGCTGCGCGAGGCCCAATCACGCGGCGTGCGCGTGCTGCGAAGCACGCGCTGCGACGCCGGGCCGGTCATGGACCTGCCCGGCGCCCTGCCTTCGGCCGGCAGCTTGAGCCCGGTGAAGGCTCGAATCGAACTGCAGCTCGAGTTGCTGGTTTAGACGATATCGAGTGTCACGTCGATATTGCCGCGCGTTGCGTTCGAGTACGGGCAGACCTGATGCGCGGCCTTGACCACGGCTTCGACCGTATCGCGAGGCAGGTTTGGCACCTTGATGTGCAGCGTGACCTGGATGCCGAAGCCGGTGGGGATGGGGCCGATGCCCACGTCGGCGGTGATGGAGGTGTCGGCCGGCAGGGCGACCTTTTGCTGGCCAGCGACGAACTTCATCGCGCCGATGAAGCAGGCCGAATAGCCCATGGCGAAAAGCTGCTCGGGGTTGGTGCCGGCGCCGTTGCCACCCATTTCCTTGGGCAGAGCAAGCTGGACCGAGATCTGGCCGTCGCTTGTGGCGGACTTGCCGTCACGGCCGCCGGTGGAGGTTGCGTGGGCGGTGTAGAGAACTTTTTCGAGTGTCATGATCAATCCTTTCAGGGGTTGGATGTGGCGTTCGAGAGTTGAGCGCGCAACTCGTGAAGACGCCGGGTGAGGGAAGCGAGTTCTTCGATCGAGCAGGCCGCCGCGCAGGCAAGCTGCGGCGGAATGTTCAGGGCCTTCTTCTTCAGCAGATGACCGGCCCGCGTCAGGCTGATGTCCACGCGCCGTTCGTCGTCCAGGGCGCGCTGACGTTGAATGAGCTCCGCTGCTTCCAGTCGTTTCAGCAGCGGCGTGAGGGTGCCCGAGTCCAGCGAAAGCCGTTGGCCCAGCGCGGAGACGCTTAGGACATCGCTTTCCCAAAGCACCAACATCACCAGATACTGGGGGTAGGTCAGTCCCAACGGCGCCAGCAGGGGCTTGTAGAGCTTGGTCATGGCCAGCGAGCTGGAATACAAGGCAAAGCACAGCTGTCGGTCGAGGCGCAGCCATTCTTCGTCGGCGCTCGGCGTGGCGGGTGTCTTGTTGCGTGTCATGGGCATTAATGTAGACAGCAATTAAATTGCACACAATTTAAATGGTTATTCGACGGTGAGCGCATTGACGTCGATCGCCAATGCGCCGATCCCCCTGATGGCGTCTCCCTAGGCCGCAGCCTGGATCGCGTCGATCGTGGCGCTCAGCTCAAGCCAGCGCAATTCTGCGGCTTCCAGCTCGGCGTGGATGGCCTTGAGGCGCTTGCCGCCCTCGACGATCTCGCCGGGCGAGGTGCCCGGCGCCGCAAGCTTGGCCTCGATGGTGCTGCGCTCGTCGGCCAGTTTGTTGAGCCGGACGTCGATGGAATCCATTTCCTTGCGCAGGGGTCGGGTCTGTTCCGCCAGGCGTTGGCGGGCCTGACCGCTGGCCTTGCGGTCCACCACCGGAGCCGGCGGCGGAACGGGCGCTGCAACTGTGGCTGGGGCAGGCGCGGGGCCGGGGGACTTGAGCGCGGCCTTGGCGGCTTCCTTGGCCTGCTTGGCAGCTTCCTTGGATTGGTCGAGCAGCCATCTCTGGTAGTCGTCCAGATCGCCGTCGAAAGGCCCGACGCCGCCAGCCGTAACGAGCCAGAACTCGTCACACACCTCGCGCAGCAGTGCGCGATCATGGCTCACGAGCATGACCGTGCCTTCGAACTCGTTGAGCGCCATGGATAGCGCCTCGCGGGTCTGCAGGTCCAGGTGATTGGTCGGTTCGTCCAGCAGCAGCAGATTGGGGCGCTGCCACACGAGCATGGCCAGCACGAGCCGCGCCTTCTCGCCGCCGGAGAGACTACCCACGGCCTGATTGACCATGTCGCCCACGAAACGGAACTGGCCGAGGAAGTCGCGCAACTCCTGCTCGCGCGCGCTCGGGCTGACTTCCTTGGCCAACCGCACCATATGCATCAGCGGCCCTTCGTCAGGGCGCAGAACGTCCATTTCCTGCTGGGCAAAGTAGCCGATGGACAGGCCCTTGCCCTCGGTGATCTTGCCTGCCATGGCGCGTTGCATGCGGGCCACGGTCTTCACCACGGTGGACTTGCCCTGGCCGTTGGCGCCGAGGATGCCGATGCGCTGCCCGGCCAGCACCGAGCGGTCGATGCCGCGAACGATGATCTTCTCGCCCTCGTCGGTGTCGTAGCCGCAGGCCACTTCATCGAACATCAGCATGGGGTTGGGCAGGCTCACTGGCTCGCGGAACTCGAAGCTGAAGTCCGAGGCCGTCAGCACCGGTGCGAGCTTCTCCATGCGTTCCAGGGCCTTCACGCGGCTCTGCGCCTGCTTGGCCTTGCTGGCCTTGGCCTTGAAGCGGTCGATGAATTTCTGCAGATGGGCCATGCGATCCTGCTGCTTTTCAAACGCCGCCTGCTGAAGCACCATGCGCTCGGCCCGCATGGCCTCGAAGGCCGTGTAGTTGCCGCCGTAGCGCGTCAGCTTGGTCTCGTCGAGATGGATGGTGACCTTGGTGATGGCGTCGAGGAATTCGCGGTCGTGGCTGATGATGATCAGCGTGCCGTCGTAGCGCTGCAGCCAGGCCTCCAGCCAAACCAGCGCATCGAGGTCCAGGTGGTTGGTCGGCTCGTCCAGCAGCATCAAGTCGGCCGGGCACATCAGCGCGCGGGCCAACTGCAGGCGCATGCGCCAGCCGCCCGAGAAGCTGTTCACCGGCGCATCGACCTGCGGGCCCTTGAATCCCAGGCCCATCAGCAGGGCTTGCGCGCGCGGCCGCGCGTCGAAGGCGCCGGCATCCATCAGCAGCCCGTGGGCATCGGCCATGGCGTGGCCGTCTTCGGCGGCTTCGGCTTCGGCCAGCGCCCGTTGCGCCGCCATCAGACGCGTGTCGCCCTCGAGCACGAAGTCAGTGGCCGATTGCTCGGTCTCGGGCATGTTTTGCGCCACTTCGCCCACCGCCCATTGGCGCGGAATCTCGACCTCGCCCTTGTCGCTTTGCAGGCGGTCGGTCAGCAGCGAGAACAGGCTGGATTTGCCGGCGCCGTTGCGGCCAACGAGGCCGATTTTTTCTCCGGGTTGGAGGGTGACGCTAGCGTCATCGAGAACAATCTTGGTGCCACGCCGCAGCGTGACGTTGCGCAGCGTGATCATGCCGACAGAACTTCTTTGCTAATCAGGAGAACTTGCTCGTTGCCGGAGGTGGTGTCCATCCAGGTGACGGCGAGGTGAGGAAAGGCCGCCTCGAAGAAGGGGCGCTCGTTGCCGATCTCCAGCACGAGCACTCCGCTCTCATTGAGGTGTGCGGGAGCGTCGGCCAGCAACTGGCGGATGAAATCCATGCCGTCCTCACCACCGGCCAGCGCCAGCTCGGGTTCGGCGCGGTACTCGGCCGGTAGGGCCGCCATGGAACCACTGTTCACATAGGGCGGGTTGCACAGGATCAGGTCGTAGCGCTTGCCAGCGGCAGGCTTGAGCCCATCGCCTTGCAGCAAGCGGATGCGATCCTGCAGTCCGTGTCTGTCCACGTTGATGCGCGCCACAGCCAGCGCGTCGGGGCTGAGGTCGATGGCGTCCACGCTCACGTCGGGCCATGCCATCGCGGCGAGCACGGCCAGGCTGCCGTTGCCGGTGCAGAGATCGAGCACCTGCGTCGTCTTGTCCGACAGCCAGGGATCGATGCTCGCGTCGGCGATCAACTCGGCGATGAAGCTGCGCGGCACGATGGCGCGCTCGTCCACGTAGAAGGATACGCCCTGAAGCCAGGCCTCTTTTGTAAGATAGGCGGCAGGCTTGCGCGTGGCGATGCGTTCATCGACCAGCGCGGCCACCTGGGCCTGTTGCTCGGGGCTCAGTTCGTCGGCTTCATGCTCGTCGAGTGCGTCCAGGGGCAGGCCCAGGCGCCACAGCGCCAGCCAGGCGGCTTCGTCGAAAGCGACCGCCGTGCCATGCCCAAAAGCAACGCCCGCCTCTGACAGGCGGGCGGCGTGATGCTCGATGCAGGTCAGCAGCTTCATGTGTCCTGGTGCACTTCGAGCGTGATCTCAGTGAAGCTGGCCGCGTCATCCGCGGGTTCTTCTTCCTTGGGCGTCTGCTTGGCTGCGCCCGGTGCGTCGTTTTGCAGACGCCACAGAAGGTTGGTCGGCGAGTCGGCAAACATCAGGCCCTCCTCGCGCGTGATGGTGCCCTCGTTGATGAGCTTGGCGAAGTGCTCCTCGTAGGACTGCGAGCCCTCGGCCATGGACTTCTCCATCGCCTCCTTCACGCCCGCGAAGTCGCCACGCTCGATGAGCTCAGAGACGAGCTTGGTATTGAGCAAGATCTCGATCACCGGCACGCGACCGCCGGCGACGGCACGCACCAGACGCTGGGAAACGATCGCCTTAAGGCCGGCCGCCATGTCGTTGAGCAGGGCGGGGCGGGCATCGGGCGGGTAAAAAGACAGCACGCGGTTCAGCGCATGGTAGGTGTTGTTGCCGTGCAGTGTGGCCAGCACGAGGTGGCCCGAGAGCGAGTAGGAGATCGCTGCCGTCATGGTCTCGCGGTCGCGGATCTCGCCGATCAGGATGCAGTCCGGCGCCTGGCGCAGCGCGTTCTTGAGCGCGATGTGCAGGGTGGCGGTATCGCGCCCCACTTCGCGCTGGTTGACGAGCGACTTCTTGTTCTGGAACAAGAACTCCAGCGGATCCTCGATCGTCAGGATGTGGCCGCTCATGTTCTGGTTGCGCGTCTCCAGCATGGCCGCGAGCGTGGTGCTCTTGCCGGTGCCAGTGGCGCCCACCATGAGGATCAGACCGCGCTTCTCCTGGACCAGCTTGCCCAGCACGGGCGGCAGGCTCAGGCTCTCGATCGTGGGGATCTTGTGCGGGATGTGGCGGAAGACTGCTGCGATGGATCCGCGCTGGCGGAAGCCCGAGAGCCGGAAGCTACCGACCTTGGCCACGGAAACCGCCATGTTGAGCTCGCCCTCCCGCTCCAGTTCCTCGAGCGCCCTGGCGTCGATGACCTCCGAGATCAGCTGCTTAGGCTGGCCCGGCGTCAGCGCCTGGTCCGACAACTGCACCATCTGGCCGTTGAGCTTGACCAGCACCGGCATGCTGGCCGACAGGAAGACGTCGGACGCACCCTTCTCGGCCATCAGGCGCAGGATGCGCTCCATGTTTCCACCGCTCATGTCCAACCCTCCACTCAAGTGTGCTGTCAGGCCCGGAGCAAATCGTTGATGCTCGTCTTGGCGCGCGTGCCGGCATCGACCTTCTTGACGACGATGGCGGCATAAAGGCTGTAGCGGCCGCCGTCCTTGGGCAGGCTACCGCTGATCACGACGGAGCCAGCAGGCACGCGGCCGTAGGAGACGCTGTCGGTCTCGCGGTCGTAGATCGGGGTGCTCTGGCCGATGTACACGCCCATGGAGATGACCGAGTTCTCCTCGACGATCACGCCTTCCACCACCTCGGAGCGAGCGCCGATGAAGCAGTTGTCCTCGATGATGGTCGGATTGGCTTGAAGGGGCTCCAGCACTCCGCCGATGCCAACGCCGCCCGAGAGGTGGACGTTCTTGCCAATCTGCGCGCAGGAGCCGACGGTGGCCCAGGTATCCACCATGGCGCCTTCGTCCACATAGGCGCCGATGTTCACGTAGGAAGGCATCAGCACGACGTTCTTGGCCTGGAAGCTGCCGCGGCGCGCCACGGCCGGCGGCACGACGCGAACGCCGCTGGCGCGAATGGCCGCTTCATCCATACTGCCGTACTTGCTGGGCACCTTGTCGAAGAACTGCAGGTCACCCTCGCCCATGAGCTTGTTGTCATTCAGACGGAAGGACAGCAGCACCGCCTTCTTGATCCACTGGTGCACGGTCCACTGGCCGACGGATTGGCGCTCGGCCACGCGCAAAGCGCCCTTGTCGAGCTCGGCGATCACGTGCTCGACCGCTTCGCGCACTTCGGGCGAGTTTGCCGGATTTAGGGAGGCACGGCCTTCCCAGGCCAGGTCGATGATGGATTGCAGTTGAGTGCTCATTGGGGCTGGAAATTGCGGGTGAATTGCTGGATGCGCTGGGCGGCTTCGAGGCATTCGGCGGGCTCTGCGACCAGAGCCATGCGAATGCGCCCTGTGCCTGGGTTGACGCCGTGCGCCTCGCGGGCGAGCAGGCTGCCGGGCAGAACCTGGACATTGTATTGAGCCAGCAGTTGCTGCGCGAATGCGATGTCGTCTCCGCCAGGCACGCCGGCCCAGAGATAGAAGCCGGCGTCGGGCAAGCGGACGTCCAGTCCTTCGGCCAGCAGCGGCGTCACCTGTGCGAATTTGGTGCGGTAGAGCTCGCGATTCGCGACGACGTGTGTCTCGTCGTTCCAGGCCGCTACCGAGGCCGCCTGCACCATCGGGTTCATGGCGCTGCCGTGATAGGTCCGGTAGAGGAGGAACTTGCTGATGATGGCGGCGTCGCCGCTCACGAAGCCGGAGCGAAGGCCAGGCACGTTGCTACGTTTGGAGAGACTGGTAAACGCGATCAGATTGCGGAAGTCATCGCGACCGAGTCTTGCAGCGGCCTCGAGGCCCGACAGCGGCGCCTCCTCGCGGAAATAGATCTCCGAGTAGCACTCGTCCGAGGCGATCACGAAGCCGTAGCGATCGCTGAGCGCGAAGAGTGCCTTCCACTCTTGCAGAGGCATCACCGCGCCGGTCGGATTGCCGGGCGAACAGACGTAGAGCAGTTGAGTGCGGGCCCAGGTGGCCTCGTCGATCTGCGACCAGTCCACCGCGAAGTTGCGCGCCGGATCGCTGTTGGCAAAGACCGGGCGGGCGCCCGCCAGCAGCGCTGCGCCCTCATAGATTTGGTAGAAGGGATTGGGACAGACGACGGTGGCGCCCGGCTTGGCGCCGTCCACGACCGTCTGGGCCAGGGCAAACAGCGCCTCGCGCGATCCGTTGACCGGCAGGACCTGCCTGGCCGGATCGACTTTCAGCCCGTAGCGGCGTTGCAGCCATGCGCAGATGGCCTCCCGCAAGACGGGCTCTCCTGCTGTGGTCGGGTAGCCCGAGAGGCTCTTGAGGCTGGCCATCAGCGCCGCTTCGATGAGGGCCGGTGCCGCATGCTTCGGCTCGCCAATGCCCAAGCTGATGGGCCGAAAATCCGGATTGGGTATGACCACAGAATTGAGCTGACGCAGGCGCTCGAAGGGGTAGGGCTGCAAAAGACCCAGTCGTGGGTTTAACTGAGGATTCGTCGTGGCGGAATTCATGTCAGCATGATAGGGTGGCGCTGAGGTAAGACCGTGTGGGCATGTTTCGGAGTTGGAGTAGCGATGCGCAAGAGTTGCCTGCTGTGGAGTGCCGGGTTGCTGGTGTTGAGCCAGTCCGTGGCGGCCGCATCGGAGACCGAGTGCCACAGCGTGGTCGTGAGCGCCGATCCTGAGTTCCCGCCTTTCGCTTGGTACGACGGGCAGACTCTGCGCGGCGCCAGCGTCGACGTGGTGCTGACCGTCTTGCACTCCATCAACCTGCCCTACGAGCTGCGCTACTCAGGCCCTTTCCTGCGTCTGCTGCACGGTGCCGAAGTGGGGGAGGTGGACATCATCACCGAGCTCAAGCGCACCCCGGATCGTGAGGCCTATCTCGCCTTCACGGAGACACCGATATTTTCCAACCCAACCTCGGTCTTTGTGCGCGCCGGTGACTCTTTCAAGGACTACTCCGGACGTGAGTCGCTGCGCGGTCTCAAAGGCGGCGTCACGCGAGGCACGCGTTTCGGTGGAGGGCTGGACGACTATGTGCTGGGCCAGCTTCAGGTCGAAGTGGGTCCCGGCATCAGGGAGAATTTCAGCAAGCTGGCGGCTAAGCGCATCGATTATTTTGTGTCACCGCACTATCCAGCGATGACCTATCTGGTGACCAGCGGCCTCGAAGATCACTTCGAGGTGCTCAAGCCTTTTGTCGCGGAGGCCTTTGCCTATGTGGGCTGGTCGCGCAAGAGCCGGTGCCTGGAGCGACTCAAGGCGTTCGACGCTGCCCTGAAGCGTTATCTGGTCAATGTCAACACCAGCCGCGTGCTCAACAGCAGCTTCGCGGACTGGCGCCGCGCGCCGGTGATGGTTCGTTAGCGCCGGCTGGAACGCCAGTAGCGGATCAGCAGCCAGGCGCCCAGCATGCCGCCGAGGTGAGCGAAATGCGCCACATTGGCACCGACGCCATTGCTCACGCCCAGCACCAGTTCCAGCCCGCCGAAGATGAAGACGAAGACCTTGGCCTTCATCGGGATCGGCGGGAACAGCGGGACGATGATGCGATCCGGGAACAGCATGCCGAAGGACAGGAGTAAGCCGAAAATAGCGCCAGATGCGCCCACCGTCGGAGCCATGCTGTGGAAGAGCAGTGTGAAGACGAGCTGCACGGCCGCGGCGCTCAGGATGCTGGCTGCGAGGATCTGGAGGTAGCGCTTCTGGCCCCAGACGCGTTCGAGCTCGTTGCCGAACATCCACAGGCCGAGCATGTTGAAAAACAGATGCCAGGTGTTGGCGTGCAAGAAGGCGTAGGTGACGACCTGCCACGGCTGGAAGAGGCCCGACTGCAAGGGCCACAACATGAAATAGGGCTCGAAGTCGGAGGCAAGGGAGAACAAGCAGAACATGCCGACGCAAGCCAGCATGAATGCCTTGGTGACCGGAGAAATCGGTGGCATGTTGGGAGTTCTTCTAGAGCGGACTGCAGCAGCTCGGGGCGGCGCGCAAGACGGCGCAGTGTATGCGCGATGCCGAAACGCCAAGAAGGGAAATACCTGGATGTCGGGGCGCGCTGACGGTCTTCAATAAGTGCGTGTCGTGGTGCCCGGAGCCGGACTCGAACCGGCACACCTTGCGGCGGGGGATTTTGAGTCCCCTGCGTCTACCGATTTCGCCATCCGGGCCACGGTTCGCACGTCCATGCGGCCTTGCACCGCATGGAAGAAGCCGATTATGCCACGCGGCTACGCAATCACCGGCTCTGCGTCACAATGATCTGCATGAGCACGAACGACTACCCGACCCTCGAAGACGTAATCGGCAAGACGCCGCTGGTGAGGCTGCAACGGCTGCTGAAGGGCAGCGAGGCTCGCGGCAACGTGATCCTGGCCAAGCTCGAAGGCAACAATCCGGCCGGCAGCGTGAAGGACCGTCCGGCGATCAGCATGATCCGGCGCGCCGAGGAGCGTGGCGAGATCAAGCCAGGCGATACGCTGATCGAGGCCACCTCCGGCAACACGGGCATCGCCCTGGCCATGGCCGCCGCCATCCGCGGCTATCGCATGGTGCTGATCATGCCCGAGGACCTCTCCGTCGAACGCGCGCAGACCATGAAGGCCTTCGGCGCAGAGCTGATCCTGACGCCGCGCTCCGGCGGCATGGAGTACGCACGCGACCTGGCTGAGCAGATGCAGAAGGACGGCAAGGGCCGCGTGCTCGACCAGTTCGCCAACGCCGACAACCCTCGCATCCATTACGAGACCACGGGCCCCGAGATCTGGGCCGACACTCGCGGCCGCATCACCCATTTCGTTAGCGCCATGGGCACGACTGGCACGATCACCGGCGTCTCGCGCTTTCTGCGAGAGAAGAATCCGGCCGTGCGCATCGTCGGCGCGCAACCGGCCGAGGGCTCGCGCATTCCCGGCATCCGCAAGTGGCCCGAGGCCTACCTGCCCAAGATCTACGACCCGTCGGCCGTGGACGAGCTTGTGCTGGTCTCCCAGGCTGATGCCGAGGACATGGCGCGCCGCCTCGCCCGAGAGGAAGGTCTGTTCGGGGGCATCTCAGCGGCCGGCGCCTGCTCGGTGGCACTGCAGATCGCGCAGCAGGTGGAGAACGCGACCATCGTCTTCGTGGTCTGCGACCGCGGCGACCGTTATCTGTCCACCGGCGTCTTCCCAGCATGATCCGCGCATGACGACCTGGCGCCACTGTCCGCAATGCCGTGCCGAGCTGGTCTTGCGCGTGGCCGAGGAAGATGGCGGGCCCAAGGAACGGCTTCGCTGCCCCGACTGCGACTTCGTCCACTGGAACAACCCCACGCCCGTGCTGGCCGCGGTGATCGAATGCGTGGACCGCGGCGGCGCCGTGCTGCTGGCACGCAACGCGGCCTGGCCGGGCCGCTTCTTCGGTCTGATCACGGGCTTCATGGAAGCGGGTGAGTCGCCCGAGGACGGCATCCGCCGCGAGGTCTTCGAGGAAACGTCGCTGACGGTGGGCCAGGTCAACCTGCTTGGCGCGTGGGATTTCCAGCGCATGAACCAGCTCATCGTCGGCTATCACGTGCAGGCACGCGGCGAGATTCACTTGTCTGCGGAGTTGGCCGAATATCAGCTCTTCGCCCCGGAAGATGTGAAGGTCTGGCCGCAAGGCACGGGCCAGGCGCTCGCGACCTGGCTGCGCAGCAAAGGCCTGGCTCCTAAAATGATCGGAGAAAAGGAATGACCATGGAAGCCAATCGTGACCTCGACACCCGCGGACTGAACTGCCCGCTGCCCATCCTCAAGGCCAAGAAGGCTTTGGCTGAGATGGCGAGCGGCCAACTGCTCAAGGTCATTGCTACCGACCCTGGCTCGATGCGCGACTTCCAGG
Source organism: Roseateles sp. (assembly GCA_019234295.1). Lineage (GTDB taxonomy): Bacteria > Pseudomonadota > Gammaproteobacteria > Burkholderiales > Burkholderiaceae_C > JAFALK01. The sequence continues at coordinate 49,881 of JAFALK010000062.1, forward strand.
CCTTTGCGCGCCAGACCGGCAACGAACTCGTGGAGCAGACCACGGTCGCGGACGAATTCATCCACGTTCTCAAGCGCCGCTGAGTGGCGCCGGGGCGCTGCCTCAGACGGTCAGAGGGCCAGGCTCTTGAGGTAGTCGCGGAAGCCCGGGCCCAGCACCGGGTGCTCGAGCGCCAGCTCCACATTGGCTTCGAGGAAGCCTTCCTTGCTGCCGCAGTCGTAGCGCTTGCCTTCGTAGCGGTAGGCGAACACCTTTTCGCGCCGCAGCAGGCCGGCAATGCCGTCGGTCAGCTGGATCTCGCCGCCCACGCCGCGCGGCTGGTTGGCGATCTCATGGAACACGCCAGGGGTAAGGATGTAGCGGCCCGCCACACCCAGGCGCGAGGGTGAAGACTCCGGCGAGGGCTTCTCGACGATGCGGCTTACGTCCACCAGATGCTCGTTCACCGCAGAACCGGCCACGATGCCGTAGCGGCGCGTGTGCTCGGCCGGCACTTCCTGCACGGCAAGGATAGACGCACGCCATTCCTTGAATTGCTCCGCCATCTGCTTGAGCACGGGCTGGCCGCCGGCGGGGCCGACCATGAGGTCGTCGGCTAGCAGGACCGCAAACGGCTCGTTGCCCACCAGACGCTGCCCGCAGAGCACAGCGTGCCCGAGTCCCAGGGCCTGGGGTTGGCGCACGTAGATGCATTCCATGTCGTCGGGCTTGACGCTGCGCACCACCTCAAGCAAATCGAGCTTGTTCGATTGCTCGAGCGCCACCTCCAGCTCGAAGGTCATGTCGAAATGATCCTCGATGGGGCGCTTGTGGCGGCCGGTCACAAAAATCATTTCCCGAACGCCGGCGGCGTATGCTTCCTCGACCGCGTACTGGATCAGGGGCTTGTCCACCACGGGCAGCATTTCCTTGGGCTGTGCTTTGGTGGCGGGCAGAAAACGGGTGCCGAGCCCTGCCACGGGAAAGATCGCCTTGGTAACGGTTGTCGTGTTCGCGGAGGCAGCCATGGAATCGGGGGCGGGGTGATGCGACGGCGCATTGTTGCACGCAGCACATGACGCCCCGCGGTGCCGCCGCAACGATGACCGCCTGATTGAGGGTTGGCTGAACCCGGGCCCGCGTGCCACAGTGCCGCCCACAAGCGGGCCGGGTGGTGTTCCGCATCACATGGGGAGAGAGGGATCCGTGAGCCTGCTCATCGTCGAGCCGCTCGAAGCCGATGTCATGCAATGGCTGTCGGAGCGCCATGTCGTGCAATATGCGCCTGAGCTGGCCGTCGAACCGGGCGCCCTGCGCGAGGCGCTGCAGGGCATTCAAGCCGCGATCCTGCCGCCGGCCGTCGCCGTGGACATCACCTTGCTGCGCGCTGCACCGCGCTTGCGGGTGCTGGGTCGCATGAGCGGCGGCGCCGAGAACATCGACATGGAAGCCTGCCGCGCCGCCCGCGTCGAAGTGGTGCGCAGCCTGACCGCCACGGCCGCTGCCGAGGCCGAATTTGCCATCGGGGCGCTGCTGGCCATGCTACGCCGTGTGCCCGTGGAGTCCAGTGACGGCATGCTGGTCGGGCGCGAACTCGGCTGCGCCACGGTGGGCCTGGTCGGCATGTCTCCGGCGGCCCGCATGTTGGCCCAGCTCCTGCCGTCCTTCGGCACCCGCGTGGTCGGCTACGACCCGAGCCTGCACCAAAACGACCCGCTCTGGGCCCAGTGGGGCATCGAGCCCCTGTCGCTTCGCGACCTGATGGAGCAATGCGATGGCCTCAGCGTGCAATTGGCCTTTTTCCCGCGCTACCGTGGCTTGATCGGTGAGCGCGTGTTGTCCTTTGCCAAGCCGGGGCAGGTGTTGGTCAGCCTCGGCCATTCGGCCCTGTTTGACGATCTGGCTCTGGCCAACGCGCTGAACAGTGGCCGCGTACTGGCTGCCTGGTTCGACAGCCTGGAGCCCGGCATGCTCGAGCCCGGTCGCCCGCTGTACGGCGCGCAGGGCCTGCAGGTCACGCCGCGCCTGGCGGGCACGACGCGAGAGTCGCGCACGCGCGCCGCTTGGGGAGTGGCGCGGCGCATCGACGAGCTGTTGGCCATCCCGCCCGAGCCGCATGCCGAGTTCAGAGTCAGTGCGCCGGTGGGGCTGGGCGAATTCGGCGAGCGGCGCCGCTGGCGCTGATACACGGCGTTAAGGCAAGCTGCGCCACAATCGCGGCATGAGCTTTCCTCTCGGATCCATGACCGGCGAAGACGCGGCCGACGCCGCGGCCGCCCCTTCAGAAAAGACCTACAAGCGCCAGCCTCGCAAGCAGGCCAAGGCACCCGAGCCGCGCAGTCATGTGTTGCGCTCGCCGCTGGTGCTGGGGGCTGCTGCCGTCGCGTGGCTGCTGTGGGTGACGGCCATGCTGACCCACAACGCGGCTGACGCGGCCTTTTCCACGGCAGGAACGCCCGGGCTCTATGCCAACCGGGTCGGTGCCCTGGGGGCCTGGGCGTCGGATCTGCAGCTCTTCCTGTTCGGCTACTCCTGCTGGTGGCTGCCGCTGGTGGCGCTGCGCCTGTGGCTTGGGGGGCTTGCTGGCTTGTTGCGCCACGAGGCCGCCGATGCCGCTGAGGAGGCCCGTGGCTGGCGACGCTGGGTGCCCTGGGGGCTGGGTCTGCTACTGTTGATGATGGCCTCCTGCGCGCTTGAGTGGACGCGGCTGTATGGCTGGGAATCGCGTCTGCCCGGCCACGCCGGCGGTGTGCTGGGTTACCAACTGGGCCCCTGGAGCATGCGCGCTCTCGGCTTTGCCGGTTCGGGCGTCGTGTGGATCGTGGCTCTGCTGGCCGGTGCGAGCCTGGCCCTGCGTTTCTCCTGGATGGGCCTGGCCGAACGGCTGGGCACGTTGATCGACGAACGGCGCGTCGCCAGCAACGAGCGCCGCGAAGTGAAGGAAGACAAGAAGGTTGGCGCGCGCGCCAAGAAAGAGCGCGCCGAGGTCGTCGAGGTCGAGCGTCAGGTGGTCGTTGAGCACGAGCCCATCGTCATCGAGGCGCCCGTGATCGAGGTGCCGCAATCGACCCGCGTGGCCAAGGAACGCCAGCAGACCTTGTTCACCGATCCCGGTGATGCCAAGCTGCCCCAGGTCGACCTGCTCGACGCAGCCCCCCCGCGCCAGGAGACGGTCACGCCCGAATCGCTGGAGATGACCAGTCGTCTGATCGAGAAGAAGCTGCGTGATTTCGGCGTCGAGGTGCGCGTGGTGGCTGCCTCGCCGGGCCCCGTGATCACGCGCTACGAGATCGAGCCGGCCACGGGCGTCAAGGGCTCACAGATCGTCAACCTGGCCAAGGATCTCGCGCGGTCGCTCAGCCTGACCAGCATCCGCGTGGTCGAGACCATTCCGGGCAAGAACTTCATGGCCCTGGAGCTGCCCAATGCGCGCCGCCAGACCATCAAGCTGTCGGAGATCCTGGGCTCGCAGGTCTATGCCGATGCGGGCTCCCTGCTGACCATGGGCCTGGGCAAGGACATCGTGGGCGCGCCGGTGGTGGCCGACCTTGGCAAGATGCCGCACTGCCTCGTGGCCGGTACCACCGGCTCGGGCAAGTCGGTGGGCATCAACGCGATGATCCTCTCGCTGCTCTACAAGGCCGAGGCGCGTGACGTGCGCCTGATCCTGATCGACCCCAAGATGCTCGAGATGAGCGTCTACGAAGGCATTCCGCACCTACTCGCCCCTGTGGTCACTGACATGAAGCAGGCGTCCAACGCGCTGAACTGGTGCGTGGGTGAGATGGAGCGCCGCTACAAGATCATGTCCAAGATGGGCGTGCGCAACCTCGCGGGCTTTAACAAGAAGATCGATGAGGCCACGGCACGCGGCGAAAAGATACCCAACCCCTTCAGCCTGATGGCCGAAAGCCCCGAGGGCGCCGAGCCGCTTGAGCGCATGCCCTTCATCGTCGTCGTCATCGACGAACTGGCCGATCTGATGATGGTCGTGGGCAAGAAGATCGAGGAGCTGATCGCTCGGCTGGCCCAGAAGGCCCGCGCCGCCGGCATCCACCTGATTCTGGCCACGCAGCGCCCGTCGGTCGACGTGATCACCGGCCTGATCAAGGCCAATATCCCGACGCGCTTGTCCTTCCAGGTCAGCTCCAAGATCGACAGCCGCACCATCCTCGACCAGATGGGCGCCGAGGCTCTGCTGGGCATGGGCGACATGCTCTACATGGCCTCGGGTACCGGCCTGCCCGTGCGTGTGCACGGAGCCTTTGTCAGCGATGACGAGGTGCACCGCGTTGTGGAGTACCTGAAGGAGCAGGGCGGTGAACCCAATTACATCGAGGGCATTCTCGAAGGCGGCGTGCTCGAGGGCGAGGGCGGCGAGGCGCCCGCGCCGGGAGAGGCCAGCGGAGAGTCCGACCCCATGTACGACCAGGCCGTGGCCATCGTGCTCCAGCACCGCAAGGCATCCATCTCGCTGGTGCAGCGCCATCTGCGCATCGGCTACAACCGCGCAGCGCGCCTGCTCGAGCAGATGGAAAAGTCCGGCCTGGTGTCCTCCATGGCCACGAACGGCAACCGGGATCTGATCATCCCCAAACGCGACGAGTGACGAGACGAATGAAGAAGTTTCTGTTTGCGCTGAGCCTGGCTGTTAGCGGCCTTGCACATGCCGATGCCGTGGACACGCTCAGGGCCTTCGTCGCGGAGGTCAAGACGGGCCGTACCGATTTCACCCAGACGGTGAGCTCGCCCGACGGCAAGCGCGTCAAGACCTCCAGCGGCAGCTTCGAGTTCCAGCGCCCGAATCGCTTCCGCTTCGTCTACCAGAAGCCCAGCGAGACCCTGATCGTGGCCGATGGACAGAAGGTCTGGATGTACGACCCCGACCTGCAGCAGGCCAGCAGCCGCAAGATGGACAAGGCCCTGGGCGCTACGCCGGCGGCCTTACTGGCCGGCAATAACCTCGAGCGCGACTTTACGCTCAAGGCCGAAGGTGCCGACACCGTGTTGGCCATGCCCAGGCAGGCCGACGGCACGCTGCAGTCGCTTCGAATCCGCTTCAAGGGCAAGGCCTTGAGCAGCGTCGAGATCGTCGACGGCTTCGGCCAGAAGTCGCTGCTGAACTTCGGTGCCATTGCCACTAACGTGCCGCTGGCGCCCGAACGCTTTCGCTTCACTGCGCCAGCCGGCGTGGACGTGATCGAGCAGTGAGCGATTCCCTGTTCCCCGATCTGCCGGGCGCGGCGCCGGCGGGCGCCCGACCATCGTCCCACGCCCAGCCCTTGCCCGAGCGCCTGCGGCCGCGCCGGCTTGCCGAAGTCATCGGCCAGCAGCATCTGCTTGGGCCCGGTATGCCGCTGGCCACGGCCTTCGAGGCGCGCAAGCTGCATTCGATGATCCTCTGGGGGCCGCCGGGTGTCGGCAAGACGACGCTGGCTCGCTTGATGGCCGAGGGCTTCGACGCGCAATTCATCCAGATCTCGGCCGTGCTGGGAGGCGTCAAGGACATCCGTGAGGCGGTCGAGCGCGCGCAGGCGGTGCTGCCGCGCCGCACCGTGCTCTTCGTGGACGAGGTGCATCGCTTCAACAAGGCGCAGCAGGATGCCTTCTTGCCACATGTGGAGTCGGGCCTGTTCACTTTCATCGGCGCGACGACGGAAAATCCGAGCTTCGAGGTCAACTCGGCGCTGCTCTCGCGGGCCACGGTCCATGTACTGAAGTCGCTGGACGAGCGCGACCTGAAAGCGCTGCTCGCCCGCGGCCAGCAGGAGCTGGGCTGTCCGCCGTTCAGCGAGGCCGCGGCCACCCGCATGGTGGCCTACGCCGACGGCGACGCGCGGCGCTTGCTCAACACCGTCGAGGCCATCGCGCAGCTGACGCCCGGCGGCACGACGGTGATCGACGAGCCGCTGCTGGAGAAGGCGCTCGGCGAGCAGCTGCGCCGCTACGACAAAGGTGGTGATCAGTTCTACGACGTGATCTCGGCGCTGCACAAGTCGGTGCGCGGCTCCGATCCCGATGGCGCGCTCTACTGGCTGGTGCGCATGCTCGATGGCGGCGTCGATGCGCGCTACATCTCGCGCCGCCTGGTCCGCATGGCCAGCGAGGACATCGGCAACGCCGACCCACGCGCGCTGCGCGTCGCGCTCGACGCCGCCGAATGCTACGAGCGCCTGGGCACGCCCGAGGGCGAGCTGGCCCTGGCGCAGGCGGCCGTGTACCTCGCCGTTGCCCCCAAGTCCAACGCCGTCTACATGGCCTACAACGCAGTGCGCGCCCTGATCAAGCAGGACCAGAGCCGACCGGTGCCCATGCATCTGCGAAACGCACCCACCAAGTTGATGAAGCAGCTCGGCTACGGTGAGGAATACCGCTATGCGCACGATGAGCCCGGCGCCTTCGCGGCCGGTGCCACGTATCTGCCCGAGGGCCTCGTCGGCACGCGGTTCTACGAGCCCGTGCCGCGCGGGCTTGAGATTCGAATCGGCGACAAGCTGACCGAGCTGCGCCGGCTCAATGAAGAAGCCGGCACAGGAACGATGGGGGATACCCGGGGAAGCCCGGACAAGCCCGGCTCCTAGAATGCCGCCCACCCCGCGGACACCAGTCCGCGTTCTTTCGCAGTCATGGACATTCTTCTTCAGCAGCTGATCAACGGACTGGTCCTCGGGGCCATGTACGCCCTCGTCGCCCTGGGCTACACCATGGTCTACGGCATCATCAACCTGATCAACTTCGCCCACGGCGAGATCCTGATGGTCGGCGGCCTCGTGAGCTGGACCGTCATCAGCGCCTTGGAAAACGCGGGCTTGCCCGGCTGGGCCTTGCTCGTGATTGGCCTCCTGTGCTCCATCGTGGTGTGCTCGGTGCTCAATTTCCTCGTCGAGAAGATCGCCTACCGGCCCTTGCGCAATGCGCCACGGCTGGCGCCGCTGATCACGGCCATGGGCATGTCGCTGCTGCTGCAGACCCTGGCGATGATCATCTGGAAGCCCAGCCCCAAGCCCTACCCGCTGCTGCTGCCCACTGATCCGATCGCGTTCGGCGGCGCGGTGATCACGGTCACGCAGATCCTTATCCTCGGTGTCTCGGTGGCGGTGCTGGCAGCGCTGATGTGGCTGGTTCACCGCACCAAGCTCGGCCGCGCCATGCGCGCCACGGCCGAGAACCCTAAGGTGGCGGCGCTGATGGGCGTGAAGCCCGACCTCGTGATCTCGGCCACGTTCGTGATCGGCGCGGCCCTGGCGGCCGTGGCCGGCGTGATGTGGGCGGCGAACTACGGCACGGTGCAGCACACCATGGGCTTCATGCCCGGCCTCAAGGCCTTCACGGCAGCGGTGCTCGGCGGTATCGGAAATCTGGCCGGTGCCATGGTCGGGGGCGTGCTGTTGGGCCTGGTCGAATCCTTCGGCGCAGGCTATCTCGGCGACCTCACCGGTGACGTGCTGGGCAGCCAGTACGTGGACATCTTCGCGTTCATGATGCTGATCATCGTGCTGACGCTGCGGCCCTCGGGCCTTCTGGGCGAGCGCGTGGCGGACCGGGCATGAAAAAGAACCTTCCTCTTTTCCTCGCGTCGGCTCTTGGCCTGCTGCTCGTGCCGCTGCTCGCCCAGCAATTCGGCAACGGTCCCGTGCGCATCATCGACTTGGCCCTGCTCTACGTGTTGCTGGCCCTGGGCCTGAACATCGTGGTCGGCTATGCCGGCCTGCTGGATCTGGGCTACGTCGCCTTCTACGCGGTTGGTGCCTATATGTTCGCGCTCCTGGCAAGCCCGCAGCTGACGAACAATTTCGAAGCCCTGGCCGCAGCGTTTCCCGCCGGCATGCATCAGCCGATCTACATCGTGATCCCGCTGGGCGCCTTGCTCGCGGGCATGTTCGGCGTGCTCCTGGGTGCGCCCACGCTCAAGCTGCGCGGTGACTATCTGGCCATCGTGACTCTCGGCTTCGGCGAGATCATCCGCGTCTTCCTGCTGAACCTGCAATACCCGTACAACATCACCAACGGACCCCAAGGCATCGGTCAGATCGACTCGTTCCACCTGTTCGGCGTGGACCTGTCGGAGCCGCTGCACGCCTTGGGCCTCACGCTGCCTTCGGTCACGCTGTACTACTACCTATTCCTCGTGCTGGTCGTGCTGTCGGTCCTGATTTGCTACCGGCTCGAGAACTCGCGCATCGGCCGCGCCTGGATGGCCATTCGCGAGGACGAAATCGCCGCCAAGGCCATGGGCATCAACACCCGCAACATGAAGCTGCTCGCCTTCGGCATGGGCGCCACCTTCGGTGGCGTATCGGGCACCTTGTTTGCATCCTTCCAGGGTTTCGTGAGTCCCGAGTCCTTCAGCCTGCAAGAGTCCATCATGATCGTGGCCATGGTGGTGCTGGGGGGCATCGGCCACATTCCGGGCGTCATCCTCGGTGCGCTGCTGCTCGCGGCTCTGCCCGAGGTGCTGCGCTACGTGGGCAGCCCCCTTGCTGAAATGACGGGCGGCCGGCTCGACGCTGCCATCCTGCGCCAGCTGCTGGTGGCTCTGGCCATGATCAGCGTCATGCTGGTCAGACCGCGCGGCCTTTGGCCTGCGCCCGAGCATGGCAAGACCAGGGCCTCGGAAGGAGGCTCCAAATGAGCGAACTCGTGCTCGACGTGAGCGGCGTGGCCAAGCGATTCGGCGGCCTTCAGGCCCTGTCCGAAGTGAGCCTGCAGATTGCGCGCGGTCAGGTCTATGGCCTGATCGGCCCCAACGGTGCCGGCAAGACAACCTTCTTCAATGTGATCACGGGCCTGTATGCGCCCGACGCCGGCCGCTTCGAGCTGGCCGGCAAGCCCTACAAGCCTCAGGCCGTGCACCAGGTGGCTCAAGCCGGCATTGCGCGCACCTTCCAGAACATCCGCCTCTTCGCCGACATGACCGCGCTGGAGAACGTGATGGTCGGCCGCCACGTGCGCACGAGCTCGGGCCTGATCGGCGCCGTGTTCCGCACCGCCGGCTTCAAGGCCGAGGAAGCCGCCATTGCAGGTCGGGCCCGTGAGCTGCTCGACTACGTGGGCATCGCCCACCTGGCCGAGTTCAAGGCGCGCACGCTCTCCTACGGCGATCAGCGTCGCCTCGAGATCGCCCGCGCCCTGGCCACCGACCCGCAGTTGATCGCTCTGGACGAGCCCGCGGCCGGGATGAACGCCACAGAGAAGGTCGTGCTGCGCGAGCTGATCGACCGCATCCGCAAGGATGGCCGCACCATCCTGTTGATCGAACACGACGTGAAGCTGGTCATGGGCCTGTGCGACCGCGTGACCGTGCTCGACTACGGCAAACCCATCGCTGCCGGCACGCCGGCCGAGGTGCAGAGCAATCCTCAGGTGATCGAGGCCTACCTCGGCGCTGGGAACCATTGAGATGACCGCGATGTTGAAAGTGACAGGCCTGCAAGTGGCCTACGGCGGCATCCAGGCCGTCAAGGGCGCGAGCTTCGAGGTCCGTGAGGGCGAGCTGGTCAGCCTGATCGGCGCCAACGGCGCGGGCAAGAGCACCACGCTCAAGGCCGTGACCGGCCTGCAGCCTCTGGCGGGCGGTACGGTGGAGTTCATGGGCCGCAGCATTGCGGGGCAGGGTGCCTGGGATCTGGTTCGCCAGGGTCTGGTGATGGTTCCGGAGGGGCGAGGCACCTTCACCCGCATGACCATCACCGAGAACCTCCTGATGGGTGCCTACACCCGCAAGGACGCGGAGGTGGAGGCCGACATCGACAAAGTCTTCGCGCTGTTCCCGCGGCTGAAGGAGCGCCGCGCCCAGCTGGCGGGCACCATGAGCGGCGGCGAGCAGCAGATGCTGGCCATGGGCCGCGCGCTGATGGCCCGGCCCAAGCTGCTGCTGCTAGACGAGCCTTCGATGGGCCTCTCGCCCATCATGGTGGACAAGATCTTCGAGGTCGTGAACGACATTCACCAGCGCGGCACCACCGTCCTGCTCGTCGAGCAGAATGCGAGCCGGGCCCTGCAGCTCGCCAATCGCGGCTATGTGATGGAGAGCGGCGAGGTCACGATGCACGGCGAAGGCCGCGCGCTGTTGGCTGACCCTAAGGTGCGCGCTGCCTACCTGGGCGAATAAGTGGGCCAATAATTAGGCCAATAAGGCCTCATTCAAGTTGCGCGCGTTCGCGCTTGGCCAGCGGCTGGTAGCGCGCCAGATCGGTCCTCACCAAGGCAGCCAACTGTTCGGGCGTGCTGGGCGAGGGCTCGGCCTTCAAGGCCCGCAGCTTCTCGCGCAGCACGGGGGAGTTCAGTGCGTCCCCGAAGGCTGCGTTGATGCGCATCACCTGATCCCTGGCCATGCGTGCCGGGCCGAAGAGCCCGATCCAGATGCCCACGTCGAAGCCGGCCAGGCGCAGGTTGGAAGGGCTTTCGTTGAGCGTGGGCACGTCGGGCAGATCGATGGAGCGCGACAGGCCGCTCACCGCCAGGGCCTTGAGCCGGCCGCTGCGGATGTCCGCGGCCGAGGACGAGAGATTCTGGAAACCGATGTCCACCTCGCCGCTCAGCAGGGCTTTGCTCACGGCGTTCACGCCCGCATAGGGCTGGTGATTGATCTGCGTCCGCGTGCGTTCCTTGAACATCTCGGCGGCCAGATGACTGGTCGTGCCGATGCCCGGAGAGGCGTAGGTCAGCCGACCCGGATGGTTGAGCGCGTACTCCACCAGCGCGGCCACGCTGGTGATGCGCGCGCGCCGCGCGGTCTCGCGATTGACGACCAGCACATTGGTGATGCGCGCAAGCAGCGAGATGGGTGTGAAGTCGCGGACCGGGTCATAGAGCGAGGCCGCGCCGATCCAGGGGTTGATGGCTTGCGTGACGACCGAACTGATCAGCAACGTGTTGCCGTCGGGCTGCGCCTTGGCCACGAAAGCCGCGCCCGTGCTGCCGCGCAGGCCGGCGATGTTGTCCACGTAGAGCGGTCCCAGCCGTTCTTGCACATGATCGGCGAGAGGGCGGGCCAAGGCATCGATCACGCCGCCGGGGGAGAAGGGCACGACGAGCCGGATGCCCTGTCCGCCGGCCTGCTGGGCCCATGCGGGAAGCGCGGTGCTTGCAGTGGCGGCCAGCAGGGAGCGGCGATTCACAGTCCGTGGCATAGGGCCCGAAGCCTACCAGCTTCGGGCCCTTGTGAAACCGTCCAGAAAGGTGCTTATGCGGGGCGAACGAGCTTGGAGCGAGCCCAGGCGTCGGCCACGCGAGCCGGCGTTTCGCCGCTGGCCTTGACGCGGTCAAGCAGCTCGGTGACGCGGTCGGCGATGCGGCTGACTTCGGAGATCACGGCCTGCTCTTCGCCTTCACCGCGGAACTCGCGCGCCACTGAGATGATGCCGCCGGCGTTCACGAGGTGGTCAGGCAGGTAGACGATTCCGCGCTCGTGCAGGGTGTCGCCGTCGCTCGTTGTGGCGAGCTGGTTGTTGGCGGCGCCGCAAACGATGCGGGCCTGAAGCGTGGGGATGCTGCGCTCGTTCAGCGAGGCACCCAGGGCGCAGGGGGCCAGCACGTCCACGTCCGCCGCGAGGATCTCGTTCACGCTCACGGCGGTGGCGCCGAACTGGGCGCGGGCGCGTTCGACCTTGGCGGAGTCTACGTCGGCGACGACCAGCTTGGCGCCGGCCTTGTGCAGGAACTCGGCCAGGTGCCAGCCCACGGCGCCCAGGCCTTGCAGGGCCACGCACACGCCGTTCAGGTCGGCGCGGCCCATCACGGCCTTCACGCCGGCCTCGATGGACACGAACACGCCCCAGGCGGTCTTGGGACTGGGGTCGCCGCCGAAGCTGCCTTCGCGCGGGATGCCGCTCACGTACCGGGTGTGCTTTTGCATGCCCAGCATGTCGGCGGTGGTGGTGCCCACGTCTTCGGCGGTGATGTAGGCACCGTCGAGCGACTGCACGGCGCGGCCGAAGGCGGCGAACAGCGCGCCGCGGTCCTTGATCTCGGCCGGCTTGATGATCACGGCCTTGCCGCCGCCGAAGGGCAGATCGGCCAGCGCATTCTTCAGGCTCATCCCTTGCGAGAGGCGCAGCGCATCGTTCATGGCCGCGAGTTCGTTGTCGTAGCTCCAGAAGCGGCAGCCACCAAAGGCCGGGCCACGGGCGGTGCTGTGGACCGCAATGATCGCTTTGAGGCCCGTGGCTTCGTCAGAAGCCAGGAGCACTCGCTCGTGCGGGGCCTGGTCGGGCAGGCCGAACAGGGAGGAAGGAATGCTGCTCTCGTGGGTCAGCGCGCGGGCGAGGTCGGTCATGGCGTTCATGCGGTGTGCACTTGTGATGCGGAGTTGCGAGTGAGGGCACTCATCGCTTTTGGCGACGGGCACGGCAGTGTAGAAAGGATGGTCGGCATGGGGTCATGCCGTTCACGCATTGCGGGATTTGGTGCGTCAAGGGCCCTGGAAGCCGCCGGCGCGCAGGGTGAGGACCAGGGTGTCTCGGTGGCCGGGCACGGCACCTTCCGGCTGGATCGGGGTCGTTTCGTGGATGACGCGCTCGTCGTCCAGCAGCAGCAGCGACCAGGGCTCGCTCATTGTGAAGCGCAGGCCGTTCGGTCCCTGAGCTTCGAATACGCGAGATTCGCCGCCCTTGATTCCGTGGCGGTCCACCATGAACACCGCCACCAGATCCACGCCGTCGCGGTGTGCGCCCTCGGGGGTGGGGCGGCCGATGCCGCTGGCGGTGTCGATGCGAAAGGCGTGAGCCTCGATGAACCAGGGCTGCGCGCCCTTGAGCGCGGAGGCCACGCCGGCTAGGCCCAGCAGCAGGCCGCGCCAGGCGGGCAGGGCGGTCATGGCGGGTGCCAGCGGTTCGAACATGCGCTCGATGCCGCCGTGCAGAGCGTTGTAGTCAAGCGGCTGCCAGTGAGCGCGGTGGGGCGCCTGCGTCAGCTCATCGCCATCGGCGACGAAGCAGCTGTGGCGGCGGAAACGATAGCGGCCGCCATCCTTGAGGTAGGTATCGGCCGGCAGGTCGTTCCAGTAGCTTGGCAGGGAGCCGAGCTCCACAGCGGCAACGCCGAAGGCCCGCTGCACGGTCGAGGGCGAGACGACCGCATGCCCCAGCGCTGCAAGCTGGCCTTCGAAACGATCAGCGGCAACGTAGGGCGGCGCGAGCATCAGTGCTTGTCTTGTTCAGAGGTGAAGGCGTCCGCGTAAAACTCTTCATCTGGGAGCTTGCATTGGGCGACGAAATCGCGGTGCGCCGACTCGACGACGACGGGCGCCCCGCAGGCATAGACCTGATGGCCGGACATATCAGGCAGGTCGGCCATCACGGCCTGGTGGACGAAGCCCGTGCGACCGGTCCAGCCGGCGTCGGGCTCGGACAGCACCGGAATGAACGTCAGGTTCGGCATCGCTGCCGCGGCCTCCTCTGCCCAGGACTTGAGGTAGAGGTCCGCTTCCTTGCGCACCCCCCAGTACAGCACGGCCGGTCGTGTAAGGCCCAGGTGCTGCATGCGTTCAATGATGGCCTTGATCGGCGCGAAGCCCGTGCCGCTGGCCAGCAGCACCATGGGCTTGTCGCTGTCCTCGCGCAGGAAGAAGCTGCCGAAGGGGCCTTCCATGCGCAGAATGTCTTTTTCCTTCAGCGCGCCGAAGACATGGTCTGTGAACTTGCCGCCCGGCATGTGGCGGATGTGCAGTTCCACGGCCGGCGGCGTGCCCAGCAGATGGGGCGCGTTGGCCATGCTGTAGGAGCGGCGGGCGCCGTCGCGCAGGATGAATTCCACGTACTGACCGGCGTGGAACTGGAAGTTTTGCTGGGCGGCGAGCTGCAGGCGCAGCACGGCCACGTCCGACGCGGGCTTCTCGATCGAGATCACGCGGCAGGGCAGCTTGAGCACCGGGAACTCGCCAGCGCCGGGCACGGTGCGCGCTTCAAGCGTGCAATCGGTCTGTGGGCGGGCGCAGCAGGTCAGCACGAACCCGTTCGCCTCTTCATCGGGCGTCAGGGTCTTGGGCTGATGCGTGCCGTGAACAACCTTGCCTTCGAGCAGCTTGCTCTTGCAGGAACCGCAAGCGCCGTCCTTGCAACCATAGGGCAGACCAATCCCTTGGCGGATGGCGGCCTGAAGCAGGGTCTCGTCGCCCTCGGTGGTGTACTCGCGACCGGCGGGCTGGACCTGGATCTTGAAATTCATGGACTCTTTCGACGTAAAGATGGCCCGACGAGCGGGCCTTGCATATGCCGAATTTTAAGCGAGCGCCGAATTCGCTCAGACGAGGTCGTCGTCGGGTAGGCGCAGTTCGGCCTGCATGGTGCGCGCCGTGGTGCGTTCGCGCGGGGTGGTCACGATCTTGCGCAGAGTGACACGCATGAAGGCGGCCTCGGACTGATTGCAAGCCTGGAGTTGCGAGTCGAGCCAGACCAGCTGGACGAGATCGAAGCGATGCTCGAACCAGCCCAGGTACCAGAACCAGGCGGTGTAGTAGATCCAGGAGTTCTCGTTCATGGCCCGCACATGGGTCGGGTCTTGCCAGGCCGAGAGTGCGCGCTCGTAGGGCACTTCGATCTGGAACTCGCCGCCGACCCGCAGCAGTCGCAGGCAGTTGCCCATCAGGCTGGCGAGATCGGGCACGTGCTCGAGCACATTGTTGGCATAGATGAGGGCCACGCTGTCTTCGGCCAGCTCCACGGGGCCGGCGCGGGCCGAATCGATCCGCAGGGGCATTTGCAATGGGGCGGAGAGATCGAGCACGACATCGGGCATGGCGCGGTCGAGAATGTCGATGTTGAGCCAGCCGGTCTTGTAGTCGCGGCCTGAGCCGAGGTTCACCCGCTCGGGCCGCCAGGGCTCGGTCGGACGGTGCTGGTGGTGCACCCGGGCGTAGCCGGCGACGAAAGCCAGGGCATCGGCATAGGCCTCGATGGGGTCTGCCGCCTCGAAGCGCTGCAGGGCCGCACGGGCATATTCATAGAAGGCTGGGGTGGCGAAGTCCTCACGGAAGAAGCGCTCGAGCTGGTGGTCCTGCAGCCACAGCACGCAGTCCTCGAAGGCCGCGTGCGGGCGGGTCTGTTCCGTGCGTTCGGAGATCACCGGCGTGCCCAGCGACAGGCATTGCGCCACGCGCGCCTGCTCGAAGCGGGCGCTTTCGTAGAAGTGACAGTTCACGACCGCCTTGGCCTGGCGGATGAAGTCATCGCGCTCTTCGGCATAGAGCGCTGCATCGAAGACCGCCACGCTGCGTCCGCAGGCCTCGACGCGATCCAGCCAGGCGCGGCGCCGGTCGTTCATGCTGCCGATGAACAGCAGATCGATCGGCCGCTCCTCGAGCGGAATCACCGGCTCCAGCTTCAGGTAGGGCGCATGCTGGAAGGCAACGAGGGGCACGTCCTGTGGAGTGCCCGAGTAGGCGGGGACGTTGTCCGCGTCGTAGTCGATCACGGCCGCCTGCTGCAGCAGCTTTAGGTAGTCGGGCCGCAGATTTGCGCCGCCCCTGCCGATCTGCTCCAGCTGGACGAAGACACAGGCATGGCGCTGCGTCTGGGTGACGTCGAAGCCCAAGTGGGCCCCGAAGATGAGGTTCACCGCATCGTGGCGCAGCCGGTTCTTGGCGATGCTCACGCGTGCGCCGAGACGCCGGAACTGGTAGCGGAAATAGCGGGCCTGGTCGATGAAGCCGAGCGAGTGCACATAACTCGACGGTTGGACGATGCACAGATGCACTTCAGGCAGGGTGTTCATCCGGGGAGCCTACACTGAATCGATGCATCCACGACTCCTTATCATCGGCTGCGGCGACGTGGGCCTGCGTGTGCTAAAGCTGCTTGAGGCGCGCTGGCGGATCTACGCCCTGACTTCCAATCCAGCACGCGTGGTGGAGCTGCGATCGGCCGGGGCTGTGCCGCTGCTTGGCAATCTCGACGATCCTGCCAGCCTGGGCCGCCTGGGCGGAGGCTTCGATGGCGTGCTGCACCTGGCGCCTCCGCCGTCCTCCGGTACGAAGGACTCGCGCACTCGCCACCTGCTGCAGGCCCTGGCGCGCCGCGGTGCGCCCAAGACCCTGGTGTACGCGAGCACCACGGGCGTCTACGGAGACTGCGGCGGTGCGTACGTGGACGAAACCCGCGCCGTCAACCCGCAGACCGATCGCGCCCGCCGCCGCGTCGACGCGGAAGGCCTGGTGCGTGCCTTCGGGCGCCGCTTCGGAACGAGAGTCAGCATCCTGCGCATCCCAGGAATCTACGCCGCCGACCGCGAAGGCGGCCACCCGCGCGAGCGGCTGCAGCGCGGTACGCCCGTGCTGGTGCGCGAGGACGACGTCTTCACCAACCACATCCACGCCGACGACCTCGCCCGCGCATGCGCCTTGGCCCTGTGGCAGGGCCTACCGCAGCGCGTGATCAACGCCTGCGACTCGACCGAGATGCTCATGGGTGACTACTTCGACCTGGCCGCCGACCTTGAAGGCATGCCGCGCCCGCCGCGCGTGAACCGGGCCGAGGCGGCCCGTCAGCTGAGCGCGGTCTCCATGAGTTTCCTGAGCGAGTCGCGCCGGCTGGCGAACGGGCGGCTTCTTCGTGAGATCGGCCTTGTTCTTCGTTACCCCACCGTACAGGAAGGATTGCGTTTGGCTACAATTGGTTAGATATCTAATCATTAGTGGTCTTGCAATGACTTCGATCGAGGAACAGTTCTCCGCCGCGCTGCATGGGGCGGCCCGCCAATGGCGGCTGCTGATCGACCGTCGGCTCAAGGGCCTAGGCGTCAGCCAGGCCGGCTGGATGACCATCACCATGGCCGCAAAGGCCCGGGAGCCGCTTTCGCAATCCGAGCTGGCGGCGGCCGTGGGCGTCGAGGGAGCGACCATGGTTGCGATGCTGGATCGCCTGTCCAAGGCCGGCCTGATCGAACGCATGCCCAGCGAGACGGACCGCCGCGTCAAGCGTGTGACGGTCACCGCGGCTGGCATGGATCTCTATCAGCAGGTCCGCAAGGAGGCCAGCGCCGTCCGCAAGGAACTGCTCGCAGGCGTAGACCCGGCCCTGCTTCAGGCCGCCACTGATTTGCTCGTGACCCTGGGCACGCGCATTGAGGAGGCGGAGTGACCCGTCCGCTGAACCGGCCCATGATCACCCTCTCGGTGATGCTGGCCACCATCATCCAGGCGCTGGACACCACCATCGCGAACGTGGCCCTGCCGCATATGCAGGGCAGCCTGTCGGCCTCCCAGGACCAGATCACTTGGGTGCTCACCTCCTACATCGTGGCGGCCGCGATCGCCACGCCCCTGACCGGTTGGCTGTGCGACCGCTTCTCGCAAAAGCGCGTCTTCCTCGTCTCCATCGTCGGCTTCACGGTGGCTTCGATGCTGTGTGGCCTCTCGCTGAGCCTGGGCGAGATCGTGGCGATGCGCCTGCTGCAAGGACTCTTTGGCGCTGCCCTGGTGCCGCTATCGCAGGCCGTGATGCTCGAGATCAACCCGGCCGAGAAGCGCGGCTCGGCCATGGCGGCCTGGGGCATGGGCGTGATGCTGGGGCCCATCCTCGGCCCATCGCTGGGCGGCTGGCTGACCGACAACTACGATTGGCGCTGGGTCTTCTTCATCAACCTGCCCATCGGCGTGCTGGCCTACCTGGGCGCGCTGCGCTATCTGCCCGGCGGAACACCGCGCCGCGCGATGCGCTTCGACGTGTTCGGCTTCGCCACCCTGAGCCTGGCCATCGGCGCACTGCAGATGATGCTGGACCGCGGGCAGGACAACGACTGGTTCAACAGCGCCGAGACCTGGGTCGAGGCGGTCGTGTTCCTGGTCGGCTTGGCGTATTTCCTCGTCCACACGGCCTTCACCAAGCCCGCCGGGGCCTTCCTGGATCTGCGCGTGTTCAGGAATGCCAGCTTCTCTAGCGGTGTGATCATCATCTTCGTCGTAGGCATGGTGCTCTACGCCGTGCGCGCGCTAACGCCGCCCATGCTCTCCAGCCTGATGGACATGCCCATCCTTGCCGTGGGCCTGCTGACCGCGCCCACGGGCCTAGGCACCATGGTCGCGATGCAGGTGGTGGGCAAGCTGGTCGGGCGTGTCGACGCGCGGGCGCTGCTGCTGACCGGCTTCCTGATCACGGCCTTCTCGCTGTGGCAGATGAGCAGCTACACGCTGACGATCTCGCGCATGGACATCGTCCTGCCCGGCATCATCCAGGGTTTCGGGCTGGGGCTGGTGTTCGTGCCGCTGTCCACCATGACCTTCGCCACGCTGACACCCGCAATGTACCCGCAGGCGACGGCGCTCTACAGCCTGGCGCGCAACATCGGCAGCAGCATCGGCATCTCCATGGTGCAGACCGTTCTCGTGCGCAACACGCAGGCCATCCACGCGGCGATGGCCGAGCGCGTAAGTCCGATGAACTTGGCCTTGCGTCTGGGCGATACGGGAGCGCTCGACCTTTCCACGCCTCAGGGGCTGGCGATCGTCAACGGCGAGGTGACACGCCAGGCGGCAATGCTGGCTTATGTCGATGACTTCCGCCTGATGCTGATGCTGACGCTGGCCGTGCTGCCACTGCTCTGGCTGCTCAAGCCGGTGCAGCGCGGTGAGGCCGCTGGCGGCGCGCATGCCGTTGCTGATTGAGCGGGCCTGAGGATTTCCCGGGCGTTGGCCACAGGTCGGCGCGCGTATGCTGCCCGCCATGCAACGCCGAACTCTGCTGATGTCCAGCGCCGCCGCCCTGGCCCCGCTGTCAACCGTCGCCGCGAGCCGTCCGCTGACGGAGCGCTCCGCCACCGAGCTGGCCGCCGATCTTGCCTCGGGCCGCGTCTCCGCGCAGGCGCTGCTGGCCGCCTGCATGCAGCGCATCGAGGCGGTGGACCGCAAAGGCCCGCGGATCAACAGCATCATCGAGCTCAACCCGGACGCCCGGGCCCAGGCCAAGGCGCTCGACGCCGAGCGGCTCGCCGGCAAGCTGCGCGGCCCGCTGCATGGTCTGCCGGTGCTGCTCAAGGACAACATCGCCACCGGCGACCGCATGCAGACGACGGCCGGCTCACTGGCCCTGTCGGGTCTGCACGCGCCACGCGATGCCCATCTCGTGCAGCGGCTGCGCGCGGCCGGTGCTCTCATCCTCGGCAAGACCAACCTCAGTGAGTGGGCCAACATGCGCTCCACGCGCTCGACCAGCGGCTGGAGCGGGCGGGGCGGGCTCACGCGCAATCCCTATGCGCTCGACCGCAACTGCAGCGGATCCAGCTCGGGCTCCGGTGCCGCGATCGCCGCTGAGCTCGCGCCACTGGCGGTGGGCAGCGAGACTGACGGCTCGATCGTATCTCCGTCCTCGATCTGCGGCATTGTGGGCTTGAAGCCCACGCTCGGCCGCGTGAGCCGCGACGGCATCATCCCCATCTCCCACAGCCAGGACACGGCCGGGCCCATGGCGCGCAGCGTGGCCGATTGCGCGCTGCTGTACGCGGCGATGTGCGGTCGAGATGCCAACGATCCCATCACGGCGGATGCGCCGGCGCAGCCGGACTGGACACCGCAGCCTCTCAAGGGCAGGCGGCTCGGTGTGGCGCGCAACTACTTCACCGGTTACGACGAGGCCGATGACGTCATCGAGAACGCGATCCGGCGCCTGCGCGAACTCGGTGCCGAGATCGTCGATCCGATTGACCTGGCCCCGGTGTCATACGGCGATGCCGAGTCGCAGGTGCTGCTCTACGAGTTCAAGGTCGATCTCGCCCAATGGCTCAAGACCTTCGCGCCGGGCCACTCCGCCCAGAACCTGGCTGACCTGATCGCTTTCAACAAGGCGCACGCCGGCGAGGAAATGCCCTGGTTCGCTCAGGAGCTGTTCGAGAAGGCGCAGGCGCTCGGCGGACTCGACACTCCGGCCTACCTGGACGCGCTGAAGCAGTCAAAGGACGGCGCACGAGCCAACGGCCTGGACAGGGCCTTCGACGCACACCAGCTCGACGCCATCATTGCGCCCACCGGCAGCCCGGCTTGGCTCACTGACCCGATCGCAAGCGACCATTACGGCGCGAGCTTCTCCACGCCGGCCGCCGTGGCCGGCTACCCGCACCTCACCGTGCCGGCCGGGCTCGTGCGCGGTCTGCCGATGGGCCTGTCCTTTGTCGGGCGCGCGTGGAGCGAGAACCTGCTGCTGTCGCTGGGCCATGCTTTTGAACGGGGCACGATGGCGCGCCAGCGCCCGCGCTTCACGGCGAATACGCGGCTGCTCTGAGCAGCGCTACTTCTTCTGCGCCGGCGCAGGCTCCGGCGCGGCCGGGCTGTCCGAGTTCCAGGCGTCGCGAACATAGAGCCACTTGCCGCCCTTCTTCATGGAGACGGACAGGTACTTGCCGGTGTCGATGACCTTCCCGGCCTTGTCCTTCACGACGAAGCTGCCCGACTGCCAACCCATGTCGCCGGACACGCCACCCGCGGACTTGCCCACCAGGACCAAGCTGATGCCGGCCTTGGCCGATCCGGCCGCGTCCTTGGCCAGGTAGGCCCGGATCGCCGCCCGACCGCTCACGCCTGCTGCGCCGGGCGGCAGCAGCACCGCATTTTCATCGTAGAGGCTGGCCAGCGTCTCGGCGTCGGAGGCCTTGTAGGCCTTCTCCCATTTCTGGTCGACCGCCGCAAGCGCCGCGAGCTCGTCGCTTGAATCTGCAGCCAGCGCGCAAGGGCTCAACAGTGCGGACGCCATCAAAGCGCCGCAAAGCCTGCCCAGAGTAGTCGCAATGCTCATCTGTTCGCTCCTCCGGTGGATTGAACCGAACTTCAACGAGGTCCTGCGCTCGCGATCCTAATGCAGAGTCCCGGCCAATACAGCCACGCCGGCACTCAGATCAGGCCGGTCTGCATCCCATGCGTGGGCAGGTCCACGCGCGGCGCCGGCTTCCAACCCTTCTTGCGATGCTCGGTCACCACGTTCGTGTAGATGCCGCCTCGTACGTACCACTTGGCCGTGATGCGGATGAAGCGCGGGTTGGTGACCTTGACGATGTCTTCCATGATGGTGTTGGTCACCTTCTCATGGAATGCGCCTTCGTCGCGGTAGCTCCAAAAGTACATCTTCAAGCTCTTGAGCTCCACGCAGTACTGATCCGCGATCATGTCGATCGTGAAGTGGGCGAAGTCGGGCTGGCCGGTCAGCGGGCAGTGGCAGGTGAACTCGGGCACCTGGAACTGGATCACGTAGTCGCGCTCGGGGGCCGGGTTAGGGAAGACGTGCAATTCCTTGCTCGGGCGCGAGGGCGGATTGGGCGGCATCTCGCGCTGCTTGGGCGCGGTCTTCATCGTTGTCTTGGGGAGCTTTTGGGAGGCAGCTTTCGCAGGAGTCTTGGCCATGATGCTGGACGTTATTTCAGAGTGGGCGAATGGTATCATCCGGCCACCTTCAAGGCCCCTGGAAAGGGGCTTTTTCGCAGATAAATCAACGGCTTAGATGCGACTGAATTCGATCAAGCTGGCCGGCTTCAAGTCCTTTGCCGAGCCGACTCACTTCCAGCTCCCGGGTCAGCTCGTGGGCGTGGTCGGCCCTAACGGTTGCGGCAAGTCCAACATCATGGACGCCGTGCGCTGGGTGCTGGGCGAGAGCAAGGCCAGCGAGCTGCGCGGCGAGTCCATGCAGGACGTGATCTTCAACGGCAGCGGCAACCGCAAGCCCGCGAACCGCTCCAGCGTGGAGCTGATCTTCTCCAACGAAGACGCACGTGCCGGCGGCCAGTGGAATCAGTTCACCGAAATCGCCGTCAAGCGCGTGCTCACGCGCGATGGCTCCAGCAGCTACTTCATCAACAACCAGCCCGTGCGACGTCGCGACGTGCAAGACGTGTTCCTTGGCACGGGTCTGGGGCCGCGCGCCTACGCCATCATCGGCCAGGGCACGATCAGTCGCATCATCGAGAGCAAGCCCGAAGAGCTGCGCATGTTCCTCGAGGAAGCGGCCGGCGTCTCCAAGTACAAGGAGCGCCGGCGCGAGACCGAGAACCGCCTCAAGGACACGCGCGAGAACCTGACCCGCGTGGACGACATCTTGCGTGAGCTCACGAGCAATCTCGACAAGCTCGAGAAGCAGGCCGAGGTGGCGCAGAGCTATCGCAGCTTGCAGGACGCGGGCACGACGAAGCTGCACCAGCTGTGGTTCCTCAAGCATCGCGATGCCGCGGGTGAAGAGGCGCGCGTCAAGACCGCCCATCTCGAGGCAACCAACGCGCTCGAATCGCGCCTGGCCGAGCTGCGCCAGGTCGAGGCCGAGCTTGAGGAGATTCGTCAGGCCCACTACAAAGCCGGCGACGACCTGCACGCTGAGCAAGGCCGCTTTGCCGAGGCACAGCTCGAGGTCAGCCGCCTTGAGGAGCGCATCCGCTACGTGGTCGAAGGCCGCAACCGAGCGCTGGCGCGGCTGGCCGAGCTGCAAGCGCAGAACAACCAGTGGGAAGAGCGCTCCGGCCAGGCCGCGGCCGAGCAGGAAACCATCGCGGAGCAGATCGCCGCCGCCGAGGAGCAGAGCGAGCTGCTTGCTGCCCAGGCCGAAGAGCAGCAGATGAACTTGCCCAACGTGGAAGACGCGCTGCGCGCCGCCCAGGCCAAGGCCAACGAGCAGCGCGGCGCCGTCGTGCAGGTCCAGCAGCAGATCCAGGTGCTGGCCGCGGAAAGCCGCAATCTCGATG
Source organism: Roseateles sp. (assembly GCA_019234295.1). GTDB lineage: Bacteria > Pseudomonadota > Gammaproteobacteria > Burkholderiales > Burkholderiaceae_C > JAFALK01. The sequence continues at coordinate 72,504 of JAFALK010000062.1, forward strand.
AACAGTCGCGCCAACTGCGCACGCGCCGCGAGAAGCTCGCGATGGAACGCCAGGGCCTGGCCCTGCCCGATGCCGCCAAACTCGAAGAGTTGAAGACGCAAAGCGCCGCCGCCGACGAGACCCGCGATTTGCTGGACGCGCGCCTGCACGAGGTGCAGGAGCGCGTGCCGCAGCTGCAAGACCAGCGCCGCGCCGCGCAGGACGATGCCAATGCGCAGGCGGCGCGCCAGAGCGATCTCTCGGCCCGGCTCGAAGCGCTCAAGGCCCTGCAGGAGAAGGTGCAGACCGAAGGCAAGCTCAAGCCCTGGCTGGCCAAGCACGGGCTCGACGGCCTGCAAGGCTTGTGGACCCGGCTGCACATCCAGCAGGGTTGGGAGAACGCGCTGGAGTCGGCGCTGCGTGAGCGTATGGGCGCGCTCTCGGTCGGCCGGCTGGAGATGGTCCGCTCGTTCGCGGCCGATGCGCCACCGGCGCGCCTGGCCTTTTACTCGGCCCCGCCCGCCGGCATCGTCAATACGCACGAGACCCTCCCGCGCCTCTCTGAGCTGCTGCGCCTGGAAGACGCCGGTCTCAAGGCCTTGCTCAACGACTGGCTCGAAGGGGTGTACACGGCCGCCTCGCTCGACGAAGCACTGGCCGCGCGCGACAAGCTCACCCACGGCGAGCTCATCATGACCCGGGACGGCCACGCCGTGGGCCAGTTCTCAGTGACCTTCTACGCCCCCGACTCCGAGTCCGCTGGCCTGCTGGCCCGTGCCCAGGAGATTGAGCATCTCACGGTCGAGTTGCGTGCGCAGGCGGTGATCACCGACGGCGCCCGTAGCCAGCTCGTGCGGGCGGACGCCGCGCTGACCGAGGCCAGTCAGCGACTGATCGCTGAGCGCCGCGAAGCCACCGAGGCCCAGACCCGTGCCCACCAGCTCCACGTGGAATTGCTGCGCCTCACCAGCCAGGCAGAGGCCGCAACGAGCCGCCGCAGTCAGCTCGACGAGGAACTGGCCGAGATCGATGCGCAAGCGGAGGAACTGCAGGAGCGCCGCATGACCGGCGAGGCCCGCTTCGAAGAGCTGGACATGCAACTGGCTAACACGCAGGAGCGCCACGCGGAGCTGGAAGAAGGCGTGATCAATGGCGAGCGCCGCCTGGCCGAGGCCCGCGAACAGCTGCGTGCTCTGGAGCGCCGTGCTCAGGAAGCGCAGTTCAGCGCACGCAGCCTGGCCCTGCGTCGGCAGGAATTGCAGCGTGCCATCGAAACCGCCGCCCAGCAGATGCAGGCCAACCGCGCCTCGGCCGAATCGCTGCAGACCGAGCTCGAGGGCTTCAACGACGCCGCCGCCCAGGCCGGCCTGCAGGAGGCCCTGGCCCTGAAGATGGAGCGCGAACAGGCGCTGTCGGCAGTGCGTTCCAGCTACGACGACTTGACCCAGCGCCTGCGCAAAATGGACGAGCAGCGCCTTGAATTCGAGCGCAGCCTCGACCCGCTGCGCGAGCGGCTGACCAAGCTCCAGCTCGAGGAGCAAGCGGCCCAACTTGGCGGCGCGCAGTACATGGAGCAGTTGACGGCCGCGGCGGTGGATCTCGAAGTGCTGGCTCGCGGCATCGAGGAGGGTAATGTCAAGCTCTACGGCCTTCAAGGCGAGATCGACCGCATCAACCGCGAGATCGCCGCCCTGGGTGCCGTGAACCTTGCCGCGCTGGACGAGCTGACCGCGGCCCGGGAGCGCAAGACCTTCCTCGACGCCCAGAATTCCGACTTGCTGTCCGCCATGAAAACGCTGGAGGACGCGATCCACAAGATCGACCTCGAGACCCGCGACCTCTTGGGATCGACCTTCAACCAAGTCAATGAGCACTTCGGCCGCATGTTCCCCAGCCTCTTCGGTGGTGGCCAGGCCAAGCTCGTGATGACGGGCGACGAGATCCTCGACGCCGGCGTGCAGGTCATGGCCCAGCCGCCGGGCAAGAAGAACAGCACCATCCACTTGCTCTCGGGTGGCGAGAAGGCGCTGACGGCGATTGCGCTCGTGTTCGCCATTTTTCAGCTCAACCCTGCGCCGTTCTGCCTGCTCGATGAGGTGGATGCGCCGCTTGATGATGCCAATACCGAACGTTACGCCAAGCTCGTCTCCGAGATGAGCGCGGTCACGCAGTTCCTCTTCATCTCGCACAACAAGATCGCAATGGAAATGGCAGAACAGCTGATCGGCGTGACCATGCAGGAGCAGGGTGTGTCGCGCATCGTGGCGGTGGACATGGACAAGGCCTTGTCGATGGCGGAGGCGGCATGACATTGACCGCGATGCTGGCCATCGTCGGCGGATTGATCCTGGCCTTCGTGATCGGGCAGGGCGCCTGGGCGGCCCGCAAGGCCGGCCCGCGCAAGGCCTTGCCCGTGCAGAACGGCGTGGAGCCGCAGTTCGACGCGCCGTTGGAACCCAAGATTGGCGAGACGCCCACGATCGCCGAGATCGTCCGCGCCCGTCGCCAGTCCACGCGCATCGACGCGCTGATCGACGCCATCGCCACCATCAACGTCGACGCCCCCGTCAGCGGCGAGATGGCCATCGCGCATCTGCCCGGCAGCCGCCGCGCCGGCACCAAGCCCTTCCACATCGAAGGCCTCAACACCGAGACCGGCGACTGGGAGCAGCCCACGCCGGGCCAGCGCTACAGTGAGTTCCAGGCCGGCCTGCAGATGGCCAACCGGGGCGGCCCTCTCAACGAGATCGAGTACAGCGAGTTCGTGCAAAAGCTGCAGGGCTTCGTGGACGGCATTGGCGGCTTCGCGCAGTTTCCCGACATGCTGGACGTGGTCTCGCGGGCCCGCGAGCTCGACCAGTTCGCGGCCGAGAACGATGCGCAACTGGCCGTGATGCTGCGTGCCAAGGGCGCCAGCTGGACCCTGGGCTTCGTGCAGCAGGCCGCGCTGCGCCACGGCTTCGTGCCCGGCGCCGTGCCGGGCCGCCTCGTGTTGCCCGCCATCGACGAAGGCCTGCCGCCCGTCCTGGTGTTGGCCTATGAGCCGCAGGCCGCACTGGCCGAGACGCCCGAGGGCGTGTCCCTGCGCGAGCTGACGCTCTCGCTCGACGTGCCGCAGACCCCTGCCGTGGCCGAACCCTTCGCAGCCTGGCAGGAGTCGGCCCGTGGGCTCGCCCGCGACCTGGAGGCCGACATCTGCGACGACGCAGGCCACGTTCTGAATCTGCATGCGTTTGCGTCCATCGATGCCGAACTGGGCGAGCGCTACAAGGCCCTGGCCGCGCGCGACCTGGCTTCGGGTTCGCTGGCAGCGCGACGCCTCTTCAGCTGAGCCGCCCTAGAGTCTCGATTTCGAAATGGCTGTGCAAACCGGCCTTTTCATTCTTTTGCCGCCTTGACATCGCGGGAACACTCGATGGCATCGATTCGCACATCAATGCCATAGGAGGACCCCATGTTCGTGCCATTCAAACGTAGCGGAGAACTCAAAGACCTGAGCAGCTACCCCATCTGGCTGCAGGAGGTGGTGACTGAGACCAACGTGGACAAGGCCCGCGTGGTTGGCCACCGACTGTTCAGCCTGATGCGCGACGCACGCCTGCCCCTGTCGGTCATGCGCCGCTTCCTGATCGGCACCTGGCCCACCATCGAGCAGTTCCCGCGCTTCATGGCCAAGAACCTCGAGAAGATCAGCTTCGGCGAGAGCGAGGGCCATGACATGGCGCGCCGCTACCTGATGCACAACATCCGCGTCGAGCAAAAGCATGCCGACCACTGGGTCGAATGGGCCAAGTCGGCCAACCTGAGCGTCGACGACTTGCGCAACGCCGAAGGCCATGACGCCATGACCTCGCTGGCGCACTGGTGCTGGCAGATCAGCGACCGCGCCACCCTGGCCGTGGGCATGGCTGCCACCAACTTCGCCGTCGAGGGCGCCACGGGCGAGTGGTCCTGCGTGGTCTGCTCCAAGAAGGACTACGCCGAATCGCTGCCCGAGGACATCCGCGGCCCGGCCACGCGCTGGCTGCGAGTGCACGCCGAGTACGACGACACGCATCCGTGGGAAGCGCTGGAGATCATCGCCACGCTGCTGGGGCATGTACCGGATCCGGTGGAGGTGGCCGCGATCCGCCGCGCCATCCGCTCGAGCTATGCCTATATGGAAATCGCTGCGGACTGGGCCATGTCGGCCAGCGAGCAGGCCGGCTTCGTCCAGACCTCCTGGAACGATTCCGTCCTCGACGACATCCACGAAGCGGCCTGAGTCCTCGGTTCAGCGCGACTCGAACGCATCACGAAGGCGGCCTGCGGGCCGCCTTCGTTCGTTGTGGAGACTACTGACGCGGGCAAGCGAGGCTTGCGCAAAGCCGGCCCGCGCGTGGATCATCGGCGCGCCGGCGCAAAGCACGTCGCCCCACCGAATCAGGAGACAAGCATGAACCCGAATCGACGCACGCTAGTGCAGGGCCTTTCAGCGGCCGCGCTGGCCCCACTGTCCTGCGGCGCCTTCGCCCAGGCCGGCGGCCTGAAGATCTCCCACCAGTTCCCCGGCGGCACACTGACCGAAGGCGATTTCCGCGACCGCCTGTGCCGCAAGTTCGCCGCCGAATGCGACAAGCGCAGTAATGGCGCGCTCAAGGCCTCGGTGTTTCCGGGCTCCTCGCTGATGAAGACCAACGCCCAGTTCTCGGCCCTGCGCAAGGGCGCGCTGGACATGAGTCTCGTGCCGCTGTCGTATGCCGGCGGCGAGGTGCCGGAAACCAATATCGGCCTGATGCCGGCCCTGGTGCCCAGCTATGAAATCGGCGCGCGCTGGAAGACGGCCGAGGTGGGCAAGCAGTTGAGCGCGGTGCTCGACAAGAAGGGCGTGATGATCGTCAGCTGGATCTGGCAGGCCGGCGGCGTGGCCAGCCGCTCGCGCAAGCTCGTCACGCCGGCCGACGCCAAGGGCCTGAAGGTGCGCGGTGGCAGCCGTGAGATGGACATGATGCTCAAGGAGGCCGGCGCAGCTGTGATCTCCCTGCCGTCCAACGAGATCTACGCCGCCATGCAGACCGGCGCCATGGACGCGGCCATGACCTCGTCCACGAGCTTCATCTCATTCAAGCTCGAGGAGCTGGCCAAGTATCTGACCTCGGGGCGCCAGCGCACTTACTGGTTCATGCTGGAGCCGTTGATGATCTCAAAGGACGTGTTCGTGGCCCTGCCCAGGGCCCAACAGGACCTGATCATGGCCGTGGGCGCCGAGCTGGAGCCCTTCGGCCTGGAGGCCGCGCGTGCCGACGACCGAACCGCCGCCGAGGTTTATGCCAAGGCTGGCGCCCAGGTCTACGACATGGACGAGGCCACGCTCAAGTCCTGGCAGGCCATCGCCAAGGCCACCGCCTGGAAGGATTATGAGGAAAAGAACGAGACCTGCGCCGCGCTGATCAAGGCAGCCCAGAAGCTGCTATGAGTGCCGAGGTCAGTGCAGGGCCGGCCGAGCTGCCCGGCTGGCTGCAGCCGCTTGGGCGCTTGCTGGGGTGGGTCAACAGGGCCATGGTTTTGCTCGGCATGCTGGCCCTGCTGGCGGCCTCCGGCATCCTGACGTCCAGCGTGGTCACACGCTACTTCCTGCATACGTCCACAGACTGGCAGGACGAGGCATCGGTGTTCTGCCTGGTCGGGGCTACTTTTCTGTGCGGCGGCTTCGTGCAGCAATTGCGCGGGCATGTCGGCATCGAGGCCATCTCGGGCCTGCTGCCGGCCTGGGCCCAGGCGCTGCGCCTCGCGCTTGTGGATTTGATGTGTCTGCTCTTCTGCAGCTTTTTCGCCTGGAAGTCCTGGACGTTGTGGCATGAAGCCTGGACCGAAGGCCAGACCACGTCGTCGAGCTGGGGCCCGCCCTTGTGGATCCCGTACGGCCTCATGGCCGTGGGCACGACGCTGTTGAGCCTGCAATTGCTCGTGCAGGCCCTGGCCAGCCTCGACGCGCTCCTGCGCAGGGAGGCCCGATGATTGCCGGCCTGGACATGTGGCAACTCGGCCTGCTCTTCACCGCCGCCACGCTGCTCTTCCTGTTTTCGGGCGCGCCCATCGCGTTCGCCCTCGGCAGCGTGGCCCTGGTCTTCATGGCGCTGTTCATGCCGCGCTCGGCGCTGGACACCGTCACGCAGAACGTCTACGAGGAGATGGCGAGCATCACGCTGCTGTCGATTCCGCTCTTCATCCTCAAGGGGGCTGCGATCGGTCGATCCCGGGCCGGCCAGGATCTCTACGCGGCTCTGCATGCCTGGATGGGCCGCGTGCCCGGCGGCCTGGGCATCGCCAACGTGCTGGCCTGCGCGCTGTTCGCGGCCATGGCGGGATCGAGCCCAGCCACCTGCTCGGCCATCGGCAGTGCCGGCATCCCGGAGATGCGCAAGCGCGGCTACTCGCCCGGATTCGCCGCGGGCATCATCGCCGCCGGCGGCACGCTGGGCATCCTGCTGCCGCCCTCGATCACGATGATCCTCTACGCGGTGGCCTCCGAGCAGAGCCTAGGCCGGCTCTTCCTCGCCGGCATCGGTCCCGGGCTGCTGCTCGTGGCCTTGTTCGCAGCCTATGCGGGCTGGCGCTGGCGCCGCGAACATCACCTCGCGAAGCTCGAGTTCAAGAGCACGGGCGCCTATTCGGCGCTGCTGGACGAGGAGCGCTTCACGCTGCGCCAGAAGGTCGAGATGCTGCCGCGCGTCGCGCCCTTCGTGCTGCTGCTCACAGGCGTGATGGTGGCCCTGTACGGCGGTTTCGCCACACCCAGCGAGACAGCGGGCCTCGGCGCCGTGCTGGCCCTGCTGCTGATCGCCGTGATCTACGGTGTCTGGCGGCCGCGCGACGTCGCGCCCATCCTGAGCGCCTCGCTCAAGGAATCGACGATGCTGATGTTCATCATCGGCATGTCCCTGCTGTTCTCATACGTCATGAGCTACCTGCATATCAGCCAGGCGGCGGCGCAGTGGATCGTGGCCATGCAGTTCTCCAAGTGGGTTCTGCTCGCCTGTGTGCTGCTGCTGGTCGTAGCGCTGGGCTTCTTCCTGCCACCGGTGTCCATCATCCTCATGACCGCGCCCATCATCCTGCCGCCGCTGAAGGCCGCTGGCTTTGATCTGGTCTGGTTCGGCATCTTGATGACGATCGTGATGGAGACGGGGCTGATCCATCCGCCCGTGGGGCTCAACATCTTCGTCATCAAGAACATCGCTCCGGACGTCTCGCTGTCACAGATCATCTGGGGCGTGCTGCCCTTCGTGCTGCTGATGTTCGGAGCCGTCCTGGCAATCTGCGTGCTGCCGGGTATCGCTACAGCGCTTCCCGGCTGGGTGATGGGCTGAGGCGGAACCGGGCGACGACCTCTGCCAGTTGCGCAGCCTGCATCTTGAGCGACTCTGAGGCCGCTGCCGATTCCTCGACCAGCGCCGCGTTCTGCTGGGTCATGTCGTCGAGCTGGCCGATGGCGGTATTGACCTCGGAGAGACTCTGCGTCTGCGACTGGATAGCGTCGGCGATGCCGGCGATGAGCTCGTTGACTCGTTCGATGGAGGCCACGACCTCCTTCATCGTCGTGCCTGCATCGCCCACGAGCCGCGCTCCGCCCTCGATCTGCGCGACCGAGCCGCCGATCAAGGCCTTGATCTCGCGCGCCGCTTCGGCACTGCGGCCGGCCAGAGTGCGCACTTCGCCCGCCACGACGGCGAAGCCTCGGCCCTGCTCGCCGGCTCGCGCGGATTCGACGGCCGCGTTGAGCGCGAGGATATTGGTCTGGAAGGCGATGCTGTCGATCACGCCGGTGATGTCGGCGATCTTGCGCGAGGTGGCCTGGATGCCTTCCATGGTCGACACAACCTGGGCCACGACGCTGCCGCCTCGAACGGCCACCTGCGAGGCCGCCAGCGAGAGCTGGTGCGCCTGACGGGCCGAATCCGCGCTCTCACGCACCGTGTCGGTCACCTGCTGCATGGCGGCCGACGTCTGCTCGAGGTTGGAAGCGGCCTGTTCGGTGCGCATGGAAAGGTCCTGGCCGCCGCTGGAGATCTCTTCGCTGGCTGTGGCGATGCTGTCGGCACTGCGCTTGACCGTGCCCACCGAGGCGTTGAGCGCTTCTTGCATGCGGGCGAGGGCGCGCAGCAGGTCGCCCATCTCGTCGCCGCGCGGCGAGTGCGTCACTGCCGAGAGATCGCCGTCGGCAATGCGGTCTGCCGTGGCCGAAGCCAGGCCCAGCGGCACAGTGAGCGAACGCGAAATCGCCCAGGCGATCGCACTGCCCAGGCCCAGCGCGAGCGCCACGAGGGTCCAGATGCCCCAAATCACAGCACGGTAGCTGGAAGTCGCGGCCTGCCCGGCATCGTCCACCCCGTGAACGAGCAGATCCTTGAGGCGGGCAATGGACTCGGTCGTCGCACGGAAAGCCGTGCGCGAATCGCCGCGCACCAGAGCCAGGGCCTCCTCGCTGCGGCCTTGTGCCACGAGATCGAGAAGCTTGGGCTGCGTAGCCTTGTACGCTTCGACGGCCTTCTGCAACACCTCGAGCTCACGCCGCTCCTCCTTGCCTTGCGCGCCCGCGGCGTACTCCGAGAGCATGCGCGGCACGATCTCCCATTGCGCCGCGATGCGCGCGCTTTCGTCCTTGAGCGATCCCGTTCCGCCCCCGAGCATCAACTGCAACTCGGCGCGGCGCATCTGGTTCAGCGCCTCGTTGATGGCGGCCGTGCGCTGCGTGTTGGGCAGCCAGGTGCCAGAAAGAGAGAGCACGCTCTCCTGCACCCGGTCCACGCGGTTGACCGCGAACAGGCCCATGGTCAAAACCAGCAGCAGGAGCAGTCCGAAGCCCAGAGCCAGCCGCAGGCCCACGCGAAGATCCGAAAGCAGTGTCATGCCGAGCGCCTCGATTGCCCCGCGCCGATGCGGGCCTAACGAGAAAGTAGCACGGCATGTCAGCGTCCAACAAGCTCAATCTGACTACTGGCTGGCCAGGTGAATCTCGTTGACGACAAAGCGCTGAGCGCCGTCCTCTTCGGGTGCGAGGAAGACGATCTTGAAGGCATAGGCCTGGGCGCCGCGCGCGTCGGCCTGGCAGCTCAGCTCCCGCACTGCGCGACGAACGGCCTGGCGCGTCTGGTCGTACTGGATCGGGAAGCCGCGCGTCCTGACTTCGCTGACATTGCTGCCGTCGAGCTGGAAGCGCACTGTCATCTCGCCAACGGGTTGCTCCCTGAACCAGGAGCCGCTGAGCTTGTCGCTCAGCGAGGTGTCAATGTTGGGGCAGGCATGTCGGACGTCATTGCGTTCCAGCCGCTGGTATTGGCCGCTGACTTCGACGCGATTCAGATCGTCCGAGGGGGCCGCGCCGGCTGTGGTGGCAAAGAGGGCCAGGGGAATCAGGGCAAGACGGGTGTTCATGGTTCGCTCCTTGGGTTGGCTGGCTTCGAGTGACTGTTGTCAGCTCGGAGTCAAAGTTAGGCGCGCCGGACTTCGATCGAAAGCGTGCAGCGACGAGCCGCGGGGCCGGTGCGACGAACCGTGGTCGAAGTGGAGCGAAGTGCGGATTGCGCGACGAAACCGGAATCGCGCGACGAATTGCCCCCTCGCGCGGCACCGAATTGCAATCGATGACCTTTGGCACGGGTGCACAGCCGTGGCGTTCGTTACGCAGGTTCACGCCACAATGCCGCCATGAGCGAAACACCCACCCAGGCCGCGATCCGCGCCCAGCAGTTGCGGGAGCTGCTGAACCACCACGCACACCTCTACTACGTGCTCGACGCGCCCGAGCTGCCGGATGCCGAATATGACAGGCTCTTCCAGGAGCTGCAGGCGCTTGAGCAGGCGCGGCCCGAGCTGCTGACCGCCGACTCGCCCACGCAGCGCGTGATCGGCCGCGTGCTCGACGGCTTCGCGCACGTGCGCCACGCAGTGCCCATGCTCTCTATCCGCACCGAGACCGATACCAGCCCCGCCGGCGCCGAGGCCTTCGACGCGCGCGTGCGCCGCGAGCTATCGCTGGGCGAAACGGATGCGCCCGTGGAATACGCAGCCGAGCTGAAGTTCGACGGGCTGGCCATGAACCTGCGCTACGAGTGCGGACTGCTCGTGCATGCCGCCACGCGCGGAGATGGCGAGACGGGCGAGGACGTGACGCAGAACATTCGCACGATCAAGCAAATCCCATTGCGCCTGCTCGGCGTGGACGCGCCGGTGCTCGAGGTCCGAGGCGAGGTCTATATGCGGCGCGACGATTTCGAGAAGCTCAACGAACGCCAGCGCGAGGCCAACCAGAAGACCTTCGTCAATCCGCGCAACACGGCGGCCGGCGCCGTGCGCCAGCTCGACCCAGCACTCGCTGCTGGCAAGCCGCTGTCCTTCTTTGCCTACGGCCTGGGCGAAGTGCAGGGCTGGGATGTGCCCGAGACCCACAGCGCCATGCTCGACGCCTTTGCCCGCATGGGCTTGCCGGTCAGCACGGATCGCGTAGTGGCCCTGGGCGCGGCCGGTCTGGTGGACTTCCACCGCCGCATCGGCGAGAAGCGCGACAAATTGCCATTCGACATCGATGGCATCGTCTACAAGGTCAACAGCCGGGCCCTGCAGGCGCGGCTGGGCTTTGTCAGCCGCGAGCCGCGCTGGGCCGTGGCCCACAAGTACCCGGCCCAGGAGCAGCTCACGAGGCTCAATGCCATCGACGTGCAGGTCGGTCGCACCGGCAAGATCACGCCTGTGGCGCGGCTGGAGCCCGTCTTCGTCGGCGGCACGACTGTGACCAACGCCACCCTGCACAACCTCTTCGAGTTGCGCCGCAAGGGCGTGCGCGTGGGCGATCAAGTCATCGTGCGTCGGGCGGGCGATGTGATCCCCGAGATCGTTGGCCGGGTGTCCGTGCAGCGGCCGAGTTATGTGGCCAACTTCCGCATGCCTGCGGCCTGCCCGGAATGTGGCAGCGCCGTTGAGCGCGAGAAGGGGGGCATCGACCATCGCTGCACGGGCGGCATCTCCTGCCCGGCCCAGCGCAAGCAGGCGCTGCTGCACTTTGCGAGCCGCCGCGCCCTGGACATCGAGGGCCTGGGCGACAAGCTCGTCGACCAGCTCGTCGACGGTGGCATCGTCAGCTCGCTGCCGGACCTGTACAAGCTTGGCGTGGCCAAGCTCGCGGCATTGGAGCGCATGGCGGAGAAGAGCGCCCAGAACATTGTCGACGCGCTGGAGAAGAGCAAGAACACGACCCTGGCGCGCTTCCTCTACGGGCTGGGCATCCGCCAAGTGGGCGAGACCACGGCCAAGGACCTGGCCCGGCACTTCGGGGCCATGGACAAACTCATGGACGCGAGCATCGAGCAACTGCTCGAGGTGCCCGATGTGGGGCCCGTGGTCGCGCACAGCATCCACACCTTCTTCGCGCAGCCGCACAATTGCGAGGTCGTCGAGCAGTTGCGCGCGGCGGGCGTGCAATGGGCGGAGGGCGGGGGCGCCGCGGACGCGCATGGCCCGCGGCCGCTGCTGGGCAAGACTCTCGTGCTGACCGGCACGCTACCCACGCTCGCGCGCGATGCGGCCAAGGACATGATCGAAGCGGCGGGCGGCAAAGTCAGCAGCTCGGTGTCCAAAAAGACCCATTACGTGATCGCGGGTGAGGAGGCCGGCTCCAAGCTGGACAAGGCACGCGAACTCGGTGTGACAATCCTGGACGAAGCAGGCCTGATGGCCCTGCTCAATAGCCACTGAGTATCGAGATGACAGACACCCAACGCCCTGAGCTCCCCGACCACCTGAGCGTCGATCCCCGCAGCCCCCATCATGTCGCCGCCGTGTTCGAGCACGAGATCGGCATCCGCTTCAACGGCAAGGAACGCCACGATGTGGAGGAGTACTGCGTCAGCGAAGGCTGGATCAAGGTGCCGGCCGGCAAGACCCTGGATCGCAAGGGCCGCCCGCTGTGCATCAAGCTCAAGGGCGCCGTCGAGGCCTTCTACAAATAATTCGAGGAACCTATCTCGGCGCGCCGCGCCGGCACGTAAAAAAGGCATTGAGTGTGAGGCGGCCGAGGCGCGGATCTCTGCTGAGCTGCGCAGGTGACTCGACATCGGCCGAGTGGAAGAGGCCGCCGTCGTAGATGATCATGCGGTTCCAGGCGGCCGGGATGCTCGCAACGCGCTCGAAGAAGGCATTGGAGCCGTCCATATAGCCAGGCCGAACCTGCGGCCGACGCTGACTGAACGTCTGCGCGTCCAGCGTCTGGCTGTCGATCAGCAGTCGGTCGAGTTCGCGTCCGGCCAGAAGCGGCCGGTAAAAGCTCGTGCCGCCGAGGGCCGGATTGCGGAAGAGGTAGAGCACCGAGGCTGCGAACAGGACCTGCGCATCGGTGCTGACGCGGTCGCGATGGCACAGCCACTGCACGGGCGTGAGCTCCTCCGGCGGTGTGCTGATGAGCGAGAAACGGACGCTGGCATCCAGGGTGCGCCGCGCACCGAGCAGGGCGCGAGCGCGCTGGGCAAAGCAGTCGAGCACGGCGTGCTTCAGCGCAGACGGAGCCTCCAGCACGAGGCCCGGATAGGGGTAGCTGCGCGGCGCGGTGAATGGCTCATTGGCCGCCCATTCGGCCCAGACCTCGGGCTCGTGCAGCACGTCGTCGATGACGACGCAGACGCCGCCATCGGGCAGTTCCACGGTCTGCAGCCGGGGAGTGGGGTTGAACCAGGGAGCGGCCGGCAGCATGTTCATGGCTGTGGCAGAAAGACCGCAACGGCTTGCGCCATGCGCGCCGCGGCGCCGCGATGGGCTGCGGCAAAGGCTTGCGCCGCAGCCGCCTTCTTGGCTTGACGCACGGGGGTCTGACACAGTTCGAGCCCGGCGCTCAGTCCTTCATCCATGTCCGTCACGCGCTGGGCGGCGCCGGCTTCCTCGGCCAGTCTGGAGGCTTCTGCAAAGTTGAAGGTGTGCGGGCCCATCACCAGCGGACAGCCGCAGGCAGCGGCCTGGATGAGGTTCTGGCCACCCAGGGGCGCGAAGCTGCCGCCGAGCAGGGCCACATCCGACATGCCGTAGTACAGCGGCATCTCGCGCATGGAGTCACCGAGCCAGGCGTCGGCCATCAAGGACTCGGGGTTCGGCTCGGTGCCCCAGCTGCTGCGCCGTGCGAGCTTGAGGCCCGCTGCGTGCACCAACTCCGCAACTTCGTCGAAGCGCTGCGGATGGCGCGGCACGATGAGCAGCAAGGGCTTGCCACGGGTCGCTACCTTGGCCCACGCTTGCAGCAACATCGTCTCCTCGCCTTCACGCGAGACGGCCAAGAGCAGCACGGGCCGGCCCAAGCGCTGGCGCCATGCACGGCCGCGAGCGAGCACGGCCTCGTCGACCGCCAGCTCGTACTTAAGATTGCCCATCACGCGCACATCGGGTGCGCCGGTGGCCCGCATGCGCTGCGCATCGGCTTCGGTCTGTGCCAGCGCCAAGCGGATGCGCCGCGCCGCCGGATAGAGCAGGGCGGCGAAGCGCCGGCCTCGGCGCGCGCTCCTCTCGGAGAGGCGCGCATTGGCCAGCACCATGGGGCAGGGCGCGAAGTGCAGGAGGTTGGGCCAGATCTCGGTCTCCATCAACACGCCGACGGCCGGCTGCCAATGGCGGAAGAAGCGCTGAACCGCGCCGGGCGTATCGAACGGCAACCAGCATTGCACGTCGCGCTCGCGCAGCAGGTCGCGGCCGGCTTCGCGGCCGGTGGCGGTGCTGCAGGTCAGCAGCAGGCGCAGGCCCGGCTGACGGGTCCGCAATTCATCGACCAGCGCAGCGGCGGCAAGCGTCTCGCCGAGCGAGACGGCATGCACCCACACCCAGCCTTGGCCGGGGGCGTTCCGATAGAAACCCAGTCGCTCGCCGAGGGACTGGCGGTACGCCGGCTCCTTCGCCCCGCGCCGCCACAGCCGCAGCAGGTACAGCGGCGTAACCAGGCGCAGCAGGGCGCTGTAGAACACTCGGGCGAGAGCTTCCTTCAATGGCCGGCGCTGAAGTGCAGTTCGGGCTTGACGCGCTTGAGCTGCGCCAACACGTCGTGCTGGATGCGGTCCAGCGCCGCCTGCGTGTGTCCCTCGAAGCGCAGCACGAGCACGGGCGTGGTGTTGGACGGGCGCACGAGGCCGAAACCGTCGGGATAGTCCACGCGCAGGCCGTCGATGGTCGTGATCTCGCCGCCCGGGAATTCGGCGATCGCCTTGAGCTGCTTCACCACCTCATGGTGCTCGCCCTCGGCGCAGGCTACGTTGAGCTCGGGCGTGTTGAAACTGTTGGGCAGACCGTTGAGCACGGCGCTCGGGTCCTGGCTGCGCGAGAGGATCTCCAGCATGCGGCCCGCCGTGTACATCGCATCGTCGAAGCCGTACCAGCGCTCGTTGAAGAAGATATGACCCGAGAGCTCGCCGGCCATGGGCGCGCCGGTTTCCTTGAGCTTGGCCTTGGCCAGCGAGTGGCCCGTCATCCACATCAGCGGCTTGCCACCATGCTCGCGGATCCACGGCGCGAGGCGCTGGCTGCATTTGACGTCGTAGATGATCTCGGCGCCCTTGTTCCGCTTCAGGATGTCGGCAGCGAGCAGCATGATCTGCCGGTCCGGCATGATCATCGTGCCATCCTTGGTGACGATGCCCAGGCGGTCACCGTCGCCGTCGAAGGCTAGGCCCAGCTCGGCGTCGCAGGCATGGACGATGCGCTTGAGATCTTCGAGGTTCTCGGGGCGCGAGGGGTCGGGATGATGGTTGGGGAAGTCGCCGTCCACCTTGCTGAAGATGTCGATGACCTCACAGCCCAGAGCGCGCAGAATGGCGGGGGCGCTGGCGCCTGGGATGCCATTGCCGCTGTCCACGACTATCTTCATCGGGCGCGCGAGCTTGCAGTCGTTCACGATGCGGTGGGTGTACTCGGCCAGCACATTCATGGTGCCGACGCGGCCCTTGCCGTTGGCGTAGTCCTGCGCCTCAATGCGGCGTTTCAAGCCCTGGATCTGCTCGCCGTAGACGGCGGCGCCCTTCAGAACCATCTTGAAGCCGTTGTAGTCCTTGGGGTTGTGGCTGCCCGTGACCATGATGCCGCTGTTGCAGCCGTACTTGCTGCGGGTCGCGGCCACGTAATAGAGCATGGGCGTGGTCACGGCGCCGCAGTCGACCACATCCAGGCCCGTGGCCCGCAGGCCGCGGATCAGCGCGGCCACGAGGCTCGGACCCGAAATCCGGCCATCGCGGCCGACGGCCACGGCCCGTTCGCCCAGCGCGAGAGCTTCGGTGCCGAAGGCCCGGCCCAGGTGCTCGGCAAAGGTTTCGTCGATGGTGCTACCTACGACACCGCGAATGTCGTAGGCCTTGAAGATCGAAGCGGCGACTTGCATGGAATGCTCTTGATAAGGATAGGTCGGCCGGCATTGTAGGCATCGAGGCAGATGTCCGAAAACGGCCAGTCGGTGGCGGCTTGGCAACCTAAGATGACGGCCATGGACCCCTTGGAACCCAACGCCTGCTATCCCGCCCTCGTCGCCCGCGACGCGCGCTTTGACGGGCGGTTCTTCGTCGGCGTGACTTCCACGGGCGTCTACTGCAGGCCCATCTGCCGCGTGCGCACACCCAAGCTCGCCAACTGCCGCTTCTTCGGCACAGCGGCCCAGGCGGAGGCGGCGCGCTTCAGGCCCTGTCTCAAGTGCCGGCCGGAGCTGGCGCCGCGCTCGGCGTTCACGGCCATGGATGCGGCGGGCCAACTGGCCCGCGAGGCGGCGCGGTTGATCGAGGCGGGCGAGGACTCCATGTTCGCGGTGGCCGAGCGCCTGGGCGTGACCGACCGCCACCTGCGTCGCATCTTCGCAGCCGAGCATGGCGTGACGCCGCTTCAGTACCTGCAAACGCGCCGCCTGCTGCTCGCCAAGCAGCTGCTGACCGACAGCGCCTTGCCGGTGGCCCAGGTCGCCCATGCGTCCGGTTTCGCCAGCCTGCGGCGCTTCAACGCGGCCTTCCTGGCGCATTACCGCCTCCAACCCACGGCCTTGCGCCGCGAGGGCGGGCAGGCAAGCGTGCCCGCCTTGCGTCTGGCCTATCGCGAGCCCTACGACGTGGACGGCTTGCTGCGCTTCCTCGAGGCTCGGGCCATCCGAGGGGTGGAGCAGGTCGACGTGCCTAACGCCGTGGTCGAGCGCAGCGTGGTGCTCGTCCACCAAGAGCAATGCCTGCGGGGCGGGGTTCGCGTGAGCTTTACGCGGCCCGGTCGGGTCGAGGTGCAACTGGCGCCTGTGCTCTGGCCTGCCGTGGCCAGCCTGCTGCCCCTGTTGCGGCGCTGGCTCGATCTGGACGCCGATCCGGCCGCCATTGCCGCGGCCTTGCCGGCCGGCGCGCCCCAGGGTCTGCGTTTGCCAGGTGCGCTCGATCGCTTCGAGCTCGCCGTGCGGGCCGTGCTGGGCCAGCAAGTCACGGTGGCCGCGGCGCGGACCGTCGCCGGCCGTTTCGTTGAGCGCTTCGGCACGCCGCTGGAGGGGGGGCTCATCGGGTTTCCGCAGCCGCAGGCCATTGCCGGCGCACCCATCGAGCACATTGCCGAACTGGGCATCATCCGACAGCGCGCCGCGGCATTACAGGCTATCGCGGCGGCATGGCCGGGCCTGCTGTTCGCTCAGGGCGCGCTGCCGTCTGACGAACAGCTGAGGCGGGCCCAGGCCGAGCTCGAAGCCCTGCCAGGCATCGGCCCCTGGACGGCTCGCTACATGTTGATGCGCGGCTGGAGCTGGCCCGATGCCTGGCTGCCGGGCGACGTGGCGCTGAAGAAGGCTCGCAGCGGACAGATCGGCACCGGCGATGAATTTCGTCCCTACCGCAGCTATGCCGTGCTGCATTTCTGGAGGACCCTGACATGAAGAAGCACTATGTACGGCAATGCCGAGTGGAGACGCCGCTGGGCCCCATGCTTGCCGTGCGAACCGCGCAGGGCCTCTCGGGGCTGTGGTTCGACGGACAGAGACACCATCCGGGCGAGATCGATGCGCCAACCGGTGACGATCCGCTCTTCGAGCAGTTGCGCCAGGCGCTGGCCGCCTACTTCGAAGGCCGCCCAGTGCCCACGCTGCCGCTGGACCCGCAAGGCACCGAGTTCCAGCGCGAGGTCTGGAGGGCCCTACTGAAGATCGCGCCGGGAGAGGTGGACAGCTATGGCTGCATCGCGGCGCGGCTGGGTCGGCCGAACGCGGCGCGGGCCCTGGGGGCTGCGGTTGGGCGCAATCCGATCTCCATTCTCATCCCTTGTCACCGCGTGCTCGGCAGCACCGGTGAAATGACGGGTTATGCCGGCGGCATCGAACGCAAGAAGGCGCTGCTCGATCTTGAAGCCCACTGACTTCCTCCAGCTCATCCTCCTAGCTGCCATCTGGGGCGGCTCCTTTTTATTTATGCGCATCGGCGCACACGACTTCGGGCCCGTGCCAATGACCTGCATCCGGGTCGGCCTGGCCAGCCTGGTCTTACTGCCCCTGCTGGCCTGGCGAGGCGGCTGGGCCGAGGTGCGTGCGAGCTGGCGCCAGATGCTGGTGCTGGGGCTGGTGAACACGGCCCTGCCATTCGCCCTTTTCGTCTACGCGGCGCTGTCCATCACCGCAGGCATGTCCAGCATCCTCAATGCCACCTCGCCCTTGTTCGGCGCGCTGGTGGCGGCCCTGTGGCTGGGCGAGAAGATCACGGCCGCGCGGGCCGTGGGCTTCCTGATCGCTTTCGGTGGCGTAGCGTATCTGGCCTGGGACCACGCCGAGTTCAAGCCCGGTGGCAGCGGCTGGGCCGTGGTGGCGTGCCTGGTGGCGGCGCTGTGCTACGGCGTGGCGGCCAGCTATACGCGCCGCTACGTCAAGGGCGTGCGACCGCTTGCGATTGCCAGCGGCAGCCTGGGGGCGGCCACCTTGTGGCTGCTTGTGCCGGCCGTGCGGCTGTGGCCGGCGGCTGCGCCGGCCCCGCAGTCCTGGCTGGCCGTGAGCTTGCTGGCGGTGCTGTGCACGGCGCTGGCCTATCTCATCTACTTCCGCCTGATGCTGCGGGTGGGGCCCACGAACGCCATCGCGGTGACCTTCCTCAACCCGGTGTTCGCCGTGTTGTGGGGTAATGTCTTCTTGGGCGAGGCCTTGGAGCCGCGCATGCTCATGGGCTGCGCGGTCGTCCTGTTTGGAACGGCCTTGGGCCTGGGCGTGATCCGGTTCAGCCGCCTGGCGCTCCGATCTTGATCTTGCGATAGAGCGTGCTGCGGCCGATGCCGAGCTGGCGTGCAGCCATGGACAGATTGCCGGCGCAGGACTGCACGGCGGCTTCGATGGCATGGCGTTCAGCTTCGCGCAGCGTCGTCATGCGATCCTGACTTTGCCGCGGTGTCAGGGTCGCTGCGAGCGTGTAGGCGGCACGGGCACCCTCGGTTTCCTCGGGGAGCGTGATGGCCGTTGCCTCCGTACCGCCCGGCACGTAGCGCAGATGCCATTGCTCAGTGCCGCCGTTGCCCGGTCGGGGCACGACCACGGGGATCACCGTGTCTCGGGCCAGGTCGAGCAGGGCGGGGACTTGCGGACCCAGCAGGCCGCTCAGGCCATCTCTGCGCAGCCGCGTCATGCTGTCGCCGAGCAGTTCCATGGCGCGGCGGTCGGCGCCGAGCCAGCGTCCCTGCTCGTCGACGGCCAGGCGGCCTTCGGCTGGCGTGCCCAGCGCCCCGGCCATGGCGTGGAAATGCAGGCAGCCGTGGCGCGCGAAGCGATCGGTGAAGGCAGCCTGCTCGATCATGCGTGCGGCCATGCCGACCAGGGCCAGGCTGTGGTTGTGATAGCCACGCCGCTCGGTCGCGATGCCGATGACACCGGTCAGGGCGCCCTTGTGATCGAGCAGGGGGGCTGCAACGCAGGAGAGGAAGTGCAGGGCGCGAAGGAAGTGCTCGGGGCCGTGAATGAGCGTGGGGCGCTCGTTCATCAGACAGGTGCCAATGGCATTCGTGCCGCGGCTGGCCTCGGACCAGTTGCCCCCGGGCATCAAGCCGACAGAGCGCACGCGCTCGATGAAACTGTTGTCGCCTGCCAGGTGCAGGACTACGCCGCTGGCATCGGCCAGCAGCACCAGCTGGCGCGCCGCACCGAGCTGCTCGACGAGCATGTCCATCAGCGGCGCGGCCTGGGCCAGCAGCCGCGCGTGACGTTCACGATGGGCTTGCAGCGGGCCCGCGGCCAGGGCGTCGGGCCCGATCGTCGATTGAGGGCACAGGCCGAAGGCGGCACTGCGTGCGTGAGAGGTGGCGATCGCCTGCACCTGTGCACCGTCGCCATGCAGGCGTTGCGCAGCCGCTGTGGCGGCCACGCCCTGCGATTGAACCATCGCTGTCTCCCTTCATGTTCACGGGAACTCTTGCGGCGGCCCGCTGGAGGCCGTCTTCGTACTGCAAGCGCCGGAAAGTGCAGACCGGCGGGGACCCGGCGACTATCGCAAAGCCAGGCGCTCAGGACAATCGAGGGCAGACCCGGGTATCGCTCACATTGGCAGGGAGGCGGGGCGCCATTCGCACGCGCCGGGCGAGCTCAGCTATTGCTGGTGGCCCGGACTTCCTCAATGGTCGTGACGCCCGAAAGCACCTTCTCGATGCCGTCTTGGCGCAGCGTGCGCATGCCTTGGCGCAAGGCGAATTGGGCGAGCTCCTCCGAACGCGCGCCGGTCTGGATCATGCGGCGAAGATCCTTGGAGACGGTCAGCAATTCGTGGAGGGCGGCGCGACCCTTGAAGCCGCTCTTCTCGCATTTGGCGCAACCCTTGCAGTGGTAGCGCTGCAAGCGGCCGTCCTTGCCATGCGTCTGGGTCCATTGCGCGATCAGGGTCGCTCGATCGGGCTTGTCGTCGCCGTGGAAGACGTGGAGGTAGTCGTCGGCAAGCTCTTGGAGCGTGGCGTCGGGCAGCTCATCGGCTTCGCGGCAGTGCGTGCACATGCGCCGCACGAGGCGCTGCGCGATCACGGCCAGCAGCGAATCGGCGAAGTTGAACGGATCCATGCCCATGTCCAGCAGCCGCGTGATGGTCTCGGCGGCGTTGTTCGTGTGCAGGGTCGAGAGCACGAGGTGACCGGTCAGCGAGGCTTCCACGGAAATCTCGGCGGTCTCTTCGTCGCGGATTTCGCCAACCATGATCACGTCCGGATCGGCGCGCAGGAAGGATCGCAGGGCCTTGGCGAAGGTCCAGTCGATCCTGGGATTAACCTGGACCTGGCGCAGACCGGGCTGGGTGATTTCGATCGGATCCTCGGCCGTCCAGATCTTGCGCTCGGGCGTGTTGATGAAGCTGAGCGCCGAGTGCAGCGTGGTCGTCTTGCCCGAGCCCGTGGGGCCCACGCACAGCACCAGGCCGTAGGGGCGCGAGATGGCGTTCTTGAGCTCCGCAAGGTTGCGCGACGTGAGGCCTATCTGGTCCAGTGGTAGCGGCTTGCTCGAGGCGAGCAAACGCATCACGACGTCTTCCAAGCCGTTGTTGGTCGGGATGGTGGCCACGCGCAGTTCGAGGCGGTGCTGCGACGAGAACTTGGCGAAGTTGATCTTGCCGTCCTGGGGCTTGCGGCGCTCGGAGATGTCCAGGTCGCACATGATCTTGATGCGGGCGACCATGGCGTTGCGGTAGGTGTACGGCAGCTCGAGATAAGGCTGCATGACGCCGTCCTTGCGGAAGCGGATGCGCACCTTCTCCTTGCCGGGCTGGGTTTCGATGTGGATGTCGGAGGCGCCGATGCCGTGCGCCTCGCTGATCATGGTGTTGATCAGGCGCACGAGCGAGTTGTCGCTCTGCTCGATGGCCTGGTCGTCGTCGCGCTCGTCGTGCTCGACCTCGCGCTCCAGCGTCTCCATCAACTTGCCTGAGGTGTCGCTGTGGAAGTCGAGGCTGAAAGCGGGGAGATTCACGTCCCCGAACGCGACGGGTTCAGCGCCGAAGCGCTCGTAAGCCGTGGGGATCGCGAACTGCACCGAGCCGATCTTGGACAGCGTGGGCGTGACTTTGAGCTGGGAGATGAACTCGATTTCGTCGAGCGCGTCGCGTCGCGTCGGGTCCTCCATCGCGACGATCAGGCGTCCGTCGCGAAGCACCAGCGGCAGCACTTCCAGCCGCTTGGCCACGGCATAGGGCAGCTTGTTGACCGCGTCGGGCTCGACGGCGAAGTTGTCGACGTCGACGAGCGGGTAACCCATCTTGCGGGCCAGCGCCGACTGCAGGGCCTGGCGGCTGACCACGCCCTTGCGCACGAGCAACTCACCGAGCGGCACCGTGCGATCCAGGCGTTGCTGGGCGAGGGCATCGTCAAGCTGTTCCTGGTTGATGAGCTCCATGGCCAGCAGGGCCTCGCCGATGCGCACCATCGGCATGCGAGCCTGCTGCTCGATCGCCTGCATCAGCTGCTCGCCCGTGACCACTTGCTTGGCGACGAGGATGTCGCCCACGCGCCGCGAACGCAGGTTGGCCTGCTCGTTGGCGGCAGCCTCGACCTGCTCGGCCGTGGCCGCATGCTCCTTGACCAGCACGTCGCCGATGCGCTCGCCGATCTCGAATTGATCGAGCACCTCGGCCGGCACGAAGACGCGAAGCACCGAGTCGTCCGTTTTGGAGACAGGCGGGAAAAGGAACAGGCCTAGACTGTCTTGCAGATGGCCGATGGTCACGCCGCGCAGTTCACCGCCGCCGACGAAGTTGAGCTTGAACTCGCTGCGAGGGCGATCGTCAATGCTCAGGGAATCCCCCGGCACTGCTTCCGCACGCGGCGCAGCCGGCACCGGGCGCAGTAGCTTGAGGGCTCGAAACTGAGTGAATTTGAGCGGCACGGCGCTGCGCGCCGGGGGGACGTTGACGTGGGCCAGGCGCTCGTTGGGCGCGATCAGGATGACGTGGCCGCCGCTGCGGCTGTTGTTCAGGCCGAGGATCTCGCAGGGCTCCGGCGCCATCTGCAGGGTGGGTTGCGCATAAGCCGCATAGGGCGGAGTCGGCCAGCGGAAATCGGCCGCGGGCTCCTGCGTCACTGTCGCCGCCCTGGGTTTGGCGGCCGGACGGTCTTCAGGCGCATCCAGCGTCCAGTTCAAAGGGGACAGGTCGGGCATCAAGTTCTCCGGCGGCCCTTTTTGCCGCAGCAATGAGACTGTAATTGGAAACCACTCATATAACGGCCTGTTTACCCCAGGGCGGTGCATGAACAACGGCACGTCCTGGCGTCAATTCGGCTGATTCGTGGCGCGATGTGCACAGCTGAATCGACCCGCAAGAGGCGCCTGCTGTCGGCACGCTTGCACGCTCGCTCACTCCTCGCAGTAGCGCCGCCACCTCTCGCCGGCCTTTTCCATCAGCTTGAGCTGGCGGGTGAAGGCCACGCAGTACTTGCAGATCCACAGGTGCAGGCGCACGGCCACCCGGTCCGACAGGGGCAGCGGCTGCTCCAGCGCTTGCAGCGCCAGATGAGTGACTTCGCGGCAGGTACGCTTGAGCTTCATGGGGCAGAGAACCAGTTGAGCTGCAGGCATTCGCGCAGACGCAGACGCGCGCGGTGCAGCATGACCCACAGATTGGTCGGGCTGATGGACAAAAGCTTACAGACCTCATCGGTATCGAGCTCTAGCCACTCACGCATCATGAATAGGCGCCCTTGTTGGCCAGGCAACTGGTCCACACAGGCCTCGAGCACGCGCATGAAATCGACCTGGGCCAGGGTCTGTTCGGGGTTACCCCAATCTTGCGGCGGCTCGCGCCAGTGGCCGTCCGGCCGGAAGAGCGACTCGTCCAGATCCTCGCCGTCCTCAGCCGTCATCGACATTTCGCGGCTGTTGCGGCGAACCTGATCCACGAGCTTGTGCTTGAGGATGCCGATCAGCCAGGACTTGAGCTGGGAGCGGCCGGCAAAGCTCTGCGGCTTCTCGAGCGCGGCCAGAAGGGTCTCGGACACTGCATCCTCGGCCCAGGCGCTGTTGCGCAGCTGGAGCTGGGCGTACTTCATCAGTTGGGGGCGTAGCGATTCGAGCTCGGCGGCGAATGAATTCATTTGGCCGCGAGTGTAA
Organism: Roseateles sp.; assembly: GCA_019234295.1. Taxonomy (GTDB): domain Bacteria; phylum Pseudomonadota; class Gammaproteobacteria; order Burkholderiales; family Burkholderiaceae_C; genus JAFALK01. The sequence continues at coordinate 95,533 of JAFALK010000062.1, forward strand.
GGATCCCACAGGCTCTTGCGACTTCAGCGGCGTCGGCAGATCATGCCGCACTTCTTCAACCCTTGATTGCTTCCTACCTTCATCCCTTCATCCCACAGGAGATTCCTATGCAACACAAGCAAATCCTCGCCTCCGGTCTTGCCGCCGCTCTCGCCCTTGGTTTCGTCGCCCAAGCCCAGGCCGATGACAAGGCCCCCAAGGAAAAGTGCTACGGGATCGCCAAGGCGGGCCAGAACGACTGCTCCAACATCAGCGGCAGCCACTCCTGCGCCGGCCAGGCCAAGGCCGACAACGCCGCCGACGACTGGAAGTTCGTCGCCAAGGGCAGTTGCAAGTCCGCAGGCGGCCTCTCGGCCGACGAAGCCAAGGCCAAGCTGAAGACCAAGAAGTAATGGCCGGCATCGGCTGGCGCCAGCCGCATTACGAACCGCTGCTGCGCGACCGGCCGGCGCTGGACTTCATCGAGGTCCACTCGGAGAACTTCTTCGCCGAGGGCGGTGCGGCTTTAGCCGTACTCATGCAGGGGCGCGAGCTGTACCCCGTCAGCTTGCACGGCGTGGGTTTGTCGCTGGGCTCGGCTGCCGGTCTGGATGCACGGCACCTGGAGCGGCTGGCCCGGCTGGTCGAGCGGGTGGAGCCGATGCAGGTTTCGGACCACGCGAGCTTTGCACGCATCGGTTCGGGCCTGCATGCGGCCGATCTACTGCCCATCGCCTACGATGACGACAGTCTGGCCCTGATGGTGCGCCATGTGGGCCAGGTGCAGGAGCGTCTGCGGCGGCCCATTTTGGTGGAGAACATCAGCGCCTACCTGGGCTGGCAGAGCGACTCGATGGCGGAGCCGGAGTTCTTCAACGCCCTGTGCAAGCGAAGCGGTTGCGGCCTGCTGCTCGATGTGAACAACCTCGTTGTGAATGCGCGCAATCTGGGCTTGCAAGCACAAGCCGCGACGGCGGCTGCCTGCGCCTGGGTTGATCAACTGGTGGACGGCATCGTTGGCGAGATTCATCTCGCGGGCCATGCCGAACTACCCGGCGTCGTGATCGACGACCATGGCAGCCGTGTGTCGGAAGCCGTGTGGCAGGTTTATCGTCACGCACGGCAGAGATTCGCGGCGGCGCCGGCCCTGGTCGAATGGGATACCGACGTCCCGGCGCTCGAGGTCTTGCTGGACGAGGCGGGGAGGGCCGCATGAACCGCCAGGCGCAGCAGGGCTTGCTCGTCGAGGCCATTCTCGGCCGCGCCGAACCCTCGGGACTGCGCTGCCTGCCCGGCATCGAAGGCGGCGAGGCGCGCGCCCTGCAGGCCTACCGGGGCAATGCCAAGGCCTTGGCTGCGCGTGCCTTGGGCAGTGCCTATCCGCGCTTGCTCGAGGAATTGGGCGAGGCGCAGTTCGGTGCCATGGCCTGGGCCTTCTGGCGTGCGCATCCGCCCGTCAGCGGTGACATGGCCGACTGGGGCGACGCACTGGCCGGTTTTTTGCAGGCTCAACCGGGCATGGAAGAGCGGCTCGTCGACGAAGCCCGGCTCGACTGGGCCCTGCACGAGGCGGCTCGCGCGGCAGACGCGGTCTTCGACGGCGATTCGCTGGCCTTGCTGGGAAGTGGCGATCCGGCTCGCCTGCGGCTCAGGCTGCGGCCTGGCACCGCAGTGCTCGGACGGCGCATCGTGTGGCGCAGCGGCTGGCGAGCCTTGCACGAGGAACTGGACGACTCGGCGGCGCGCTTCATGCAGGCACAGCTCGACGGGGCGAGTCTGGTCGATTCAATGGAAGAGGGCTTCGATTTCGGGGCCTGGCTGCAGCAGGCGCTGCGCCAAGGCTGGCTGATCGGAGCGGAGGAAATTCAATGACGCTGAAATCCATTCTTGCCGGCGCCTGGCGCGGCTTCACCGATCCGGGTCTGGGCAGCGGGCGCATGCCGGCCTGTGTGGCCGGGCCTCTGGCGCACCTGCAATCGCTGGCCCTGCTGGGCGCGCGACTCTACGTGGCCCAGGTGTTCTGGCTCTCGGGCCTGACCAAAATCCGCGACTGGAGCACGACCCTGGCCCTGTTTGAGAGCGAATACCACGTGCCTGTGCTGCCGCCCGAACTCGCGGCCTACATGGGCACGGCCGGCGAGCTCGGCCTGCCAGTGCTGCTCGTTCTGGGCCTGGGCGGGCGTTTCGCGGCGCTGGGGCTCTCGGTCGTCAACGTGATGGCCGCGCTGAGCCTGGAAGACATCGCCCCGGCCGCGCTGATGGGACACGAGCTCTGGGGCGTGCTGCTGATGACGGTGGCGCTGTGGGGGGCAGGAAGGTGGTCCGTGGACCACCTGGTCCTCAGTCGCGTGGGCGGAAGCTCAGCACCATGAGGGGCTGAACGCTGCCGTCGGTATCGCGCGGCAGGATTTCGGTCTTGTCGATCGCGCGAAGCACGGCGTTGTCCCAGTCCGGGTCGCCGCTGGGCTTGACGAGTTTGCGGCCGATGATGGTGCCGTCCGGCGCCACGCGAACCTCTACTTCGGCGGCTGGATTGCCCGCCGGGTCACCGCTGTAGATGATGTTGGGCTTCACGCGGGCCACGATGCGGCCCCGATAGCTCGACGAAGGGCCGGAGCTGCGCAGCGCCGTGCCGGTGGCCGTGGGAGCGCCGGTGGCGCCGGCCATGCCCTGCATGCGCTTGATGTAATCCTGGCGCAGGGCCTCGCGCTTGGCGTCGGCATCCTTGATCGCCTTCTCGGCCTTGAGCTTGTCCAGTTTTTCCTGCTTCTGCTGGTCGAGCTTCTTCTTGTCCTCAGCGGCCTTCCTGTCTTCCTCGCGCTTCTTCTCGAGCAGCTTCTGCTGTTCCGCCAGCTCCTTGCGTTTCTTTTCCTCCTTGGCCTTGGCGATGGCGATCTCGGCATCGGCGTGCGCCTGCAACTCCTCGGCCGTGGGTTGCGGCGGATTCGGTTCGCGCTTGACCTCGGGTTCGGGCTCGGGCGGGGGCTCCACGGCCTTGGGTGCGGCGGCCTGCGGCACGGCCGACCACAACTCGGCCTCGAAGGCCTGCGGCGTGCTCGTGTGCCAGGCCACGCCGAGGCTCAAGGCCAGCACGAGCAGGCCATGGGCGATGAGCGCGAAAGCCAGGCCGCGGCCCATACCAGGCGCCTCGGGCGGGCGCAGTGGATCGTGGAAGCGCGAAAGGGCGAAGCCGGTCATTGGGTTCCGCTGTTTCGCACCGCCAAGCCCACGCGCTTGACGTCGGCGCGCTGCAGCGTGTCCATGAGTTTGACCACGGCCTCGTACTTGACGGCCTTGTCGGCCGAGATAACGACGGGTGTGTCTGCGTCGCCGGCCTGGGCCAGCTTGACGGCCTCGGCCACATTGCTCAAGGGCAAGGGCCTTTCCGCGCCACCCTCGTCGACCTTGAACTGGATGCGTTCGTCCGTGCCCACCGTCAGGTGAATCACGTGCTCGGGTTGGTTCTTGGCGTGGCCCACGCTGGGCAGGTCCACAACGCCCGTCGTGATCAGCGGGGCGCTGACCATGAAGATGATCAGCAGCACCAGCATCACGTCGATGAAAGGCACCATATTGATCTCATTGATGGTGCGGCGCCGTCCGCGGCCGCGCGAGGCGAGGGCTGCCATGTCAGTGTCCTTGCACGGGCGCGCCGGCGTTGCGCTGCAGGATGTTGGAGAACTCCTCGATGAAGGTCTCCAGCGTGATGGCACTGCGGTCGATCTGGCGCGCGAAGCGGTTGAAGGCCAGCACGGCGGGAATCGCGGCGAACAGGCCGATGGCCGTGGCCACAAGCGCTTCAGCAATGCCCGGCGCAACCGTGGCCAGCGTGACCTGGGTCAGATTGGAGAGGCCGACGAAGGCGTGCATGATCCCCCAGATCGTGCCGAACAGGCCGATGTAGGGCGAGACCGAGCCGACCGAGGCGAGGAAGGAGAGGTTGCTCTCCATCGCATCGAGCTCGCGCTGAAAGCTGGCGCGCATGGCGCGGCGCGAGGCGTCGAGCATGGCCGTGGCATCGGAGATGCGCTTCTCGCGCAGCTTGAGGAACTCGCGCATGCCCGAGGCGAAGATGCGTTCCAGCGGGGCACCGTCCTTGCGATTGCCGACCGTGTTGAACAGCTCGTTCAGGTTCTTGCCCGACCAGAACTCCTGCTCAAAAGCTTCGTTGCCATCCTTGACCCGCCTGAGCGAGATGAGCTTGCCGAAGATGACGGTCCAGCTGGCCACAGAGACCAGCAGCAGGGCAGCGATCACGAGCTGCACGACGAAGCTGGCGTGCAGGATCAAGGAGACGATGGAGAGGTCGTTGTTCATTGGGGGATGGCACTCAGGATGGCCTGGGGGATTCTGCTGGATTTCAAGGTCTGCGACTCAACGCAGCCGATGCGGATTTCGCCTTCCGTCAGCAGGGTTTCGCCTCGAAACGCCTGCTGGAAGATGTTCATGCTCGCGCGACCGGTCTCGCGCGGCTCCACGGTGACGCGAAGCTCGTCGTCCAGCCGGGCGCTCTGCAGATAGCGCACGCTGGTCGATGCCACCACGAAGATCAGGCCGGTGTCCTCACGCATCGCTTGCTGGCCGAAGCCGATAGAGCGCAGCCACTCGGTGCGGGCCCGCTCGAAGAATTTCAAGTAATTGGCGTAGAAGACGATGCCGCCGGCATCCGTATCTTCCCAGTACACCCGCACCCGGTGCTCGAACGGTTTCACAGGCATTGCTTCCAGCGCGAAACAGCTTCGCGCATGTCGCTCATCGAGCCGGAGAAGGACAGGCGTAGCCAGCGGCCCGGTTCGGCATGGCCGAAATCGCGGCCCGGTGTGAGGGCGATCTGGGCTCGCTGCATCAGCTCGAAGGCGTAGTCCCAGCTGTTGTCGCTGAACTTGGAGACGTCGATCCAGGCGTAGAAGGCGCCGTCGGGCATGACGGGCACCGGCAGGCCCAGCTCGCGCAGTGCCTGCACGATGTAGTTGCGGCGCTCTTTCAGTGCGGCGCGGCGGCGCTCGTACTCGGCGAGGCTCTCAGGCTCGAAGCAGGCCAGGGCCGCGTGCTGCGCGAGGGTCGAAGGGCAGATGAAGAGATTCTGCGCGAGCTTCTCCACCGGAGCCACGAGCCCGGGAGGCAGGACCAGCCAACCCAGCCGCCAGCCCGTCATGCCGAAATACTTGGAGAAGCTGTTGACGGAGATGATGTCCTCGCCGAGCGCCAAAGCGCTGCCACCGTATCGTTCGTCGTAGCTCAGGCCCAGATAAATCTCGTCGACGATGGTGACGCCCTTGCGCTCGCGCACGGCTTGCGCAATCGCGCGAAGCTCTTCCGCGGCAATCGAGGTACCGGTCGGGTTGCTCGGCGATGCCAGCAGCACGCCGGCTGTCCCTGCGTCCCAGGCCTGGGTCAGCTGCGCGGCGGTCGGTTGGAAGCGCTGCTCGGGCCCGCAGGGCAGCAGCACCGGCTCCGCATCGGCCGCTGCGACAAAGTGGCGGTTGCAGGGGTAGCTCGGATCGGGCATCAGCACGCGGTCGCCGCGCTCGAAGAGCGCCAAACACATAAGCTGCAAGGCCGCCGAGGCGCCTGCGGTGACGACGATGCGATCGGGCGCGATGGCCAACCCGAAGTGCTGGACATACCAGCGTGAGATCGCCTCACGCAGGGCGGGTAGGCCGGCGGCGTGGGTGTAGCGCGTCTGCGCATTCGCGATGCAGTTGCGCGCCGCCTGCTCCACGAGAGGCGCCGCGCCCCACTCGGGCTCGCCGATGTTCAGGTAGATCATGGGCCGGCCGCCGCGGGCTGGGTCGCACAAGGGGCTGCGCGCGATTTCATCGGCGGCCTTGGCAACTTCCATGACGTAGAAGGGCTCGATACCGTCGAGCCGGCGGGCGAGCTTCATTTGGCGTTGAGATGCGCCGCTACTTCCTGCGGCCTCAGGTCCGTGGCCGCGCGGTCCAGCACGCCGTTGACGTATTTGTGGCCGTCGGTGCCGCCGAAGGACTTGGCCAGCTCGACGGCCTCGTTGATGGCGACACGGTAGGGAATGTCCACGCAGTGCTTGAGCTCGTAGGCGCCGATCATCAGCACGCTGTGCTCGATGGGCGAGAGCTCGTTCGTCTGGCGGTCCACATGTCGGGCGAGCACGGCGTCGAGGTCGGCGGCTTCGTGCATGCAGCCGTTCAGGAGCGCCTCGTAGTGCGCCTTGTCGACCTTGCCGAAGCCTTCTTGCTCGCGCGTGTGGGCGTCGATCGCGGCGAGGTCTTCGCCGGTGATCAACCACTGGTAGAGGCCTTGCAGCGCGAACTCGCGCGAGCGGCGGCGGGCTGACTTCGGCGCTGCCTTCTTGGCAGGCGCGCTCTTCTTGGCCGGGGCGGCTGGCTGGGTGCTCACGACAATGCTTTCATCAAATGGGCCATCTCGACGGCCACACGGCCTGCGTCGCGGCCTTTTTCTTCGGTACGGGCCCAGGCCTGCGCTTCGTTCTCGACGGTGAGGATGGCGTTCGAGATGGGCAGTTGGTGGTCCAGCGAGACGCGGGTGACGGCACTGCCGCTCTCGTTGGCGACGAGCTCGAAATGGTAGGTCTCGCCGCGAATGATGCAGCCGAGCGCGACGAGCGCATCGAATCGCTTGCTCGCGGCCATGGCCGCCAGTGCCACGGGCACTTCGAGCGCGCCGGGCACGGTCACGTGCTCGACGGCATTGGCCGCCACGCCCAGGGCGTGCAGCTCACTGATGCAGGCCTTGGCGAGGGCGCCGGTGATGGCGTGGTTGAAGCGTGCCTGGACCACGCCGATGCGCAGACCCTGGCCGCTGACGTTGGTGACGGGACCTTGATCGGAACCTTGCATGGCCCGGCTCCTTATTTTCTTGGGGCGATGAAGCCCGTGACTTCGAGACCGTAGCCGGTCATGCTGGGCATGCGGCGCGGGCTGCCGAGCAGCTTCATGCGGTGGACGCCCAGCTCGCGCAGAATTTGGGCGCCGACGCCATAGGTGCGCAGGTCCATGACCGGCGCCAGGTTGGCTTCACTTCCCTGCATGCGGGTGACGATGCCGCCGGGTTCCTCGGCGCCGCAGTTGAGCAGTACGGCCACACCGTGGCCAGCGCGCTGCAGCTCGGCCAGCGCGCTCGGCAGGGGCCAGGAGTGGCTGCAATGTCCGGCGTCGAGCAGGTCCAGCACCGAGAGCGGCTCGTGCACGCGCACGGGGACTTCGTCGCTCGCCGACCACTGGCCGACCGACAAGGCCATGTGCACTCCACCGGCGCGGTCGCGGAAAACGTGGCACTCAAATGGGCCCTGGGCGGTTTGCAGCGGGCGCTGGGCGACGCGCTCGATGAGGGTTTCGTTGCGGCTGCGGTGCTCGATCAGGGCGGCGATGGTGCCGATCTTGATGCCGTGCTCCTGGGCGAATACTTCCAGGTCCGGCAGCCGGGCCATGGTGCCGTCGTCCTTCATGATCTCGCAGATGACCGCGGCCGGCTCCAGACCGGCCATGCGGGCCAGGTCGCAGCCGGCCTCGGTATGGCCGGCTCGCATCAGCACACCACCATCCTGGGCTTGCAGCGGGAAGATGTGTCCGGGCTGGACGAGATCGCGATGTGTGGCGTTGCGGGCCACTGCGGCCTGCACGGTGCGGGCGCGGTCGGCCGCCGAGATGCCGGTGGACACGCCCGTGGCCGCCTCGATGGAGACGGTGAAGGCGGTGCCGTGGCGCGTACCGTTGCGGGTGGCCATGGGCGGCAATTGCAGGCGCTCGCAACGTTCGCGGGTCAGGGTCAGGCAGATCAGGCCACGGCCGAATTTGGCCATGAAATTGATCGCCTCGGGGGTGACGTGGTCAGCGGCCAGAACCAGATCGCCTTCGTTCTCGCGATCTTCTTCGTCGACCAGAATGACCATACGACCAGCTGCCAGTTCGGCAACCAGCTCGGGGACGGGGGATATAGGCATAGACCCGGATTCTAAAGGGGCCGGGCTCGGAGTCTAAGGTCCGGGCCTACGGGCGTCATGTCGAGCCATTGCCAGCGGCTGGCCTGATCCAGGCCCGGCAGGGGCGGCAGGGCGGCCAGCTCGCGGCCCGGGCCGATCAGCATGGGGGCCATGTAGATGAGGAGTTCGTCTACGAGGCCCTCGCGCAGCAGAGAGCCGTTGAGCCTATGACCGGCCTCGACGTGGAGCTCGTTGATGCCGCGGCGGCCCAGGTCGGCCAGGGCCGCGCCCAGATCAACCTTGGCACCGGGACCTGGCAAGGCGACGACCTCAATGCCTGCGCGCAGCGGGCCGGCGCTATAGACAAGCACGTCGCCTGGCGGCTGCAGGATGCGCGCCGAGGGAGAAATCTCCAGGCGCGAATCGATGATGACCCGCAGCGGCTGGCGTGGTGTCTCGACAAGCCGGACGTCCAGGCGCGGATCGTCCTCGCGGACTGTGCCGATGCCAGTCAGGATGGCGCCGGCGCGCTTGCGAAAGAGATGCCCATCGCGGCGCGCCGCCTCCTGCGTGATCCACTGGCTGCGGCCGTCGCTCAACGCTGTGCGACCGTCCAGCGAGGCCGCGATCTTCATGCGCACGAAGGGCCGGCCGCGCTGCATGCGGGAGAAGAAGCCGATGTTGAGCTCGCGAGACTCCTCGGCAAGCAGGCCGCAACTGACCTCGATGCCGGCGCAGGCCAGGCGGGAGAGTCCCTGGCCGGCGACTTGGGGGTTCGGGTCCTGTACGGCAGCCGCCACGCGCTTCAAGCCGGCCGCGATCAGGGCGTCGCAGCAGGGCGGCGTGCGTCCGTGGTGCGAGCAGGGCTCCAGCGTCACGTAGGCCGTGGCCCCGCGAACGTCGGCGCCCCGGGCGGCGGCGTCGCGCAGGGCCATGACCTCGGCATGTGGGCCGCCGGCCTGCTGCGTATGGCCGCTGCCGATGACCTCGCCTTGGTCGTTGACGATCACACAGCCGACGCGCGGATTCGGCTCGGTCAGGCCGATTGCTGATTCGGCGAGGGCCAGGGCCCGGCGCATGAAGACGGTGTCGACGGGGGGGTGCATGGGCGGCAGTCTACTCAGAGTGCGTGCCGGGGCGTGGCGGCATCCTGGTGGAGCACGGTCATGGTTGCTGGCGAAGTGCCCAATGCCTGGATCGATGGCGTGGCCGGAAAGGGCAGGCCTGCCGTGCGCGGCCGTACGCGTCGAAGGCGGAGGACAAGGCCCTGGCTTGGGCCCGAATCCACGGGGGAAAAACTGAAGCTCAGATTTCCCGAATCAGCTGCCGGAACTCGTCGACGTCTTCGAAGCTGCGGTAGACCGAGGCGAAGCGCACATAGGCGACCTTGTCGATCTTCTTGAGCTCGCGCATCACATACTCACCGAGCTTGGTCGAGGGCATTTCGCGCGCGCCGCTGGCGAGCAGCTTTTCCTCGATGCGGGCCAGCGCGGCGTCGATCTGCTCGACGCTCACGGGGCGCTTGCGCAGCGCCAATGTCATGGAAGCGCGCAGCTTGTTCGGGTCGAAGTCGGCGCGCGTGCCATCCTTCTTCACCACCAGGGGCAGTGCGATCTCGGGTCGCTCGTAGGTGGTGAAGCGCTTGTCGCAGTGCAGGCAGCGGCGGCGGCGGCGGATCACGTCGCCCTCATCCGATTCCCGAGTCTCGGCGACCTGGGTTTCGGTATGAGAGCAGAACGGACAGCGCATCGCTCAGCCGAGTGACTCAGCGATAGACGGGGAAGTCGCGCGTCAGCGCCGCAACCTTCTCGCGCACCGCGGCCAGGTTGGCCTCGTCGTGCGGGTTGTCCAGGACGTCCGCGATCAGGTTCGCCGTGATCCGGACCTGCTCTTCCTTGAAGCCGCGCGTCGTCATCGCGGGCGTACCCAGGCGGATGCCGCTTGTGACCATGGGCTTTTGCGGATCGTTCGGGATGCCGTTCTTGTTGCAGGTCATGTGGGCCTTGCCCAGCACGGCCTCGGCTTCCTTGCCCGTCATGTTCTTGGGACGCAGGTCGACGAGCATCACGTGGCTGTCGGTGCCGCCCGAGACGATGCGCAGGCCGCGCTCGGTCAGCACCTGGGCCAGCACCTTGGCGTTCTTGACGACTTGTTCCTGGTAGGCCTTGAACTCGGGCGACAGGGCCTCCTTGAAGGCCACGGCCTTGCCGGCGATGACGTGCATCAGCGGGCCGCCCTGGATGCCGGGGAAGATGGCCGAGTTGATCTGCTTGGCCACATGATCCTTCATCAGGATGAAGCCGCCGCGCGGGCCGCGCAGGCTCTTGTGCGTCGTGGAGGTCACCACGTCGGCATGTGGCACCGGGTTCGGGTAAACGCCCGCGGCGACCAGACCGGCATAGTGGGCCATGTCCACCATGAAATAGGCACCGATCTCCTTGGCGATCTTGGCGAAGCGCTCGAAGTCGATGCGCAACGAATAGGCCGACGCGCCAGCGATGATCAGCTTGGGCTTTTGCTCGCGGGCCAGACGCTCCATAGCGTCGTAGTCGATTTCTTCCTTCTCGGTCAGGCCGTAGGACACAACCTTGAACCACTTACCGCTCATGTTCAGCGGCATGCCGTGCGTCAGGTGGCCCCCTTCGGCCAGACTCATGCCCATGATGGTGTCGCCCGGCTGGAGGAGCGCGAAGAACACGCCCTGGTTGGCCTGGGAGCCCGAGTTGGGTTGCACATTGGCGTGCTCGGCGCCGAAGAGCTCCTTCAGGCGGTCGATGGCCAGCTGTTCCACCACGTCCACGTACTCGCAGCCGCCGTAGTAGCGCTTGCCGGGATAGCCCTCGGCGTACTTGTTGGTCAGCTGGCTACCCTGAGCCTGCATCACGGCCGGCGAGGTGTAGTTCTCCGAGGCGATCAGCTCGATGTGATCTTCCTGGCGACGGTTCTCGTTCTGGATGGCGGCCCAGAGGTCTGGATCGACCTGGGCGATGGTGGAGGTGTTGCGATCAAACATTGTGTTGGGGCTTGAATGATGACGCCCTGACGTCGGAACGCAGGGCTGCCCAGGCGAACGGCTGAAAGACGATGCAAGGATCGTTCGCGCTCCCCGGTGTTCATCACCTCAGGCCGCAGGCCCGGCATGCTGCACCGGGCCGCGACCTTGATCGCCAGTCGCGCGAGTAGGGGAGTGTAGATCAGTGCTGCAGCAGCGCGACCCGTTCGTCCGCGGCGCCGCTCGCGGGCTTGGCTTGCTGAGCCACCGGCGTGCGGCCGGCAAGGGCGGCATTGAGCTGCTCCTGTTCAGCGAGCACACGGGCGGTATAGCCCGAGTCGTCGCCAAGATTTGCAGCGCCGACGTACAGGCGCAGACCCTCCTCGATACTGCCGCCGCGGCGCACCGCGTCCCTGAGCACCTGCACGCCCACGCGCAGATTCGTGACCGGATCGAAGGCGGCGTGGTTGCCGCCAAAGGCTTCGTACTTGTCGTCGTGGACCCGCGTCATGACCTGCATCAGGCCTTGGGCACCGACAGAACTCTGGGCAAAGGGGTTGAAACCCGACTCCACGGCCATCACGGCCAGGATCAGGGTCGGCTCCAGGTGTGCGCGCGGGCCTGCCGACCAGGCCTCCTTGACGAGGCGGGCAATCGGTTCGGGCGCGACGTGGTAGCGGCGGGTCAGATACTGGGCCACGGCCGCCTGCTGGCGGTTGAGCTCGCGGGGGTCCGCCGCCGTGGCGCGGGCGACGGCATCCGGTTCGGCGGTGGCGATCAGGGTGTCGCCATCAGCCTCGGCGCGGGCCTCCTGGCGAGCGCTGAGCCAGTCCAGCACCTTGGCTTCGATTTGGCTACGCAGCTCGGCCTGGCTTCCGAAGGTCAGGGCAAGGGAAACCACGGCCAGACCGACGAGGGCCAGCGTGTTGTGGCTCACGACCAGCAGGCCTTGACCGATGTCCTTGACGAACACGGTGGCGGCGGCGCCGGCGCGGCGGGCGAGGGAGGAAACTTCAAAGCGCGCTGTCATGCGACTCCTTTCTTCTCTACCGCTCCTCCACCCGCAACCCTGTGAAGGGCCAAAGGCGTACTGGCGGCAGTGATAATGGGCCGGCACTAAGGGCCATACACCGCTATTTCAGCGGCTTGGCGGACCGGCGTCCATCGGCAGCGTGGTGCCCCAACCATCCCAAAGGTCGGAGCACGGGTTAACCCTGGGGATCCAAGGCAGCGCGGATTCTATGGATCGAAAATAACCCGTCAAGCATATGGATTTAAATCTAAATTCCAATTAGTTATGAAGTACCGCGATCTTCGCGACTTTCTGCACGGGCTGGAGGGCCTGGGAGAGCTCCGGCGCGTGACGGAGCCGATCTCCCCTCATCTGGAGGTGACCGCGCTGTCCGACCGGGTGCTGCGCGCCGAAGGCCCGGCCCTGCTGTTTGAAAACCCAGTGGGCCACAAGATGCCCTTGCTGACGAATCTGTTCGGCACGCCGCGGCGGGTGGCGCTGGGCATGGGGGCCCAGAGCCTGGCCGAGTTGCGCGAAGTGGGCCAAGTGCTGGCCAGCCTCAAGGAGCCCGAGCCGCCTCGCGGCCTCAAGGACGTAGGCAAGCTCGTGGAAATGGCCAAGGCGCTCTGGGACATGAAGCCTGCACAGGTCCGCAAGGCGGCCTGCCAGCAGGAGGTCTTCGAGGGTCCCGACGTCGATCTGGGGCGCCTGCCCATCCAGACCTGCTGGCCCGGCGACGTGGCGCCGCTCATCACCTGGGGCCTCGTCATCACGCGGGGGCCGCAGGGTGTGGCCAAGCCGCGCGGCCGGCAGAACCTGGGCATCTATCGTCAGCAACTGATTGCCCGCAACCAGCTCATCATGCGCTGGCTGGCCCATCGCGGCGGCGCCCTGGACTTCCGGGACTTCGCGCTGACCAACCCGGGCAAGCCCTTTCCCATCGCGGTGGCCCTGGGCGCCGATCCAGCCACCATCCTGGGCGCGGTCACGCCCGTGCCCGACAGTCTGTCGGAGTATCAGTTCGCAGGGCTGCTGCGCGGCTCGCGCACCGAACTGGTCGAAACCTCGGTGGGTGAAGGCGAGCGCAAGCTGCAGGCGCCGGCCAGCGCCGAGATCGTGCTCGAAGGTCACATCCCCGCGGCGGCGCCTGGCTACGAGGGCTTCAGCGAGCGCGGGATCCCGCTGAAGGAGAGGGGCGGCTATTTGCACGCGCTCGAGGGCCCTTATGGAGACCACACGGGTTATTACAACGAGCAGGACTGGTTTCCGGTCTTCGAGATCAGCCGCATCACCCAGCGCCGGGAGCCCATCTACCACTCGACCTACACCGGAAAGCCCCCCGACGAGCCTGCGATCTTGGGCGTGGCGCTCAACGAGGTCTTCGTGCCCATCCTGCAGAAGCAGTTCCCGGAAATTGTCGACTTCTACCTCCCGCCCGAGGGCTGCAGCTACCGCATGGCGGTGATTTCCATGCGCAAGGCCTATGCTGGCCATGCCAAACGGCTGATGTTCGGCCTGTGGAGCTTTCTGCGCCAGTTCATGTACACGAAGTTCATCGTTGTCGTGGACGAGGACGTGGACATCCGGGACTGGAAGGAGGTCGTCTGGGCCATCACCACCCGCATGGACCCGGTGCGCGACACAACGCTTGTGGACAGCACACCCATCGACTACCTAGATTTCGCCTCGCCCGTCAGCGGCCTGGGTGGCAAGATGGGGCTGGATGCAACCAACAAGTGGCCCGGTGAAACCAGCCGTGAATGGGGACGCACGATCACGATGACGCCCGAGGCAGACCGCCGCGCCGATGAATTGTTTCAAGCGCTGTTTACCCGGTCTTGAACGGCCGGGCGGCTTCATCTAAATTAGTGATGCCTACTTCAGGCAACCCCTCTGGCGCAATCGTTGCGCGCCAGGAGCCCTAAGGCAAGACGCCTCGGAGCCCCAAGGTGGCAATGCCACCCACCCCTTCCGGTTAAATGCCGGGAGGGGTTTCTGTTTTCAGTGACTCACTTGCAGGGCGAGCCACTCACGCACGGCGTAGCGCGAGCGCTCCAACCCGCCGACACTCGGCAGCCAGTCGCCCACCTCCGACATCGCATCCGCCCGCAAGCCGATCGGCGCAGTCACGAATTCGAGGCGCCCCTGCGCCACCCTCTCGAAATTTTGCAGCGTGCGCGGCATATGAAAGCCGTGCGTGACCAGCACGACCGTGCGGATGTGATCGTCCAGCAGCAGCGGCACGCTGTAGTTGGCGTTGCCGCGCGTGTCACGGGCCTGGTTCTCGACCCAGCGCAACTTGAAGCCGTACTCCTGCACCGTGCGCAGGGCCAGTTCGGCCTCCGTCATGTCGGGCGTCGTCCGGTTCCAGCCTGGGCCACCGGTGAAGCCCAGGGGGGCGCCGATGCGCTTGGCGAGCCAGACGCCGTAACGCAGTCGTTCCATGGACAGTTGCTTGAGTTCGGCCCGGTCGTACTCCGGCGCCATCTCGGCCGCGCCGCCACCGAGCACGAGCACCGCCACGTCATGGGACTCGGCGTTCTGGCGGCGCAATGCCTGCGCTTGTGCCTCGCTCAGCGCAGGTGGTACCCGCAGCACATGCAGGCTCAGCCATTGGGCCATGCCTTCCGTACTGAAGAGCCATAGGCTCAGCACGCCCAAGCACAGCATTCCTCGGCTCCAGCCTGGCCTGCGGCGCACGAGCAGGGTGCCGAGCACGATCACGATCAGCATGGGTATCGGCGGCAAGCTCAGGAATGTCAGCAGGGCGCGGAGGTCGGGCGTTAGTTCGGGCATGCCAATGTCCGATAAAACCAGGGGCCGCAAGGATAATGCCCCGAAGCATGGTGACCGACGTATGAGACCTCTCTGGCTGAACCGACTGTTTCGCGCCTTCCTGGTGCTGCTGGGACTCGTCGTCCTCCTGCTGGCGCTTGCCTGGCTGCTCTTGCCGGGATGGGTCCGGGACAGCGGGGCGCGCCTGGCGAGCCAGGCCCTGGGTCGCCAGGTCACGATCGAGCAGGTGCACTTCCAGCCCTGGCGCCTGGGCCTCGTCGTACAAGGCATCCATGTGGCCGGGACACCCGGCCAGCAGCAACCGCTACTGAGCGTGGGCAGCGTCAACGCAGCGCTTTCTCTGCGCTCGCTGCTGCACCTGAGTCCGGTGCTGGGCTCGCTGAGCGTGGAGCGGCCCGTGCTGAACCTGGCACGTACGGGCGAGGGACATTTCGACGTGGACGACTTGATCGAGCGCTTCTCCAAGCCTTCGGCCGGTCCGAAGAGCGAGACAGCGGACTTTGCGCTCTACAACATCCGCCTGAGCGGCGGCGAGATCCATTTCAACGACCAACCGGCGCAGCGCCAGCACACGATCTCCGACCTTCACTTCGAACTGCCCTTCATCTCGAGCTTCGATGCCGACGAGAAGGTGGAGGTGGATCCGGCCTGGGGCGGCAAGCTCAACGGCGTGGCCTTCGGCGGTCAGGGCGAGGCCTTGCCCTTCGCGACACCGCCCGAGGCTACGCTGGACCTCCATCTCGACGCGCTGGAGCTCGGTGCCTATGCCGGTTACCTTCCGCGCAGCTTGCCGATACGCCTCGAGAAAGGCCTGTTGACGGCGCGCCTCAAGCTGCACTTTGCCAAGGGCGCGCTGGCCTTGTCCGGGGAAGTCGGCATGGATGGCGCCGTGCTCCAGACGCCCCAGGGCAGTCCGCTGGCAGCCTGGGACACGCTGCAGGTCGGCTTGCGGGACGTGCAGCCCCTGAGGCGCCAAGTGCTGCTGGGACAGATCCGGTGGCGTGGCTTGGCGGTTTCGCTGACGCCGTCTTCCTTGCCGGTGGCCGAGCCGCCGAGGGCTGTAGCGGCCCGTGTGTCCCATGTTGCCCATGTTGCTCCTGTAGCCCCTGTAGCCCCCGTAGCCCCCGTAGCCCCGGCCGCGCCCTGGCTCCTGGGGCTCGAAGGCTTCGAGCTCGAAGGAGGGCGGCTGACCCTGGCCCCGATGGCCAAACGGCCGGAGATCGTGGCCGAAGCGTTGTCGCTCAAGCTGGGAGCGCTGCGGTGGCCTCTGGCCGGCCGCACACCCATCAGCTACTCGCTGAAGCTCCAGGGCGCGGCACTTTCGGGCGAAGGTGCCTTGGCCGAGCCCATGGCGGAACTGGGCCTGCGCTGGAAGGGCCTTGACCTGGCGGCCTTCTCGCCCCTGCTGCAGGCCGCGCTTCCGCTCAAACTGCAGGGCACTTTCGACGGATCGGCCCTGCTCAGCGTGGCAGATCCGCTCAAGCCGCAAGCCCAGGCCCGGACCGTGTTGGCGCTCAAGGACCTGGGCTTGCGCGAGCTGCAGCTGGCCAACGGCCGTGGCCAGCCGCTCGTGAATGCCCAGGAGATCGTGCTCGATGCAGCCCGCGCCGAACTCGGGTCGCGCCATCTCGCGCTCGGCACGTTGCGGCTCTCCAAGCCGGTGGTGCAAGTCGCGCGCGACCATGACGGTCACTGGCACCACGAGCTGCCAGCCGGGGAGGGCGGCGGCGATGCCTCGCCGCCCTGGTCCCTGGAGTTGGCGGGGCTCGGTCTCGAGCATGGCGCCCTGCGTGTGCGCGATGCCAGTTTCGGCGACGGTTCGCCCGAAGACACGCTCGCCGTCGACGTCGACGCGATCGAGGCCCAGATCGGCAAGCTCGCCTGGCCGTCCGGCGGCCAGGCAATTCCTGCCAGCCTCAGCTTCACGCTCGGCGCGCCGCAAGCCAGAGCGACCCAGCGCGGCACCCTGCAATGGAAAGGGCAACTCGGCCTGGCGCCGCTGGCGGCATCGGGCCAGCTGCGTCTCGCCGCGCTGCCCTTGCAATGGCTGGACGAAGCCCTCGACCCCACGTGGGGCCTGAGGCTCAAACGCGCCGAATTGGGCTGGCTCGGCAGCGTGGCCATGCGGCAGCAGTCTGGCGGCTGGCAGGCGAAGGTGGAGGGGGATCTGCAGGTGGCCGAGTTGCGCCTGGCGCAGCTGGCGCGCGTCGACGGCAAGCGCAGTGCGGGCCCCAATCTGCTGAGCTGGCAGACCCTGCACCTCGACGGCCTGAAGTTCGCGATGGCGCCCTCGGGGTCGCCCCAGCTCGCCGTACGTCTTGCACGGCTCGACGATTTCTACGCCAGCCTCCTCGTGGACGAGCAGGGCAAGCTCAACCTGCAGCAGCTCGGCGGCCCTCCGGCAGGACCGGCCAAGGCCGCGTCGCAACCCGAGCAGGCTGCAAAGCCTGCGCTGCGCCTGTCGGTGCAGGCCACCGAGCTGAACCAGGGCAAGGTGGATTTCAACGACCATTTCGTCAGGCCCAACTACAGCGCGCAGCTGACCGAACTCGTGGGCCGCCTGGGCGCCTTCTCGCCCGACAAGGCGGACAGCGCCGCCGTCAATCTGAGTGGCAAGGTGGCCGGGACCGGGCTGCTGGAGATCGGTGGCCAGATCAATCCCGCGGTGTCGCCGCCAGTGCTGGACATCACCGCCAAGGCCACGGACATCGAGCTGGCCCCGCTTTCGCCCTATTCGGGCAAGTACGCCGGCTACGAGATCGAACGCGGCAAGCTGTCCACCAAGCTGCATTACAAGGTCGAGGCTGGTGGCGCCCTGCAGGCCGAGAACCAGCTCGTGCTCAATCAGCTGACCTTCGGCAAGGCCGTGGAGAGTGCGGACGCCACGAAGCTGCCAGTGCGCCTGGCCGTGGCCCTGCTCAAGGACCGCGATGGCGTCATCGACATCAACCTGCCCATCAGCGGTTCCATCAACGACCCAGAGTTCAGTGTGGGCGGCCTGGTGTTCAAAGCCATCATGAACCTGATCGGCAAGGCGCTGACCTCACCCTTCTCGCTGTTCTCCGGACCGGGCGGCAAGGACATGAGCCAGGTGGACTTCGCACCCGGCAGTGGCGAGCCGACCGACCCGGGCCATCTCGATCACGTCGCCAAGCTGATGAACGAGAGGCCCGGCGTGACACTGACCATCACGGGCTGGGCCGACCTCGAGCATGAGCGCGCGGCGCTGCAGCAGCGCTCGCTCGAAGACGCCATGAATGCCGAGCGACGCCGTGAATTGCGGCGCCAGCAGGCCACTTCGGAGAACTCGGCGCCGCCAGCCACACTCTCGCAGGCAGATCAAGACCGGCTGCTCAAGCAGGTCTACAGCAGCACCAAGCTGCCGAACAAGCCGCGCAACCTGCTGGGCCTCGAGAAGGACATTCCCGTGGCGGACATGCGTGCGCTGTTGCTGCCCAGCTTTGTGGTGACTCCGCAGCGCATCCACGACCTCGCGCTCGCCCGTAGCGTCACGCTTCGCGACGCCCTGATCGCCAAGGGCGTGCCCAATGCGCGCATCTTCCTCGCCGCGCCGCGCGAGGGCGGGGCGGATCTCGCGGCAGACTGGCAGCCACGGGCAGAGTTGACGCTTGGCGCCGATTAGGGCGCGAGGCGCTCCCGGATCCAGGCACCGCCCTCGAGCCGGTAGCGCAGCCTGTCGTGCAGGCGCGACTTGCGGCCTTGCCAGAACTCCCATTGGTCAGGCACAAGGCGGAAACCTCCCCAATGTGGAGGACGAGCCGGGCTCAGGCCGTGCCGGACCGCTGCCTTGGCGGCATTGGCCACGAGCTCGGCCCGCGAGCTGATGACTTGGCTCTGCGGTGACGCCCAGGCGCCCAGGCGTGAGTCCAGCGGGCGCGACTCGAAGTAACGGTCCGACTCCTCGGCATCGACCCGTTCGACCTTGCCTTCGACGCGGACCACTCGTTCGAGCTCCACCCAATGAAATTGCAGCGCCGCGTAAGGATTCGCGGCGAGCTCTCGGCCCTTGCGACTGTTGTAATTGGTGAACCAGACCAGGCCGCGCGCATCGCAGCCTTTGATCAGCACGACTCGCGTCGAGGGCCGACCGTCCTCGCCGACGGTGGCCAGGGTCATGGCATTGGGCTCAGGGAGCCCGCTCTCGAGCGCGTGGTTCATCCACTGCTGGAACTGCTGCAGGGGCTCGGAGGCGCTCAGGGCCTCGTCGAGCTCACCGAGCTCATAGCTCTTGCGAAGGTCGGAAAGCGGTTTCATGTGACCAGTATGCCGCCAACCCTTAGGTATAGGCCCCACTGTTGAGGGTCTTGGGCTGTGGGCATGCTGTGTGCAAGGGGTTGTGCCTGCCGCACGGCCTCGCAAAAGGAAGCGCATGCAATGATGAACAGACGACCGGCAGTCGTCGTGCTTTCCGCGGGGGAAGGCGCGCGGTTCACGGGATCCGGGCACAAGCTCGAGCAGAAGCTTGGGCCGGATGGCGAGACCCTGCTGGCGCGCACCCTGAGGCATGCGATTGAGACCGGCATGCGCGTCGTCGTGGTCTGCTCGGAAGCGCTCGCGCCCCTGGCCTTGAATCAGGTCGCCGCACGTGATTGCGTCGTGCTGCCGAAGGAACTTCCGCGCTCCGGCATGGGCTACTCGATTGCGGCTGGCGTGGGGGCCGCCGGGGACGCCAACGGCTGGTTGATCGTGCCGGGTGACATGCCGTTGATGCAGCCCTCCAGCATTCTTGCCGTCGCCGAGGCTATCAAGACCTATCCGGTCGCCTACGCACAGCATCGCGGGCGGCGCGGTCATCCGGTGGGATTTTCGGCCGAGCTCTACTCCGAACTGCTGGGCCTGCACGGCGACGAAGGCGCACGGCGCATCGTGGCACGCTACCCGGCGCAAGGCGTCGATGTCGACGACATTGGCGTGCTGCTCGACGTGGACACTCGCGAAGATCTGCAGCAGCTGGCTTCAAAGCGGCATAGCATGGTCTGAGCCGGCGCCGCTCGCTGTACCGCGGAAGTAACCAGGGCCGGCCTCGGCTCATGTAATATGGTTACATGAAATCAATCAAGCGGGTTACAGCATGAACGAAACCCTGAAGTCCGTCACCGATCGCATCCGCGAGCGCAGCCGCGCCACGCGCGAACGCTACCTTGCGGGCGTGGACAAGATGGCGGCGCGCAAGCGCGGATTCGAGCGCTTTGGGTGCGCCAACGTCGCGCACGCTGTGGCGGCCATGCCAGCAAACGACAAGCTGCGCATCGTTGCCGAGAGAGCTCCCAATCTGGCCGTGGTCACGGCCTACAACGACATGCTTTCGGCGCACCAGCCCTACGAGGGCTACCCTGAGCGCATCCGCGCCGTAGCGCACGCTCTTGGCGCCACGGTACAGGTGGCCGGTGGCGTGCCGGCCATGTGCGACGGCGTGACGCAGGGCCTGCCGGGCATGGAGCTGAGTCTGTTCTCGCGGGATGCCATCGCCATGGGCACGGCTGTCGCGCTCTCGCACGACGTGTTCGACGGCGCACTGCTCCTGGGCATCTGCGACAAGATCGTGCCGGGCCTGCTGATTGGCGCGCTGCATTTTGGCCATCTGCCTTGTGTCTTTGTGCCGGCGGGTCCTATGGGCTCGGGGCTGGCGAACAAGGACAAGGCCAAGGTGCGCGAGCAGTACGCGCAAGGCCTGGTCGGGCGTGACGAACTGCTGAAGGCCGAGCAGGCCGCCTATCATGGCGCCGGCACCTGTACCTTCTACGGCACGGCCAACAGCAACCAGATGCTGCTCGAAGCGATGGGCCTGCATGTGCCAGGGGCGGCCTTTGTCCATCCGCACGATGCGCTGCGCGACAAGCTCACCGACGAGGCCGTGCGCACGGCGCTGTCCATCACGCCGCAGAGCGGCAATTTCACGCCCATCGGCCGCCTCGTCGACGAGCGCACCATTGTCAACGCCATGGCGGCCCTGTTGGCCACGGGCGGCTCCACCAATCACCTGATCCACTGGGTGGCGGTGGCGCGCTCGGCGGGCATCCTGATCGACTGGAGCGATTTCTCTGAGCTCTCCGGCGTCGTGCCCCTGCTGTCGCGCGTGTATCCGAACGGCTCGGCCGACGTGAACCAGTTCCAGGCGGCCGGCGGCCCGGGCTTCGTGATCCGCGAGCTGCTCGATGCGGGCCTCATGCACGAGGACGTGCTCAGCGTGGCCGGCAGTTCGCTGCGCCCCTTCACCCGCGTGCCCGCGATGGACGGTGACAAGCTCGGCTGGCGCGATCTGCCTGCGGACAGTGGCGACAGCTCTGTCGTGCGCACCGCGGCCCAGCCCTTCAGCGCGACGGGCGGCCTCAAGCTCGTGCAGGGGAATCTCGGTCGTGCCGTCATCAAGGTCTCGGCTGTGCCAGAGGACCGGCACACCATCGAGGCGCCTTGCCGCATCTTCGACTCGCAGGAGGCGATGCAAGCCGCCTTCAAGGCCGGTGAGCTGGAGCGCGATGTGATCGTCGTCGTGCGCTTCCAGGGCCCGCACGCCAACGGCATGCCCGAGCTGCACAAGCTCACGCCGCCGCTGGCCGTGCTGCAGAACAAGGGCTTCCGCGTCGCGCTCGTGACGGACGGCCGCATGAGCGGTGCCTCGGGCACCGTGCCGGCCGCCATCCACCTAAGCCCCGAAGCCATCAACGGCGGGCCGATTGGCAAGCTGCGCGATGGCGATCTCGTGCGCCTGTGCAGCGTCAGCGGCCAGTTGCAGGCCTTGGTGCCCGCCGCCGAATGGGCCTCGCGCGAGCTCGCGCAGATCAAGCCCGAAGCCCTGGACGACAACGGCCACGGCATCGGCCGCGAATTGTTTGCCGGCATGCGCCGCAACGCCAAGAGCGCCGAAGAGGGCGCGATCACCTGGATGTAATGGAACCCATGAGCGATACCCTGAGCCTGGCCAGCCACGGCCCCGTCATTCCCGTCATCGTCATCCAACGCCTGCAGGATGCCGTGCCGCTGGCCGAGGCCCTGGTGGCCGGCGGCGTGCGCGTGCTCGAAGTGACCCTGCGCACGCCCGTGGCCCTGCAGGCCATGGAAGCGATTGCCAAGGCCGTGCCGCAGGCCATCGTCGGCGCGGGCACCCTGCGCAGCGCCGCCGATGCCAAGGCCGCGCGCGACGCCGGCTGCGTCTTCGGGGTGAGTCCGGGCTTTACCAGCAGCCTCTCGGATGCCTGCAAGGCCGTGAAGCTGCCCCTGCTGCCCGGCGTCTCCACCGCCAGCGAAGTCATGCAAGCGGCCGACGAGGGCTATCGCTTCCTCAAGCTCTTCCCGGCCACGGCGGTGGGCGGCGTGAACCTGCTGAAGGCCCTCTCGGGTCCCTTCCCGGACGTCGCCTTCTGTCCCACGGGCGGCATCACACCCGAGACGGCGCCGCAGTTCCTGTCCCTGCCCAATGTGAAGGTCTGCGGTGGCTCGTGGCTGTCGCCGCAGAGTGCCATCGATGCGGGCGATTGGGCCTCGATCACGCGCCTCGCGGCGGCTGCGCAGGCCCTGCGCTGAAGGACGATCAACAGCCGTCGATCTGATGACCCTGCACGCGCTGCGTCTTGTCGTCCACGAAATAGCGCACCGTGCAGCGGAAACTGCCGGAGCTCTTGGTGAAGGCGTAGACGGTGCGGCCGGCGCCGCTGCCGTGCGAGACGGAACTCGGCTTGCCCAGGCGGCTCTTCAACTCGGCCAGCGGCGCCCCCGTCCAGCTGTCCAAAGATTTATCGAACTCGCTGCGACGCTGGGCATCCGCGTCCACGATGGGGGGGGTCGCTGGAGGTAGCTGCGGCGTCGTGGCACAGCCGGCGACGAGCAGGAGCAAGGCGCAGCCCAGAATGGTTTTCATGATTGGATTCGAGCCTAGCGCCGGGTCGGTCACATGTCGGTAGCGAGTTGTAAGCAGGCTCCAGTGAGAGCCACACAGGAGACACCCGTGATGACGATTGCCAAGGCATGGCTACTCGCGCTGGGAATCGCGCTGGGAACCGCGCTGGCGGCGCAAGCGCAGGCGCAGGATTTCGGCCCTAACGTGCACGTGCTGCGGCCCGATACGCCCGGCCTGCAGCAGCAGATCCTGGACATCTACGAAGCCCAGCAGCCCAACCACTTCGGGCCGCGGCGCGACGCCATCCTCCTGATGCCTGGCACTTATGAAGGCCTGCGCATTCCTGTCGGCTTCTACACCCAGGTGCTCGGCCTGGGCGCACACCCGGACGACGTCCACGTGATCGGCGATCTGCGCTCCACGGCATTGCTGGCAAAAGACAACGCCACCCAGAACTTCTGGCGGGGCGCCGAGAACTTCTCGATCACGCCGACCCTGGGCATCGGCGACAACACGATGCAATGGGCCGTGTCCCAGGCCATTCCGTTTCGCCGCATGCATGTGCGCGGCAACATCCGGCTCGCGCAGAACCAGGGCTGGTCCAGCGGCGGGTGGTTCTCCGACGTGCTCATTGACGGCCACGTCGACTCGGCCACGCAGCAGCAATGGATCTCCCGCAACACAGAGTGGGCGAACTGGACGGGCTCCAACTGGAACATGGTCTTCGTCGGAGTCCCGCGGCCACCGGCCGGCACCTTCCCGATCCCGGGCCAGCGCTACACGACCGTGGAGCGCACGCCGCTCGTGCGCGAGAAGCCTTACCTCTTCATTGACGCCCATGGTGAGTACGCCGTGCGGGTACCGGCCCTGCGACGCGACAGCCAGGGCATCAGCTGGGCCGGCAGGGCCTTGCCGCCGGGCCGGACCCTGCCGCTGGCGTCGTTCTTTGTCGCCAAGGCGGGCGACTCGGCGGCGACGCTGAATGCGCACCTCTCGGCGGGCCAGCATCTGCTGCTGACACCGGGCGAATACCTGCTCGACGACACGCTGCGCGTGACCCGGCCCGGCACCGTGGTGCTCGGCATCGGATTCCCCACGCTGCGCTCCGAGAACGGCAAGCCGCTGATGAGCACGGCCGACGTCGACGGCCTGACGCTCTCAGGCCTGTTCTTCGATGCGGGACGGGACGATTCGGGCGTGCTGCTGGAGGTGGGGCCGCAAGGGGCGGCCAAGCGCCATCGCGCCGACCCGAGCGTGTTGCACGACGTGTTCTTCCGCATCGGTGGTGCTGCAGCGGGCCGGGTGCACACCGCCCTGCGCATCAACGCCCACGACACGATCGTCGATCACACTTGGATCTGGCGCGCCGATCATGGCGAGGGCGTGGGTTGGACGAGCAATCCGGCCGCCCACGGCCTCGTGGTGAACGGCGAGGACGTGACCGTCTACGGCCTCTTCGTCGAGCATTTCCAAGCCGAGCAGGTACTCTGGCGCGGCAATGGCGGCCGAGTCTATTTCTTCCAGTCCGAACTTCCCTACGACCCACCGGACCAGACGGCCTGGACCCGGCCCAAGGACCCCAAGGGCCCTAGTGGCCCTAGTGGCCCTAGTGGCTCCAATGGCCGCGGGTTCCCAGCCTACAGCGTGGCCGATTCGGTCACGCGCCACGAGGCCTGGGGCCTTGGCGCCTACAGCGTCTTTCGGCACACGGACGTCGCGCTCGATCGCGCCATCGAGGCGCCGGCCCGCCCGGGCGTGCGGCTACATCACATGATCACGGTTTGCCTCGTCGACAAGGGCAGCATCGAGCATGTAGTCAACGAGCAGGGTCCACCGGCCCGCTGCAAGGGCGACAACACGGCGACGCTGAACGAGTTCCCCTGATCGCTCAGATCAGCTTGTCTACGTTCAACAGCGTCAAGAGGCTCAACACGGCCAAGATACCGGCCGCGATGCCGTGCACGAGCTTCACCGACACCTTCTTTGCATTTGTCTCGCCGACGAAGACCGCGGGTACGTCGGCCAGCATCATGCCCGGCGTGGTGCCAGCAACGACTTGCAGCAGGTCGTGATAGCGGGCCGCGTGTGCCACCGTGGCGATCTGAGTCTTGTCGCCCAGTTTCCCGAGGGCCACGACGCCGGTGGATACGGGGAATGCTTCCAAGAACATCTCTAAAGGGCCGGTGCGGATACCAGTGACCACGCAGCATCACCTGCCCATCCGGAGGCTGCGAGGTCAAAGGTCTTGCCAGGTTGGATGATGTCCTCGCTGCGCGGGCCACGGTACGCTGAAGAAAACGGAGCCAAGTGTGTTGATGCGGGCCTCTGCAAGCTTGCAGGGCGGCTACTCCCCAATGACGAGGCGCGAACGGTAAGCGTGCCGCGCGCTTATCGACGTGGGAACACGAGGCAGGTCGTGCTCGAGTGTGCGTACAGCTTGCCGTCGTGACCGATCAACTGCGCCTCGGCGGTGGCCACCTGCTTGCCCACATGCACGGTCCTGGCCACGGCGCGCACGGCCGGTACTTGTGTGCTCAGGCCGCGCACGAGGTTGATCTTCAGTTCGAGTGTTGTGTAGCTCTGGCCGGCGGGCAGTGCGCTCATGACGGCACAGCCGAGCGCCGAGTCGAGCAGGGTGGCGAACCAGCCGCCGTGCACGCCGCCCAGCGGGTTGTAGTGCCTGAGCTTGGGCGTACCCTGGAAGGTGGCCTGTCCTTTGGATGCCTGGACCAACATGAAGTCAAGCGTGTCGGTGATGGGCGGCGGGGGCAGCTTGCCGGCGATCATCGCCTGCAGGATCTGCAGGCCCGAGAGCTCGGCGATCTCCTCGGGTCGGGCCAGGCCCACGCCTTGCTGGCGCGCACGCACGGCGGCGTCTTCTTCCAGCCACTGCGCCAGCACCAGCTCGTGATTCGTCGAGTCCATGTCATGCCTCGGTGGTTGTAGATACAACGATTGTAGATACAATCGTCTAATGGGCACTGTCACCAAGGCGACGACCCGGGCCACCACGGCCCCGCAGGGTTGCACCAATTTCAAGCTGCGCCAGCTGAGCCGGCTGGTCTCGCTGCATTGCGAGCCGCATTTCGCCGATACCGGCCTCAAGACCACGCAGTATTCGCTGCTGGCGCACGTCGACGCGCTCGGCCCGATCAGCCCTGGCGAGCTCGCGCGGCGCATGGATCTCGACGCCTCCACGCTGACGCGCAATCTGCAGCTGCTGCTGGCGGACGGCTGGGTGGAGATGCTGCCGGGCGAAGATGCCCGCAGCCGCCTCGTGCAGGTGACCGCTGAGGGCCATGCCAAGCGCTCGGCGATGAAGGCTGATTGGAAGCGGGCCCAGCTCTCGCTGAACGAGAAGCTCGGCCAAGCGCGCGTGCAGCGCCTGCACGAATTGCTTGACGAGTGCTTGGAACTATTGCGTTAGAGCAGTTCAGCTCACAGGCACAGCGAGGGCGCGAAGCAGTGCAAGCCGGTTGAGCATCGCATCGAGCTGCGCCTGGATCAGTGCTTGTTCGGTGTCCAGCGCCGCGATGCGCGCCTGCAGCTCGTCGGCGCGCGCGATCCGGCCCACCTCGAGCTGGACGCCGGCGATGCGTGCCGCCTCGCGAGCCTGCGCCTGCTGCTGCTCGGCCGCCAGGCGGGATTCAGTGATGCGGCGCTGGTCGATCAGCAGCCCTTGCACCTCCGTCAGGGCCGAGAAGACCTGATCGCGCAGGTGCAAGGCGGACTGCTCCAGCGCATTGCGCGACTGGGCGTCCTGCAGGTCCAGCCGGCGCCAGTCGATCAGCGGAATGCTGAGGCCAGAGGCCAGCGAGAGCAGAGGTTGCGAGAACCAGTGGGACAGCGTGGAGCCGCCGGTACCCACGTCAGCGCTGAAAGTCAGCTGCGGATAGCGCGAGGCCCGGGTGGCGCGCGCAGCGGCCAGCGCAGCGTCGACCTCCAGCCGCGCCCGGTGCACATCGGGCCGGCGCTCCAGCACGCGAGCCGGCTCGTCCGGCGCCCACTGCGGCACGCTGCTGGGCAGGGCTGCTGCGGGCACGGCCGGGCCGGGCGGCGGCTGGTCGAGCAGTTGCGCCAGCGCGAGGCGGGCCTTGGCAGCTGACGCCTGGTTCGAGCTCAGCTGCTGCTGCGCGGTCTGCACCGCGGCGGCGGCCTTGGGGATCTCGAGTGGTACCAGCTTGCCTTCGCGCACGCGCGCCGTGACCAGCGGCAGAGCCTCCTCGGCCAGCCTGAGCTTCTCGGAGGCCAGCTGCACCAAGCGCTCGTTGGCGGCCAGCGTCCAGTAGCTCTCCGCCACGCGGCCGGCGATCGACTGGCGCGCGGCGGCGATGTCGCTGCGCGCGGCTTCACTCAGCGCCAGTTGCTGGAGGTCGAGCTGGGCCAGCCGGTTCCACAGATCGAGCTCGAAGCCGGCGCCGACGGAGGCACTGTAGCCGTGGCTCCAGCCCGAATCCTGGCTTACCGGAACCAGCACGCCGTTCACGTTGACGGTGGCTCGCTGCGATTCCAGGGGCCGGTTGGCGCTGTAGCTGAAGTTAGCCGAGGGCTGCAGGCGCAGGCCTTGCTGGCGGGCCTGCAGCTGTGCGGACTGGAAGGCCAGGGCCGCGCGGCGAATGTCGGTATTGGCTTCCTGAGCTTTGTCGAGCAAACCGCGCAGGGTCGGGTCCAGTACGGGCGCCCAGGCGGCCGACTCGGCTGCGGATTCGCCGGCACCGGCTGCCAGATCCCAGGTCGCCGGAGTCGCAGGTGTCGCCGGAGGCTCAATCGGCGCCAGGGCACAGGCCCCGAGCAGCAGGGGCGCTAACAGCAAGGTTTGTCGCATAGAAATCCTCATTCGCGTGCCAGAGCGTCGACCGGGCTCATGGCCGCCGCGCGCTTGGCCGGCAGGGTGCCGAAGATCAATCCCACCGCGCTGGAGACGGCAAAGGCGACCAGCAGCGCCTGCCAGCTGACCGAGACGTGCAGCTGCTGCTGTGCGGAGTTGAAGCCCAGGGCTGCAAGCCAGCTCAGGCCCACGCCAACCAGGCCGCCCAGGCAGCACAGCACGACAGCCTCGACCAGGAACTGCAGCAGCACGTCGCTGCGCCGAGCCCCGACGGCCATGCGGATGCCAATCTCGCGGGTGCGCTCGGAGACGGAAACCAGCATGATGTTCATGACCCCCACGCCGCCAACCAGCAGCGCGATGGCGGCCACGCCGGCGAAGATGGCGGCCAGGCTGGCGAGAATGTTGCTGAAGGTGCGGAACTCCTCCTCGCCATTCCAGGTGCCGAAGTCCTCGACGCCATGCAAGGCGCGCAGGCGATGGACGATCTGGGCCCGGATCTGCTGGGGCGAGGTGTGCGGCTCCAGCAGCAGCTCGAAGTAGTCGTAGTCGATGCGCGCGTCGATCTTGCGCGCGAAGGTGCTCTGCGGCACGAAGATCTGACCTTGGAAGTTGCCGCCCGAGAGGAGGGCGGCGTCGCTGTCGACCACGCCGATGATGGTCAGGGGCAGGGCGCCCCAGGCCGGAGGCGGAGCGTACGGATTGGCAGCGCTCGGATCGCCGGCGACGCCACCCACCATCAGCATCACGGTGCGACCCAGCGGCGATTCGCCGGCCTTGAACAGCGCCTCGCGGGCCTTCTTGGTGATGACGGCCAGTTGGGCGCTGTCGCGCTGGTCGAGCTCGCTGAAATAGCGGCCTTCGGCAATCTTGAGCTTGCGTGCCTTGAGGGTCGCAGCATCGGCGCCGATGGCCTCGACCTGCGCGCTGAGCGAGCCCGCGCGTGCCGTGAGCTGGGACTTGCGCTCCAGGTTGACGCCGGTCACGCCGTCCAGCGCGCGCAGACTGTCAATCTCGGCAGGCTGGAAGGCCTTGGCCTGCGCGCCGGGTGGCAACGCCGGATTGCCGCGCCACACGCCGATCTTGCCCGAGATGAAGCTGGCTACGTCCGATTCGATCGACTGCCGCGCCGCACTCGTCAGGGCCACGATGGTTACCACCGAGGCGATGCCGATGCTGATGCCCAGCATGGAAAGTGCCGTGCGCAGCCGGCTACCCTTGAGCGCCGACCATGCGGTCTGCACTGCCTCCCGCCATTGCACGGCCACGCGCTGAAACCGGTTGCCGCCCTCTGTCTCGGCATGCTGTGGCGGCACCGGCTGATGGCCTTCGGGCGTGCCCGCATCGCTGACGATGAGGCCGTCGCGCATGCTGATGACTCGGCGGGCCTGGGCGGCCACGTTGGCGTCGTGCGTGACGATGATGACCGTGTGGCCGCGCGCATTGAGCTCACCCAGCAGGCGCAGCATCTCCGCACCGCTGGCGGAGTCGAGCGCGCCTGTTGGCTCGTCAGCGAGGATGACCTGGCCACCGTTCATCAGCGCCCGCGCGATCGACACGCGCTGCTGCTGGCCGCCGGAGAGTTCGTTGGGCTTGTGATCCAGCCGCTCGGCCAGGCCCAGCCGCTCCAGCAGCGCGCGCGCGCGGCCCAGACGGCGGCCACTGCTGGCACCGGTGTAGACGGCCGGCAGGGCCGCGTTGGCGCGCGCGTCCAGGTGGCCCAACAGGTGGTAGCGCTGGAAGATGAAGCCGAAATGCTCGCGCCGCAGGGCGGCGAGTTCGTCCGGATCCAGCTCGGAGGTGTCGCGGCCGGCAATGCGGTAGTGGCCGCTTGAGGGCTTGTCCAGGCAGCCAAGCACGTTCATGAGCGTGCTCTTGCCCGAACCCGACTGGCCGATGATCGCCACATACTCGCCCGCCTCGATGCTGAGGCTCACGCCGGCCAGGGCGGCCACGTCGTTGTCGCCGAGCTTGTAGTGGCGCTCGACCCCTCGCAGTTCGATCAGGGGCATGATCAGCTGACCGTGACGGTTGCACCATCCGGTGCGGAGGCCGCAGACGGCGCCAGGAGGACCTTCTCGCCGGCCTTCACGCCCGAGAGCACCTGCACCTTGCCAGCGTCGTGCAGGCCGGTGCGCACCTGGCGCGACTCATTCTTGCCGTCCTTGCCGACCACGGTCACGGCGTAGGCGCCGTCCTTGCTGCGTTCTCCGAGCGCCACGATGGGCATCGTCAGGGTCTTCTTCGCCTCGCCGGTCTCCACGTCCACCTGCACCGTCATGTCGTTGAACAACTTGCGGTCGCGGTTGTCCACCTCGAACAGGGCGTTGTAGAACACTGCGTTGCCGGCCCGCTCGGGGATGGGCTGAATGACGCGCAGCTTGCCTTCGTAGCGGCGGCCGTCGCCCGAGAGCGTGGCGAAGCTGGCCTTCTGGCCCACGGCCAGCGACTGCACGTCGGCCTCGGGCACCTTGGTGCGCACGGTGATGGTGTCCAAGTCGGCCAGGGTCACCATGACGGGCGTGGTCTGCACGGCGATCACGGTCTGGCCCACCTGCACATTGATGTTGACCACCACGCCGTCCATGGGCGCAGTGATGCGGGTGTAGCCGAGGTTGAGTTTGCTGGTGTCGAGCTGAGCCTGCAACTGCGCGAGGTTGGCGGCCTGGCCGCGCACGTCTGCCTCGAGCCGGGCGTAGTCGTCGACGGCCTTCTCGGCGTCGTTGGCGGCGGTGGCCTCGCCCTTGAGGAGGCGGCGCTGGCGCTCCATCTCGCGACGTGCCGCGTCCAGGTCTACGCGCCGGGCGTCCAGCGAGGCCCGCTGCTGGGCCACCGAGGCCTCGGCCCGCAGCACGTCGCTTTGCGCGAGCTCAGGGTCGAGCAGCACGAGAAGATCGCCCTTCTTGACCGCCTGGCCCAGCACGACCGGGATCTCCTTGATCTGGCCGCTGGCCCGTGCACCGACGTCGACCTTGGTCTTGGCCTGCAGCGTGCCTGCCGCCTGCACGGTCTGCACGATGTCGCCCTGCTTGACGTCGCCCGTGGGCGGCACCGGTGGCGGTGGCGCCGTCACGTGCGCATAGACGCGCCAGGCGGCGATGAGGATGGCGGCGGCAAGCCACCAGCGCAGCTTGCGCAGCAAGGCCCTGACCTTGGCGGTCCGTGAACTCATGGAATCCCTCCCTGCAATGT
The DNA here is from genome assembly GCA_019234295.1 of Roseateles sp. Lineage (GTDB taxonomy): Bacteria > Pseudomonadota > Gammaproteobacteria > Burkholderiales > Burkholderiaceae_C > JAFALK01. The sequence goes on from JAFALK010000062.1 coordinate 126,108, forward strand.
CGGCTTGACCGTGACGAACTCTTCTCGCCGGGCGCGAGTATCACCGCAAGGCCGTGGCCGATCAGGGAGCTGAATCAGGTTTTGCGACAGGGCGTCGCGTGGGCAGGATGAGCTGCATGCGCGCCAGTCCAGGGTGCCCTTAGAACTTAGGTAATAGTTACCACGACCGGTGCGTGATCGCTTGGCCGTTCGTTCTTGCGCGGCAGCTTGTCGATGATGCACGCCTCGACCGAAGCGCGCAGTGGGTTCGACACGAGGATGTGGTCGATGCGCAGCCCTTGGTTCTTGCGAAAGGCCAGATTGCGGTAGTCCCACCAGCTCCAGCTCTTGGGCGGCTGCTCAAAGAGGCGAAAGGCGTCCACCAGGCCCAGCTCCAGCAGGCCCTGGAAGTGCGCGCGCTCCTCAGGCGTGCAGTGGATCTGGCCGGCCCAGGCCACTGGGTCGTAGACGTCGCGGTCTTCGGGGGCGATGTTGAAGTCGCCCATCAGCACGAGCTTCTCGTGCTGCTTGAGCTCGTCGGCGAGCCAGGCGCGCAGGCCGTTCAGCCAGCCCATCTTGTAGACGAACTTCTCGCTGTCGGGCGCCTGGCCATTGGGGAAGTAGCCGCCGATCACGCGCACGCCGTCCACCGTACCTGCAATCACCCGGGCCTGGTCGTCAGCGAAACCGGGGATGTTCTTGACCACCCCTGTGGCCACGCTCTTGCTGATCAGCGCCACGCCGTTGTAGGTCTTCTGTCCGAACCACTGCACCTGGTAGCCGGCCTGGCCAATCTCCAGGGTGGGGAACTTGTCGTCGGTCAGCTTGGTTTCCTGAAGCACCAGCGCATCGACCGGGTTGGCGGCCAGCCAGTCCAGCACCTGGGGCAGGCGCACGGCGAGGGAGTTGACGTTCCAGGTGGCGAGTTTCAAGGAGCACCTAAGTTGCTTTTCTTAATAATTTTGAATGCTAACAGTCGATAAAGTGCCCACATCGATCCCGCCAAATTTACGGGCTGCGGCCGAAAACGCCGCCGCGTTTGGCACTCAAGCACAGAATCCTTCAGGCCGCCAGCCGGACGGCCGCATTCGAATTGCCTGTTCGGCGAGAGCCTTGAATTGGCGTCGCTAGCTGGCGTCCCCTTCTTCGTCAAGAACGAACAGGCAAGTGCTCGATCTAAGAAGTTGTGCGAAGCGGCTGGCCGGCAACGCGCGCCGAGGCACCTCACCGGGACGCACTGCGCACTGCGCGGGGTACGGGTGCTGGCCACATGTCGGGTTGCGGGCAGCGGACCTACGAGGCTGGTGTTACCTCGCCAGGCGCTCGATGAGATCCAAAACTCGCGAGCGATCTTCCTCCGACAAGCATTGAACGCGTTGTCCCAACCAGACAACTAGATCTTCGTCGCTCGGGGATGCCTCACCCAGCAATTGATTCAGGGGCACACCCAAAGCTTCACTCATTTCAAAGACGCGTTGCAGTGATGGCAAAACGCCCCCACGCTCAATACGGGCCATGGACTTGGGGTCGATCAATAGTCGTTCGCTCAACTCTTCCGGTGATGTCCCGGCGCGTGGTGTAAGAGATTGAGGTGGGCCACCAATGAGGTTGGCCATCGTGGATGACCCTGGATATGGTTGAGGTGCGACCCAGCAACTTGACCCTAGGAGAAAACACGATGACCACCTCTACTATCGCATTGGCGGAACTCGCCGAGAAGGGATCCGACATCGACGTGTTGCGCCAGATGGTGCAGTACATGGCCCAGCGGCTCATGGAGATCGATGTCGAAGGGCGCTGCGGCGCTGGCTACGACGAGAAGAGCGCGGAGCGAATCAACAGTCGCAACGGCTACCGAGAGCGCACCTGGGAGACCCGAGCCGGCACGGTCGAGCTCAAGATCCCCAAGCTGCGCCAGGGCAGCTACTTCCCTGAGTTTCTGGAGCCCCGCAGGACGGCCGAGAAGGCGCTGACAGCGGTGATCCAGGAGGCGTACATCAAAGGCATCTCCACGCGCTCTGTGGACGATCTGGTGAAGGCGCTGGGCATGAGTGGCGTGTCCAAGAGCCAGGTGTCGAGGCTATGCGCTGAGCTCGACGAGCAAGTCAACGCGTTCCTGGGGCGCTCGCTGGAGGGAGATTGGCCGTACCTGTGGATCGATGCCACCTACGTGAAGACACGCGAGGCCGGACGCATTGTCAGCGTGGCCGTCATAGTAGCGGTGGGCGTGAACACCGAGGGCCAGCGTGAGGTGCTGGGCATGAAGGTCGGCGCCAGTGAGGCTGAGCCGTTCTGGACGGAGTTCCTGCGAAGCCTGAACCGTCGGGGCCTGCGCGGTGTGAAGCTCGTGATCAGCGACAGCCACGAGGGCATCAAGGCCGCCGCGGCCAAGACGCTCAAGGCCACGTGGCAGCGCTGCCGGGTTCACTTCATGCGCAACGCGCTGGCGTTCGCCAACAAGACGCAGCGGCGCATGGTGTCGGCGGCCATCGGCACGGTGTTCGTGCAGGACAGCCCCGAGGCGGCCCGCGCGCAGTGGAGATCGGTCGCGGACCAGTTCCGAGAGAAGCTTCCCAAGCTGGCTGCGTGCATGGATCAGGCTGAGGACGACGTGCTCGCCTTCATGACGTTCCCGCGTTCGCACTGGGCGCAGATCTACTCGACGAACCCGCTGGAGCGGCTCAATGCCGAGATCAAGAGGCGAACCAACGTCGTGGGCATCTTCCCCAACGAGAGCTCCATCACGCGCCTGGTCGGCGCCATGATGCTGGAGCAGAACGACGAGTGGTCCTTGAACCGTCGCTACATGACGCTGGAGGGGCTGCAGTCCCTCAGCGATACTGCTCCCACTCGGCTGCCCGCAGTGGCGCGCTGAGCATGTGAATCTCAGCCTGTTCAGGTCATCGACTTACACCACGGCTCGGGACATCACCACTCTTCCTGCGTCACGCCGCGGGCCTTACGGTGTTTCGCAATGCTCTGGCCAAGCTTCTGTGCCAAAGCCTCGCCAGCACCTGTTCGCCTACGAGTGGTCGATGAAGACATACAACGCCCCAAAAAGACAAAAAATGTCCCTTTGATGGCTTGATTCGATAACCGCGTTTAATGTAATATTAGGACGTTCAATGAACCGATCAAGGCTCGGAGCAATGGATGACGACGACCATCCCCCCAGCAAACGCCTGGCTCGCAGGCGGACCGCCGCTCTTGGGGGTAGGCGCGTTGCGGCCGATCGAACACGATCTTGCCGTTGCATTGGCGCTTGTGGCGCGGCGCGACCGTGTCGCGGCAACCCGTGAATTGCGTTCCATCGCTGGCATGCGAAATTTGGAGGCGATGCTCAACGCGCTGACGCGCGTGGAGCGTGAGGGGTGGGGCACGAGATACCCGGAAATGATCAAGCGATGGCGCCCTGCAATCTCGAGATGGAATGTGTTGCTTCATTTGTCGGCTGCATGCCGCCGGGCGGTCGGTGAAGCGGAATACATTGCCGATGACCAGCAAATTGGCCTTGCTTGCGCGCTTGGACGGCACGGCTGCTTCGCGACCGAAGCATGTGCGCTTCGCGTCGCGGCGAACTCGCTGACTAGGGCTACGCTGAACAAGTAGACGATTTCGATGCTGCGTGGCGCCGGTGTCTGACTTGCTGGCATTGACGTCGGTTTACCGCGTCAATGCCGTAATTCCAGGCCACTACGAGGCAGCGTGCGCCTCGCGCGCCCACAGCAGACGC
>JAFALK010000083.1 GCA_019234295.1 Roseateles sp.
TGGGTGGAACAGCCGAGATCCACAAAAAGTGGCTCTCGCGTATACGGTCGACAGCTACTGGCGAAACCGCGCCGAATTCCTGCAGGGCCGTGAAGCGATCGTCGGCTTCCTCAGGCGCAAGTGGCAGCGCGAGCTGGACTACCGGCTTGTCAAGGAACTTTGGGGTTTCCGTGAGAACCGGGTGGCCGTCCGTTTCGCCTACGAGTGGCATGACGACAGCGGCAACTGGTTACCTCGACGGCACTGAGCTTGTTGCTGGCGCCGGTCTTCTTCAGCCTCGTCGAACAGGTGTGTCGCCGTCTGAGGGCTCGATCGGGTGAGCGGGCGGTCGGGCCGATCACCTCCGACCTTCACGGCGAAGGCGGCTGAGCAAGGTCCCCGCCGTTGCGAGCGATGTCAGGTTGGAGGCGGCCGGGGAAATATCGCTCGGGCCGCCTTGGCTTCAGAACTTGTAGCCGACGCTTGCGAGGACGAAGTCCATATCCCGGGCGGATATTGAACTGGCCGCCGCGGCTCTGCGAGTAGGTCAGGTTCGCGTACAGCTGGCGGGTGAAGTCGGCATCTAGCGAAAAGAGAACCGACTGGCGCCCTTGGATGAACGCGTAGTCGCAGGACCAGCCGCTCACGTCGTGCCCGTAGATCAGCGCGGGGCGCAGATTGATGCCACTGCCACCGACGTCGTCGTACTCGATGCCCACGTGCAGGCGAATTCGACGCTTCGCAGCACGCGCGCTGTGTGGACGTGTTGTGTGCGTTGGCGTGGCGTACAGTTGCCTTGCCCCAGAAGCCCTCTCGGCACGGGTCCGCTACGCACACGCTGGCGGCGGCATGCTTGATGAATTGAATGATCTGCGTGTCTGTGTATCTGCTCCTGCACATCGCGCGTCTTCTTGGTTGCACGGATTCTCTATTGGCTTGCTGCGGATGGTCCGTTGCGGGTCTGTGTTAATCGGCCAGCAGCCGAATCGTGCGTGCGTCCTTTTGGAGGTCGTTCCATGAACGAAGGTGGCGCGTTGGCGAATTTGCGCGTCGTTCTGGCATTGGTCATGGCGCTTGTAGGCAGCTTGATTCCAGATCTGTCAGTCGCCAGTGGACGTGACGGAGCAGGTCAGCAATTTCGGAATCTTGGCCCTGTACTCAGCGAAGCCATGCTTGCTGGTGACCTCCCCAGAGCAGAGAGTATTGCTCGAGAAAGACTAATGCTTGCCGGGCGGACAGGCCAGGCGCACCGGCTGGGTCGTGCCTACTACGAGTTGGGCCGGGTCTTGGAGCTTCGCGGCAGATTGGATGATGCGGAGCTCATGCTTGGCAAGGCGATTCCATTGCTCGAGGACCAAGAAGGAAAGGGAGGTCACCACACAGTCGCGGCATTGACCGAATTGGCGGAGGTACGGGCGTCGCAGGGGCGCTATGTTCAAGCCGAGTTATTGTTGAAGGACGTACTCAAGCGTCAACTTGCTGTCGCCCCGAACGACTTGGACACTGTCAGCGAGTACAACCAACTGGCCGTCGTCGAACTCAACCTCGACCACGTTGCGGAGGCGCAGCGCCTCGTCGAGCTGGCGCAAAAGGTGCCTGTCGATCCGTCAACGTCCCGCGCGGCAACCCAAGGCAAGGTTCCGCTTCCGGTCCCAACTGCCCAAGGATGGTTAAAAAGGCACCGGCGAAACAGTGAGACCATCCTTGCCCGCGTGCAGCTTCAACAGGGACATTACAGCGAAGCCATTGGTGCCGTGGAACGGGCCTTGGCCGAAGATGCAACTGAGAGTTCCAGGGATCCGAGGAACTCTATAGAGCTCTACACAACCCTAGGACTTGCCGAAATTCGTCTGGGCAAGTCCGACGCCGCTGAAGCGCATCTTCGCAAGGCGCTGGAACAGAATGGATGGCAAACGGGGTACAAGTCCAGGGACGCAGCCATGGCGGCAGCAACTTTGGGGGCACTGATGCTTTGGCGTGGGCACCTCGAAGAAGCGGAGGTGCTGCTTAGACAAAGCGTTGCAGTCGTGTCGAAGGCAGACTCTCTTCACCAGAAGGCCATGTTTGAGCGTTTGCTTGCCAAGGTTCTCTTGCAACAACGTAGTCCCGCAAAAATGGTCGAAGCTTGGGAACATTACAAGCGTTCTCTGGACGATGTGGACAAGCTCTTTGTATTCACTCAGGGTGCATCTGACCAGACAAGAGAAAGCTTCATTCAGCAGTTTGGTGCAATGTATGTCGAAGCCCTCGACCTGCTTGCTACGCTCCATGAGGCCCAGCCGTCAGCTGGATATGACAGATTAGCTTTGTCGGTCGTATCGCGAACGCAAAGCCGCATTTTCACGGAGCTCCTGCGCCGTTCGGATTTCAGTGCCTTTGCCAACGATTCGACATTTAGCGCGCTTCGGCAGCGCCAGCAAAGAGCTAGCGATGAAGTCTCTCGCCTTCGGCGCTCGCGCACGCTCGCCTTTCGAGTGTCTGATCAAATTCCTGCAAACGCGTCGAGCGATGATGACGATAACGACGAGGCCGTGGAGATTGGTGTAAACGATGCGCTGGTGAGAGCTCGTATCGAAGCTCAGCGGCAACGTCTTGATCAAGATTTGCACGAAGCCACGGCAACGCTGACAGCGGTCGAACGTGAGCTCTGGACGCGCTACCCCCGATACATGGAACTGGTTCAGCCTCGACCGGTCACAGTCGAGCAACTACAGGGAAGACTGCTGCATCCGGAAGAATCGCTAATCAGCTTCTATCTGCTCCCGAGCTCCGTGCTCATCTTTGTTGTCGATCCACACGAATTCCATCTGATTCAGAGGCCCATCGATCGCGACGAATTGGCAAGCTGGATCGAAGCAGCGCGCAGACCGTCAGAGCAGGCCGGCCAGGATGCGCAAGCGCTTGGGCAACTAGATCCAGCGCTCCTGTTCCATTTATACGAAACACTTATTGCGCCAGCAGAGCCGTGGTTGCGTCCCGGTCATCGGGTGCTGTTCGTTGGCGACGGACCACTTCACACCCTGCCAATGGAAATGCTCATCACGAAGTGGGGACCTCTCGAGCAACAGGCGTTTCAGCTGGCCAGGTCTCAGTCAAGGGCAGGCAAGGCGCCACAACTGAGCGAGTACGCCGGCTTGTCCTATTTGGGTGAGCGGTACCACTTCGCCTATCTACCGAGCCTCGCAGCTTTGGAGTCAGCGCGCCTGTACCGTCGTCCTGCGGTCACCTACAACCGTGACTTTGTTTCCTTCGCCGATCCTGATTTCAACGCTGCTGCTACTGGACCGACACGAGCGCTGGCTCAAGAAATCGCCCTGCGATTGCGAGGTGGTAGTTCTAGTCTTGGCATTCCAAGCCTGCCCGAAACAGCTGATGAAGCCCGTGATATCGCGCAGATTGTTGGAGGATCAACTCAGATTTTTCTGGGTCAAAAGGCCCAGGAACACGCGGTCAAGACGCTGGGCCTGGACAGGACGCGCTATGTGCATTTCGCCACGCACGGACTACTGGGCGGTGATTTTGTACAACTAAAGGCCGCCATAGCTGCAGCCTCTGTAAAGGGTGCAACCAAGTCAGGTGAGCGTAGAAATGCGGGAATCGCCGAAAGCAACGCGGGCGCAATGCCAATTTTCGATCTCATTGAACCTGATAACGCAGCTCCAGCGATCGAGGAATCGCAACGCGGCGAGCCGGCCCTGCTACTGTCACTGACGGGCGATATGCAAGGTGAGGATGGACTCCTGACCATGAGTGAAGTAGTCGGTCAGATCAATCTCAATGCTGAACTCGTCGTGCTGTCAGCCTGTAACACGGCCGGGGAAGGCTCGGCTGCACGCGAAGGGGAAGGATTTGCCGGCCTCACTCGGGCATTCATGTTCGCAGGAGCGCAGGGGCTGATCGTCAGCCACTGGAGCGTCGATAGCAAATCGACACAGCAGTTGATGACGGAAACCTTCCGTCGCCTGCGTTCGGGAGACGATCACTTGACGGCACTCGAAGCCGCACGCACGATGGTACGAACAAGTACGGTGCAGGTGGATAAGAACCGTCAATCTCACGGACACCCCTACTTCTGGGCTCCGTTTGTCTATGTAGGCGATTGAGAATCAGCCGTGCCATCGCAAGACGAGAGCTGGCGATCGATCGAACGGATGAATGCAGTAGGGGGCAGTCGGCTACAGCACGGCAATAGAGACTTCGGTGGACTTCACAAGCGCGACTACGGGCCGGCCCGGGGCCAGACCCAGCTCCTTGACGGAACGCGTAGTGATGACCGAGGTGACGACGAGGCCCTCGGGCGTCAGCACGTCGACCTCACTGACCACGGGGCCTTCGATGATTTCCTGGACGAAGCCGCGGAACTGGTTGCGGACGTTGACGGCGGCGATGCTCATTGCGAAATTCCTTGTGCGGACGGGGGAAAGGTCAGATGGCAAAACGCAGCGCTTGGACGCGCAGCGGCTCCTCGGGCCAGACGCTCTCGGGCGTCCCGGCGGTTTCGGTGGGCGACGTGCGCAGTAGACGCTGAAGGACGCGCGTCTCGATTTCGGCGGCGCGCGGGTCGCCGCGGCGGCGCGGATGCGGCTGCGGCACGGGCTCGTCGAGCGCGATGCGGCCGTCCTCGATCAGCAGCACACGGTCGGCCAGCGCCACGGCCTCAGCCACGTCGTGGGTGACGAGCAGTGCGGTAAAGCGCTGGCGGCGCCACAGCGCTTCGATCAGGCCGTGCATCTCAAGGCGCGTCAGTGCGTCGAGCGCGCCTAGCGGCTCGTCGAGCAGCAGCAGGCGCGGCGTGTGCACGAGCGCGCGGGCCAGGGCCACGCGCTGGCATTGGCCACCGGAAAGCACAGCCGGCCAGTCGTTCGCGCGCTCGGCCAGGCCGACCTGGGCCAGCGCGGCGAGCGCACGTTCGCGCACGCCCTCACCCGCGAGCCCCAGCGCCACGTTGTCGAGCACCCGCTTCCAGGGCAGCAAGCGCGAGTCCTGATACATGATGCGCACCTCGTCGCGGTGCGCATCCAGTGCGTCAACGCCCGAGCGCAGTTCGCCCGCGCTGGCCTGCTCCAGCCCCGCCAGCAGGCGCAACAGCGTGCTCTTGCCGCAGCCGCTGCGGCCCACGACGGCGATGAATTCGCCGGGGCGAATCCGAAGGTTCACCTCGCGCAGCACCTCGCGTTCTCTAAAGCGCTTGCCCAAGCTCTCGATCTCGACGGGCAGCCCCGCCTGAGGCGCGAACCGGGTGCGAGTGCCCGGCCCTTCGTCCACCAGGGTGGCTTCGCGAAACCAGCCGCGACGCTCCTGAAAGTCGTTGAACAGCAGCATGTATTCCATCTCCTAGTGCGAGCCCGTACCGCGATAGCCTGGGTGCCACTGCAGCCACCAGTGCTCGAGCCCGCGCGCCACCACGTCGGCGGCCTTGCCGAGCAGGGCGTAGAGCCCGATACCGACGAGCACCACGTCGGTCTGCAGGAATTCGCGGGCATTCATGGTCAGGTAGCCGATGCCCGATTGCGCGGAGATGGTTTCCGCCACGATCAGGAGCACCCACATGAGCCCGAGCGCGAAGCGCAGCCCCACGAGGATCGAGGGCAGGGCGCCGGGCAGGATGACTTGGCGGTAGAGCTGCCAGCCCGAGAGGCCGTAGCTGCGCGCCATCTCGATCAGGCCTGCGTCCACCGAACGGATGCCGTGGAAGGTGTTCAGGTAGATCGGGAAGAACACGCCCACCGCGACGAGGAAGATCTTGGCGCTCTCGTCGATGCCGAACCAGAGGATGACGAGCGGAATCAGCGCCAGCGCGGGGATGTTGCGCAGCATCTGCAGGCTGGTGTCGAGCAGGGTCTCGGCGATGCGCAGGCTGCCGGTTAGCAAGCCTAGCAGCAGGCCCAGGCCGCCGCCGAGGGCCAGCCCGCCGAGCGCGCGACCGGTACTCACCAGCGTGTGATGCCACAGCTCGCCAGAGCGCAGCAGTCTGTCGAAGGCCTGCAGCACGGCCAGCGGCTCAGGCAGCACACGGCTGGAAAGCCAACCCCGCACCGAGGCGATCTCCCAGATGGCGAGCACGGCGACGGGCAGCAGCCAGGGCAGCAGCCTGCGCGTGATTCGGGCGTTAGTGCGTTTCGTCATGCTCAGCTCGCCGCTGTGCGCAGATGCTGCGGGATGTAGGTGTTGGCCACCACCTCGCCGAAGGGCCCCGTCAGATGCTGGCCGACGAGCTTCTCGCGCAGGACCAGCGGCAGCAGTGGGAAGACGAGTTCGGCAAAGCGGTGTGCCTCTTCCAGATGCGGATAGCCGGAGAGCACGAAGTATTCGAGCCCGAGTGCCGCGTATTCCTGGATGCGGTCAGCCACCTGCTGCGGGTTGCCGACAAGGGCCGTACCCGCGCCGCCGCGCACCAGCCCCACGCCGGCCCAGAGGTTGGGCGCGATCTCCAGGCCTTCGCGGATATTGGCCTTGTTGAACTTGCCCGCGTGCAGCTGGGCCATTCGGCGCTGGCCGACAGAATCCATCTGCGCGAACTTGCGCTGCGCGGCGCTCACCGTCGCCTCGTCCAGTTCGGAGACCAGCTCCGCGGCGGCGTGCCAGGCCTCGTCTTCCGTCTCGCGCACGATCACGTGCAAGCGGATGCCGAAGCTCAAGGTACGGCCATGTTTGGCGGCACGCTCACGGATGTCGGCCACCTTGGCGGCCACGGCCTCGGGCGGCTCGCCCCAGGTCAGGTAGGTGTCCACCTGCTCGGCGGCCAGCTCGTGCGCGGCCTCGGAAGAGCCGCCGAAGAAGACTTGCGGATAGGGCCGGCTCACCGGCGGATAGAGCAGCTTGCCGCCCTTGACCCGCAGATGGTCGCCGTCGAAATCGAAGCCCTCGTTCTCGTGCGAGCGTGCCAACAGCTCGCGCCAGATGCGCAGAAATTCGGCGGACTGCGCGTAGCGCTCGCCGTGCGGCAGGAACTGGCCGTCGCCGGCCAGCTCGTCGGCATCGCCGCCGGTCACCAGGTTGACGATCAGCCGCCCGCCCGAGAGCCGGTCAAGCGTGGCCGCCATGCGCGCCGATTGCGAGGGCTGGACCAGCCCCGGCCTCAGTGCGACGAGGAACTTCAGCTGCCGCGTCGTGTCGATCAGGCTCGCGGCGGTGATCCACGAGTCTTCGCAGGAGCGGCCGGTGGGCAGGAGTACGCCTTCATAGCCGAGGCTGTCGGCCGCGATGGCGACCTGCTTGAAGTAGTCGAAACTTGCGGCTCGCGCGCCTTTGCTCGTGCCGAGGTAGCGCGAATCGCCGTGGGTGGGGATGAACCAGAGGATCTTCATGAGGAGGCTTTCAGCGCAAGGCGGCGAGCTGCTGGCCGGGACGCCAGACGATCTCGGCCACTTGCAGGGATTTGGGAATCAGGCCCAGCTGGGCGAAGGCATCGGCCACTTGCTGCTGTTCGGCGATCAAGGCCGGCGTGAGCGGCGCGACGGGTGACGGTGGCCGGCGCTCCAGCACGCGCTGTACCGTGGCCGGCGCCAGGCCCGAGAACTGCGCGAAGCGCTGCGCGGCGTCCTGGCGATGCTTCTGCAGATAGGCGTCGGCCTCGCCCAGGGCGGCGAACAGGGTACGCAGCAGAGGCTCGTTGGCGGCGAGGCCGCGCGAGGTGAGGTAGAAGCTGTTGTTGCTGCTGAGGCCGCGGCTGGTGGACAGCACACGCACATGGCCATCGAGTTCGGCCGCGGCGTAATACGGATCCCAGATCGCCCAGGCATCGACGCTGCCGCGTTCGAAGGCGGCGCGCGCATCGGCCGGCGCGAGGTAGACCGGCTGGATGTCGCTCCACTGCAGGCCGCCGCGCTTTACGGCGTTGACGGTCAGGAAATGCGCGCTCGATCCTCTTTGCAGCGCGATGCGCCGACCCTTCAGGTCGGCCAGGGTCTTGAGCGGTGCATCGGGCTTGACGAGCAGGGCCGAGCTGTCGGGCTTGGGCGGTTCGGCGCCGACATAGACGAGGTTCTTGCCGGCTGCCTGAGCGAACACCGGCGGCGATTCGCCGGTGGCGCCGAAATCCACGCTGCCCACTGCCAGCGCTTCGAGCAGCTGTGGGCCGGCCGGGAACTCAATCCAGCTGATGGTGCCGGCGTGCTGCTTCTCCAGCAGGCCCAGGCACTTGAGCAGCACGAGGCTGATCGAGCCCTTCTGGAAACCGATGCGCAGCGGCTGGCCTTGCGCGCGGCCCGGCACGGCGCCGAAGCAGCCGGCCGCCGTCAGCGCAAGCAAGCGCAGCGCCTTGCGCCGTTCGCTGACATGCAGGGGCTTGCTCATCGTGGCATCGCCTCACTGAACCGGCAGGGCGTCGGCAATGCGGATGGGCTTGGGGATCAGGCCCAAGCTGGCGAAGGCGTCGGCAATTTTCTGCTGATCGCCGGCGACGGCCAACGTCACCGGCTTGACGCCAAACTGGTAGCGTTGCAGCGCGCGTTCGACCACGGCCGGGTCCAGCCCCTGCAGCGGCGCGATCAGGGCCGCGGCCTGCGGGACATTGCTCTTGAGCCATTGCGCCTGCGCGGCGGTGTCTTCGAACAGCGCCTGGATGACCTGCGGGTTCCGGGCGGCATAGCCGCGCTCGGCCAAGTAGTAGGAATAGTTGTGGACGAGCTCGCGCCCATCGGCGAGCTGGCGCGCCTGGCTCTGCTTCTCGACGGCGGCGAGGAAGGGATCCCAGATCACCCAGGCATCGACCGCGCCGCGCTCGAAGGCGGCGCGCGCATCGGCCGGAGGCAGGAAGACCGGCTGGATGTCGCTGTAGGCAAGGCCGGCCTTCTCCAGCGCGCGCAGCAGCAGGTAGTGCACATTGCTGCCCTTGTTCAGCACCACCTTCTTGCCCTTGAGCCCGGCCACGGTCCGGATCGGCGAATCCTTGGGAACGACGATGGCCTCGGCCTCAGGCGCCGCTGGGTCGTAGCCGATGTAGGCGAAACGCGCGCCAGCCGCCTGCGCAAAGATCGGCGGCGCTTCGCCGACATAGCCCACATCCACGGCGCCGACGTTGAGGCCCTCGAGCAACTGCGGCCCGGCGGGGAACTCCACCCATTTGACGCTCACACCCAGCGGCGCGAGCCGTTTTTCGAGCGAGCCCTGCGACTTCTGCAGCGTCAGCAGGCTGGCGGATTTCTGGAAGCCGATGCGCAACTGCTTGTCGTCGGCATGGGCGGCCGGCAGGGCGGTGGCGAGGAGCAAGGCGCTGAACCAGTGCGTCAGCGCGCGGCGGGTCGGAGTCAGCATGGCGGGTGTCTTCGGGAATTTGGAAAAAGGGTCCCCGGCGACTCCGAGGCGCAGAGTCGCAACGCAGTTGCCGGGGATGAATCACCCCGAGAGGGGGTGAGGAGACAGACCGGGTCAGCACATTAGCGCTACATCACGCAGCCCTTGCGAGTGCGGGTCGACATCGCGGCGCCGGCACTTCGTCCAGGCCTTGTAGCGCGCGGTCGATGCGGCGCAGTAGCGCCGCATCGGGCAGGTAACCGGCCTCGTGCGGCTGCAGCTGTGCGTCGGTGGCGAACACGCCGTCGAGGATGTGGCGCGCGCCCAGCGCCGTCAGCACGGGCTTGAGCGCGTAGTCGAGCGCCAGCAGATGCGCCGTGCTGCCGCCGGTGGCCAGGGGCAGCACCGTCTTGCCGCGCAGGGCGTCCTGCGGCAGCAGGTCAAGAAAGACCTTGAGCAAGCCGCTGTAGGCGGCCTTGTAGATGGGCGTGGCGACGATCACCAGATCGGCGGCCTCGACGACAGCAAGAGCGGCGCGGATCTGCGGCACCTGAGCATCTGCGGCCAGCAGCGCGGCCGGAGGCAGCTCGCGCACGTGGACGGTCTGCTGTTGGGCATCTTCCAGCCGCGCCAGCGCGATCTGCAGCAACGCGGTCGACCGCGACCGGAGCGATGGGCTGCCGGAGATGGCGGCGATCAAAGAAGTGTTCGGCGTAGGCATGGTCGGCACGATAGCCAGCACCTTGCTGCGGAAAAACCAAGATTTTCGTGAATCGATATGCGGATTGTGGCGACCGAAGAATGGGGCGCAGAAAGAAGCGCATTAATGCTTCGTTCTGCCAATGCAACATCTCTGGACCGACCCAACGAAAGCTTCGTGTAGCCGCAGCCACTTCCTGGTCGACGTCGAACGACTGAGATCAGCTTGAAGCCGCCGAGCTCAGCGATCGGCTGGATTGCAGCGACGCCGTGCGTCGGCGCCTGCCGATCTACTCACGATGCCCGACGTATGGCGGTCGTCGTAGGGCGATGCCCGTTGGTTGCGCAAACGGCCGGTCTGGAGGGTTAAACGGCCCAATCTGATCGTGCACGCGATCCGGGCGAAGGCGAATCGTTCACCGTGCGGCATACAAGTTCCGCGACGACGCTTGCCTCTTCCTCAAAATCCGCGCGCATTCCTCGGAGTTGAGTGAAGTAGCAATAACTTGCGCGGCCGATTCCGCCCAAGTATTGACTACACCTGTAGGCATTGGTACATTGACTACAAATGTAGTTACGAGGAGGCATTTCTCATGCGGCGCAAGAGCATCGGTGACCAGGAACTCGCATTGCTCCACCACATCGGGCAGCAAGGTGAGATTTCGGTGGGGGAGGCCACCACCCAGTTCGCTGAGCCGCATGGTCTTGCCCGATCCACCGTGCTCACCATGATGGAAAGGCTGCGCGCCAAGCAGTACCTGAAGCGCCGCCGCGTGGAGGGCGTGTTCCGCTACTCCACCACCGATGGTGAGGACGTGATGCAGGGCGCGGTGGGGGCCTTCGTAGAGAGGACGCTGCAGGGGTCGGTCAGCCCCTTCGTGGCGTGGATGTCCCGCCGCGGCAAGGTCAGCGACGAGGAGCTGCAGGAACTTGAGGCGCTGGTCGAGAAGCTGAATTCCAAGCGCAAGGGAAGTTGAGCATGGAAGCATTCATCCATGTCGCACTGCTACGACTGCTCTCGACCAGCATTCACACGGTGGCGCTCACGGCGCTGGTCTGGACCGTCTGTCGCATCCTGCCGCGACTCGCGCCGGCTGCGCAGTGCTGGCTGTGGTGGATCGTGGGGTTGCAGGCCGTTGTCGGCCTGTGTATCGACCCCATCAGGCTGTCGTGGCTGCCGGCAACGGCCAGCGATCCCACGTCATCGGCTTACCTGGAGCCGGCCACGCTCGGCATGGCGGCGGCGCGACCGCCACCGGCCAGCGAGATATCTTCCTGGCCCAACGTGGTTTTCGCGCTGTGGGTGCTCGGCATTGTCGTCATGGGCATCCTGACAATGCGTCAATGGGGGGGCGCCCGCAAACTTTTGACGAACTCCTTGGCTTGCAACGATGCCTTGCTGTTGCAGTCGCTGCATCGTGCCTGCGCGGCCGTGGGACTGCGCCGCGCTCCGCAGCTGCGCATGTCAAATCACTTCGACTCGCCAGCCGTGGTCGGGCATTTCCGCCCCGTGCTGTTGCTGCCCGCGGCGACGCCACTGGATTCCCGCGAGCTGGACATGGCGCTTGCCCATGAACTGATGCACCTGCGGCGCGGCGATTTGTGGCTGGGCTGCATTCCGGCACTGGCCCGGCATCTGCTCTTCTTCCATCCACTCGTGCACTTCGCGCTGCGCGAATATGCCATCGCGCGCGAAGCCGATTGCGATGCGGCCGTGGTGGCTGCGGAACGCCACTCGCGCCATGAATATGGTCAGCTGCTGCTGCGACTCGGCGCCAGCGCCGGCGGCGGCACCCGTCTTGCAGTGACCTCATCCACGTTCCATGTGCTGAAAAGGAGATTGACCATGCTTAAGATCAACTCGTTCCTGCCTCGCGCAAGCTCCATCGCGCTCTTGAGTGCGGTGGCTGCGATCGGTGTGATGCCAATGCGGCTGGTGGCCGCAACGAGCGCTCCGGCGGCGACTCTCGCGCCCTCGACTGCAACGGCGCAACAGGCTCCGGCCTACACCGGCGAACGCATGACCGTGCGCTTCAAGGACACCGACATCCGCGTGGTCCTGAAATCCATTGCTGACTTCAGTCATCGCAACATTCTCATCAGTGACAAGGTGGCCGGGAAGATCACGGTGAACCTGCCCGACCTGCCCTGGGACCAAGCGCTCGACGCCGTGCTGAGTTCCAAGGGCCTCGTGAAGCGCATGCGCGGCGAAGTGATGGTCATCGGCACAGCCGAAGAGTTCGCCGCGAAAAAGTGAGGATACGGGGTCTTGCGGGAATCAGCATGCATGCGCTTTGAACACGGCAGGGTGCTGTGGGACGTCTTGGTTGATGCGCACCATCGCACAGGTGAACTTCACCTTCCCAAGCCCTTGAACGCGTCATTCCCTTGCGACCTATGACTCTGCCTCTTCACCTGGGTGAGTTCATCACCGCCCGCGTACCTCGAGGCCCACGGCATCGAAGGACGCGCGCTCGCAGCAATGCTGGGTGTGTCGCTGTCGATGGCGTGCCGCTTGCTGCAGGGTTCGTGCAGCGTCTCGCCTCTGATGGCGCTGCGCCTCTCCAAGGCCATGGGCAATTCGCCTGAAAGCTGGCTAGCCATATTTGATCGAGGACCACGCCCCATGAGCACGAGCACGAGCCGCTCGAACACGAACATGCTCATGCCCACGACGATGGGCATCACAAGCACACGCATGACCCCATGCCGGCAGGGCCGCACAGCCACGCCCATCGGCACGAACCGATGCGACATAGCCATGCGCACGTTCCGGATGCGCATCACGCCCACGAGCACTAGCAGCTGGCCCTATAGCTGGCGAGCCTTGCCTTGACGGCGGCCACCAGAGGCGCCATGGCCGACGGCGGGAAGGGCGACACGCTGCTTACGTTGATCTCGCAGAGGACGAAGCCCTCGGGCTCTCCGTCCGCAGGCTCGCCAAACATGAAATCGCAGTCCCATAGCATCGGCAGTTGATCAGGCGTTAGATCGACGCGCTGCAGCAGCTGGCCGATCCACTGCGTCTCGAGCAGGCGCCTGAGCCTCTGGAATTGCGGTAGCTCCGCCGGGTAGTAGAGGCGCGGCCCTGGCGAAGGGGCCGCCTCTCCTGGAGCGGCTGGGTACAACGCATTGATGTCCTGGTGCCCAAAGCCAACCACGCGGTCTTCGACGAGGTAGGCACGAACCGTGCCGTCGACGAGCCGGGGCTGCCAGGCCTGGTCGATCATGTGGCCGCCGTTCTCCGGTTCGAAGTACGGGGCCAGCCGAGCAAGCAGCGCTGGCAGATCGATCTCTTCTTCAACGCAACCGCGCTGTGCGTGGCGAACCTTGAGCAGCGCCGAGCTGGCGACTCGCTCGACGCGCCAGACGCCGATGCCGCTGTGCCCTCGGTGCTGCTTCAGGACCCGGGGACCGCGCTCGAGTCGCGACGGCAGTTCATCGGCGAGCTGGGCAAGATTCCCCACGCAAACAACGTCGCTGCCGAAGGGAAGACCGCGTACCTCTACCAGCACGTCTTTGGTGCCCAGCTTCAAGATGACGTCAGGATGGGTACTGACGAACACTCCGGCGTCGGCCACGTCTCGCAGCACGGCATCGAGCCGGTCGCGCCGGCGCCCGCCCTCGATGGGGTTGCACCAGACCAGCACCCCGTCGACGCCGCGCAGCTGTGCCGCGACCTCGTCAGCGAACTCATCGTGATAGACCGCTGGCACGGCCATCACGCCGGCATCGGCGAAAGCGTCGAACAGCGGCACGAAGCGGCTCTCGGCGGGATCGCGGCGATCACGCATGGCGCGGTCGCCCGGATAGAGCAGTGCCACGGTCAGCGTGCGGGTGGATTCCATGGCCTTGTCCCTATGTCGTCCCCGTGGGCTGGTTCGCTTCAAGCCGCGCCAGCTTCAGAGGTGGTTGCGAGGAAGTCACGACATGACGCGCTGCGGTCTTGGTACACGGGAACTCCTTTCGATCAAGCGTGGTGCACCAGTGGATAGAGCACGAGGCCCGCTACGGCAGCGACCGCAACGACCAGCGGCTCCGGCGTCTTTTTGAAGCGCCACAGGACGCCTACCGTGGTCAGGGCGAGCACCGCCGTCGGGATGTCGACGATCGAGCGCTGCCCGACGACGACCACAGCGCCCGTGATCGCGCCGATGGCCGCGGCCGTCACGCCATCAACGAACGCCACGATTCCCGGCCGCTTGCCATGCTTCTTGAAGTACGGTGCGGGCAGGATCGTGAACAGGTAGCAGGGAATGAAAGTGCCCGCGGCAGCCACGACGGCACCCCAGAAGCCAGCGACCAGAAAACCGATGAACCCCGTCGTGATGACGACCGGACCGGGCGTAATCATGGCCACTGCCACAGCGTCGACGAACTGCCGGTCGGTCAGCCAGTGGTACTGCTGCACGACGCCACCGTAGAGAAAGGGCACGATCGCCAGGCCGCTGCCGAACACGAAGCTGCCCGCGTAGGCAAAGTAGGCGCCAATTTGCCCGAGCTTGTGCCAATCCACCGTGTCGAACGCGACGGCCGCGAGGATGGGACCAGCAAGACCGTTCACCCTGCCGCCGCGCAGGAACTTGGGCGGCGCGCGCAGCAGCCACACGAGCAAGCCGGCACCGAGGAAGATCCAGACGATTTCTGACTTGGTGATCACGGTCACCGCGGCGCTGACCGCGAAGATCGCCCAGAGCAGCTTGTCTTTGCCGATATTCTTGCTCGTGAGCTTGAAGGCGCTCATGGCGATGATGCCGATGACCGCGGCCCCGACGCCGTAAAACACCGCCTGCATCCACGCGATGCCGCCGTAAGCCTGATATGCCGCGCCGATGGCGACGACCATCAGGAAGGACGGCAGGACAAAGGCCACCCCGACCAGCGTGGCGCCGAGCACGCGGAAGTGGACGTAGCCGAGGTAGATGGCCAGTTGGGCGGCGAGCGGACCCGGCATCAGCTGGGCCAGGGTCATGCCCTCCTTGTAGTCACTCTCGGCGATCCAGCCGCGCTGTTCGACGAGGTCGCGGTACATATAACCCACCAGCGCGACCGGACCGCCAAATCCCCAGGTGCCCAGCGCGAGCATGTAGCGCACCAGTTGCCACAAGGTGTACCTGATCTGGTTCGGATTCGTCTCTTCCATGGCGTTTTTGCGTTCAAGCTTTGCTGCGCTGGAAATGCGCGTAGAAGGAGTCGAGCACGGTCGACATTTCGGCCAGAAGTGCGTCGTCGTCGTCAAACCGCTCCCGGGCGCCGGCCATGACGGCCTCGAAACCGGCAGCTTCAGGTACTGGCGTGCCGCCCACGTCGAGGTGATGCGCGATCGCCGCCACGCGCATCAACGCGAGGTCGCCCTCGAGGCCGAAGCTCGCTAGCAGCGTCTCGAAGGTCACGCGCTCGCCAACATGCGTGAAGGTCGCCCCGTCGAAGTCGAAGCCCAGTGCGCTTTTCGGGCAGTCGGCGGGCTTCGCGAGCCAGCGGAACTTGGCCCCGGGGTCGATGAAGCGCCGAATCAGCCAAGCGCTGGCCACGCGGTCGACCCAGAGGCGCTTGCGCGTGGCCCAGGTGCGCCCCTGGTACTTCGACGGATCGAGCCTGGCGACGCCGCCGGCAATCTCGTGCGGCTCGTCCGGCGAGATCAGCGCATCCAGGCGCTTGTTCAACTCGATCCATGCCGCCCCGGCCTCCGCGCCCGCGTCGCCGGGGAAGAAGTCGATCGCGCGCAGCGCCTCGAAGTCTTTCAGGAGCCGGCGCTGCAGCCGAGTGAGCTCGCCCACAGACAGGCGCTTGAACGTGCCGCTCGCTTCCTTCCAGCTGCGGCGAAGCTCGGCGTAGTCCGAGCTGCGGTCGAACTGCTGCCGATAGGCGTCGTGTTCGGCCTCGTTGCGCGCGTGAACGACCATCAGCCAGGCTGTGCCGCCGTCGCCAACGCAATCGTCCGCGATCGCCTGGAGAGCCTGTTCGCGCTCGGCATCTGCGGGAAGCAGGTAGGTCCCATCGCGAAGCGCTATGCAGCCAAGCGCCTTGAGGGCACGCCAGACGCGCATGCGTGCTGCCGTGCTGGAAGTCGGCAGCGAGATCACCAGCAGCAACCAGTTGGGCGATTGGCCTGAAATGTTCATGTAGAAAATATAACAATAACGTTAAGTAAACTACAAGGAAATCGTCTGCCCGCATTGGCAAGAAGGATTCGAGATGTGACCTGCTCAAAGCTGGCTTGTGGCAATCTGCGCCGATGCCGTCCAGGCCGACAACGGCACCTTGGCGGGGGCCGATGCCTCAAGATAGAAGAGGTGAATGACCGCTTGTTGCGGCACCAGTCGCATGCGGTGATTGAAGCGCCCGATTGAATCCGCCGTCTGAATCCGCCGTCTGAAGCCGCTCGAGATCAATGGTCAGTCGGATTGCAGCGGGCGTTGTCAGTAAGCTCCGAATGCCGGCCTCAGGCCGATCGACTCAAAGCATCCGCGCGCTTGCGCTGATCCAAATGTTCAGCCGCGCGCCTTGGGACCGAACATGATGATTGCCATGCCTAGGAGGCAGACGACGACGCCAACCCAATCGCTTGCCGTGGGTGTCACTCCGTCCACAAGCCACAACCAGAGGATGGCAACGCCAATGTAGACCCCGCCGTACGCGGCATACACGCGCCCGGCAGCTGTCGGATGGAGCGAGAGCAGCCAGGCGAAGAGCGCCAAGCTGACCGCTGCGGGCACGAGCAGCCACGCCGACTTGTCCTGCTTCAGCCACAGGTAGGGCAGGTAGCAGCCAACAATCTCCGCGAGCGCGGTGGCCACGAACAAGCTGAAGGTCTTGACGATTTCCATTCGTGCATTGTCGCGACTGCGGTCCTACCGAATCACGCGCGCGACGGCCGTCCGAAGGCGTTCAGCCGGCCATTACTCATCGAATCAGCTCCTCGACCACACCGCCAGCGCAATCGGCCGCATCGCTGCAGTGCTCAAAGCTCGATTGGGCCGGCCAGCTTCGCCCTGACATCCTGAAGACGCCGCCTCTGCAGTAGACGAAACGCTGCTCAGACCCCAGGGCCTTTTGCAATTGGTGCAGGTAAAGGATCGAGACCAGGCCCCGTGCCATCCTTGCGTGCAAGCACGTCTGCGCGAGAGCGGCTGATGGATCCCCGTGCAGTGCCTAGGCGGCCAGCGCCGCGCGCACGCTGCCGTGCGCCGCATCGAGCCGATGCTTCGCCTCGGCCGGCGTGGTGCGGAGCTTGATGACCACGATGGCCCACTTCACGCTTTGTGCACACTGGTCCAGTGTCGCGCGGGCCGTGGCCTCGTCGCAGCCAGTGGCACGCATGGTCAGCGCCACTGTGCGGCGCACGAGCTTTGCGTTGGTGGCCTGCACATCCACCATCAGGTTGCCGTAGACCTTGTTCAACTTGACCATCAAGCTGGACGAGAAGGTGTTCAGCGCCATCTTCTGGGCACTGCCGGCCTTGAGCCGCGTGCTGCCGGAGATGACCTCGGGGCCCGTGTCCAGGGTGATGCCGATGTCGGCGGCGGCGGTCACCGGCGCGTCCGGGTTGTTGGCGAAGCCCAGGGTGAGCGCACCGGCGGCGCGGCCGGCCTCGATGGCACCCAGCACATAGGGCGTGCCGCCCGAGGCGGCCAGGGCCAGCAGCACGTCGTTGGGCGTGGGCTTGAGGGCTGCGATGTCGGAGGCACCCAGGGCGCGGTCGTCCTCGGCGCCTTCGACGGCCTTGAACATGGCGCCTTCGCCGCCGGCCAGCACCGCTACGGCGCGCTCGCGCGGCCAGCCGAAGGTGGGCGGCAGTTCCACACTGTCGAGCACGCCGAGGCGGCCCGAGGTGCCGGCGCCGGCGTAGAGCAGCCGGCCGCCGGCGCGGATGCGCGGTAGTGCGGCGTCCAGCGCCTTCTGCAGCTGGGGCAGGGCGGCGCGCACGGCCTCGACCGCGGCGATCTGGTCGTCGATAAAAGCGGCCAGCAGGTTGGCCGAGGGGTAGAGGTCCAGGTCGGCGTGCGAACTGCTAGGGGTTTCGGTCTTGAGCATGGTGTCCTGACGATGTTCGGTATGGCTTGATTGGGCCTTCAAGGGATGCGCATCTCGACGACGTAGTCGTACATGTCGCCGCGGTAGGTGGACCGCGTCCATTCGACGGGCTTGCCGTCCGCGCTGTAGGAGAAGCGCTCCATCTCCAGCACTGGCGAGCCGAGCGGGACTTCCAGGGTCTGGGCCACGGATTCGTTCGCAATGCCGGCACGAACCCGCTGCAGGGCACGCACAGGCGCACGGCCGCGATCGCGAATCGCGCCGTAGAGCGAGTCGCCGAAATCGGTTCGGAAGTCCACCAGGACAGCGGCCACGACGGCGAGCTCGATGGCGATCGGTTCGTCATTGGCCAGGCGCACACGGTTGACTCGGCACACGCGCTCGGTCAAGGACAGGCTCAGCGCGAACGCTTCCTGGGTGTTGGCCTGCTCGATTTCGCGCTTGAGCCAGATCGAGCTCGGCGTGAGGCCGCGCCGCCGCATGTCGTCGGAGAAACTGGCCAGCTCGGTCAGCGGCTCCACCAGCCGGCCCGCGACGAAGGTTCCCGAGCCCTGGCGGACCTTGAGAAGCCCCTCCTGGGTCAACTCTTCGACGGCCTTGCGGACGGTCTGCCGGGAAACGGACACCAGCTGCGCCAGATCCCGCTCCGGCGGCAGCGGCACGCCGACGCTCAGGCGGCCCTGCTGGATGGCCTGGCGCAAACAGGTGGCCAGACGCACGTACAGCGGCCCCTGCCCGGGCGAGCCTCGGGCCAACTCCTGCCCCAGGGAGGCGAAAACGGCTGAAAACACATCACCTTGCATCTCAATGGGTGTCGGCGCATCGAGCGTCGCGACACTGTCGGAAAAGGGTGTAATGGTACCAATTAAGTACCATTTGGATGGCGGCGGTATTGTTAATTTTGCAGGGTACGAGAGACGGGTATCTCGTACCAATTGGTATCTCTTCGTCAGGATGAGGGCGGTGAGAATCGGGCCCGATGAGAGACACCATCGACTTCCTGCTGTTCGACTGGTTGCAGGCTGACGCCTTGGCTACGCGCGAACGTTTCGCCGAGCATTCGCGTGAGACCTTCAGCGCTGTGCTCGACACCTGTGTGCGCATCGCGCGCGACAAGTTCGCACCCGCCAACCGTCTGATCGACACCGAGGAGCCCCGTTTCGACGGCGAGCACGTGCATTTGCCCCGCGCCACTCACGAGGCCGTGGCCGCCTACGCCGACAGCGGCATGCTGGCGGCCGCCCAGGATTACGAGCTGGGCGGCATGCAACTGCCCTGCGTTGTGGAGATGGCCGGCAATGCCTTCTTCAGCCGCGCCAGCGTTGGCCTGAGCGCCTATGCCATGCTGACCAGCGGCAACGCCAGTTTGCTGATGGCGCACGGCACGCCCCTGCAACGCGAGGTCTTCGCCAAGAAGGAGTTCGCCGGGCGCTGGCTCGGCACCATGTGCCTGTCCGAACCGCAAGCGGGTTCCTCGCTGTCGGATATCACCACCCGCGCCGAGCTCGACGACGCGAACGATCTGCTCGGCCCACGCTACCGCCTGCGTGGCAACAAGATGTGGATCTCGGGTGGTGAGCACGAGCTGAGCGAGAACATCGTCCACCTCGTGCTGGCCAAGATACCCGGGCCGGATGGGCAGCTCGTGCCCGGCACGCGCGGCATCTCGCTCTTTATCGTGCCCAAGTGGCTGGTGAGTCCGCACGGTGAACTGACCGGCGAGCGCAACGATGTGAAGGTCGCTGGACTCAACCACAAGCTCGGCTACCGCGGAACGAGCAACTGCCTGCTGAATTTTGGCGAGCGGGGCGGTGCCATCGGCTACCTCGTCGGCCAGCCCGGCGAGGGCTTGCGATGCATGTTCCACATGATGAACGAGGCGCGCATCGGCGTGGGCCTCGGTGCCGTGATGCTGGGCATGGCGGGCTTTGAAACCAGCCTCGAATACGCCAGGCAGCGGCCGCAGGGCCGGCCCATCGGGGCGAAGGGCAAGGATGCTTCGCAAGCCCAACGCCCCATCGTCGAGCACGCCGATGTGCGGCGCATGCTCCTTGCGCAGAAAAGCTACGTGGAGGGCGGCCTCGCGCTGGAGCTTTACTGCGCGCGTCTGGTTGACGAGCTTCACACGGGCGACGACAGGCCTGGCGCGCAGGCCCTGCTTGACGTGCTGATACCGATTGCCAAGAGCTGGCCCAGCGAGTGGTGCTTGGAGGCCAACTCGCTGGCCATTCAAGTGCTGGGCGGCTACGGTTACACGCGCGACTTTCCCGTGGAGCAGCACTGGCGCGACAACCGCCTCAACATGATCCACGAAGGAACGCACGGCATCCAGGGCCAGGACCTGCTGGGCCGCAAGGTGGTGCAAAACGGCGGCGCCTCGCTTGCCGCCCTGACCGCACGAGTGCAGTACACCGCCGAGCGCGCGACGACCGCAGGCTGGGCCGCGCAGGCGAGCCAGTTGATGGCGGCGCTGGGCAAGGCGAGCGACGCCACGCAGCAGGCCTGGAGCACGGGCAATGCCGAAGAGGCGCTGGCCAATGCCACGCCCTATCTGCAGGCCTTTGGTCACACCGTGATCGCCTGGCTGTGGCTGGACGTGGTACTGGCGCTCAAGAGCGACGGCGACTTCGCGCAGGGCAAGCGCGCCGCTGCCCGCTACTTCTATGCCTACGAGCTGCCCAAGATCGGCGCGTGGCTCGACGTGGTGGCGCGACGCGAGCCGCTATGCCGGGAGATGAAGACCGAATGGTTTTGAGCTGAAGAGCTGGGGCTCCGTCAACACGGTCGCGAATTGCGTTTTCTCAAGCTGTATCGGGGAGCCGGCGCCGAGAGTCGTGACATGGGCCCCTAAAGGGCTCGTACGACTGAGAGGGGAGAGGGAATGGCATTCACTCTGCATTCCACCGAGACCGAGGCGGCACCTGCCGACGGATTCGAGTTCCTGGATACCGGGCACCGCCGCGCCCTCGCAGAGCTCGGCAGCTTGCGCACTCTGATCGAGACCATGCGAGCGTCCGGCCTTAACGCCCGGCTGCGAGAGGACTTGACCGAAGTCGGTCAGTTCTTCGACGAGTTCTCGCACGAGCATCACCTCGACGAGGAAAAGCATGTCTTCCCGCGCCTGATCGCGGATCGAGACCCCGAGGCTGTCAACGCGGTCCGCTGCCTGCTTGAGGATCATTTCTGGCTCGAGGAAGACTGGCGCGAACTCAGTGCCCAACTCAAGGCGCTGGCCCGGGGCGAGGAGGTCGATCTGGACCAACTGGCCGACAACGCCACCGTATTTGCCGGCCTGCTGCAGGCACATATGGTCTTCGAGGAGACCTACGTCTACCCGCGCGCACGAGCGTCGGTCGACACGAGGTTGCGCCTGGAAATGGGCCGGGAGATCGCCGCACGGCGCGTCCGCGGGCGTGTTCCGCCCCAAGGCGTGGCCGCACTGGACGCTGAACAGCTGGACTGGCTGCGGGCGCGACTGATCGAGCGTGAAGCGGTTCTGCGCCGCGCCATGCTCGAGGACGAAGTCCGCATCCAGGCTGTGGAGCGATCCGAGCTAGAGGACCTGCGCGAGGCTCTCGGGCGCATTGCTGACGGCCGGTACGGGATTTGCGCAGATTGCGGCAGCGCCTTGCTGCTGAGTCAGTTGCTGACGCAGCCCGAAAGCTCGCTGTGCGCGGCTTGCCGCGCGAGCTACTTCAAGTAGGTGCGCAGGACCGTCACCACTTCCTCGATCTCGTCGTGCCGCTGCTCAGCGGAGATGTCTTCGGCCGCCACGTGTTCACGCAGGTGGCCCTCGATGACTTCGGCCATGAGTCCGGCCACGGCCCCTCGGATCGCGGCGATCTGCTGGAGCACCCGGCCGCAATCCATGTCTTCGCCGGACTCGATCAGCCGTTCGAGCGCGTCGGCCTGGCCTTTGATCCTTCGCACGCGAGCAATCAAGCCCTTTTGGCCTTTTACGGTGTGGGTCATGAGAACATGGTTTAGGGTACTGGGGAAGAGTACCTTTGTTTTGACTTGAATGGCGCGCCAGGTGGCGCGTGTGCCAACGATCATGACTGATTTCGCATCCCTTCTCCAGCAGGGCAATGTTTGGCTGTTTGTCCCCAGTGCCATCCTGCTGGGCGCCTTGCACGGCCTGGAGCCCGGTCATTCAAAGACCATGATGGCGGCGTTCATCGTCGCGATCCGAGGCACCATGACGCAGGCTGTGCTGCTGGGCTTGTCGGCCACGCTGTCTCACACGGCGGTCGTCTGGCTCGTTGCCCTCGCCGGCCTGTACTTCGGTCGCAACTGGAATGCCGAAGCAACCGAGCCGTATTTCCAGGTCGCTTCAGCCGTTCTCATCGTCGGCGTCGCCGCCTGGATGCTTTGGAGGACCTGGCGCGATCAACACGCTGCTGAGCATGACCACGACCACGCCCACGACCACGGACCTCAGCACGATCATGATGCCCCCGCAGCGCGTCAACACCGGGCATGGAGTCGTCCGCCTCGAGATCTTCGAGTCCGGCGTGCCCCCGCGCTTGCGTCTTTACAGCGAGAGAGGCCACAGCTGGTCCGCTGAAGACGTGGAAGTCACGACAACCCGTTCGGACGGAGCAACGCAAGTCTTCCGTTTCGTTCAGCGTGAGGGCTTCGTCGAATCGGTGGACGAGATTGCCGAGCCGCATGCGTTCGATGCGCGTCTCAGTCTTGGGCACGAAGGGCACCGGCACGATTTCGACCTCGTCTACCAGGAGCATGAGCACGCCCACGAAGGGCTCGAGGTCGGCGACCTGGAGTACCAGGACGCCCATGAGCGGGCCCATGCCAACGACATCAAGAAGCGCTTCGCCAACCGCGAGGTGACGACCGGGCAGATCATCGTGTTTGGCCTCACGGGTGGGCTCGTTCCATGCCCGGCCTCGATCACCGTGTTGCTCTTGTGTCTGCAGCTCAAGAACTTCACGCTCGGAGCCGCGCTGGTGCTGTGCTTCAGCATCGGCCTGGCCCTGACCATGGTGGTCTCGGGCGCCGTCGCCGCGCTGAGCGTCAAGCATGTCTCGAAGCGCTGGAGCGGCTTCGGGGAATTTGCGCGCAAGGCGCCTTACTTCTCGGGCGGACTGATTCTGCTCGTCGGGCTATACCTTGGCGCGGCAGGTGTCAGCCATCTGATCAATCCAGCACTTTGACTTTGATGTTCCGGAAGTGCGTCTCGCTCCCCGGGTCATGCCCCTGGAGTGCGAAGGTGCCGTGCGCGAGCAGCCGTTCCTCCAGACCCTTGGCGCGCGGCGGATGGGCTTCTTGCGTGTAGTCCACGATCAGCTTGCCGTTGATGCGCGTCACCACGTGCATGCCTTCGACGCGGATGGTCATCGTCTGCCACTCGCCGTCGGGCGCGGTCACCTCCGGATAGTCCACCACGCCCCACAAGCCGCCAGTGCGGCTCGGGTCGCTGTGCGTGTTGTTGACTTGCACCTCGTAGCCCTTGCTTGGCCAGCCTGCTTCCTGCCATTGGGTGTGGAAATAAACGCCAGAGTTGGCGTGGGGGAACGTCATCAGGTCGACCTTGAGCTCGAAGTTCTTGAAGTCGTGGTTGGCGACGGAGCCGAGGTAGAAGAGGTGGGAGCGCGGGCCTTTCACGATGATCATGCCCTCGCGCACGCTGAAAGTGCCCGGCGCGTCGCTGGCGCGCCAGTCGGCAATGGACTGGCCGTCGAAGAGCAGCTGCCAGCCTTCGGCCTTCTCGGTGGCGCTCAGCGTGTTGGGGGCATCGGCAGCCGTGGCGGCGAAGGATGCGAAGGCGAGCGAGAGCAGAACACGACGTTTCATCAGGAGACTCCAACGATCTTGAGCACGGCGGCGGGCGGGCCGTCGAAGGTTTGCGAAGGGGTGTTGCCCACGTAGCCGAGATCCTTCATGCCTTCGGGCGTCGTGTAGAAGCCGCCGGCCGTGAGGTCACGGAAGCGGGCGAAGAAATTCACCTGCTCGACGAGGGGCGAATCCTTGGCCACTGGCGAGCAGATCGTGTCGGCGATCTGCGATTGCTGGGCGGCGGTAGCTGCGGCGAAGACGACGCCGAAGCGCCGCTCGCTCTCGGCATCGAGCCAGGCCAGGCCTTTGAGGACGAGGGCCCGGTCGTGCTTCTGGTCTTCGTAGGGCGCGCTGATCCATTCGTCGATGAAGGCCTCCACCTTCAGCTCAGCGGCGCTCGGCGAGCGATCGTCGGCCGGGATGATGAGGCCACACAGGGCCGAGGCACAGCGGCGCTCGCGCTCGGTGAAGGAGAGCGGCCAGAGATCGCCGCTCTTGTAGCGGCGCACCACGTCCGGATCCGAGCCGATGCCGGACACCGGCTTGGCAGTGGGCTTGGCGCTTGCGAGCGCGGGGCTGCTTGCCGAGGCGGCGAGCAACCACTGAAGTGAGGTGCGGCGGTCCATTCAGAGCTCCTTCTTGCGCAGACGGTCCACGATGTGGTCGGCCGTGCGCCAGGCCAGGGCCATGATCGTGAGGGTGGGGTTCTTGTCGGCGTTGGACGCGAAGGGCGCGCCGTCGGTGAGGAAGAGGTTGTCCACGTCCCAGGTCTGGCTCCAGCGGTTGACGACGGAACGCTTGGCGTCCGCACCCATGATGGCGCCGCCCACCTCATGGATGATGGAGCCACCCGTGGCGATGGCCTTGGCACCGTCGAGCTGCGGGCCATGATGCGTCTTTCCGCCCATGGCCTCGATGATCTGGGCGAAGGTCTTCTGCATATGGGCCGCCTGGCGGGTCTCGTGCTCGCTCCACTGCCAGTGAAAACGCAACACCGGGATGCCATAGCGGTCTTTCACGGCGGGGTCGATTTCGCAGAAGGACTTCTCGTTGGGGATCATCTCGCCGCGGCCCGAGAACCAGACGAAGGAGCCGTAGTAGCGCCGCGCGTCTTGCTTGAAGGACTTGCCGTACGTCCCGCCGTTGAGCCACTGCAGGCCCGCGCCGGTGTCGAGCGAGGGCATGCGCTTGCCCGTGCCCAGCTCGATGTGATAGCCGCGCGCAAAGCCGAGTTCGCCCTTGAGCTGCTGCTGATAGAGCCACCAGGGGGAGTAGACATGGCTGCCGCCGGCGCCGTCCTCGTTGTGGTCGGGCAGGCCCTCTAGCAGGGGCACCTGGCCACCCAGGTCGCTGCCCACGGTGTCCATCAAATACTTGCCGACGAGGCCGCTGCTGTTGGCCAGGCCCTGCGGGAAGTTGGCAGACCTGGAGTTGAGCAAGATGCGCACCGACTCCGCTGCGCTGGCCGCCAGCACGACCACGCGGCCGTGCACCTCCTCGTGATTGCCTGTGGCCTTGTCGATGAAGCGCACGCCGCGCGCCTTGCCGTTCTTGCCGAGCACCACCTCGTAGGCCATGGCATTGCAGACAATGTCGAGGTTGCCGCTGTCCAGTGCCGGCGGAAGGTGCACGGCCGGCGACTGGTAGGTGGCGCGAATGGCGCAGCCGCGTCCGCAGGGCGTGGCCCAGAAGCAGGCGGCGCGGCGCTGCATGTCCTTCTCGAGGATGGCCTGCGCGCGCGCATTTCCGGGGTGCAGCTTGGCGGGCAGGCTCTTGTGGTCCAGGGCCTTGGTCAGCACCGCGCGGTGGATGGGCACGACGGGCACGCCCATCTGGGCAGCACGCTGCTTGACGAGCCGTTCGCCCACGCGCGCGGCGGGTGCCGGCAGCAGCACGCCCTCGGGCGAGTCGGGCGTGTTCTCCATGCCCTCGTTGCTGCCATAGACGCCGATCAGCATTTCCACCTTGTCGTAATAGGGCGCGAGCTCCTCATACGTCAGCGGCCAGTCGAAGCCCAGGCCATCGCGCGTCCTCGGCTTGAAGTCGTAGGGGCCGTTGCGCAGGGCGATGCGGCCCCAATGGTTGGTTCGGCCGCCGAGCATGCGGGCGCGCCACCAGTCAAAGCGCTGCTGCGGATCGTCGTTGGCCTGGGTGTAGGGCTCGCCGGGGACCTGCCAGCCGCCGTCGATCGTGGCGTCGTGAAAACCGAAGGGCTTCTCGGGCGTGCCGGCGCCGCGCAGCGGGGCCTCGGCGTTGGTCTGGAACATCGGCGTCTCTTTGACGATGTCGTATTTGCGGCCGGCTTCCAGCATCAGCACCTTCACGCCTTCCATGGCGAGCGTGTAGGCCGTCTGTCCGCCTCCAGCACCGGAGCCGACGACGATGACGTCGTAGTCCTTCCTGAGCGTCTTGGGAGTCACGTAGGGCAAGAGGGTCTCCTTAGAAAGCTATCCATCGACCGTTCGAGGCGACGGCCCGTTCGACGAAGCGCACGCCGCGCGCGCCGTCTTCCACTCGTGGGTAGTCGCCGCTGCGGGTTCCGGCGTGCAGGTCGGCGGCCAGTTCGGTGTACAGATTGGCGAAGGCCTCGATGAAGCCTTCCGGGTGGCCCGGCGGCAAGCGGCAGGCGCGTCTGGCGGCCTCGCTCAGGTTGGCCGAGCCGCGCGTGAGCTTGCGAGGCGCTTCGTCGAGCGGCGCGTGGACCAGCACGTTCGGGTCCTCCTGCTGCCAGCTCAGGCTGCCGCGCTCGCCGAATACGCGGATGCGCAGGTCGTTCTCGTGGCCGATGGCCATCTGCGAGGCGAGCAGCACGCCGCGCGCGCCGCCCTCCAAACGCAGCAGCACGCTCGCGTCGTCATCGAGCGTGCGCCCGGCGCCGAAGCTGCTGAGCTCGGCGCAGAGCTGCTCGATACCCTGGCCGGTGATGGTGTGCAGCAGGTTCTCCGCATGTGTGCCGATGTCGCCGAGCGCGCCGCCGGGGCCGCTCTGCGCGGGGTCGGTGCGCCAGCTCGACTGCTTGTTGCTCGACGTCTCCATCGCACCGGCAAGCCAGCCCTGGTGGTATTCCACGATGGCCTTGCGGACCTTGCCGATCACGCCGGAGCGCACGAGCTCGCGGGCCTCCCGAACCATGGGGTAGCCTGTGTAGTTGTAGGTCACAGCGAAGGCCGTGCCGCGTGCTTTCACGAGCGCCGCGAGTTCCTCTGCTTGGGCCCAGCGGTGCACCAAGGGCTTGTCGCAGGCGACGTTGAAGCCGGCGTCAACGAAGGCTTTGGCCACCTCGTAGTGCAGGTGGTTGGGCGTGACGATGACGACGAGGTCCACGCGCTCGTTTGCAGGGCGGCGCTGCTCGTCGGCCAGCAGCGTGTGCCAGTCGGGATGGTTGCGATCGGAGGCCAGGCCCAGTTCGCGGCCCGAGGCGAGCGACTTCTCTGGCGAGGAGGAGAGCGCCCCCGACACCAGCTTGTAGTGTCCGTCAAGCGCCATCGCATGGCGGTGCACGGCACCGATGAAGGCGTCCTTGCCGCCACCGATCATGGCAACGCGCAGGCGCCGGTTCATGCCTTGGCCCCCTTGCCGAAATTGGCGTCGAAGGCGCCATGGGCCGGCGGAAAATCGAGCTTGCGGCAATAGGCCGCGCTCTCCGTCGCCCCGTGCACGCGGTCCATGCGGCTGTCTTCCCACTCAACCGACAGCGGCCCCTGGTAGCCCACGTCGCCGAGCGCCACCATGATGGATTCGAAATCGATCATGCCGCGCCCCACGCTGCGGAAGTCCCAGCCGCGGCGCGGGTCACCGAAGCTCGTGTGCCCGCCGAAGGTGCCCACGGTGCCATCGCCGCGGCCCCACCAGACGTCCTTCATGTGCACGTGGAAGATGCGCGGCCCGAACTGTCGGATGAAGCGCACATAGTCCACACCCTGGTAGGCGAAATGGCTGGGGTCGAAGTTGAAGCCAAAGCGCGGGTGCTGGTTCACGGCCTCGAGCGCGCGTTCAGAGCTGGCGATGTCGAAGGCAATCTCTGTTGGGTGCACCTCCAGCGCGAAGTTCACGCCCTGGCGCTCGAACTCGTCGAGGATGGGCTTGAAGCGCCGGCCGAAGTCGGCATAGCCCTCATCCCAGAAGCTTTGCGGCGTGGGCGGGAAGGCATAGGCCGCATGCCAGATCGAGGAGCCGGTGAACCCGGTCACGCGCTGTACGCCGAGCAGGGCTGCGGCCCTGGCCGTGTCGGCCAGCTCGCGCGCGGCGCGCTGGCGCACGCCCTCGGGCTCGCCGTCGCCCCACACATGGGCGGGCAGGATGGTGCGATGGCGCGCGTCGATCAGGTCACACACGGCCTGGCCCACGAGGTGGTTTCCGATGGCGTAGACCTCCAGGCCGTGTTGGGCAAGCAGCGCGCGTTGCGCGGCGGCGTAGCCCGGCTCCGCCAGCGCGCGCTGCACATTGAAGTGGTCACCGCCGCAGGCCAGCTCCAGGCCGTCGTAGCCCATGCTCTTGGCCAGGGGCGCGAGTTCGGCGATCGGAAGGTCGGTCCATTGACCGGTGAAGAGGGTCAGAGGTCTTGCCATGATCGTCAGAACGGTGAATCCGGGAAGTAGAAGTCCTTGGCGTTGTCCTTCGTGATCAGCACCGAGGGGATGATGGTCTTGGCCGCCAGCTTCTCACCTTTGAGGCGTGTCTCGGCCGTGAGCTTGATGGCGTCGTAAATGAACTTGGGCGAGTAGGAGACGTTGGCCTGGATGCGCGGGTCGGTGCCGGCCATCATCAGCTTGACCATTCCCTTGGCGCCGGCGCCGCCAAAGACGAGCTTGATGTCCGTACGCTTGGCCTGGTCGATGGCCTTGAGCACGCCAAAGGCCATGTCATCGTCAGCGGCCCAGACGGCGTCGATGTGCTTGAAGCGGGTCAAGAAGTCCTGCATGACCTTGAAGGCATCGTCGCGGTTCCAGTTGCCGTGCTTGGCGTCCAGCAGCTTGATACCCGGGTGCTTGGCGAGCACGCTCTTGAAGGCGTCCATGCGCTCGTTGTCGATGGTGGTCGGGATGCCGCGCAGGGCCACGATCTCGCCCTTGTCGCCCAACTGCTTGGCGATGAACTCCGCCGGCACGGTGCCAAAGGCGGTGTTGTCGCCGGACACATAGGCATCCTGGGCAGCGGGGTCGGTCAGGCCGCGGTCGACCACGGTCACGTACACGCCTTTGCCGTGCAGTTGCTGCACGGGCTTGGTCAAGGCAGCGGACTCCTGCGGGAGGATGACCAGGGCATTGATCTTGTTGGTCGTCAGCAGATCCTGCAGCTGGTTGGCCTGCTCGCCGGCGGAGGCCGCAGCCTTGACGGTGATCTTGAGCCCCGGGTTCTGTGCCTCCAGCTCCTTCTTGGCTTGGTTGGCCCACCAGACGATGCCGGCCGTAAAGCCGTGGTCGGCGGCGGGGATTGCCACGCCGAGATTGAGCTTCGTCTGGGCCTGGGCGCTGAAAACGGCGGCCAGGGTGAGCGCGACGGCGAGTCTGCGAGTCAGCATGGAGTCTCCTTATCGTTGGCGCCTTTGCATGAAGGCGATGGCAATGATCACGATGCCCTGGACTGCGGCGTTCAGATGGATGCTGATGAAGCTGGTGAGGTTGAGGACATTGCCGATCACCGAGAGCAGCAGTGCCCCGACCACCGTGCCGACAATGCTGCCCGAGCCGCCCTTCAGCGCCGTGCCGCCAATGATCACCGCGGCGATGGCCTCCAGCTCCCAGAGCAATCCCGTGGTCGGCGAGGCCGAGCCCAGGCGCGGCACGTAAAGAAGCGTGGCCACGCCGACCATGGCACCGAGCACGACGTAGGTGCCGAGCTTGACCGCGTCGACGTTCACGGCGGCATAACGCGCCACCTGCTCGTTGGAGCCGATCGCCTGCACGTAGCGGCCATAGGCGGTGCGCTGCAGCACGGCCGCCGCGGCGCCGGATACCGCCGCGAACACCCAGATCGGGATGGGCACGCCGAGGAATGCGCCGTAGTAGACGGGGGCGTAAGCGTCGGCCAGCTCGTTGTCCAGCGTGATGGCGCCGCCGTCCGCTGCCCAGGTCAGCACCGCGCGGAAGATGCCCAGCGTGCCAAGCGTGACGATGAAGGGCTCGATGCGGCCGCGCGTGATCAGCCAGCCGTGGGCGAAGCCCAGAAGGCTGCCGATCAGCACCGCGCCGCCAGCGCCGGCGAACACAGCCAGCTGCGGCGCCACGCCATGCGCGCCGAGCGCATTCATCAGCAGGATCACGCAGCCTGCGATCAGGGCGGCCATGGAGCCGACCGAGAGGTCGATGCCGCCGCCCACGATCACGAAGCACATGCCCACCGCGATGATGCCGGTGAAGGTGGTGCGGCTCAGCACGTTGAGCGCGTTGTCCACCGTGGCGAAGTCGGCGTTGAGCAGGCTGGCGATGAGGCACAGCACGGCCAGGCCGGCGATCGGGCCGAAACCCTTAATGCGTTCCAGTGGCATGGGCGATGAGCAGTTCTTCGGTGGCGCCGTCGGCGTCCACGCAGGTTTGCAGGCGGCCCGCGCGCAGCACGGCGATGCGGTGGCACAGGCCGATGAGTTCCATCAGTTCGGAGGAGATCACGACGACCGCCAGACCTTGGGCGGCCAGGCGCTGGATCAAGCCATAGAGCTCGCGCTTGGCGCCCACATCCACGCCGCGCGTGGGTTCGTCGAGCACGACGATGCGGGGGTTGGGCTGCAGCACCTTGGCGAGCGCGAGCTTTTGCTGGTTGCCGCCCGACATGGAGCCGGCGCGCACCATCAGCGAGGCTGCGCGGATGCCGAAGTCCTCGACGGCGCGGGCCAACGCAGCCGCTTCCTCGGCCGGCCTCAGCCAGGGCTTCAGCGTCATGAGCGTGAGGTTCTGCCCGAGCCCGAAATCGAGGTGCAGGCCTTTGCCCTTGCGGTCTTCGCTCAGGTACGTGAGGCCGAGGCCCGCGGCTTCGCGCGGGTTACGGATCCGCACCTCGTGCCCGGCAATCTGCACGCTCCGGGCGCTGCCCGGGCGCAAGCCCATCAGGCCTTCGAACAGTTCGGTGCGGCCGGCGCCGACGAGGCCGGCAAAGCCGAGGATCTCGCCGGGTGCGACCTCGAAGCTCACGTCTTCGCACCAGCCCGGCACGCTCAACCCGTCCACGCGCAGCAGCGGCGCGGTCTCGGGACGTGGTGTCTTCGGAGGGAACAGGTCGCTGAGCTCGCGGCCCACCATCAGGCCGGCCATCTGCGTGCGCGTCAGGCTGGCCGTGGCCGCGCGCATGACGAAGCGGCCATCGCGCATCACGACGACCTCCTCGGTCAGGCGCTGCACTTCCTCGAGCTTGTGCGAGATGTAGATCAACGTCACGCCGTCCTGCTTGAGCTTGCCGATCAGCGTGAACAGCGCCTCCGCCTCGGCGCTCGTGAGCGTGGCTGTGGGCTCGTCCATCACCAGCACGCGCGCGCGGCGCTGCAAAGCCTTGGCGATCTCCACCCGCTGCTTCTCGGCCAGGCTCAGGGTGCGCACGCGTGCATCAGGCGAGCAGCCCAGGCCCACCTGTTGCAACAGCTCCACGGTCGCGACCCGCATGGCGCCGTCGTCGAGCCACCAGCCGCGCTTGAGCTCGTGGCCGAGGAAGATGTTCTGCGCGATCGTCAGGTGCTCGGCCAAGGCGAACTCCTGGTGGATCATCGCGATGCCGCGTGCCTCAGCGGCGCGCGGGCCGTCGAAGTGCACGGGGTCTCCGTCGATCCGCAATTCGCCGCTGCTGGGCGCCTCGTAGCCGGCCAGGATCTTCATCAGCGTGCTCTTGCCGGCCCCGTTCTCGCCGAGCAGGCCCACGGCACTGCCCGCGGCGAGCTCGAAGCTCACCTCGTGCAGGACCGGCACCGGGCCGAAGGCCTTCGCGATGGCGTGGAAGCCCAGCGTCTTCATCCGCTCATTTTGACCGTCAGGCCTTTCATGAAACGCAAGCTGATACCCAGGCTTTCCATAGGTGAGGCGGCCGCGTCATGCTCCACGAAGAAGTGCCGGATGCCTGCGCTGGCCGGGTCGGCGAGCAGGCGCGGGAAGTCGATGAGCCCGGGGCCGACCTCCGTCATCAGGTGGTGGGCTTGGTCCATGTTCAGGCTCAGCACATCTTGGCCGGCGGCCAGCGCAGCGGCTTTGGCTTGCTTCAGGTGGACCATGGGGAAGCGGCCTGGGTAGCGCCGCATCAGGGCGAGCGGGTCCTGCCCGGCGACCGCGGCCCAGTACAGGTCCAGCTCCATCTGCACGAGGGCAGGATCGCAGCGCGTCAGCAAGAGCTCATAGGGCTGCTGGCCGTTGACGGTGGCGAACTCGAAGTGGTGGTTGTGATAGCAGAGCTGCAGGCCCGCGTTGCGGCAGGTTTCGCCGGCGCGGTTGAAGGCTTCGGCGCGGCGCTTCCAAGCATCGAGGTCACGCCACTGTTCCTGCGGCGTCCACGGGACCACGAGATAGTGGTGGCCGATGGTCAGGGCTTCGTCGATCACCCGCGCAGCCTCCGGGCCCAGCACGCTGTCGCCGACGTGGGCGGAGGGCGCTGTCAGGTTCAAATCGCGCAGCAGTGCCTTGATATCGGCCGGCTTCTGACCGAAGTAGCCGGCGAATTCGACCTCCTGGTAGCCCAGGCGGGCCACCGCGGCCAGCGTGCCCCGGAAGTCCTTTTCCATGCCGGTGCGCACCGTGTAAAGCTGCACGCCGGGGTGGGCGATGCGCGGGCTGTCCGCGGCGCGCGCGGTTGAGTGGGCGAGGGGATTCGCGCCGCTGGCCAGCAGGGCCAGCAGCAGACTGCGTCTCTTCATGAAGTGTCTCCTGGAGATATCGCTCGGGCGCCGCCATTCTGGGGCCATCTTCACCCATTTGTGTTTTTCGCTCGCCGCTATCATCGAGTGCCTCGCCCAGCCACCATTCCGTGACCTTGCTCGCCGCATGTTTCCGGACCGCAATCGTCGCAGCCGCGGCGCTGTTGGGCGCTGCGCCGTCGTTGTCCGAACCCGGCTCGGTCGTCTATCCGATCTCCGGCGTGCCCGACGACCGGCGCAGCGAATACTACGTCCGTCTCTTGCAGATGGCCTTGGACAAGGGTGGCGGCGGCCGGCAGGCGGGCGCGGCCGCCACGCCCAGCGTGAACCTGCGCTCCTTTGAACTCCTGGCGACACGCAAGGGCATCGACGTCGTTTGGGCACCCATCACGGGCGAACTCGAGCAGGACTTCCTGCCCGTGCGCGTGCCGCTGGACAAGGGTGTGCTCGGCTGGCGGATCTTCCTGATCAACAAAAAGGATCGGGATCAGTTCGCGGCGGTGCGGACCCTGGGTGATCTCAGGGCCTTCTCCGCCGGCCAGGCTGGCGAGTGGGTGGACACGCAGATCCTGCGGTACAACGGCATCTCCGTCGTGGAGTCCACGTTGTACGAGAACATGTTCAGGATGCTGGCCGGCCATCGCTTTCGGTTCATGCCGCGCGGCGTTGCCGAAATCGTCGGTGAGGCCTCGAACTACGGGCATACGGGTCTGGCCATCGAGCAGCACTTGGCCCTGCACTACCCTTTTTGCACCTATTACTTCGTGGCGAAGGGCAACGCCGCTTTGGCTCACCAGATCGAGCGCGGCTTGCGCAGCGCGCAGCTGGATGGCTCATTCGAGGCCCTGTTCCAGCAATACATGGGCCACGAGATCGCTGCGGCCCGGCTCGATAAGCGCCTGGTGTTCGAGCTCGACAACCCGACCCTGCCGCCTCACGAAGCGCCGGGCCAGGCCGAGTGCCGCAGCGCCTCTGCGGGCATCGCACAAGCGCATTGATCCACAATCGCGGGCATGGAACTCGGCCCCACCATCCCCTTCGCTCCGAACTCCCGCTCGCCCGAGCCGGCCTTCGAGATTCTCCACGCCGACGGTGCAGCTTTGCGCCTGTTCTCGGCCAAGGTCGAGCAGCTGTTCAGCGGCGCCCAGTGGGCCGAAGGGCCGGTGTGGTTTGGCGATCAGCGCAGTCTGATCTGGTCGGACATTCCGATGAACCGCATGCTTCGCTGGGACGAGGCGACGGGCCACGTCGGCGTGTTCCGCTCGCCCTCCAACAACAGCAACGGCTTGGCGCGCGACCGCAGCGGCCGGCTGCTGGCCTGCGAACACCTGACGCGCCGCGTCACGCGCACCGAATACGACGGCAGCATCACCGTGCTGGCCGACAGCTTCGACGGTAAACCCTTGAATTCGCCCAACGACATCACCACGGACGCCGCCGGCAACGTCTGGTTCACCGACCCACCCTTTGGCATCCACGGCGATTGGGAGGGTGCGCCCGCGACGCCTCAACTGCCGCACGGCGTCTATCGCGTGGACGCGGCCAGCGGCCGGGTCGAGATGGTGATCGATGATCTGCAGGGCTCCAATGGCCTGGCCTTCAGCCCCGATGGCCGCGTGCTCTACGTGATCGAGAGCCGCGCCACGCCGCATCGTCTGATTTGGGCCTGGGACCACGAAGCAGGCCGGCTCTCGAATCGTCGGCGTGTCGTCGATGCCGGCGGCCCCGGCGCTCTCGACGGCATGGCAGTCGACGTGCGCGGCAATCTCTGGTGTGGTTTTGGATCGAACGGCGAGGCCGGCGTCGATGCTGCGGCGCTGGACGGCGTTCGCATCTATGCACCCGATGGCCGCGCGATCGCACACATCCACCTGCCCGAGCGCTGCGCCAACCTCTGCTTCGGCGGGACCCGGATGAATCGCGTCTTCATGGCCAGCACCCATTCCCTCTACGCACTGTATGTGAACGTCCGGGGCGCGGTGTGACGCCAGGCGTCACGCGACGCGAATTCGGCCGCCTGCCGCACGGGCGCGCTGTCCATGAATGCACCCCGCACAGCGCGTCCTGACTGAAGCTTACGGCGCTGGACTTCAGCGGCATCTTCACACGCATCTGGACACCCGACGCCACGGGCGAAAGCGCCAACATCGTGCTCGGCTTCGATGCGATGGATGATTGCGCCCATCGCAACCGAGGCTTCGGCATCATCGTCGGCCGCTATGCCAGCCGCTATGCCAGCCGCTATGCCAGCCGCTATGCCGGCCGCATTGGCGGCACGCGCTTCGCGCTC
Source organism: Roseateles sp. (assembly GCA_019234295.1). GTDB lineage: Bacteria > Pseudomonadota > Gammaproteobacteria > Burkholderiales > Burkholderiaceae_C > JAFALK01. Next base: position 34,860 of record JAFALK010000083.1, read on the forward strand.
GACGGCATGGAGCATCAGCTCGACGCCAACGTCTTCGGCAACTGTGTGCTTGGGGGCGCGCGGGACGTCGGCGAGTAGCTCTGGGCTGCCGAGCTGCCGCGCTGCTGGCGCCCGATGCGAGCGGGCGCGTGGGTCTTTGCTGCTGCTCTACACAAGCGCGGATGGCGAGACGGGGTTTGCGGGGCGAGTTGGCGGTGACGGTGCACTACACCCTCGGCGCGGCCAATGCCTGGCGCATCGATGACGAGGCTCGCACGAGCAAGGCGCGGGCCGGTGCCTGGAGGCACAGCACGCCCTCGATTCGCCGAATCGATCTGGCCCCGACTGGCCGTCAACCGTGCTGTGGCCGGGCGAGGTGTATGCCTTCTCGACTCTGCACCGCTTCGGATTGCAGGCTGAGACTGAACCCGGCCGGCCTTGGCCAGGACTTGCCCGGTCAGCCGTCGGACGCACACCGACGTGAGCATGCCCTCGCTGATCGGGGCGCCGTATCCATTCGCGCCGGGCGTGCCTTGCGGGTTCGTGCCTTCGCTTGCGTCCGCAGGGGAGGTGGACGCGGCTAGTGCAATTCAGATTTTCATCTGAACCGTACTTGGCTTAGACCAGCTTGCCTCCGAAGGCCTGCCGGCCCGCGGCCGCGACGGCATAGCGCAGGTGCACGCGTTCGGCGTTCTTGCCGAGCACCGCGGCCACAAGGGCCGTCAGCGCCTTCACTTCGGATTCCAGCGCCGTGCCCACGGGCGGCTCGCGATGCAAGATGGTGACGAACACCGGCAGATCGGCGGGCGCAACGCTCGCGCCGTTCTCCGCATAGTGCCGGGGATCCATCGGGTGCAGGCGCACCCATGTGTGGCAAGTAGGCGAGGCCAGCGCCTGGCCGACGGCATCGGCCAGATGCTGGGCCAGGCCGGGGCTGGCAGGCTCATAGAGTTCAACGTCGAGGATGGGCATGTCGGTCTCGATCGTTCTCCGCGAGCTGCAGCGTCAGCTGTGCGCACGCTCCGGAGCCGGAGCCGGAGCCACGACAGGCGCGCGGCGCACCACGGTGCGGCCGGCGGTGCTGACGAGGATGACCGGGTCGCCCACGCCCAGCGGCGGCTCGCTGCCGATGCCCTGGACGATGGAGCGGCGCTCGCCGTTGCGCAGCTGGACGATGATCTCGACGGCGTTTTCGCGCGTGGCGTTGCGCTCGACGGCGTTGCCGATCATCGCGCCGGCCACCATGCCGACCACGCTGGCCACGGCGCCTTCGCGATAGCCACCGACATTGCTGCCGGCCACCGCGCCGGCGACGCCGCCGACCAGGGCGCCGCCGCCACTCTGCTGGCCGTCCACGACGACCGGCCGCACCGACAGCACGGTCGCGTCGACCACGGTGGACATGCGCTGAGCCTGGTCAGCATGGATGACGTCAGGGTTGTACGTGACGCAGCCCGCAAGGGATGCGATGAGCAAGACGGGGAGGGCGAGGGTGGTAAAACGCTTCATGACAAGTCCTGATTTTGGGCAGACCGCTGCCCAACGGCTCCATTGTTGCCAGGGTTTACCCCTGCAACAAACCTTTACCCATCGATCACGCAGTTCATGCGTGGAGCCGGCTGTTCCTGGGCACGCTGGCGAGCAGGAACTCCATCTGGTCGGCCAGGATCCGACGGCCCCTCAGGATCATGTCCTCGTGCAGGCTGGGCACGTAGGGGAGGTAGAGCAGGCTCATATTAGCCTCTTCCGGCAAACGGTTGCCCTTGCGGCCATTGCAGCCGCGGCAGGCGGTGATGCAGTTCATCCAGGTGTCGTAGCCGCCGCGCGAGGTCGGGATGATGTGCTCGCGGGTGAGGTCGTCGCCGTGGTGCTTGTGGCCGCAATAGGCGCAGACATGCCGGTCGCGGGCGAATAGCTTGGGGTTGGACAGGGCCGGCGCCTGGCGCCAGGCCCGGCTGGGTACGCTGCCACGCACGGCGATGATGGGATGGACCTCGATGCGCGATTGCAGGCCCGTGATGCGCTGCATGCCGCCACGCATGACGTGGCAGGGATCGCCCAAAGTCCAGGCAATGCCGTCGCTCGCATAGATCACGGCGGCTTCCTTGGTCGTGATCCAAGCTTGCGGCCGGCCGGAAACGTCCAGTTGAAGCACGTCCACAGCACAAACCTCCAACTGTGAGATTAGCCCAATAGTGCGTACTGACTCAAGTTTCAAGCGCTGAGCTCACGGCTTTTCACAACGTCATCAAGGCTTCACGAGCCCGCGCACCGGCTGGCGCAAGATGCCCCCGGGCCAACACAGGGCTTGGCAAACGCAAAAATAATTGCAAAATAGCACGACCGTTCGTTTTATTATTCGCCCCGTCCGCTTCCACCCAGATCCGAAAGCTCTGCCGTGTCCGCCCTGCCTCAAGCCAGTTCCGCCGCCAAGCCTCGCGCCAAGTCCGCGCGCAGCGTGCGCTCGCTGCAGAAAGGCCAGCAGACGCGCGCCGCCATCCTTGAGGCGGCCCTGGGCCTGGCCTCGCACATGGGGCTGGAGGGTCTGTCCATCGGCGCGCTGGCCGATGTGACCAAGATGAGCAAGTCCGGCGTGTTCGCGCATTTCGGCTCGCGTGAGGAATTGCAGATCGCGGTGGTGACCGAGTACCACGCCAAGTTCGAGGAAGAGGTCTTCTACACGGCCATCCGCGAGGCACGCGGCCTGCCGCGCCTGAAGGCGATGTTCGGCAACTGGGTGCGCCGCGTGTCCGTGGAAGTGGATTCGGGCTGTATCTACATCAGTGGCGCGGTCGAATTCGACGACCGGCCGGGCCCCGTGCGCGACGCCCTCGTGGGCATGGTCCATGCTTGGCACGCGGCCTTGAAGAAGGCCATCCAGCTGGCCCAGGAGGTCGGGCACCTGCGCGCCGATGCCGATGTCGAACAGATTCTGTTCGAGCTGCATGGCTTCATCCTCTCGCTCCATCACGACGCCCGTTTCATGCGCCGTCCCGGCGCGCTGGAGCGTGCCGGCGAGGGCTTCCATCGCACCATCCGTTTCTACGCCACCGAGGCCGGGATCAAGATCCTCGGGCGCGACTAGTCTTCCAGCCATTCCATATCACCCTAGCGAGGAATACAGACATGCCGCAATACAACCCGCCGCTGCGCGACATGCAGTTCGTGATGCACGAGGTGCTCAAGGTCAGCGACGAGCTGAAGATGCTGCCTGCGCATGCCGACGTCGATGCCGACACCATCAACGCCGTCATTGAGGAAGCCGGTAAGTTCTGCTCCGAGGTGCTGTTCCCGTTGAATCTCTCCGGCGATAGCGAAGGCTGCAAGCTCGACAAGAGCACGCACGAGGTGACGCCGCCCAAGGGATTCAAGGAAGCCTACGCAAAATTCGTCGAGGGCGGCTGGCCTGCGCTGGGCTGCGACCCGGCCTACGGTGGCCAGGGCCTGCCCGTGGTCATCAACCAGGCCATGTACGAGATGATGAACTCGGCCAACCAGGCCTGGACGATGTACCCCGGCCTCTCGCACGGCGCCTATGAGGCCCTGCATGCGCACGGCACCGACGAGCAGAAAAAGACCTACCTGTCCAAACTCACCAGCGGCGAGTGGACCGGCACCATGTGCCTGACCGAGCCGCACTGCGGCACCGACCTCGGCCTGCTGCGCACCAAGGCCGAACCGCAGGCGGACGGCACCTATCTGATCACTGGCCAGAAGATCTTCATCTCTGCCGGCGAGCACGACATGGTCGAGAACATCGTCCACCTGGTGCTGGCTCGCCTGCCCGACGCCCCCGAAGGATCCAAGGGCATCTCGCTCTTTGTCGTGCCCAAGTTCAAGGTGAACGCCGACGGCAGCCTGGGCGAGCGCAACCCGGTGTTTTGCACGGGCCTGGAGCACAAGATGGGCATCCACGGCAATGCCACGGCGCAGATTGCGCTGGACGGTGCCGTCGGCACCCTGGTTGGCCAGCCCAACAAGGGCTTGATGGCCATGTTCGTGATGATGAACGCGGCCCGCCTGGGCGTGGGCAACCAGTCGCTCGGCCTCACCGAGGTGGCCTACCAGAATGCCGTGGCCTACGCCAAGGATCGCATCCAGATGCGCGCGCTGTCGGGCCCCAAGGCCCTGGACAAGCCGGCCGATCCCATCATCGTGCACCCCGACGTAAGAAAGATGCTGCTGACGGCTCGCGCCTACGCCGAGGGCGGCCGCGCGCTGACGACCTATGTCTCGCTGCAACTGGACAAGGCCCTGTCCTCGGATGACGAGGACGAGAAGAAGGCGGCTGAAGCCGAGGTTGCCCTGCTGACGCCCATCGTCAAGGCCTTCATCACGGACAACGCCTGGATCGCCACCTCGCACTGCATGCAGGTCTTTGGCGGCCACGGCTACATCCACGAGTGGGGCATGGAGCAGTACGTTCGCGATGCGCGCATCAACATGATCTACGAAGGCACGAACACCGTGCAGTCGCTGGACCTACTGGGGCGCAAGATCCTCTCCAACAACGGCGCCACGCTCAAGGCCTTTGGCAAGAAGATCGCCGCCTTCGTCGAGGAGGAGGGCGTGAACGAAGCCATGCAGGAGTTCATCAACCCGCTGGCCGACATCGGCGACAAGGTCACCAAGCTGACCACCGAGATCGGAATGAAGGCCTTCCAGAATCCCGACGAAGTCGGTGCCGCCGCCGTGGACTATCTGCGCGTGGTCGGCCACATGGTCTACGCTTACTTCTTCGCCCGCATGGCCAAAGTTGCCCTGGAGAAGAAGGACTCGGGCGATGCGTTCTACACGGCCAAGCTGTCCACGGCCCGCTTCTACTTCGCCAAGCTCCTGCCCGAGACGGCTTCGCTGATCCGCACTGCGCGCGCCGGCTTGAATCCGCTGATGGAGATGGACGAAGCGCTGTTCTGATCGTTCCTTCCCCTAGTCGTACACGCAGGAGATAAGCATGCAGAAGAAGTTGATCGCGCTGGCTCTTTTGACGGCCGGCACGCTCGCCCAGGCCCAGACCACGCCGGTGGGCCTGTGGAAGACCATCGACGACGATGGCAAAACCGAAAAGTCGCTGGTCCGCATCAGCGAGAACAAGGGCGTGCTGACAGGCTCAATTGAGAAGGTTTTCGACGCGAGCAAGCAGAACGAGGTTTGCGATAAGTGCAAGGACGACCGAAAGGACAAGCCCGTCGTGGGTCTTCAGATCATTCGGGGCGTGCGCCAAAACGCTGACGACAAGATGATCTGGGACGGTGGAGAAGTACTGGATCCCGAAGACGGCAAGACTTACAAGACACGGCTCAAGCCGATCGACGGCGGCAAGAAGATGGAATTGCGGGGCTACGTCGGTCTGCCGATGTTCGGTCGCTCGCAGACTTGGGTCCGCGTCGAGTAACGAGTTTTTTAAAGGACTATTGAAATGAGTCGATTCCAAGTTCGCAAAGTCGCCGTCCTCGGCGCCGGCGTGATGGGCGCGCAGATCGCTGCCCACCTCGTCAACGTCAAGGTGCCGGTCGTACTCTTTGACCTTCCCGCCAAGGAAGGCCCCAAGAACGGCATCGTCACCAAGGCCGTCGAAGGCCTGAAGAAGCTCAAGCCCGCGCCGCTGGGTGTGCCCGAGAACGCCGCGCTGATCACGCAAGCCAACTACGAAGAGCATCTCGAGCTGCTCAAGGATTGCGACCTCATCATCGAGGCCATCGCCGAGCGCATGGACTGGAAGCTCGATCTCTACACCAAGATCGCGCCCTTCGTCGCCCCGCATGCCATCGTGGCGTCCAATACCTCGGGCCTGTCGATCACCAAGCTGTCCGAGGTGCTGCCCCAGAGCATCAAGCCGCGCTTCTGTGGCATCCACTTCTTTAACCCGCCGAGGTACATGTACCTCGTCGAGTTGATCAACACGCCGACGACGCAGCCCGAGGTGCTGGACCAGCTCGAAGGCTTCGTGACCACGGCCGTTGGCAAAGGCGTGGTACGCGCGCACGACACGCCCAACTTCGTGGCCAACCGCGTCGGCGTCGCCGGCATGATGGCCACCATGATCGAGGCCGAGAAGTTCGGCCTTTCGGTGGACGTGGTGGACGACCTGACGGGCAAGAAGCTGGGCCGCGCCTCCAGCGGCACCTTCCGCACCGCCGACGTGGTGGGCCTGGACACCATGGCCCACGTGATGAAGACCATGCAGGACAACCTGAAGGACGACCCCTTCTATGCCTGCTATGCCACGCCCAAGGTGCTGGCCGGCCTGATCGAGAAGGGCGCCCTGGGCCAGAAGAGCGGCGCGGGCTTCTACAAAAAGGTTGGCAAGGACATCCAACGCCTGGACTTCGCCACTGGTGACTACGTGGCCTCGGGCGGCAAGGCCGATGAGATCGTGGCCCGCATCCTCAAGAAGGCGCCGGCAGACCGCATCAAGCTGCTGCGCGAATCGAGCAATCCGCAGGCCCAGTTCCTGTGGTCCATCTTGCGCGATAGCTTCCACTACGTGGCCGTGCACCTGGACACCGTGGCCGACACGGCGCGTGAGATTGACTTTGCCATGCGCTGGGGCTTTGGCAGCAGCCAGGGCCCCTTCGAGCTTTGGCAGGCCGCCGGCTGGAAACAGGTCGCCGAGTGGATCTCGGCCGACATCGCCGAAGGCAAGACCCTGTCCAACGCGCCGCTGCCCGCGTGGGTGACGCAAGGCCCGGTGGCCGACGCCGGCGGCGTGCACACGCCGCACGGCTCCTGGAGCGCAGCGGAAGGCAAGTTCAAGCCGCGCCACAAGCTTCCCGTGTACGAGCGCCAGCATTTCGGCGAGTCGCTGGTGGGCGAGGGTGCTGCCGAGCCGCTCAAAGCCGGCGTGGAAGAGTTCAAGAATGAGGAGATCCGTGTCTGGAGCCTCGACGGCGAAGTGCTGATCGCCTCGATAACCGCCAAGCTGCACCTGATCAGCCCGGCTGTGAACGAGGGCCTGAACAAGGCCGTCGAGATCGCCGAGGCCAAGTACAAGGGCCTGGTGATCTGGTCGCCCGATGATGTGTTCTCGGCCGGCGCCAACCTCGAATCGCTAATGCCCGTGTTCATGAAGGCCGGCTCCAAGGGCATCGCGCCCGAGGTGCTCAAGCTGCAGACCATGATGCTGCGCCTGCGCTACTCGAACGTGCCGGTCGTTGCCGCGATGCGCGGCCTGGCCCTGGGCGGCGGCTGCGAGCTCTCGGTCTACTGCGACCGTCGCGTCTCGCACATGGAGTGCTACACGGGCCTTGTCGAAGTCGGCGTGGGCCTGCTGCCGGCCGGCGGCGGCCTGACCTACATCGCCCGCCGCGCGGCCGAGATGGCCGCGGCCGGCAATGCCAATGCGGACGTGTTTGCCTTCCTCAAGGACGGCTTCACTTCGGCTGCCACGGCCAAGGTCGGTACCTCGGCTCTCGAGAACCGCAAGAACGGCTATCTGATCGACGGCGACATCATTGTCCCGAACAAGGACGAACTGCTCTTCGTCGCCATCGCCCAGGCCAAGGCCATGGCGGACTCCGGCTACCGCGCCCCGCTCAAGAGCCTGATTCCCGTGGCAGGCCGCTCCGGCATCGCCACCATCAAGAACCAGCTCGTGAACATGCGCGACGGCGGCTTCATCAGCGCCTACGATTTCCACATTGCGGCACTGATCGCCGACGTGGTGTGCGGCGGCGAGGTCGAGGCCGGCTCGCTGGTGACCGAGGAATACCTGATGTCGCTGGAGCGCAAGCACTTCTGCGGTCTGCTGGACCAGCCGAAAACGCAGGAGCGAATCATGGGCATGCTGCAGACCGGCAAGCCGGTCCGCAACTGAGCGGCCAAGCAAGGAACACTCAAATGAGCAAGCAAGTTCAAGAAGCCTACATCTGCGCCGCCACCCGCCTGCCCATCGGCAAGTCGGGGCGCGGTTACTACAAGAACACGCGTCCCGAAGAGATGCTGATGCGCGCCATCCAGGCCGCCATGGCCCAGGTGCCGGGCCTGGACCCGGCCGCCGTGGAAGACGCGATCATCGGCTGCTCCTTCCCCGAGGGCGAGCAGGGCATGAACATCGCCCGCGTGGCGGCGGTCCTCTCAGGCCTGCCCAACACGGTGGGCGGCGTGACCGTCAACCGCTATTGCGCCTCGGGCATCACGGCCCTGGCCATGGCGGCGGACCGCATCCGCGTCGGCGAGGCTGAGGTGATGCTGGCTGGCGGCGTCGAGTCGATGAGCATGGTGCCGATGGGCGGCAACAAGCCTTCCATGCCGCCCGCCATCTTCGAGCGCGACGAGAACGTCGGACTGGCCTACGGCATGGGCCTGACGGCCGAGAAGGTGGCCGATCAGTGGAAGGTCTCGCGTGAAGCGCAAGACGCCTTCGCGCTGGAATCGCACCAGCGCGCGCTCAAGGCCATCGCGGCTGGCCACTTCAAGGACGAGATGACGCCTTTCGAGGTGGTCACGCGTTCGCCCAACCTGACTGACGGCTCGGTCTCCCTCAAGAAGCGCATCGTCGACATCGATGAAGGCCCGCGCGCGGACACCTCGGCCGAAGGCCTGGCCAAGCTGCGTCCCGTGTTCGCCGCCAAGGGCAGCGTCACGGCCGGCAATAGCTCGCAGACCTCGGACGGCGCCGGCGCCCTGATCGTGGCCTCCGAGGCCGCCGTCAAGCGGTTCGGCCTCACGCCCTTGGCCCGTTTCGTCAGCTTCGCCGTTCGCGGCGTGCCGCCGCACATCATGGGCATCGGCCCGATCGAGGCGATTCCCGTCGCGCTCAAGGCGGCCGGCATCAAGGCCCAGGACCTGGGCTGGGTGGAGTTGAACGAAGCCTTCGCCGCCCAGTCGCTGGCCGTGCTGAACGACCTCGACAGCAAGGGCATCGTGCTGGACCGCGCCAAGGTCAATCCCAACGGCGGCGCGATCGCTCTGGGTCACCCGCTGGGCGCCACCGGCGCGATCCGCGCGGCCTCGGTCATCCACGGCCTGCGCCGCACCGGCGAGAAGTACGGCATGGTGACCATGTGCGTGGGCGCCGGGCAGGGCGCTGCGGGCATCATCGAGAGGCTGTAAGCTGCCGAGCACGACGCGGCCTGGAAGTTGCCCAGGCCGCGTTTGTCATTGCAGGAGACATTCATGAGCATCAAGACCCACACCCTCAACGGCGTCGCGACGATCGAGATCGCGCGCCCCGAGAAGAAAAACGCGATCACGGCGGCGATGTACTCAGAGATGGCGGACGCGCTGCGCGCCGCCCAGGCCGACGCGACCGTGCGTGCCGTGCTGATCCAGGGCCAGCCCGAGATCTTCACCTCGGGCAACGACCTCGAGGATTTCATGAACGCGCCGGCCCGTGACTTGAACGCCCCGGTGTTCCAGTTCATGTTCGCCCTGCTCGACTGCGAGAAGCCCTTGATCGCCGCCGTGACCGGCGCGGCCATCGGCATCGGCACGACCATGCTCCTGCACTGTGACTTCGTCTACGTGTCTGATGAATCGCGCCTGGCCATGCCCTTCGTGGCCCTGGGCCTGGTGCCGGAGTTCGCGTCCAGCCTGGTCGCGCCTGTGCTGATGGGCCATCGGCGTGCGGCCGAGTACCTGCTGCTCGGCACTCCTTTCAACGGTGAGCAGGCCGTGGAGATGGGCATCGCCAACGCCGTGCTGCCGAGCAAGGAAGTGGTCAACCACGCGCGCCGCGTGGCCGAGCGCTTCAACGGACTGCCGCCCTCGGGAGTGCGCGAGAGCAAGAAGCTGCTTCGCCGCGCGGACGCGGCCAAAGTCCGCGAGCAGATCGAGGCCGAGGCGCAGGTCTTCGGCGCCCGGCTGCGTGGCCCGGAGGCCCAGGAGGCCTTCCAGGCCTTCTTCCAGAAGCGTCAGCCGGACTTCAGCAAGTTCAGCTGATCGGTCGCGCGGCACACCGCGCGACTTGCTGATCAGCTGCGCGGCACCCCGCGCGAATTGCTGATCAGTCGCGCGGGATCTCGCGCGACTTGCCCACGTCGTCGATGGCGACGAATGTGAGGTTTGCCTCTGTCACCTTCACGTGCTGTGGCTTCGCCGGGTTGCGCTCGGCTTCCACCTCCACATGGACGGTGATCGACGTGCGGCCCACGCGAATCACGGTGGCGTAGAAGGACAGCAGGTCGCCGACCGAGACAGGCTGCTTGAACACAAACTCGTTGACGGCCACAGTGGTCACCCGGCCGCGCGAGATGCGCATGGGCAGGACCGAGGCAGCCAGGTCGACCTGGGCCATGATCCAGCCGCCGAAGATGTCGCCGTTGGCGTTGGCGTCCGAGGGCATTGGGATGACGCGCAACACGAGTTGGCGTTCGGCGGCGTCGAGAGGGGACTTGTCGGTCATGATGTCAGCTTTGCGGTTTGCGCCCGATTGTCGGGCTAACGTCACGTTCACATGCGCTCCCATCGAAGCAACCCCACGCCGGCACCCCCTTCTGAGCAGGTCCGCAAGGACTGGCCGACGATCAAGCGCTTGCTTGGCTATCTTTGGAACTATCGCTGGCGCGTCGGCTTTGCGCTGACCTTCATGCTCGGCGCGCGCCTGGCCAATGTTGGTGTTCCGGTTCTGCTCAAGCACCTGATCGACAGCCTGGACATCAAGCCCGGCTCGCCGCAGGCGCTGCTGGTCGTGCCCGTGGGCCTCCTGCTGGCCTACGGCTTGCTGCGTCTTTCGACCTCGCTCTTCTCAGAGGCGCGAGAGTTGATCTTCGCCAAGGCCACCGAGGGCACGGCGCGGGCGATCTCGCTGCAGGTCTTTCGCCACCTCCACGACCTGTCGCTTCGCTTCCACCTGGAGCGCCAGACAGGTGGCATGACACGCGACATTGAGCGCGGCACGCGGGCCGTGAACTCGCTGATCTCCTACTCGCTCTACAACATCATCCCGACGCTGATCGAGGTGACCCTGGTGCTGGGCCTGCTCGCCTGGAAGTTCGACGCGGTCTTCGCCCTGATCACGGGCGGCGCCCTGGTGCTGTACATCGTCTTCACGGTGACGGTGACGGAATGGCGTACGAAGTTCCGCCGCAAGCTCAACGAACTCGACTCCGTGGCGCATAGCAAGGCCATCGACTCGCTGCTGAATTACGAGACGGTCAAGTACTTCAACAACGAAGACTTCGAGGCCAGCCGCTACGACGAGAGCCTGGAGCGGCTGCGCCGGGCGCAGGTGAAGTCGCAGCAGACCTTGTCCATCTTGAACAGCGGCCAGCAGGTGATCATCGCGGTGGCCCTGGTGGGCATGCTGTGGCGCGCGACAGAGGGCGTGGTCGCCGGGCACATGAGCCTGGGGGACCTGGTGATGATCAACGCCTTCATGATCCAGCTGTACATCCCGCTGAACTTCCTCGGCGTGATCTACCGGGAGATCAAGCAGGGCCTGACCGATCTGGACAAGATGTTCGCACTGCTGGAGCGCGATCGCGAGGTGGCCGATGCGGCCGACGCCGCCGAGCTGAAGGTTCGCGGCGCCACGGTGCGCTTCGAAAACGTGCGATTTGCCTACGACCCCGAGCGGCCCATCCTGCACGGCGTGAGCTTCGAGATCCCGGCCGGCAAGAAGGTGGCGGTGGTCGGCCCCAGCGGCTCGGGCAAGAGCACGCTGGCGCGATTGCTCTACCGCTTCTACGACGTGGACAGCGGCGCCATCCGCATCGACGGCCAGGACTTGCGTAGCGTCACGCAGGCCTCGCTGCGCCGCGCCATCGGCATCGTGCCCCAGGACACGGTGCTGTTCAACGACACGGTGGCCTACAACATCGCCTATGGCAAGCCCGGCTCCAGCCAGGCCGAGGTGGAGGCCGCGGCCCAGGCGGCCCACATCCACGCCTTCATCCGGGCCACGCCCAAGGGCTACGAGACCATGGTCGGCGAGCGCGGGCTGAAGCTCTCGGGCGGCGAGAAGCAGCGCGTGGCGATTGCCCGCACTCTTCTGAAGAACCCGCCCATCCTGATCTTCGATGAGGCCACCTCGGCGCTGGACTCGCGCAACGAGCGCGCCATCCAGGCCGAGCTCGACAGCGCGGGCGAGGGCAAGACGGTGCTCGTGATCGCGCACCGGCTCTCGACTGTCATCGACGCCCACGAGATTCTGGTGCTGGAGGCGGGTCACGTGGTTGAGCGAGGCCACCATGCCGAGCTGCTGGCTCAAGGCGGCGTCTACGCACGTATGTGGCGCTTGCAGCAGAGCGGCGTCACCGAGGCTTTGGCCGAAGCGGGGGGCGCCGCATGAATCCGGGATGCGAAGTCCGCCGGGGCCTGGCCTGCCAGTCGTTCTAAACTGCCCCAGTGGAAACCAAGTGGCTTGAAGATTTCGTCAGCCTGGCCGAGACGCGCAGCTTCTCGCGCTCGGCCCAGCTCCGGCATGTAACCCAGCCCGCGTTCTCGCGCCGCATCCAGGCGCTGGAGGCTTGGGCGGGCGTAGATCTGGTGGATCGCTCTTCGTATCCGACCCGGCTGACGGGCGCCGGTGAGACCCTGCTGGCGCAGGCCGTGGAGATCCTCGGCAACCTGCAGGCCACGCGCAACATGCTGCGCAGTCACCAGTCGGCGGGCGACGACATGATCGAGTTTGCCGTGCCGCACTCGCTCGCCTTCAGCTTCTTCCCGCATTGGCTGATGGAGCTGCGCCAGCGCTTCGGCGCCATCAAGTGCCGGCTCAACGCGCTCAACGTGCACGACGCGATGCTCCAGCTCTCGGAGGGCAACTGTGATCTGCTCGTGGTCTACCACCATGCAAGCCAACCCTTGCAGCTGGACCCCGAGCGCTATGAAATGGCCTCGCTCGGCACCGAGATGCTCTCGGCCTACGCCAAGGCCGACGCCAAGGGCCGGCCCCTTTTCAGCCTGCCCGGCCACCCGGGTCAGCGCATTCCCTTCCTCGCCTATGCCTCGGGGGCCTATCTGGGCCAGCTCGTAGAACTGATTGTGAAGCAGGCCGATGTAGCCCTGAATCTCGACGCGCTGTACCAGACCGATATGGCGGAGAGCCTCAAGGCCATGGCGCTGGAAGGTCACGGCCTGGCATTTCTGCCGGCCAGTTCGGTGACCAAGGAGCTGCGCGCCAAGGCGCTGGCGCCGGCCGCTGCGCAGGGGCAGTTCGAGCTGGCGATGGAGCTGCGGATCTACCGCGAGCGCCCCGGGCTGTCGCGGCGGAACAAGCCAGCTGCCGTCGCGCTCTGGAATTCGCTGGTTGGCTGATTCTTTTCGGCCCTTCTTCATGAAGTCATGCAGGCGTTGCATGATCCGTACAAACCCGGATCGGCGCTCTGGTGCCGCTGTGGTCTCCTTCAACTTTTCCTTGCCCCCAAAGGAGCCTCAATCATGAAAAGAACCCTGCTCGTTCTCGCGCTGTCCGCGCTGGCCTTCGGCGCCCATGCCGAAGACACCCTGGCCAAGATCAAGGCCAGCGGCACGATCAGCCTGGGCGTGCGTGATTCCTCCGCGCTGTCCTATACCCTGGGCAATGACAAATACGTCGGCTTCCACACCGAGATGGCCGAGCGCATCATCGGCGACCTCTCCAAGGCCGTCGGCAAGAAGCTCGAGACCAAGTACACCCTGGTGACCTCGCAGAACCGCATTCCCCTGGTGCAGAACGGCACGGTGGACCTGGAGTGCGGCTCCACCACCAACAATGCCCAGCGCCAGAAGGACGTGGACTTCGCCTACACGACCTATGTGGAAGTGGTGCGCATCGCCGTGCGCGCCAACTCCGGCATCAAGAGCATCAAGGACCTGAACGGCCGCTCGGTTGCCACGACCACGGGCACGACCTCGGTTCAGACCCTGCGCAAGAACGAGCGCGCCCAGAACATCGACTTCAAGGAGGTCTACGGCAAGGACCACGCCGACAGCTTCCTGCTGCTGGAATCGGGCCGCGCCGACGCCTTCGTGATGGACGGCTCCATCCTGGCCAAGAACATCGCCAGCTCCAAGAATCCTGGCGATTTCAAGATCGTCGGCGAGGAGCTCTCGGTCGAGCCGATTGCCTGCATGGTGCGCAAGGACGACCCCGCCTTCCTCAAGGCCGTGGACGACTCCATCCTCCGCCAGATCAAGGACGGCTCGCTGGCCAAGCTCTACGACAAGTGGTTCATGCAGCCCATCCCGCCGACGAACCGCTCGCTGAACATGCCGATGAGCGAAGCCACCAAGGCGGCTTGGGCCAATCCCAACAATAAGCCGATGGAAGACTACGCGAAGAAGTGATCGCGGGCCGGTGTTGTATGGAGTGGCGCCCGCCATTATGGCGGGCGCCACTTTTTGAATCGAGGGGCTTCAGATGCCGAGTTTGGATTGGCCAGTTTTTTGTCGGGATACGCTTTCCGGCGAGCAGGTGGCGGGCTGCTTTGCAAGCGGTCGTGATCAAACCTACCTTCAATGGATGCTTCAGGCATGGGGCTGGACCGTCACGGTCTCGCTATCCGGCCTGCTGGTCGCTCTTGTGCTGGGATCGGTGATTGGCGTGTTACGCACGCTCCCGGACAGTCCGTGGCTCGTGCGCTTTGGAAACGCATGGGTCGAGCTGTTTCGCAACATTCCGCTGCTGGTCCAAATCTTCATCTGGTACTACGTGGTGCCGCGCATGTGGCCGGCGATGCAGAGCATCAACCCCACGCTACTTGTGATCTTGGGCTTGGGCTTCTTTACCTCTGCGCGTATCGCCGAGCAACTGCGCTCAGGCATTCAGGCTCTGCCGCGCGGCCAGCGCTATGCGGGCATGGCCCTGGGCTTCACGACGCTGCAGTACTACCGCTACGTGCTGCTGCCGATGGCTTATCGCATCATCATGCCGCCGCTGACCAGCGAGTCCATGAATATCTTCAAGAACTCGTCCGTCGCTTTCGCTGTTTCCATTGCTGAACTGACACAGTTCTACTATCAAGTAGGCGAGGAAACCGGACATCAGCGAGAGGTCTACTTTGGTGTCTTGGCACTGTATGCAGTCTCGGCCTTGCTGGTCAATCAGGTGATGGGTTTCATCACTCGGCGACTGCGGGTGCCTGGGATGGTGATGGCCGGCGGGGCGGGAGGCCATTGATGAATCTCGACCTGTCCTTCTACAACTGGGAAGTTTTCTCCGCCTTCGCACTCAAGGGGCTGTACTACAGCATTTTCTTGACTTTCGTGGCCACGCTGGGTGGCATCTTCTTCGGTACCTTGCTCGCATTGATGCGTCTCTCGGGCTTCAAGGCCCTGGATTGGCCTGCCGCCATCTACGTGACGGGCATGCGCAGCGTCCCGCTGGTGATGGTGATTCTTGGCTTCTATCTGTTGATTCCAAGCAGCTTCTATGCGACGGTCTTTGGCGCCTATGGGGCCGACCACAGCAAGGAGCTTTCGGCCATCATCACGTTCATCGCGTTTGAAGCCACCTACTTCAGCGAGATCATGCGGGCCGGCATCCAGTCCATCACGCGTGGTCAAACCTACGCTGGTCAGGCCTTGGGCATGAGTTACGGGCAGATCATGAGGCTCGTCGTGCTGCCTCAGGCCTTCCGCAACATGCTGCCCGTGCTGCTGACGCAGACCATCATCCTGTTCCAGGACACCTCCTTGGTCTACGCGATTGGCGCATATGACTTGTTCAAGGGTCTGGAAACCGCAGGTAAGAACTATGGCCGTCCCATCGAGGCCTATTTGGCTGCGGCCGCCATCTATTTCGTCCTGTGCTATTCGCTGTCCTATCTGGTGAAGCGCCTGCACAAGAAGATCGCCATCATTCGCTGAGAGCCACGCGCCATGATCGACATCCAGAACATCTCCAAGTGGTACGGCAGCTTCCAGGTGCTGACCGATTGCAAGACCCATATCGCCAAGGGCGACGTGGTCGTCGTCTGCGGCCCGTCCGGCTCGGGCAAGTCCACGCTGATCAAGACCGTTAACGCGCTGGAGCCCTTCCAGAAGGGTGACATCACCGTGGACGGCACGTCGCTCTCCAATCCCAAGACCGACCTGCCCAAGCTGCGTTCGCGCGTTGGCATGGTGTTCCAGCACTTTGAGCTGTTTCCGCATCTCTCGGTGACCGAGAACCTGACGATCGCCCAGGTCAAGGTGCTGGGCCGCTCGATGGCGGACGCCAAGACCCGTGGCCTCAAGATGCTGGACCGCGTGGGCCTCTCGGCCCACAAGGACAAGTTCCCCGGCCAGCTCTCGGGTGGCCAGCAGCAGCGCGTGGCCATCGCCCGCGCGCTGTCCATGGACCCCATCGTCATGCTCTTCGACGAGCCCACCTCGGCCCTGGACCCGGAGATGGTCGGGGAGGTGCTCGATGTGATGGTGCAGCTGGCACACGAGGGCATGACCATGATGTGCGTGACCCACGAGATGGGCTTTGCGCGCAAGGTCAGCAACCGCGTGATATTCATGGACGCCGGCAAGATCATCGAGGACTGCTCGAGCGCCGATTTCTTCGGCAAACCTGAAGAGCGCTCGCCACGGGCGAAAGACTTCCTGGCGAAGATCCTGCAACACTGAGAATGGGACAATTGGGTGATGGACTCTTTCACCATCACCCGCCCCGACGACTGGCACCTGCACGTCCGCGACGAAGCGGCCATGCAAAGCGTCGTGCCCTACACGGCCAAGCAGTTCGCCCGCGCCATCATCATGCCCAATCTGCGCCCGCCGGTGACCACGGCCGCGCAGGCCCTGGCCTACCGCGAGCGCATCGAAAAGGCCGTGCCGCCCGGCGTGGACTTCACGCCATTGATGACGCTGTACCTGACCGACGTCACCACGCCGGACGAGATCAAACGCGCCAAGGATGCGGGCGTCGTCGCGCTCAAGCTCTATCCGGCCGGCGCCACGACCAACAGCGATGCCGGCGTGACCGATCTGCGCAAGACCTACAAGACGCTTGAGGCCATGCAGCGCGAAGGCCTGCTCTTCCTGGTCCACGGCGAGGTGACCGATCCCGAGATCGACATCTTCGACCGCGAGGCCGTCTTCATCGACCGCGTGATGCGCCCGCTGCGCCACGACATGCCCGAGCTCAAGGTTGTGTTCGAGCACATCACCACAGCCGAGGCAGCGCAGTACGTGACAGAAGCCGACGCTCACACCGCCGCCACGCTCACGCCCCAGCACCTGCTCTACAACCGCAACGCCATCTTCATGGGCGGCTTGCGCCCGCACTACTACTGCCTGCCCGTCCTGAAGAGCGAGACGCATCGCCGCGCGCTGCTCAAGGCGGCGACCTCGGGCAGCCCGAAGTTCTTCCTCGGCACCGACAGTGCGCCGCACGCCGGCCAGATGAAGGAGAACTCCGTGTGCGCCGCGGGCTGCTTCACGGCGCTCTCGGCCATCGAGCTTTACGCGGAGGCCTTCGAGTCGGCCGGGGCGCTCGACAAGCTGGAAGCCTTCGCCAGCTTCCATGGCCCGGACTTCTACGGCCTGCCGCGCAACACCACGCAGATCACGCTGCGCAAGCAGGCCTGGCAACTGCCCGAGCGACTGCCCTTCGGCGCGGCCGAGATCAAGCCGCTGCGCGGGGGCGAGGAACTGGCCTGGCGAATTGTTTGACGTTGACTGGACCGCAGCCTGGCTCGCACCCTACCGCGAGCTGGGAGCGCCGCTGCACCGGCGCATCCTCGCGGGGCAGGGTGTCGCCCAGGCCTTGGGCGAGCGATTCGTTCCCGCTTCAGCCCTGCCGTGCGGCGAACCCTACGAGGCCTTCGTCGCCCGCACCGGCCAGGTGCCAACGCGCGACAACGCGCACGATTTCTTCAACGGCCTGGTCTGGCTCCACCATCCGGCGCTGAAGGCACGCCTGAACCGCTGGCACGCGCTGACGCTCGAAGTGCACGGCGTCCATGGCCGGCGCGGGCCTCTGCGCGATGCCGCCACCGTGTTCGACGAGAACGGAGCGTTGCTCGAGGCGCCGCCGGAGCTGGCGGCAGCGCTCGTTGCGCGCGATTGGCGGCGGCTTTTCGTCACGCTGCGCCCGCTCTGGCGTGAAGCCCGCGTGACCGTCGTTGGTCACGCCTTGCTGGAAAAACTGGGTGAGCCGCGCAAGCCCCATTGCGCCCATGTACTCTTGGCCGAGCCGCTGGAGGCTGCGGCATTTGCGGTCAAGCCCTTCCATCCCTTGCCCGTGCTCGGCGTGCCCGGCTGGTGGCCTGCCAACGAGATGGTGGATTTTTACGAGGATCCGGCGGTCTTTCGGGGCAGGCGGCTCGCGCAAACCGGCTAGCATGGCCGTCCACCTCAGGAGAAACGGTTTGCGCTTGCTGCCCATCCTGCTGCTGTGCCTGGGCCTCGCCGCCAAGGCCGATGCAGCGCCGCCACCGCCGGCCGCCGCGGCCTCCAGCCCGCAGGCTGTGTCCGCCAGCGCGCGGCGCATCTACGAGCGCAGCCGTGGCCAGTTGCTGCAGATCCGCACCCTGCTCAAGAACCAGGACAGCCAGGCCTCGGTGGGCTCGGGCTTTCTCGTGGGGGATGGCGACCGCATCATCACGAACTATCACGTCGTCAGCCAGTTCGCGCTCGAACCGGAGCGCTACCGCCTGCGCTTCGCCACGACCGACGGGCAGGAGGGCGCGCTCGAATTGCTGGACATCGACGCGCGTCACGATCTCGCCATCCTGCGCCCTGCCGCCGCCGATGCCAAGTTGCTCGCCGGCCGTGGCGCGCTGGCCTTCCGGCCGCGCGGGGAGCCTCTTGCCAAGGGCGAGCGCATCTACTCCATGGGCAAGCCGCTGGATGTGGCTTTTTCCATCGTCGAAGGCAATTACAACGGCCTCGTCGAGCGCAGCTTTGACCCGCTGATCTACTACGCCGGCTCGATCAACGCCGGCATGAGCGGCGGCCCGGTGGCCGATGAAGACGGCCGCGTGGTCGGCGTGAACGTCTCGGCCATGATCTTCAGCCAGCAGATGAGCTTCCTCGTGCCCGGCCCGTTTGCCGAGGACCTCTACCGCAAGAGCCGCGACGCCAAGCCCATCACGGCGGCTGTGTGGCCACGCTTGCGTGACCAACTCATGGCCTACCAGGACGAACTGACCAAGGCCTTCATCGCGCAGCCCTGGCGTACGGCCGGGGTGGGGCCCTACCGCCTCCCCGTGCCGCAAGAGGAATTCATGCGCTGCTGGGGCGGCGGCACGCCGGCCGACACCAAGGGCCTGGAATTCCAGCGTTCGCAGTGCCGCATGGAGCATGCCCTCTACATCAGCGGCGGCTTGCAGACGGGCTATCTCGACGTGCAGCACGAGAACTACGACGGGCGCAAGCTCGGCCCGCTGCGCTTTGCCAAGGTCTATTCGGGGAGTTTTCGCAACGAGGCCTTCGGGAGCTCCAACAAGATCGCGACGGCACCGTTCTGCAAGGAGGAGTTCGTCGGCCGCGACGGCCTGCCGCTGCGCGCCGTCGTCTGCCTGAGTGCCTATCGAAAGCTCGAAGGCCTGTACTCCCTGAGCATCCTGGTGGCGCCGGTGGACTCCTCCGTGGAAGGCGCCCTGGGCCGCTTGAATGCGCCCGGCGTGTCCTTCGACAACGCGCTCAAGCTCACAACGCACTATCTCCAGGGCTTTGCATGGGCGGATCGCAAATGAAGGGCGTGATCGAAATCCTGGACCGTGAAGGCCAGGTGCGCGCCGCGTTCAAGCTCGGTGGCGCGGAGCAGGGGCGCGTGCGCATCGGGCGCTCGCCAGATTGCGAGCTCGTGCTCGACGATGTGCATCTCGCTGGCGAACATGCTGAGATTCGCGCCACCGAGTCTAGTGCCGAGTTGGTCCTGTTCCCCAGCATCAATGGCGGTTGGCTCGGTGAGCATCGCATGTCCGCAGGCGAGTCCGCGGCGCTGGGCGGCCAGGCGCTGTTCCAGCTCGGCGCCACGCACCTGCGCTGGCGTGCAGCCGATGCGCCGCTGCCGCCCGAGGTACCGCTGGCCGATCACCAGAAGCGCCAGGCGCATCGTTCCCTCTGGTGGCTGCCGGTCCTGATGGCCGCCTGGGCCTGCCTGCAGGTCTTCGACTTCTGGCTCGGCGCCGTGCCGGACACCAAGCTCATCGCCTACGCCTGGCCTTTGCTGACCCCGGTGATCGCCGCCCTGGCCTGGGCCGGCGTGTGGGCTCTGGTCACCCAGTTGTTCCAGCACCGCTTTCCCTTTGCCAAGCATCTGCGCCGCGTGCTGATCTGGGCCCTGGCCGTCTCGAGCCTGGACTATTTGCTGCCCGGCGTGGCCTATAGCTTCGGCTGGCCGCGGTTTGCGGCGCTCTCGGATGTACTCATGCCGGCGCTGTTCGCCTTCCTGATCTGGTGGCACGCCAGCCTCGTGTGGCCCCGTGTTCGGCGCAGCATTGGCGTCGGCCTGGGCGTGCTCCTGATGGTGGCGCTTGGCCTGCGCGTGGGGCAGCGCAGCGAGGAGCAGTACCTCTTCGGAGCGCGCTACCTCAGTGCGCTGCCGCCGCCCACCTTGCGCCTCGTGAGGCCCAAGCCGCCCGAGGTGCTGCTGGACGATCTGCGCGAACTGCGTCAACCCCTGGACAAGATGGCGCGCAAGGACAGCAATGCGCCTGCCGGTTCCGAGGAAGAGGAGTGACGAGCGGGGCTCAGCCCCCGAGGATCCCCGTCTTCATCTTGGGATCGAAGGGCTTCACGCCGACCCAGACCAGCAACATGGCCTTGAAGAATTCAGGCTCCGCGACCGGCTCGCCCTGGGGCTTGCCGTTGATGGCCAAGACCGTGCCCTTGCCCGGCAGGTAGTCCAGCGCGAGGCTGTCGCCGTCGCTGAAGCCCGCGCGGCCGCCGAGTAGCGAGCCGAGCCGGACCACGCCGTTGATGGTCTTGATCGAATCGGCTCGCTCCAGATTGGCCTCGATGCCCTTGGTCAGGAAGCGCATCGCATCGGCCTGCACGGGGCGCATGAACTTGAAGACGATGCGCTTGGGGCCGGGCATGGCGAGCAGTTCGCTGGCCGAGCCGCTCTTGGCCAGGGCATAGACGGCCACGCTGAAGCTGCGCGAACCCACCTTGTTGAACTGGGTGCCGACGCCGTTCAGCGGCAGCGCCTGGCCATCGAGCTTCACGGTGCTGGCGTACCTGATGCCGCCGATGTCGACATCGGCGCGGGCGTTGACGCCGGGGAGGCTGGCGGCAAGCAGCAGGGCAAGAAGAGGGGCACGCATATCGTCTCCGGACTGCGCTGGGAAGGCGCATTTGCGAGTCTCATCTTGCGCTGCCAAAGTGCGCGTCACACTCTGTTTCCAGCGACGGCGCGTGACGCAACTCACGAAGGGCCGCCAGGCCTCCTGCGCGCCAGATCAGGCCTTGGCGGCCAGGCTGCTCAAGAGCTTTTCGTGGATCCCGCCAAACCCGCCATTGCTCATGCAGAGCAGGTGGTCGCCCGGCTTGGCGGCCTTGACGACGGCCGCCACCAGGGCATCCACGTCGGCCGCGACGATCGCTTGCTCGCCCATGGGCGTCAAGGCCTCGGCCGCGTCCCAGCTCAGGCCGGACTGATGGCAGAAGGCCAGATCGGCCTCCTCGAGCGCCCAGGGCAGCTGGGCCTTCATCGCGCCCAGCTTCATCGTGTTGGAGCGTGGCTCGAAGATGGCAAGAATCCGCTCGGCCGGCGCAATGCGGCGGCGCAGGCCATCGATGGTGGTGCGCATGGCCGTGGGGTGATGGGCGAAATCGTCGTAAACCTTGATGCCCTGCGCCTCGCCGCGCAGCTCCATGCGCCGGCGCACGTTCTTGAAGGCCGATAGCGCGGCGGCCGATTGCTCGGGCGTCACGCCGGCATGCTCGGCCGCTGCGATGGCCGCCAAGGCGTTGAGCTGGTTATGCTCGCCGATCAGCTCCCAGTCCACGTGGGCCAGCTTCAGGCTGCCACGCAGCACGTCGAAGGCTTGCGGCTCGCCGCGCGCGCGCAGCGAGCCCGGCTCTTCCTTGCGCGCGCCGAAGCGCTGCACCTCGCTCCAGCAGCCGCGCTGGAGCACACGGCCCAGCGCCTCGTCGCGCGCGTTCACGACCAGACGACCGCTGGCCGGCACGGTGCGCACAAGATGATGGAACTGGGTCTCGATGGCAGCCACGTCGGGGAAGATGTCGGCGTGGTCGAACTCGAGGTTGTTGAGGATGGCCGTGCGCGGGCGGTAGTGGACGAATTTGCTGCGCTTGTCGAAGAAGGCGGTGTCGTATTCGTCCGCCTCGATGACGAAGTGCTTTCCCTTGCCCAGGCGCGCGCTCACGCCGAAGTTCATCGGCACGCCGCCCACGAGGAAGCCGGGCTCCAGCCCCGCGTGTTCCAGGATCCAGGCCAGCATGGAGGTGGTCGTGGTCTTGCCGTGCGTGCCGGCCACGGCCAGCACGTGGCGGCCGGCCAGCACGTGCTCGGCCAGCCATTGCGGTCCGCTTTGGTAGGCGGCGCCGGCATCGAGGATGGCCTCCATCAGCGGGAAACGCTCGCCGCGCGTGACGACGTTGCCGATTACGAAGACGTCGGGCGTGAGCTCCATCTGCTCGGCGCCGTAGCCGGTGATCAGCTCGATGCCGAGCGCTTGGAGCTGCTCGCTCATCGGCGGGTATACGTTGGCGTCGCAGCCGGTGACCTTGTGGCCGGCTTCACGAGCCAGCGCGGCCAGGCCGCCCATGAAGGTGCCGCAAATGCCGAGGATGTGGATGTGCATGATCAGCGAAGGGCCTGACTGGCCACCTGCAGGGTGTGTTCGAGATCGGCGTCGGAATGCGCGGCGGAGACAAAGCCCGCCTCGTACAGCGCCGGCGCGAGGTAGACCCCGCCGTCCAGCATGGCGTGGAAGAAACGGTTGAAGCGCTCCTTGTCGGTGCTCATCACGGTGTTGTAGTTCTGTGGCAGCTCCGGCATCAGGAAGAAGCCGAACATCCCGCCCTCGCAGTCGACCGAGAAGGGCACGCCGTTCTCGCGCGCCACGCCCGCCAGGCCGTTGACGAGGCGGCGCGTCTTCGCGCCCAAGTCCTCGAAGAAGCCGGGCTTTTGGATTTCCTTGAGAGTGGCCAAGCCGCAGGCCGTGGCGACCGGGTTGCCCGAGAGCGTGCCGGCCTGGTAGACCCCGCCCAGCGGCGCGAGGTGCTTCATGATCTCGCGGCTCGCGCCGAAGGCCGCCAGCGGCATGCCGCCGCCGATGACCTTGCCAAAGACCGAGATGTCGGGGGCGAAGCCGGGGATCAGCCGCGCGTAATGGCCCTGTGCGCTGGCCAGCCCGACGCGAAACCCCGTCATCACCTCGTCCATCACCAGCAGGGCGCCGTGCTCGCTGCACAGCTCGCGCAGGCGCTTCATGAAGCCTGTCTGGGCGCGCACGAAGTTCATGTTGCCGGCGATGGGCTCGATGATCACGCAGGCGAGTTGCTTGCCGTGCAGGGCGAAGGCTTCTTCGAGTTGCGCCAAGTTGTTGTATTCCAGGACCAGGGTGTGCTGGGCCGTTTCTGCTGGCACGCCCGCGCTGGTCGGGTGGCCGAACGTGGCCAGGCCCGAGCCGGCCTTGACCAGCAGGGCGTCGGTGTGGCCGTGGTAGCAGCCTTCGAACTTGATGAAGCGGCTCCGCCCTGTGGCGCCGCGCGCGAGCCGGATGGCGCTCATGGTGGCTTCGGTGCCCGAGGACACGAGGCGCACCTGCTCCATGCTGGGCACGAGCTTGAGGATCTCTTCCGCCAGTTCGATCTCGCGCTCGGTCGGCGCGCCGAAGGAGAACCCTTCTACCGCCGCCCTTTGCACCGCCTCGAGCACGGCCGGATGGCCGTGGCCGAGAATCATCGGGCCCCAGGAGCCGATGTAATCCACATAACGCCGACCTTCGGCGTCATAGATATGGGCGCCCTGGCCACGGGTGATGAAGCGCGGCGTGCCGCCAACGGCGCGGAAGGCGCGCACGGGCGAATTGACGCCACCGGGAATGACGCGCTGCGCGCGCTCGAACAGCTCTTGATTGCTAGCCATGTGAGAAATGCAATTCAGTGGATGCGCCGCGACGGGCTCTTGGGGGCGTCTTGCGCGGCCTCTTCCTCGCCTTCGAGCAGCTCGCCCTCTTCGCCTTCGGCTGGGGGCAGGGCCCAGAAGAAGCGGTCGGGGATGACGTTGCCCATGCCGGGGCGGAAGCCCGAGTCGAGCGACTGGTCCAAGAAGGCCAGTGCCTCGCCGACGGCGTCGTGCAGCTCGGCGTTGACCGAGAGCAGCGAGGCCAGAGCGGCCGACAGCGTGTCGCCCGCACCGACGAAGCTGGCTTCGAAGCGCTCGAACTTCTCGCCTGTGATCGGGCCCTGGGAGTTGGCCAGCACGTTGTCCACGAATTGGTTGGGCAGCGTGATGCCCGTGACCAGCACGTGGCCGGTACCCAGTTGCGCCGCCGCCAGGGCCAGCTCGCGCGGCGAGGCCGGGCGCTCGTTGTCCCAGTCGGGCAGCAGGAAGTCGGTAAGGGTCTTGTGATTGCCCACCAGCACATGGGTCAGGGGCAGGACGAGCTCGCGCAGCGCGTCGTGATAGCTCGTGTGCTCCTCGTCATCGAGCCAGCTGATGGCCGGCAGGTAGGTGACCAGGGGCACGTCGGGATAGTCGGACAGGACCTCGGCCACGGCGGCAACGGCTTCGGCCGAACCGAGGTAGCCGACCTTCCAGGCGCCGATGGGCGTGTCCTCAAGGATGTGGCGGGCCTGGTCGGCGATCAACTCGCCGTCGAGTGCATGGGCTTCGAAGACCTCCGCGGTGTCGCGCACCATCACGGCGCTGACCACAGGCAGGCAGTGCGCGCCCATGGCGGCCACGGTGGCGGCGTCCCCGGCCACGCCGCCGGCGCCGCTGGCGTCATTGGCGTTGAAGCACATCACGCAGGCAGGGGCTTGGGGCTCCTGCTCGTCTTCGGCGGTCTGTGTGGGGGTGGTGGCTTTGACGTTCATGAAGGTGGTGGAAAGGGGTGTGGCGGGTCAAAGCGTGAACTAAGGCCCAAAAGGCGCGGTGTCAGCGTTTCTTGCCGTTACGGGCTGTTGTGTTCTTGCCGAGGCAAAGCCGGAAATCGCCCAGACGGCGTGGCTACAATCTTCTCATTGTAGATAGCTGAAGAACTTGCTCATCGTGACTGACTCGAGTACCTGGATGTGCCTCATTTGTGGCTGGATTTACGACGAAGCCACCGGCGATCCGGAACACGGCATCGCGCCGGGCACTGCGTGGGCCGATGTGGACATGAACTGGACCTGCCCGGAATGCGGTGCCCGTAAGGAAGATTTCGAGATGGTCCGGATCTGATCCGGGCTCCGAACCACCCAAGCGCTCGCCGGAAGTTCGCAAGCGGCGCATCCGCCCCCTCTGACGAGGAGAACTTGCTTGGATCTGCAAGAACCGCACGGCAACACGATCGCGACCAAGGTGTTGGTCATCGACGACTCCAACACCATCCGTCGCAGTGCCGAGATTTTCCTCAAGCAAGCCGGGCATGAGGTCGTGCTGGCCGAAGATGGCTTCGACGCCCTTGCCAAGCTGTCCGACTACCAGCCCGATCTGGTCTTCTGCGACATCTTGATGCCGCGCCTGGACGGCTACCAGACCTGCGCCATCATCAAGCGCAATCCGCAGTTCGCCAGCGTGCCCGTGATCATGCTGTCGAGCAAGGACGGTCTGTTCGACAAGGCGCGCGGCCGCATGGTCGGCTCGCAGGACTATCTGACCAAACCCTTCACCAAGGACCAACTGCTTCAGGCTGTGCAACAACACTGCCGAGCCGGTTGAGACATCCGCCATGCCTATCCAGAAGATCTTGCTTGTTGACGATTCCAAGACCGAGCTCCACTACCTCAGCGAAATCCTGCTCAAGCGCGGGTTCGTCGTGCGTACCGCGGAGAACGGCGAGGAGGCGATGCAGCGCCTGGCCGAGGACAAACCCGACCTGATCCTGATGGACGTGGTCATGCCCGGCCAGAACGGTTTCCAGCTGACCCGTTCCATCACGCGCGATCCGCGCTTTGCCGACGTGCCCGTCATCATGTGCACGAGCAAGAACCAGGAGACCGACAAGGTCTGGGGGATGCGCCAGGGTGCCAGCGACTACGTCGTCAAACCCGTGAAGGCCGAGGAGCTGCTGGCCAAGATCAAGGCGCTCGGCTGATGAGCAGCCAGCCCGCGATGAAAAGCGCATTTCGGGCCGCGTGCCTCTCGCACGAGGGGCTCCAATAATGGCTAACAAGGAAGCATTGCGCGAACTGCAACAGCGCTTGGCGCAGCGTATGCAGGCGGCGCGCGAACAGACCCAACTGGCCAACTGGCTGGCCGTGGAATGTGCCGGCCTGGGTCTGCTGTTCTCGCTCAAGCAGTCGGCCGAGATCTTCGCGCCTGTGCCGATCAAGCCGCTGCCCTACGGCCAGCCCTGGCTCAGCGGCGTGGCCAACCTGCGCGGTGGCCTGGCCACCGTCGTGGACCTGACGCTCTTTCTGGGCCTGCGCGAGCCGGGCCAGCCGCGGCCCGATGCCGCGCAGGCGCGGCTCGTGTCACTGAACCCGGATCTCAACATCAACTGCGCCTTGCTGGTGGACAAGCTTCTCGGACTGCGCGGCGATGACCAGCTCAGCCTCGAGCCAGTCGGTGAGCACGAGGGGCCGCGCCCGCGCTTTGCCGGCGTGCGCATGCGCGACGAGCACGGGCGCGTGTGGCAGCAGATCGACCTCGAGGCGCTGTCGCGGCATGAGCAGTTTCTGAAGGTCGTGGTGTGATGGCCGGCACTTGCCGGTCCTTTACTGAGAAGACAAGAGGGTGAGATGAGCTTCCTGGACAAGATCAAGAACCTGGGCAAGGGCGATGCCGGAGGTGCGGGTGACTCGGGTCGACTGGACACCGAGGCCACCACGCTGGCCGCCATGCCCACCGAGGGCGCCGACTCCGACCGCTCCTCGCATGGTGCCGGCTCCTCGATCATTTCCGAGGCCACGCCGACCGAGCTCCATCCGCCGACCAGCTTTGCGGAAACCCGCACCGGCAGCACCTTCAGCAGTACCGTGATCAGCGAGGGTGCTCCCGAGGTCGCGCGCACCGACAACCGCGGCCGTCAGCGCCTGCTGGCCGCCCTGGTGGGCGTGGGCCTGCTGGGTACGGTGGCCACGGTGGGCGTGACGGTCTACAGCGGCAGCAAGAGCGCCGCTCAGGTGCGTGCCACCGGCCAGGCGCTGATGCAGTCCCAGCGCTTGGCCAAGTCCGTGTCCGCGGCGTTGACGGGGCAGGCGAGCGCCTTCGTCGAGCTCAAGGAATCGGTGAGCTCTCTGTCCAGCGTCGTCGAGAGCCTCTCTACCGGCGAGGGGGCCATCGGCAAGGCCCCTCTGGGCGCCCAGAGCAGCGTGGAGGCCGTGCTGCCCCTGGTTGAGAAGGCCAAGAAGAACGGCAGCCTGATTAGCGACCAGGAGAAGGTGCTCGTCGAGGTCGGTCAAGCCCTACGCTCGATCAACAAACAATCCTCCGACCTGCTCGAATCGGCCGAGGCCATCGCTGCTCAGGCCCTGCAGCAGGGCGCCCCGGCGGCGGAAGTGGCTGCGGCCGGCCAGCTCGTCATGCTGACCCAGCGCATCGGCAAGAGTGCCAATGAGTTCTTGACCGCTGAAGGGGTGAGCCCCGAGGCCGTGTTCCTGCTGGGCAAGGACGTCAACCAGTTCAAGTCCGTGGCCGAATCGCTGCAAAACGGTAACCCCGAACTCCGGCTGGCCGGCGTCAAGGATCCTCAGCTCAAAGAGCGCCTGGCTTCGCTGCTCAAGCAGTACAACGCCACTCTCAAGCTCGCGCCCACGGTGTTGTCCAACCTGCAGGCCCTGGTCACGGCACGTGATGCGCAGGTGGCCATTCTTGCTGACAGCGAAGCGCTGCGCAAAGGCCTCGAGCAGGTGGCCGCCGACCTGGAAAGCGGCGGCGGTTCAGGCCTGCTGCTCAATCTGCTGATGATCGGCTCGGTGGCCATGCTGGCTATCGGCGGCCTGGGCCTGCTGCGCCTGTACGTGAGCGACCAGGCCCAGCGTGCCCAGATGGCTGAGGAAAGCAAGCGTGAAGCCGAGGCCCAGGAGCACGAAGCAAAGCGCGTCAACGACGCCAACCAGGCCGCCATTCTTCGCCTGATGAACGAGCTGCAGTCGGTGGCTGAGGGCGACCTAACCCAGCAGGCCACGGTGACGGAGGACATCACCGGCGCGATTGCCGATTCGGTGAACTACACCGTGGAAGAGCTGCGCACGCTGGTTGGCCAGGTGCAGAGCACGGCCGCCCGCGTGACCGACACGACCGAGCAGGTCGACCAGACCTCCACCGACTTGCTCGCCGCCTCGAAGGAACAGCTGCATGAGATCCGCGCCACCGGCGAGGCCGTGCTGCAGATGGCCGGGCGCATCAATGAGGTGTCCGGTTCCGCGCAGACCACCGCCAGCGTGGCCCGCCAGAGCCGCGAGGCCGCCGAGCAGGGCCTGATGGCCATGCAGAACAACATCGCCGGCATGAACGCCATCCGGGAGCACATCCAGGAAACATCCAAACGCATCAAGCGGCTGGGCGAGAGTTCGCAGGAAATCGGTGAGATCACCGAACTGATTTCCGACATTACCGAGCAGACCAACGTGCTGGCCTTGAACGCCGCCATCCAGGCCGCCTCGGCCGGCGATGCGGGCCGGGGCTTCTCGGTGGTGGCAGAAGAAGTGCAGCGCTTGGCCGAACGGTCGGGCGATGCGACGCGCCGGATCGCCGCCCTGGTCAAGACCATTCAGACGGACACGCACGACGCCGTGGCCGCCATGGAGCGCTCCACGGTTGGGGTGGTCGAGGGCACGCGACTCTCTGACGCCGCCGGCCGCGCCCTGGAAGAGATCGACAGCGTGTCGCGCAAGCTCGACGAGCTGATCGCCAGCATCTCGCAGCAGGCGCTGCGCGAAGCCGCCTCGGCCAACGAGGTGGCCGCCAACATCCAGCACATCTTTGCCGTGACCGAACAAACCTCAGAGGGCACCCGCTCCACTGCGGGCATGGTGCACGAGTTGTCACGATCCGCTGAAGCCCTGCGCGCCTCCGTGGCCCGCTTCAAGGTGAGCTGAACAGATGGATACCCTGGACCTGCCGCGCGAATCCGAGTTCCCCGCGGACCTGAGTCCGCTGGCCTGGGTGCAGGAGGAACTGCGCCGTTCCATCGAAGCCGTCCACAAGACGCTGCGCCGCCACTTGAAGGAGGCGGACACGCGCGCCTCGGGCCTGGCGCCCGAGGTCAACGCGCCCAACCAGCTGCCCGCGGCGGCGGCCCAACTTCACCAGGTGGCGGGCGTGCTGTCGCTCGTGGGCCTGCCAGCGGGCTCCGTGCTCGTTCGCGCGGCCGAGGCCACCGTGGCCGAGCTGGCCGCCCATCCGATGAGCGTGGACTCGCATGCAGTCGAGCTGGTCGAGCGTGCTGACTTCGCCTTGCTGTCCTATGTGTCGCGCCTGCTGGCCGGCAACAAGAGCTCGCCGCTGGCCCTGTTCAACGCCTATCGCGAGCTGCAGACCTTGAATGGCGCCGAGCGCGTCCATCCGGCCGATCTCTGGGCCCATGAGTGGCACTGGGCCGAGCTGCCGACCGACGCCACGGCCGAGCCGCAAGACGCCGCCGGGCTGAGAGAGACCTTCGAGGGCAGCCTGCTCAAGCACATGCGCAGGCCCGGTGCCGCCAGTGCGCAGGAGTTGTCCGATCTTTGCGCCGGCCTCGCCGCCGGCCTGAACGGCCAGCCGCACAGCCGCACGCTGTGGCAGCTCGCCGCAGCCGTGCTTGAGGCCGAGAGCCGCGAGCTGCTGGCTGCCGATGCTTTCGTCAAGCGCCTCGGCTCGCGCCTGCTCTCGGCGCTGCGCTCAGTCGGCAAAGGCGATGCGGGCCTGGGCCCGAGCGGCCAGCGCCTCGCGCAAGACCTGCTATTTTTCTGCGCGCAGGCCAAGGATGGCGCCGCGCCGCGCCTGGCGGCCGTGCGCTCCGCCTACGCTCTGACCGAGGAAGACCGCGGCGACTACGAGGATTCCACCCTGGGTCGCGTTGACCCGAACTGGGTGGCCCAGGCCCGCCGCCGCGTTGGCGTGGCCAAGGACAGCTGGTCCAGCGCTGCCGAAGGCGACACCCATCGCCTTGCGGGCCTGGATGAACAATTTGCCGCCCTGGCCGAATCGCTGGGCCGCCTTTTCCCCAGCGGCGAGGTACTGGGCCAGACCCTGCAGCGCGCCATCGTCGCAACGCTGCGCTCGGGCAAGCCGCCTGGCGCACCGCTGGCCATGGAAGTGGCCACCAGCATCCTCTACGTGGAGGCCGCGCTCGATGACGCCGCCTTCGACCAGCCCGAGCAGGCCGATCGCGTCAAACGCCTGGCCCAGCGCGTCGAGGCCGTCTCGCACGGTGAGCCGCCGGAGCCGCTCGAAACGTGGATGGAGGACCTCTACCGCCGCGTTTCCGATCGCCAGACTCTGGGCAGCGTCGTGCATGAGCTGCGCGCCAGCCTGTCCGAGGTCGAGAAGCAGGCCGATGCCTATTTCCGCGACACCAGCCAGCGCGAGCTGCTGATCCCGGTGCCCAAGCAGCTGCAGGCCATGCGCGGCGTGCTGTCCGTCCTGGACCTGGCGCAAGCCGGCCAGGCCTGCCTGCGCATGCGCGACGAGTTCGACGACCTCGCCAACACCGAGGTCGATCCCAGTCTGCCCGGCCCGCGCGAGATCTTCGACCGCCTGGCCAACAACCTCGGCGCGCTCGGCTTCATGATCAATATGCTGAGCGTGCAACCGGCCCTGGCCAAGCGCATGTTCCGCTTCGACGACAGCAGCGGCCGGCTGGAACCCGTCATGGGCCGACATGCCGACGCGGCACCCCCGGTCACGCTGCCAAGCGTCGAGACCCCGCCCGAGCCGCTGGCAGCCCCCATCCTCGAGCAGGCGTTCGCGCCCATGTCGCTCGACCTGCCCAGCCTTGATCTGGCTCCCGCATCTGTTCCCGTCGCAGCGCCGGCGCCGGTCTCCAGCGCCGCCGGCGACCCTGAGATGCTCGAGATCTTCCTCGAGGAAGCCGGCGAGGTGCTGCAGACCGCGCATGGCGCGCTCTCCGCCCTGTATGGCGCTCCGGCCGATACGGAGCAGCTCACCACGCTGCGCCGCGCCTTCCACACGCTCAAGGGCAGTTCGCGCATGGTCGGTCTCGATGCCTTTGGCGAAGGCGCTTGGGCCTGCGAGCAGCTCTTCAACGCCCGGCTCGGCGCGGCGGACGCAGCCGCCGACCCGGCCCTGCTGGCCTTTAGCGGCGAGGCGCTCGATTACCTGGCCGCCTGGACCGAACAGATCGCCGGGCGCGCCCACGGGGACTTCCGCCCCGAGCCGCTGCGCGAGAGCGCCGATGCGCTGCGCCTGCACGGCGTGCTCAAGCCGCTCCTGACCCCAGGCCACGAGCAAGCCGCGGCGGAGGGAGCAGCCATCGAAGTCCCGGAAGTTCCCGAAGTTCCCGAAGTTCCCGAAATCTCCGAGGTCCCCGAAGTCATCGAGGCGGCCGAAGTCACCGAAGTTGGCGAGCTGGCCGAATTGCCCGGATACGTGGACGAGCCGACCCTGGTCGAGCTGCCGCCCGAACCGGCAGCGCCTGTCGAGCCGGCCGACGGCGGATTCGTCGCCACCGAGCTCGACCACGGTTTTGCCTCGACCGAGATGACGCCGGCCCTGCGCCTCGAACCTCTTCCCGAAGTGGTCGAAGTTCCCGAGTTCAAGCTGCACCTGGATCTCGGCGAGGAGCCTGCGGCCGCCCCCGTTCCTGAACCCGAGCCGGTGCGGGCCGCGCTCGACGCTCCGACCGAGCATGCCGAACTGCCCTCGATGGAGGAATTCAACGGCCTGCGGCTCGTCGCAGCCCAGAAGCCGCCCGCCGAGCCGGTACCCGAGTCCGAGCCCGCGGAGCCTGCCGAAGAGGAATTCAAGCGCATCGGCGACCTGCGCATCGGCATCCAGCTCTTCAACATCT
Source organism: Roseateles sp. (assembly GCA_019234295.1). Classification (GTDB taxonomy): domain Bacteria; phylum Pseudomonadota; class Gammaproteobacteria; order Burkholderiales; family Burkholderiaceae_C; genus JAFALK01. The sequence goes on from JAFALK010000083.1 coordinate 66,776, forward strand.
TCCTCAACGAGGCCGACGAGCTCTCGCGCCGCCTGTCCGCCAGCCTCGGCGAATGGGCACTGGATCTGACCCAGCCGCTGCCGACCAGCGCCGAGGCCCAGGCCCACGCCTTGGCCGGCAACGCTGCCACGGTCGGCTTCGAGGCGCTTTCGACCCTGGCCCGCGCGCTCGAACACGCATTGGGACGCGCCAGCCATGCCACCCGCTACGAGGCGGCCAACGCGCAGGACTTCGTCCAGGCTGGCGAAGACATTCGCACCCTGCTGCACCAGTTCGCCGCCGGTTTCCTGAAGGCCGCCGACGCCGATCTGATCGAGCGCCTGGCGTCCTACCAGCCCACGATCGAGGAACCCATCTCGGCCGCCGCGCCACTGGACGAGCTGCCTCCGGCCGGGGCCGTCCCCAGTGCCGATGCCGACGAGCCCGAGCCCGGCCTGCCCGATCACATCGAGCCCGAGCTCTTCGGCTTTTTCGAGGAGGAGGCCCACGACCTGCTCGATCAGCTCCATGCCAGCCTGCGCGAATGGTTGGCCCAACCGGGCGGTGACGGCGGTTCGGGCTGCATGCGCGTGCTCCACACCTTCAAGGGCGGCGCCCGCTTGGCCGGCGCGATGCGTCTGGGCGAGCAGGCGCACGACATGGAGACCGACGTCGAGCACCTGCTGCGCGGGGAGACGCCGCCGCACGCGGTCCAGCTCATGCACCTGCAGGACCTGGCCGACGGGTTGCAGGCCGGCTTCGAGGCGCTGCGCGAGCGGGTCCATGCGCCAGTCGCCGCAGCCCCGGTGGTGACGGCCCTGCCGGCAGCTCCCGTGGCTGCGCCGGTCGTGGCCCCTGCTGCCGCTGCGGTTGCCCCGCCCGTTCCAGAGCCAGAGCCAGAGCCAGAGCCAGAGCCAGAGCCAGAGCCAGAGCCAGAGCCGGAACCTCTGGTCGAAGGCGCTGCCGAGCCGGCGGTCGAAGCGATTGCCGAGCCGGAGGTCGAAGAGACTGCCGAGCCGGCGGTCGATGCGACTGCCGAGCCCGTGCCCCAGCCCGTCGCCCGGGCGCCGTCCGTTCAGATCGACTGGTCGCGCTTCTCCGAGGTCGGCGGCGAGGACCTCGGTGCCGATGCGGGCGCTGTCGGCGCCCAGGCCCTGCTGCGCGTGCGCGCCAGCCAGCTCGAGCGCATGGCCGCCCAGGCCGGCGAGGTGGCGATCCGCCGCTCCCGCATGGAGTCTGAGCTGGCGCAGATGAAGACCTCGCTGCTTGACCTCGAGGACAACCTCGACCGCCTGCGCGGCCAGCTTCGCGAGCTGGAGCTCCAGGCCGAGGCCCAGATGGGCAAGCAGCAGGAGGCCGTGGCCCATGACCGCGACTTTGACCCGCTGGAGTTCGACCGCTACACCCGCTTCACCGAGCTGACGCGCATGCTGGCCGAGTCGGTCGGCGACGTGGCCACGGTGCAGCGCAGCCTGCAGCGCAACGTGCAGCTCGGCGAAGACGAATTGGCCGCCCAGTCACGCCTCACTCGAGAGCTGCAAGACGACCTGCTGCGCACCCGCATGGTGGAGTTCGACTCCCTGTCCGAGCGTATGCACCGCGTCGTCCGGCAGGCCGCCCGCGATGCCGGTCGGCAGGCCCGCCTGGAGATCGTCGGCGGGCACACCGAACTCGACCGTAGCGTGCTGGAGCGCATGTCCGGCGCCTTCGAGCACCTGCTGCGCAACAGTGTGAGCCACGGTATCGAGACCCCGGAGGTGCGCCAGGCTGCGGGCAAGGACGCCATCGGCACGTTGCGGCTGAGCGTCAGCCAGGCCGGCAACGAAATCCTGCTCGACTTCGCCGACGACGGCGCGGGCCTGAACCTCGAGCGCATCCGCGAACGCGGCCTGGAGAAGGGCCTGATCAAGGCTGGCGAAGAGCCGGACGAGCACACGTTGATGAACCTCATCTTCGCGCCCGGCTTCTCCACCGCAGCGCAGGTCACCGAGCTCTCGGGCCGCGGCGTGGGCATGGATGTGGTGCGGGCTGAGGTCAGTACGCTGGGAGGCTCCATCGAGACCCGCTCGACCCCAGGGCAGGGCGCCAGCTTCCTGCTGCGCCTGCCGCTGACCACGGCCCTGACCCAGATCGTGATGCTGCGCGCCGGCGAGCAGTCCGTGGCCGTGCCGGCCTCGCTGATGGACTCGGTGGTCCGCCTGCCCATCGAGCAGTTCGAAGCGGCGCGCGCCACGGGCCAGATCGAGCTCGGCGGTCATCGCCTGCCGCTCTACAGCCTGGGCAACTTGCTGGCCCAGCCCGACACGGGCCACGTCCACCACGGCAAGACCCAGCCGCTGGTGCTCGTGCGCAGCGCACAGCGGCGCCTGGCTCTGGTCGTGGACGAAGTCATCGGCAACCAGGAAGTTGTGGTCAAGAACCTCGGGCCCCAGCTCAACAAGGTGCCGGGTCTGGCGGGCATCAGCCTGCTGGCCTCCGGCGACGTGGCCCTGATCTACAACCCCGTCGCCCTGGCCGACTGGTACGGAGTGGCGGCGATGCAGCGCGCCGACGGTTCCGCGACCGTCGAGGTCCCGGTCCCAGAGCCCGAGAAACCCGAGGCGCCGCTGGTGCTGGTGGTCGATGACTCGCTGACCGTGCGCCGCGCCACCCAGCGCTTGCTGGAGCGCGAGGGCTATCGCGTGCTCCTGGCCAAGGATGGCCTGGATGCCATGGAAAAGCTTGCCGCCGAGGAACTGCCGGCGCTGGTGCTCTCAGACATCGAGATGCCGCGCATGGATGGCTTCGACCTTGTTCGCAATATGCGCGCCGACTCCCGCCTGACCGCGCTGCCGGTGATCATGATCACCTCGCGCATCGCCCAGAAGCATCGCGACTACGCAGGCCAGCTCGGCGTGGACCACTACCTCGGCAAGCCCTACGACGAGGAGCAGTTGATGGGCCTGATCGCCCGTTACACGGCTCCCCAACACGCCAGCTGAACGTGCGGACATAGGGGGCATGGGTAGAATCCCTTCCATGCCCCCACCCGAGCGAATCGATCTCACCAACCAGTTCCTCATCGCCATGCCCGGCATGACGGACGACAGCTTTGCCGGCACCGTCATCTACCTCTGCGAGCACAACGAGAATGGGGCCCTGGGCCTGGTGATCAACAAGCCGATCTCGCTCACGCTGGGCAATCTCTTCGAGAAGGTCGACCTCGCGCTGCCGGAGAACGAACTGGCCAGCAGCCCCGTGTTCTACGGCGGCCCAGTGCAGACCGAACGCGGCTTCGTACTCCACGAGCCGCTGGATGCCGAGGGCGGCCACTACAACGCCACGCTGGCCGTGCCCGGCGGCCTGGAAATGACCACGAGCCGCGACGTGCTCGAGGCCCTGGCCGGCGGCGCCGGTCCACGCAAGCTGCTGGTCACCCTGGGTTATAGCGGCTGGGCTGCGGGCCAGCTCGAGGAGGAGATCGGCCGCAACGGCTGGCTCACGGTGGACGCCACGCCCGAGATCATTTTCGACACCCCCATCGAACTGCGCTACGAGAAGGCCCTGGGCCTGCTCGGCATCGATCCGCGCATGTTGAGCATGGACGCGGGGCACGCATGAGCGCAGCAGTGCAAACTGCGCTGGCTTTTGATTTCGGAGTGAGGCGGGTAGGTGTTGCAACTGGCAGCCGGTTTACCGGATCGGCCGAGGCGCTCAAGAGCATCGCCGTCGAGGGAGACGCCCGCTTCGCCGCCATCGAAAAGCTCATCCGCGAGTGGCAGCCCGAGGCCCTCATCATCGGCGTGCCCTTCCATCCCGACGGCGCCGAGCACGAGATCACCAAGCGCGCGCGCAAGTTTGGCCGGCAGCTGAACGGGCGCTTCCGGCTGCCCGTCTACGAGGTCGACGAGCGCTACACCAGCGTGGAGGCGCAGGCCGGCGGCGCGCGCGACGTCGACTCGGCCGCGGCCGCGCTGATCCTCGAACAATTCTTCAGAGAACATTCATGAGCACATTGCATCTGGACGCCGAGGCGCTCTACGCCGACCTGGTGAGGGGCGTGCGCGGTCTGTTGGGCACGAACACCGTGCTGGTCGGCGTCTGGTCCGGCGGCGCCTGGCTGGCCGAGCGGCTGCAGCGCGACCTGCAACTGGCCGGCGAGCCGGGCGTCATCTCCAGCAGCCTGCATCGCGACGATTTCGGCTCCAAGGGCATGAGCGCCAGCGCCGACCACACGCGGCTGCCCTTCAGCGTGGACGACGCCGACATCCTGCTGATCGACGACGTGCTCTACACGGGCCGCACCACGCGCGCCGTGATCAACGAGCTGTTCGACTTCGGCCGTCCGGCCAGCGTTCGCCTGGCCGTGCTCGTCGATCGCGGTGGCCGCCAGCTGCCCATCGAACCCGTTTTCTCGGCCGCCCGCGTGACGCTTGCGCCGGCGCAGGCCCTGCGCCTGGCCCGCGACCCGGACGGCCGCTTTACATTCGATCTCAAGAAGGGAGAGGCCTGAGGTGCTTTCCAAACGCAATCCCCAGCTGAACAAGCACGGCGAGCTGATCCACCTGCTCTCCATCGAGGGCCTGCCGCGGCCGGTCATCCACCAGATCCTCGACACGGCCGGCACCTTCCTCTCGGTCAACGACCGCGAGGTGAAGAAGGTGCCGCTGCTGCGCGGCAAGAGCGTGTTCAACCTCTTCTTCGAGAACAGCACGCGCACCCGCACCACCTTCGAGATCGCCGCCAAGCGCCTCTCGGCCGACGTGATCAACCTCGACATCGCGCGCTCGTCCACCGCCAAGGGTGAGACCCTGCTCGACACGGTGGCCAACCTCTCCGCCATGCACGCCGACATGTTCGTCGTGCGCCACAGCGAGAGCGGCGCGCCCTACCTGATCGCCCAGCACTGCGCGCCGCATGTGCACGTGGTCAACGCCGGTGACGGCCGCCACGCGCACCCGACGCAGGGCCTGCTCGACATGTACACGATCAGGCATTTCAAGAAGGACTTCACCCAGCTCACCGTGGCCATCGTCGGCGATATCGTGCACTCGCGCGTGGCCCGCTCCGATATCCATGCGCTGAACATCCTCGGCGTGCCCGAGATCCGAGCGGTCGGCCCCAAGACCCTCGTGCCCGGCGACCTCAAGGACATGGGGGTGCGCGTCTGCCACAGCCTGGAGGAGGGCATCAAGGGCGCGGACGTGATCATCATGCTGCGCCTGCAGAACGAGCGCATGAGCGGCGCCATGCTGCCCAGCGCCGGTGAGTTCTTCAAGAATTTCGGTCTCACGCCGGAGAAGCTCCAGCTCGCCAAGCCCGATGCCATCGTGATGCACCCGGGCCCGATCAACCGCGGCGTGGAGATCGCCTCCGATGTGGCCGACGGCGCGCAAAGCGTGATCCTCCCGCAGGTCACCTTCGGCATCGCGGTGCGCATGGCCGTCATGTCCATCCTGGCAGGAAACGACGCATGAAGATTCTCATCAAGGGCGGGCGGCTGATCGATCCCGCAAGCGGGCGCGACGAAACGGGCGATCTCGCTATCGCCAGCGGCCGTATCGTGCAACTCGGCGCGGTCAAGGACTTCGACGCCGAGAGGCTGATCGACGCCACGGGCCTGATCGTCGCCCCGGGGCTTGTCGACCTGTCGGCGCGGCTGCGCGAACCGGGCCACGAGCACGAGGGCATGCTGGAGACCGAATTGGCTGCGGCAGCCGCCGGTGGCGTGACGAGCCTCGTCTGCCCACCTGACACCGACCCCGTGCTCGATGAGCCTGGCCTCGTCGAAATGCTGAAGTTCCGCGCCCGCAAGCTCAGCCGCTGCCGGCTCTTTCCGCTCGGCGCCCTGACCAAGAATCTCGGCGGCGAGGCGCTGACCGAGATGGCCGAGCTGACCGAAGCCGGCTGCGTGGGCTTCGCCCAGGCCGAGGAGCCGATCCGCGACACCCTGGTGCTGGCGCGGGCGCTGCAGTACGCGGCCACCTACGACTACTCGGTCTGGCTGCGCCCGCAGGATGCCTGGCTCGGCAAGGGCGTGGCTGCGAGCGGTGCGGTTGCCACGCGCCTGGGCCTGTCCGGCGTGCCCGTGATGGCCGAGACTGTGGCCCTGCACACCATCTTCGAGCTGATGCGCGCCACGGGCGCGCGCGTGCACCTGTGCCGCATCAGTAGCGCGGCTGGTGTGGAGCTGATCCGCGCGGCGAAGCGCGAGGGCCTTCGGGTAACGGCCGACGTGTCGATCAACTCCTTGCACCTGTCCGACGTGGACGTGGGCTACTTCAACTCGGCCATGCGCCTGACGCCGCCGCTGCGTCAGCAGCGCGACCGCGACGCGCTGCGCGCCGCGCTCGCCGACGGCACGCTCGATGCGCTCGTCAGCGACCACATGCCCGTAGCGCCCGACGAGAAGAACGTGCCCTTTGCCGAAGCCACGCCTGGCGCCACCGGCCTGGAGCTGCTGCTGAGCTTGGCCCTGCGCTGGGCGCGCGACGAGAAGCTGCCGCTGGCACGTGCCCTCGCCGTGGTCACCTCCGAGCCCGTTCGCGTGCTTGGTGCGGCCGTCGGCTCGCTCGGCCACAGTGCTGGCCGGCTCGTGGAAGGCGGCGTGGCCGATGTGTGCGTGTTCGACGGCGAGGCCGGCTGGGCCGTCACGTCCGACAAGCTGCAAAGCCAGGGCAAACACACGCCCTTCGCCTTCGAGATCACCGGCTTCGAGCTGCCCGCCCGCGTGCGCCACACGCTGGTGGCGGGCACCGTCGCATATTCAAGTTAGGCATGCGCAGCCTCGTCGGCCTTTGGCGCATCCTGAGGCTGGTACTTCACGTACTGCGCGGCCTCGTCGTCGTGCGCGGCTTCGAGCGGCTGCATCTGGGGGCGCGCCACGCGGGCGTGCAACGCTGGTCGCGCCAGTTGCTGGACGTGCTCGGCATCGAGCTGATCGTACAGGGCGAGCCGGGCCCAGGGCCGCGCCTGCTCGTGGCCAATCACGTGTCCTGGCTCGACATCGCGGCCGTGCACGCGGTGATGCCCGAAGCGCGCTTCGTCTCTAAGGCCGACGTCCAGCACTGGCCGTTGATCGGCAAGCTCGTCGACGGGGCCGGGACGCTCTACATCGAGCGCTCCAGCAAGCGCGACGCGCTGCGCGTCGTGCATCAGGCGGCCGATGCACTCAAGGCGGGCGACACCGTGGCCTTCTTCCCCGAAGGCACGACCGGCCCCGGGCCTGAGCTGCTGCCCTTCCACGGCAACTTGCTGCAGGCAGCGATCGCCACTGCCACGCCCGTGCAGCCGCTGGTGCTGCGCTGGCACGAACCGGGCGAGCGCTTCAGCACCGCCGCCCGCTTCATCGGCGACATGACCCTGGTGCAGAGCCTGTGGTCCGTGGTCTGCGCGCGCGGCCTGGCGGTGCAGATGACCTGGCTGCCGCAGGTGCCCGTGGCGCATGAGGACCAGCGGCGCAAGTTGGCCGAGGACTTGCGCGGGCGAATCGTGGCCGGGCTGGCGCGATGACGCCTCTTCCACTGCGATTGCGGCCGGGCGACGATCTTCGCCGCGCGATCGAAGCCGCAGTCCTGGTACTGCATCCCGAGGGCGCCTTCGTCGCCTGCGGCATTGGCAGCCTGTCCAGCGCGGTGCTGCGCCTGGCCGGCGCAGCGAAGACGCTCACGCTGGCGGGCGAGTTCGAGATCTTGAGCCTGGCCGGCAGCGTCAGCGCCGACGGCAGCCATCTGCACATCAGCATTGCAGATGCCGACGGCCGGGTGCTGGGTGGACACGCCGGTCCGGGCTGCATCGTGCGCACGACTGCGGAGATCCTCGTGCTGCCGCTGGGCACCGCCAGGCAGATCGGCCGCGAGTTCGATGCGGCGACGGGCTACCCGGAGCTTGTGATTCGGTCCTGCAGCGAGGAGCAGGGATAGGGCTCGCGGCAGGCGCGGTGGTAGACCAGGGCCACCGCCACCAGGATCAGTGCGCCCGACAGCGTCGGGAAGAGCAGGAAGCTCCATTTGGGCGCCGCCAGGAAGACGATCAGCGGGTTCGAGCCTGCAGGCGGATGAACGGTGCCCGTCAGCATCATCAGGGCGAGCGACAGCGATGCGGCCAGGGCCAGCGCCCACCAGCTCGGTCCCAGCAACGCCAGCGCCGCCAGGCCCACGGCCGTGCACACGACATGCCCGCCCACAACGCTGCGCGGCTGCGAGAAGGGCAGTTTCGGAAAGGTGAACACCATCACCGCGCTGGAGCCGAAGGAGCCCAGCAGGAGCATGTGGCCCAGATTGAAGGAGCCGAAGGCCAGCAAGCCGATGATGACGAACACCCCCGCGCAGGCGAGGGCGCCCCGGAGCAGCCCCGTCAAGCGGCGTGGCCCGCTGCGTCGCCGGGCACGGCACCAAGCTCGCCCGATGCACGCGCCTTGCGGCCGTAGACCAGCTCGAACAGCGGGCTGGCCATCATGGTGGTCACGATGGCCATCAGCACGAGCATGGAGAACAGCGCCGGGCCGATGATGCCCTTCTGCAGGCCGATGTTGATGATGATGAGCTCCATCAGGCCGCGCGAGTTCATCAGCGCGCCGATGCCCAGGGCTGTCCGGTTGTCCTCGCCCGACATGCGTGCGGCCAGGTAGCAGGCGCCGCCCTTGGCCACGACCGAGGCCACAAGCACACCCGCGGCGATCAGCATCAGCTCGGCCGAATTCACCATGTCCATGCGCGTGTTCAGGCCCGAGTAGGTGAAGAACATGGGCAGGAGCAACACCACGGCCAGCGGCTCCACCTTCTTCTTCAGCTCCGCGGCGAAGAGACCTCGCGGCATCACCGTGCCGAGGATGAAGCCGCCGAAGATCGAGTGGATGCCCACGGCGTCCATGATGAAGGCCGAGAGGCAGAACAGCGCTATCGTGATGCCCAGCACCGTGTAGCTCATATGGCCCTCGCGCTCGACGATGCGGCCCAGCGGGGACAGTAACTTCTTGCCGAAGAGGATGATGAACGCCGCGTAGCCCACGCCGCCACCGATGGCCAGGATGGCCACGCCCGGACCGGCGCCGAAGGCCGCCAGCACCAGGGCCAGGACGCACCAGGATGCCGCGTCGTCGAAGGCGCCGGCCGTCAACGAGAGCGTACCCAGCGAGGTGTCGGCCAGGCCGCGCTCGTTGATGATGCGCGCCAGCATGGGGAAGGCGGTCAGCGCGATGCAGGCGCCCATGAAGAGCGTGGCATTGACCTGCGAGATGCCGGCCGCGAAGAGGCCCGGCACCCGCAGCAGCAGGGGCGTGATGAGGAAGGCGATGAAGAAGGGCGCGAGGATGCCCGCGAGCGACACGGCGCCCGCGCTGCGCGCCTTGGTCCGGAAATGGTCGAGCCGCAGGGTCGTGCCGACCAAGAACATGTAGAGGCCCACGCCCAGCTGCGCGCCGGCGTAGAGCACGCTGCGAGTCTCCTTGGGAAAGATGGTGGTCTGCAGGTCCGGGGAGAGCAGGCCCAGCAGCGAGGGGCCGAGGAACACGCCTGCGATCATCTCGCCGACGACCTGGGGCTGGGCCAGAAAGCGCTTGCCCAGCCAGCCAACGAGGCGGCAGGTCAGCAAGATCAGCGCCAGTTGCAGGAAGAAGTGGATGCTGTAGTCGCCCGGAGCGAAGGTCTTGGCCACGGCCTGCGAGGCCGGACCGTGTGCGGTGAAGGCGTCGCGCAGCAGGCCGCCCAAGCTGATGTTGTCGAAATCCATGGGTTCCCCGAGCAAAGTTTGTGGGTTCGTCTCCGATGGTGCGCCGCACACAGCCCGCCGTCGCCCCATCGCGGCGCACTGTGCCAGCGGGGGATTTCCTGTCCATCGGGACCGACATGTCTGAACCTACATGACTACATTACTGAGTGCATAATGTCGGTACGTAGGTACATATCGATGAAACTCATCAGCAGCCGCGACTTCAACCGCGACGTCAGCCATGCCAAGCGCGAAGCGCGGACCGAGCCTGTGCTGATCACTGACCGCGGCCAGCCCACCCATGTGCTCATGAGCATTGCCGAATACCGCCGCCTCACCGGCGAGGGCGAGAACATCCTCGATCTCCTGGCCATGCCAAGTCCCGCCGAGTTGGACGCCGGCGACGCCTCGGACGGCGCCTGGGATCACCGCGAGACCTTCTGATGTTCCTGCTCGACACCGGCATCGTGATGGAGTTGCGCAAGGCCCGGTCCGGACAATCGGATGCAGGGTTGGCGGCCTGGGCGGCCAGCATTGCGCGCCAGAAGCTTTTCATCTCGGCCTTGAGCCTGCTCGAGATCGAGAACGCCGCGGCGCGCCTGGCGCGCAAGGATCGTGCGGCCGGCCTGGCAGTGCGCGCTTGGATCGACGATGCCGTGATCCCGGCCTTCGAGGGGCGCATGCTGCCCGTTGACGCGGCGGTTGTGCGCCGCCGTGCCCAACTGCCCTATGCGAGCACGCGCGACGGCCTGCTCGCGGCGACCGCGCTCGAGCATGGGCTGACGCTGGTGACGAACCGGGTCTCGGCTTTCCGTTCCGGCCGCGTGAAGGTGCTCAATCCTTCGGGCTATGTAGCCCAGGCAGGCGACGAGGACGAGGACTGGAGCCATGGAACTCAGACCGGCCAGCAATGGCTGAAAAATCTGTACGTGAGAGCATGAAGCGAAGAATCCTCATCGTCGGCGGCGGAACGGCTGGCTGGCTGACCGCGGCCTATCTCGCCAAGGCGCTGCGCCTGGCCGAGCGCAGTCAGCTCGAGCTGACGGTGCTGGAGTCGCCCGACATCGGCAGCGTGGGCGTCGGCGAGGGCACGTTTCCCACCATCCGCAGCACCCTGCAGTTCCTCGGCATCGACGAGCGGCTCTTCATCCGCGAGACCTCGGCCACCTTCAAGCAGGGCATCCGCTTCGTCGACTGGGCCCGGGCGCCTTCGGTGAGCGAGGGTGGTGGAGGCGGCGAGCGTCACGAGTTCTTCCATCCCTTTGAAGCGCCGTTCTATGCCGAGGGCCTCAATCTCGTGCCCTACTGGCTTTTGCAGGACGAGGCCACGCGCTTGCCCTTCGCACGAGCCGTCACCATCCAGGAGCGCGTGGCCCAGGCTCGCCGAGCGCCCCGACGCACGCACGAGGCCCCGTACACGGCCCCGCTGAATTACGCCTATCACTTCGATGCGCTCAAGCTCGCGCGACTGCTGGCCGATCACGCACGCATGCTCGGTGTGGGGCATGTCGAGGGCACGGTGAGCCGCGTGGCACTGGATGAGGCGGGTGCCATCGCGCACCTGGACACCCTGCAGCACGGCCGCTTCCAGGCCGACCTCTACATCGACTGCACGGGCTTTCGCGCCGAGCTGATCAAGCAGATGCCCGGTGCGGGCTTCAAGTCCATCCGCGACCAGCTCTTCGTCGACCGCGCGCTCGCCTGCAAGCTCCCGCACGAGGGGCCCGACGCGGCAATGGAAAGCTGCACGATCGCCACGGCGCACGAGGCCGGCTGGCTGTGGGAGATCGGCCTGCAGGGCTCGCGCGGCCTCGGCTGTGTCTATTCGAGCGAGCACATGAGCGAGGAGCGTGCCGCCGAGATCCTGCGCCGCTACGCGGGCCCCGGGCACGAGCAGGTGGAGATGCGCAACATCCCCTTTGCCGTCGGTTACCGCGAGCAGCAGTGGATCCGCAACTGCGTGGCCGTGGGCTTGTCGGCCGGCTTCCTCGAACCGCTCGAGTCCACCGGCCTCGTGCTCATCGAGGCGGCCATCGGCATGATTGCAGAGATGCTGCCGCACAGCGGCCCCATCTCCGCGCCGGCGCGGCGCTTCAACGAGCTGATGACGACGCGCTTCGAGAACATCGTCAACTTCCTCAAGCTCCACTACTGCGTGAGTCAGCGCCCGGAGCCGTTCTGGCGCGACAACGCGCAGGCCGCCTCCATCCCCGACCGGCTCGCCGACTTGCTCGAGCAGTGGAAGATCCGACCGCCTGGCCGCTTCGACTTCGTCCTCGACACCGAGACCTTCGCCTTCTTCAACTACCAGTACATCCTCTACGGCATGGGCTTTCGTACTGACCTGCGTGCAGGCCGCGCGGACTTCACGCAAGTGGACGAGGCAGACAGGCTCTTTGCGAAGATCGGGCGCTTCAGCGAGCGCGCGCTCGTGGACCTGCCGAGTCATCGGGCCTTGATCCAGCAGATGCATGCTGCTGCGGGGCGCGTCTCTGTCTGACCCCCCCGGGGGGCGGAACTCGGCGCTCGGCGCTCAGGGCTCAGGGCTCAGGGCTCGGGGCTCAGGGCTCGGGGCACATGCCGCACGCAGGTCTATTGCCGTGGGCTGCGGCGAATTTTGCGTGAAGTGTCAGGGCGTCGGCCAACGCGGTACGGCAGATCTCTGATTCGTCTGAATCCCCGCGGCGATGCTTGCACCGATTGCGAAGCTCGTAGTGGCCCAAGGCCAAGGAAATTGCCATGTAGTGCTGACGCGCTGCGTTGCAGCGGATTTCATGCTTCGACTGGGGCCGCGCGACGACGAAGGCCGCAATTTCCAAGGTGCGAGCGAGAAGTTCTGAGGGGTCCGGGCTCTCTATTGGTTTTTTTTGCCGTCAGCAGCATTGCGCTGGTCGCAGACGAAGGTCAGAAGAACATCGGCACGGCGCTGCCGAAGCGGTCTTTCAAATACTCAATGAACGGCGCAAGGATCGAATACTCTGCGGTGCGCTCGGAGAAGTAGCTTGGCATGTTCCTGATACTACGGGGTATATGCGCCACCCGTGCGTTCCGAAAACCTCCTATGCAGACCTTCGCCTCCATCGCCTCCCGCGCCATCCTGATTGCTGGCCAGCCCAACAGCGGCTGGTCCGGCTGCGACGAGGGGACACCCGGCTCCTTTGAGCTCGACTTCGCTCTTCAGGTCACAAGCGATGGTGGCAAGGGCTACCTGCTCGTGTACAAGTCACTAGATGGGCAATATGCCGGCGACACTTGGCACCAGACAATTGAAGAGGCATACGCCTCGGCCGAAGAGCAGTTTGGGATCGAGCGTGGAGAGTGGGCCGAGTAGTCGGCCCCTAGAACTCGTCGCCAGGTTCGGTGACGACGTACTCGACGCCGACGTTCCAGAGCGCCAGCGCAAGCTTTGCTGAAGTGGCCGTTTCGAGAGCCGCTCCAGCGCGCGTTTCGCGCGTGAACGTGTGGAGCGCCTCCCAGGCCTCGCCGACGGTCATGTCGACTTCATGCGGCCGGAGATTGAGCAAGGGCGCCCGCTGAAAAAAGGGGGCAGCTCGAAATCGTGCGACCGGCGGTGAGCATCATGTGAGCGGGCCGACGGTGACCCCAGGGTGGGGCAGCGTCGGCCAGTTTTCGTGCGGCGGCCAAATGCTGCAACGCACCAACGGTGCGAATCGCACCGCGACAGGGCTGCCATGGGCCGTAACCGTGCGCCTTGGCGGGGCCCCAGCGGGATGTGACGGAGTGCACAGTCTGGCACGAGGCTTGCATTCGTGCCCTTCAGCAACTCGGCCCCTCACATCCAACCTCAGAGGACTCCCAATGCTTCGCCGTTCTGCTCTCGCGCTGGCCGCTGCTGCCAGCCTGCTGGCCCCCGCCACCGTCTTCGCCGCCGACACCATCAAGGTCGGCGTGCTGCACTCGCTGTCGGGCACCATGGCCATCTCCGAGACCGTGCTCAAGGACACGGTGCTGATGGCCATCGACGAGATCAACGCCAAGGGCGGCCTGCTGGGCAAGAAGCTGGAGCCGGTGGTCGTGGACCCGGCCTCCAACTGGCCGCTGTTCGCCGAGAAGGCCAAGCAGCTGATCAGCCAGGACAAGGTCGCCGTCGTGTTCGGGTGCTGGACCTCGGTGAGCCGCAAGTCGGTGCTGCCGGTGTTCGAGCAGACCAACTCGTTGCTCTTCTACCCGGTCCAGTACGAGGGCGAGGAGCTGAGCAAGAACGTGTTCTACACGGGCGCCGCGCCTAACCAGCAGGCTATCCCCGCCGTCGAATACCTGATGAGCAAGGACGGCGGCGGCGCGAAGCGCTTCGTGCTGCTGGGCACCGACTACGTCTACCCCCGCACGACCAACAAGATCCTGCGGGCCTTCTTGCACAGCAAGGGCGTGGCCGATGCCGACATCATGGAGGACTACACGCCCTTCGGCCATGCCGACTACCAAAGCATCATCGCCAAGATCAAGAAGTTCGCCGCCGAGGGCAAGAAGACGGCCGTCATCTCCACCATCAACGGCGACTCCAACGTGCCCTTCTACAAAGAGCTCGGCAACCAGGGCCTGAAGGCGACCGACGTGCCGGTGGTGGCGTTCTCGGTGGGTGAGGAAGAGCTGCGCGGCGTGGATGCCAAGCCGCTCGTGGGCCACCTCGCGGCCTGGAACTACTTCATGTCCATCAAGGCGCCGGCCAACGACGAGTTCATCAAGAAGTGGAGCGCCTACGCCAAGGCCAAGGGCATCCCCGGCCACAAGGACAAGCCGCTCACCAACGACCCGATGGAGGCCACCTACATCGGCATCAACATGTGGGCGCAGGCCGTCAAGAAGGCGGGCAGCACCGACACCGACAAGGTCATCGCCGCGATGGCGGGCCAGACCTTCACTGCGCCGTCGGGCATCACGTCCAAGATGGACGAGAAGAACCACCACCTGCACAAGTCGGTGTTCATCGGCGAGGTCAAGGCGGACGGCCAGTTCAACGTGGTGTGGAAGACGCCGGGGCCGGTCAAGGCGCAGCCGTGGAGCCCGTACATCCCCGAGAACAAGGGCAAAAAAGACGAGCCTGAAAAGAAGTAAGCCGACCCCGTGCTGCGTCTACTTCTGATCAGCTTGGCCCTGCTGTGCGGCCCGGCCTGGGCGCTGTCGCCCGAACTGGCCGCGCGCATCGCGGCGGGCGAAGGCGACGATCGCGTGGCCGCGCTGCAGCAGGCCCTGGCCGCGGGCGACGCCTCGCTCGGCCCCTTCCTGCATGCCTTGCAGGACGGCCGCGTGCGGCTCAAGGGTGGCAAGGCGCTTGTCCTCGCGGAGGGCGCCGCGGCGCCGGCCGATGCCGAGGAGCCCCTGCTGAACAACCGCATGCGCCGCGAGATCGAGGCGGCGCTCGCCGGACTGGACCTGCTCTCCCAGGACCGCGACACGCGGGCGAAGGCGCTGACGACGCTGCGCGACGACGCAGACACGTCCAAGCTCGCGCTGTTCGAGAAGGCGCTGGCCGCCGAGAGCGATGCCGGGCTGCGCAGCCAGCTGAGTGCGCTGGTGGCCGGCGCCAAGCTGTCGTCCACCGACCCCGGCCAGCGCCGCGCCGCCGCGGCCGAGCTGGCCGGCAGTGCCGACCCCGCCACGCGCGCGCTGCTGCTTGAAAAGCTCAGCGCCGAGACCGACCCCGGCGCCAAAGCTGCGATGCAGCAGACCATCGACGCCGTCGCCGCGCGCCTGGCCTGGGGCGAGCGCGCGCAGCTGCTGTTCTCGGGCCTGAGCCTGGGCTCGGTGCTGCTGCTGGTGGCGTTAGGCCTGGCCATCACCTACGGGCTGATGGGCGTCATTAACATGGCCCACGGCGAGTTGCTGATGGTGGGCGCCTATGCGACCTACAGCGTGCAGCAGGTGTTTCGCGCGTGGGCTCCGGGCGCTTTTGATTACTACCTCTGGGTGGCGCTGCCGGCCAGCTTCGTGGCCGCCGCGCTGGTGGGCGCGGCTATGGAGCGCACCGTCATCCGTTGGCTCTACGGCCGCCCGCTGGAGACGCTGCTCGCCACCTGGGGCCTGAGCCTTGTGCTGATGCAGGCCGTGCGCAGCCTCTTCGGCGCGCAGAACGTGGCGGTGGAGAACCCGGCCTGGCTCTCGGGCGGCTGGGCGCTGCTGCCCAACTTGACCTTGCCCTACAACCGCATCGCCATCCTCGCCTTCGCGGCGATGGTGCTGGCCGGCATGGCGCTGCTGCTGGCGCGTACGCGCCTGGGGCTGATGGTGCGCGGTGTCACGCAAAACCGCCGCATGGCCGCCTGCGTAGGTGTCAACACCGCCAAGGTCGACACCCTGGCCTTTGCGCTCGGCTCGGGCATCGCGGGCCTGGCGGGTTGTGCGCTGAGTCAGATCGGCAACGTGGGGCCGGACCTTGGCCAGAGCTACATCGTCGACGCCTTCATGGTGGTCGTGCTCGGCGGCGTCGGCCAGCTCGCGGGCACGGTCTACGCGGGCCTGGGTTTGGGTGTGCTGTCCAAGCTGCTGGAGGGCTGGCAGGGTGCCGTGCTTGCCAAAATCGCGCTGCTGATGCTGCTGGTGCTCGTCATCCAGAAAAAGCCGCAGGGCTTGTTTGCGTTGAAGGGCAGGGCGGTGGAATGAAGAAGGCGCTGTTCATCGCCGGCGCGGCCGTGCTGCTGCTCGCGCCCTTCCTGCACCTGGCCTTCCCGCCCGGCCACCCGATGCACCTGAGTGAGTTCTACGTGGGCCTGCTCGGCAAGTTCTTGTGCTTTGCGATCTGCGCGCTGGCGCTGGATTTGATCTGGGGTTTTGGCGGCATCCTGTCGCTCGGCCACGGCCTCTTCTTCGCGCTGGGCGGCTACGGCATGGGCATGTACCTCATGCGCCAGATCGGCCGCGACGGTCAGTACCAGACCGACCTGCCGGACTTCATGGTGTTCCTGAACTGGAAGGCGCTGCCCTGGTATTGGGCGCTCAGCGACTCGCTTGTGGCCCAGCTCTTCCTGGCGTTTGCGGTGCCGGGCTTGCTGGCCGCGGTGTTCGGCTGGTTCGCCTTTCGCTCGCGCATCCAGGGCGTGTACTTCTCGATCATCACGCAGGCGCTCACGGTGGCGGCCATGCTGCTGTTCTTTCGCAATGAGACGGGCTTTGGCGGCAACAACGGCTTCACGGATTTCAAGCGCATTGCGGGCCTGCCCATCACGTCGCCCGGCATGAAAGTGGCGCTGTGCGTGGCGAGCGCCGTGGCGCTGATCGTTTGCTACCTCGTCGCCCGCTGGCTCACGCAAAGCCGCTGGGGCCGCATCTTGCAGGCCATCCGAGACGCCGAGGGGCGCGTGCGCTTCCTGGGCTACGACCCGGTCGCATTCAAGCTCAGCGCTTACGTCATCTCGGCGCTGATGTGCGCGCTGGCCGGCATCCTCTACGTGCCGCAGGTCGGCATCATCAACCCGAGCGAGATGAGCCCGGCGGCCAGCATCGAGATGGCCATCTGGGCGGCGGTGGGCGGGCGCGGCACGCTGCTCGGGCCGGTGCTCGGCGCCTTCTTCGTCAACGGCACGAAATCGGTCTTCACGGTCTGGTGGCCTGAGGGTTGGCTGTATGTGCTGGGTGCGCTCTTCATCGCCGTGACGCTCTTCCTGCCCACGGGCCTGGTGGGCTTGGCAAGGAGGTTGCGCAAATGACGCCCGGGCTTCTCGAGGCCGGCGCCGAGGCCCATGCCCGCGCGCTGACACGCATCGCAACGGCCGGCGAGCCGGTCTTCAACCAGGGTGTGGCTCTGTATGTGGAAGACATCAAGGTCGCCTTCGACGGATTCCAGGCGCTGGCGGGCCTGAGCTTCACCGTCGGCGTGGGCGAGCTGCGCTGCGTGATCGGCCCCAACGGCGCCGGCAAGACGACCACGATGGACTGCATCACCGGCAAGACGCGGCCCGACAGCGGGCGGCTGCACTTCGGCAGCAACCTCGACCTACTCACCATGACCGAGGCCGAGATTGCCCGCGCTGGCATCGGCCGCAAGTTCCAAAAGCCCACCGTCTTCGAGGCGCTGACCGTGACCGAGAACCTGGAGTTGGCGCTGGCCGGCGACCGGCGCGCGCGCTTTGCGATGCGCGCCCGGCTGAGCGGCGAGCAGCGCGACCGCCTGGACGAGCTGCTCAAGACCGTGCACCTGGCGCCGGAGCGCGAACGCGTGGCCGGCCTGCTGAGCCACGGCCAGAAGCAGTGGCTGGAGATTGGCATGCTGCTCGCGCAGGACCCGAAGTTGCTGCTGCTGGACGAGCCCGTGGCTGGCATGACCGACGAAGAGACCGAACGCACGGCCGAGCTCTTCCTGAGCCTGGAGGGCCAGCACTCGCTCGTTGTTGTGGAGCACGACATGGCGTTCGTGGGCACGCTGGCCGGCGCGGATCGCACGGTCACGGTGCTGCATGAAGGGCAGACGTTGGCCGAGGGCACGATGGCCACCGTGCAGTCCGACGAGAAAGTCATCGAGGTGTACCTTGGCCGATGACATCCTCAAGGTCGAAGACCTGCACCAGCACTACGGCGGCTCGCACATCTTGCGCGGGCTGAGCTTTGCGCTCAAGCCTGGCGAGATCACCGTCGTGCTCGGCCGCAACGGCGTGGGCAAGACCACGCTGCTCAAGAGCCTGATGGGCGTCGTGCCCGTCACATCGGGCAGCCTCACGCTGGCCGGCGAGAGCCTCGCCAAGCTGCGCACTCACCAGCGCGTTCGCGCGGGCCTCGGTTACGTGCCGCAAGGCCGCGAGATCTTCGGGCGGCTGTCGGTGATGGAGAACCTGCAGATGGGCCTGAGTAGCCAACCCGCCGGCACGCCGTTGCCGCCGACGCTGTTCGAGCTTTTCCCAGTGCTCGCCAAGATGCGCTCACGCCGCGGCGGCGACCTCTCTGGCGGCCAGCAGCAGCAACTCGCCATCGCCCGCGCACTCGCACCCGGCCCGAAGGTGCTGCTGCTGGACGAGCCCACCGAAGGCATCCAGCCCAACGTCATCCAGGACATCGGCCGCGTCATCCAACACCTGGCCCATGAAAAGGGCTTGGCCGTGGTGCTCGTCGAGCAGTTCTACGACTTCGCGGCCGAGCTGGCCGACCAATATTTGCTGATGCAGCGCGGCGAGATTGTCATGCGCGGCCGCGGGGCCGAGATGGCGGCCGATGGCGTGCGCGAGCGCTTGGCGATTTAGGGCTCGAGCGGTCCGGTTGACGTGCATGTTTCTCCGGGGTGCAGCGCCCGTCGCGACCTCAGGGGCGCGTGTGCAGCGGTGCGTCCACTGAGAGAAGCCGCCGGTCGGTTTGGGCAGCCTCCTGGACTGGCCAGCGGCCGGCGACTGCGCTTAAGCAGTCAATTCCTCGGATAGATCTAGTGACCAAGACTTGGGATAACGGCAGCGTCAAGCGTGATGTCGCTGGTTCAATGCCAGAAGTTGCGTTGGCCGGTATGGTGGCTGGGGCGGGGCGGTCACCCTGGTGGCATGAGTGCGTCTGCTGTGGGGACAACCCAGTCGTGAAGCTATTGGCTGACGATCTTCGCGCTGCAAAGAAGTAGCGGCGCGTCCGCTTCTCGCCAGTCCTATTTGCTGCTTGCAACGAGTTCAGCAGACAGGGATTGACGTTGTTGGGGGCTTCCCAAAATCGTTGGGTCGTTACCGAGGATGTTGGGTAGTGACCGAGGATGTTGGGTAGTGACCGAGATGGTTGGGCATTTGCCGAGCTTGCTTGGGGTTCCCACACGGAGTGAAACCCCGGGTGCTGGCGCCGTCAAACCTCATCCAGCACTTCCAGACCCATCCGCAAGTCGTTCATTTTGAACGACTTTCTTTCAAGTTTTTGTCTCAGAATGTGATCCTAAGTATTTGATTCCATTGAGAAATTTCACGATTTGGCTTGACCTCTTGCGGGCCGCTCAGTAAAGTGGTGAAAAGTGCAATTTGGTGGGTCGTTGTGGCGAATATCGTGTTTCAGGGGGCGTCTGCCTTGGCCATGGATGGCAAGGGTCGGTTCGCCATGCCCACGCGCCATCGCGAGGCGCTAGCGGCCCTGTGCGCAGGCCAGCTCACGCTGACAAAAGACCCCTCCGGCTGCCTGCTTGTCTTCCCCCGTCCCGCATGGGAGACTTTCCGCGACAAGGTCATGACGCTGCCCATGTCGGCGGCGGGCTGGAAGCGCGTCTTCCTTGGCAATGCCATGGATGTGGAGATTGACGCCGCAGGCCGCGTGCTGGTCTCGCCAGAGCTGCGTGATGCCGCGAGCATCGCCAAGGATGTGACGCTGATGGGCATGGGTCACCACTTCGAGCTGTGGGACCGCGAGGCCTACAAGGCCCACGAGGCCCGAACCATGGCTTCCGAGATGCCGGCTGCGCTGCAGGACTTCAGCTTCTGATGAGCTCCCCGGATCAAGCCCACATCACGGTTTTGCTGCACGAGGCCGTGGACGCCGTCTTCACTCGGCCCGACGGTCTTTACGTGGACGCCACGTTCGGCCGCGGCGGTCATTCGCGGCTACTGCTCTCTAAGCTGGGGCCGCAAGGGCGGCTCGTGGCCATCGATCGCGATCCAGAGGCGATCGTGGCGGCAACGAGCGGCGAGACGCGGGTCACGGACCCGCGTTTTTCCATTCGTCACGCGGCTTTTGCCGACATGCGGCGCGAGCTGGGCTCCATCGGCATCGAACAGGTGGACGGCATCTTGCTCGACATCGGCGTCTCCAGCCCGCAGATCGATTCGCCCGAGCGCGGCTTCAGCTTTCGCTTCGACGGCCCGCTGGACATGCGCATGGACACGACGCGCGGAGAGAGCGCTGCGCAGTGGCTCGCCCGCGCCGAGGAGCGCCAGATCACGGAGGTGATAAGGAACTATGGGGAAGAACGGTTTGCTTCACAGATTGCAAAGGCGCTTGTTGCTCGCCGGGAAAGCGGGCGTGCTGTTCGAAGCACATCCGAGCTTTCCGAAGTCGTGGCTGGTGCAGTCAAAACCCGCGAGCCGGGCCAGAACCCTGCAACGCGGACATTTCAAGCGCTTCGGATTCACGTCAACGCCGAGCTTGAGGAGCTGCGCCAGGCCCTGAGCTCCGCGCTCGCCCTGCTCAAGCCCGGTGGCCGGCTGGCCGTGATCAGTTTTCACTCGCTTGAGGACCGGATCGTCAAGAACTTCATCGCCGAGAACAGCAAGGAAGTCGTCGATCGGCACGCGCCCTTTGCCGCGCCCAAGGCCCTGCCGCTGAAGGCCATCGGCCGCATCAAGCCTTCCGACGAAGAGGTCGACGCCAACCCACGTTCGCGCTCAGCCGTGCTGCGCGTGGCCGAGCGCACCGAGGCGCCGCTACCGCCCGTGCATCAGAAGCGTCGGAGGGGTGAGTGATCGGGCGTCTGAATGTGGTCCTGCTGCTGGCGGTGCTCGCCAGCGGACTGTTCCTGGTGCACAGCGCCTACGACTCGCGCCGCCTGTTCAACGCAGTCGACGAAGCCATGGCCGAGGGCCGTCGCCTGGAGACCGATCGCCAGCGCCTGGAGGCTGAGCGCCGCGCCCAGGCCACGAACCTGCGCGTGGACAAGATGGCGCGTGAGCGCCTGAACATGAGCACCATCACGCCTGCGCTGACGAAGACGGTGGTGATGGCCAAGCCCGCATCTGGGGCAGTGCAGTGAGCAAGAAGCAGAACTCTTCGCGCAGCGTCAATTACGCGACCAGCCCGCTGCTGGCCTCCAAGACGCCCCCCTGGCGCTCGCGCCTGATCGTGGCCGGCGTGGGCCTGGCCTTCGCCGGCTTGCTGGCACGCTCCCTGTATATCCAGGTCATCGGCACGGACTTCTATCAGAAGAAGGGCGAGGAGCGTTACCTCTACAAGCAGCAGCTGCCCGCCAGTCGCGGCGAGATCGTGGACCGCTCCGGCCAGGTGCTGGCGGCCAGCGTGGCCGTGCCGTCCTTCTGGGCCATTCCCAAGGAAGTGGAGACCGACCCCGAGCGCCGCGCGGCCCTGGCCGATGCGCTGGGTCTCAAGCCTGCTGAGCTGGCGAAGAAGCTGGACCCGGAGACCAACTTCGTCTGGCTCGCGCGCCTGGCCGATGAGGACACCGCAGCCAAGCTCAAGACGCTCAAGATAAAGGGCGTCTTCATGGACCGCGAATACCGCCGTAAGTACCCCGAGGGCGAGGCCGCCGCGCACGTCGTCGGGTTTACCGACGTGGAAGATCGCGGCCAGGAAGGCACCGAGCGCTCCTACGACGAAATGCTGCTCGGCACCAAGGGCTCGCGCACCGTGCTGCGCGATCGTCTCGGTCGCGTGGTCGACGATGCGGGCGAGGCCGAGGCGCCCGTCAACGGCAAGCAGGTCCAGCTCTCGATCGATTCCAAGATCCAGTTTTTCGCCTATCAGCGCGTGCGCGAAGCCGTGCTCGAGAACAAGGCCAAGGCAGGTTCGGCCGTCGTACTCGACGGCCAGACCGGCGAGGTGCTGGCCCTGGCCAACTATCCGAGCTACGACCCGGCCCACCGGCGCAATCTCTCGGGCGAGCAGCTGCGCAATCGCGCGGTGACAGACACCTTCGAGCCCGGCTCCACCATGAAGCCGCTGATCGTGGCGCAGTCGCTGCAGACCGGCCGCGTCACGCCAGACACCGTCATCAACACCGCGCCACGCTCGCTCGTGCTCTCGGGCTGGTCGCCCAGCGACTCCCACCCGCACGGCGAGCTGGCAATCTGGCAGGTGATCCAGAAGTCCAGCAATATCGGTGCGGCCCGGCTGGGCCTGCAGTTGCAGCCGCGCGAGATGTACGAGATGTACACGTCGGTGGGCCTGGGACAGCGGCCGCAGCTGCGCTTCCCAGGCACGGTGACGGGTCGCCTGCGCCCCTACAAGAACTGGCGGCCCATCGAGCAGGCCACCATGTCCTATGGCTACGGCCTGTCGGCCTCGCTGCTGCAGCTGGCGCGGGCCTACACCGTCTTCACGCACGACGGCGAGGTGTTGCCGCTGACACTGGCCAAGCTCGATGCCGGTGAGCAGCCGCAGGGCGTGCGCGTGTTCTCGCCCAAGGTGGCACAGGAAGTGCGGCAGATGCTGCAGACCGTCTGCACCAAGGAGGGCACGGCGCCCGAGGCGCAGACGCCCGGCTACAGCGTGGGTGGCAAGTCAGGCACGGCCTACAAGCAGGAGGGCAAGGGCTATGCCACGAACAAATACCGCTCCTGGTTCGTGGGCATTGCGCCGGTGAACCATCCGCGCGTGGTGGTGGCCGTCATGATCGATGAACCCACCGGCGGCGCGCACTTCGGCGGCGCCGTCGCGGGCCCGGTGTTCAGCCAGGTCGTGGCGCAGAGCCTGCGCCTGATGAACGTGTCGCCCGATCTCGAGGTCAAGTCGGGCATCGTGGCCAGCGCTGCCCCTGCGAAGGAGGGCACCTGATGCTCACCGAGCTCAAATCCCCCGCCGCCGCCGCGCGCTGGCTGCTTGAATGGACGCGCGGCGCGCTGACGAGCGACAGCCGCCAGCTCAAGCCAGGCGACGCCTTCATCGCCTGGCCTGGCCATGCCCGCGACGGGCGCGAGTTCGTGGCCGGCGCGCTGGCCGGCGGCGCTTCCACGGTGCTGGTCGAACGCGCAGGCGTGGAGGCCTTTGGTTTCACCGACGCCCGAGTGGCCGCGCTGCCCGGCCTCAAGGCCGCCACCGGCACGATCGCCTCGGCCTTCTACGGCGAGCCTTCTGCCAAGCTCGCCGTGCTTGCCGTCACGGGCACGAACGGCAAAACCTCGACCGCATGGTGGACGGCACAGGCGCTGAGCCTCCTGCAGCAACGCTGCGGCGTCATCGGCACGCTGGGTGTCGGCGAGCCCGGCGCACTCGACTACACCGGCCTGACCACGCCCGACCCGGTGCGCCTGCAGCAGGCCTTCCGGGCGATGGTGGAGCGGGGCTTCGCGGCCTGCGCGATCGAGGCCTCCTCGATCGGCGTCGTAGAGCACCGCCTCGCTGGTACGCAGGTCAAGGTGGCGCTGTTCACCAACTTCACGCAGGACCACCTCGACTACCACGGCACGATGGAGTCCTACTGGGAAGCCAAGCGCCGGCTGTTCGATTTCCCCGGCCTGCAGGCGGCCGTGCTCAACGCCGACGATGCCAAGGGCGCCGAGCTGGCCCAGGCGCTGAAGGATCGACTCGACGTCTGGAGCTATGCGCTGAACCGCGAGGCCAGGCTATCCGCCCACGAGCTGCACTACCGCGCGGGCGGCCTGGCCTTCACGCTGATCGAGGGCAGCGAAAAGCACCTGATCGAGACCGGCCTGATCGGCGAATACAACGTGGCCAACCTGCTCGGCGTGATCGCCGGGCTGCGCGCGCTGGGTCATCCGCTTGCCGCCATCGCTGCCGTCATCGGCCGCGTCACACCCGTGCCCGGCCGCATGCAGCGCGTGGGCCATGGCCGCGAGCTGCCGCAGGCCGTGGTTGACTACGCCCACACGCCCGACGCGCTGGACAAGGCGCTGTCCGCCCTGCGCCCGCTCGCGCGGGCCCGCGGCGGCAGGCTCGCCGTGCTCTTCGGCTGCGGCGGTAACCGGGACAAGACCAAGCGGCCGCTGATGGGCGCCATCGCGGCGGACAAGGCCGATCGCGTGATCCTGGCCAGCGACAACCCGCGCCACGAGGAGCCGCAGGCCATCCTGGCCGACATTGCTGCGGGCATGAAGCCAGGCGCCGGCATCATCGTGGTTGACCGCCGCGAGGCGATCCGCCGCGCCTTGGGCGAGGCCGACGCGCGCGACGTCGTGCTGCTGGCCGGCAAGGGCCACGAGGACTACCAGGAGATCGCCGGCGTGCGCCATCACTTCGACGATGTGGAAGAGGCGCGTGCAGCCCTCATCGAGAGGGCTGGACTGTGATCACCCTGGCCCAGGCCCTCCATCTGATCCAGCCGCACGTGCCCGTGGCGCGTCTCGTTGGTGACGGCGCCACGCTTTTCACCCGCGTGCACAGCGACACGCGAACGCTGC
This sequence comes from Roseateles sp., assembly GCA_019234295.1. Lineage (GTDB taxonomy): Bacteria > Pseudomonadota > Gammaproteobacteria > Burkholderiales > Burkholderiaceae_C > JAFALK01. The sequence continues at coordinate 91,432 of JAFALK010000083.1, forward strand.
AGCCCGGCGATCTCTTCGTCGCCCTGCGCGGCGAGCGCTTCGACGCGAACGACCTCCTGCCGCAGGCCAAGGCCGCCGGCGCCGTGGCCGCGTTGTGCGAGCGCGAATGCGAAGGCCTGCCGGCTCTCGTCGTGCCCGACGCGAAGGCCGCGCTCGGCGTGCTCGCTGCGGCGTGGCGCGCGCACTGCCATCTGCCGCTGATCTGCGTGACGGGCTCGAACGGCAAGACCACGGTGACGCAGATGATCGCGAGCATCCTGCGGGCATGGGTCGGCGAGCATGCGCTGGCCACAGAAGGCAACTACAACAACGACATCGGCGTGCCCCTGACCCTGCTGCGCCTGCGCCAGGACGATGTGCTCTACCACCGCGCCGCCGTGGTCGAGCTGGGCATGAACCACCCGGGCGAGATCGCGCCGCTCGCGGCGATGGCCGCAGCGAGCGTGGCCCTGGTCAACAACGCCCAGCGCGAGCACCAGGAGTTCCTGGCCACCGTGGAGGCCGCCGCGCGCGAGAACGGTGCCGCCATCTCGGCGCTCGCCGCCTCCGGCACGGCGGTGTTCCCGGCCGAAGACGCCTGTGCGCCGATCTGGCTGGAGCTGGCCGGCCACCGGCCCGTGCTGACCTTCGCACTGCAAGGTCCGGCCGACGTGACGGGCGAGGCGCACTGGATGGGCACGCACTGGGCGCTGACCATTCGCACGCCCTCGGCGCAGATCCCCGTGGCCCTGCGCATGCCCGGCGAGCACAACGTGCGCAACGCCCTGGCCGCCGCCACCTGTGCCCTGGCCGCCGGCGCGCCGCTGGAGGCCGTGCAGCGCGGCCTGGAGGGCTTCGAGCCCGTCAAGGGCCGCTCGCAGCTCAAGAGCTTCGAGCGTGCCGGGCAGCGCATCGCCCTGATCGACGACAGCTACAACGCCAACCCGGACAGCGTGCGCGCGGCCATCGAAGTGCTGGCGGGCCTGCCCGGCGAGTCCTGGCTGGTGCTCGGCGACATGGGCGAAGTCGGTCATGACGGACCGGCCTTCCACGCCGAAGTCGGCGCCTACGCTGCGCAGAAGGGTGTGCAGCACCTGTGGTGTGCCGGAGCCGCCACGCTGGACACGGCCCGCGCGTATGGCGCTGCGGCCCGTCATTTCAATACCGTCGGCGAGCTGCTCGCAGCGCTCACGCAGCAGCCCGGCGCACAGAACATCCTCGTCAAGGGATCGAGATTCATGAAGATGGAACAGGTGGTGGCGGCCTTGCTCGCCCCGCAGGGAGGCACCCATGCTGCTTAGCCTGGCTCAGTGGCTGCAGGGCCTGGACCCGTCGCTGGGCTTCCTGCGCATCTTCAACTACATCACCTTCCGCGCCGTGATGGCGGCCATGACCGCGCTGCTGATCGGCCTGGCCTTCGGCCCCTGGGTGATCCGCCGACTCACCGAGATGAAGATCGGCCAGCCCATCCGCGAGTATGGCGTGCAGCAGCACCTGGCCAAGAGCGGCACGCCAACCATGGGCGGCGTGTTGATCCTGATCGGCATCGGCGTCTCGACCCTGCTGTGGTTTGACTGGAGCAATCGCTTCGTCTGGATCGTCATGATGGTGACCATGGGCTTCGGCGCCATCGGCTGGGTGGACGACTACCGCAAGGTGGTGGACAAGAACCCGGAAGGCATGCGCAGCCGCGAGAAGTTCTTCTGGCAGACCGTGATCGGCGTGTTTGCGGCCTTCTATCTCGCCTTCAGCGTCTCGGAAACGAGCTTCTTCGGCGTGGTGCAACTCTTCATCCGCTGGGTGACGAGCGGGTTTTCCACCGGCCTGCCACCGCGCGCCGACCTGATCGTGCCCTTCTTCAAGACCGTGGCCTATCCGCTCGGAGTGTTCGGCTTCATCGGGCTCTCGTACTTCGTGATCGTCGGCACCAGCAATGCGGTGAACTTCACGGACGGCCTCGACGGTCTGGCCATCATGCCGGTCGTGATGGTCTCGGGGGCTCTGGGCATCTTTGCCTACGCCACGGGTTCCGCCGTGTTCTCGCGCTACTTGCTCTTGCCCTATATCCCGGGCGCCGGCGAGCTGCTGATCTTTTGCTCGGCCATGGGCGGCGCGGGCCTGGCCTTTCTGTGGTTCAACACCCACCCGGCCCAGGTCTTCATGGGCGACGTGGGCGCGCTCGCGCTGGGCGGCGGCCTGGGCACGATTGCCGTGATCACGCGCCAGGAAATCGTGCTGGGCATCATGGGCGGCATCTTCGTGGCCGAGGTGCTGTCGGTGATGATCCAGGTCAGCTGGTTCAAGTTCACCAAGAAGCGCTACGGCGAGGGCCGCCGCATCTTCAAGATGGCGCCGCTGCACCACCACTTCGAGAAGTCGGGCTGGAAGGAGTCGCAGGTCGTCGTGCGCTTCTGGATCATCACCATGCTGCTGTGCCTGATCGGTCTGGCCAGCCTCAAGCTGCGATGAACGCCCTGCGCGACCAATCTGTCCTCGTGCTCGGCCTGGGCGACTCCGGCTTGGCAATGGCTGCCTGGGCGAATCGCTGCGGCGCACGCGCCAAGGTCTGGGACTCGCGCGAGAACCCACCCCAACTGGCGGCGCTGCGGGCGCTGCTGCCCGGCGTGGAGTTCTTCAGCGGTGCGCTTGACGCGCAACATCTCGCGGGCGTGGACCGCGTGCTCAAGAGCCCGGGCCTGTCGCCGCGCGACGCGCGCCTGGCCGCCGCGCTGAATACGGGCGTGCCCGTGCAGGGCGAGCTGGATCTCTTTGCCCAGGCGCTGGCCGATCTCAAGGCCGAGCGCCGCTACGCGCCCTGCGTGCTCGCCATCACTGGCACGAATGGCAAGACCACCACGACCTCGATGACCGCCCAGCTGGTCGAGGCCGCGGGCATGCGCGTGGGGCTGGCCGGCAATATCGGCCCGAGCATGCTGACCACTCTGGCCGAGGCGCTGGATCTTGAGCCGCAGGCCGTACAACTGCCGCTGACCTCGGATTCCGGCGCCATGCCGCTGGAGGCCGAGGCGCCAGATCCCGAGGCGGACGTCGAAGCCGAAGCCGAAGCCGAAGCCGAAGCCGAAGCTGGCGCCGGCGCCGAGGCAGGGACTGCGGCCTCGCCGCTCGACGACGAGCGTCCGCTGCCTATCAAGCCACCGCCGCCGCGCGGCCCGGTCTTCGAGCACCTGCCCGAGGTCTGGGTGCTCGAACTCTCCAGCTTCCAGCTCGATCAGGTGCAGGGCTTCGAGCCCACAGCGGGCGCGGTGCTCAACATCACGCAGGACCATCTGGACTGGCATGGCGACATGGCCGCCTACTCGGCCGCCAAGGCGCGCATCTTCGGCCACGAAGCCCTTCTGGTGATCAACCGCGACGATCCGCTCGTGGAAGCGCTCGTGCCCGCGCCCGTGATGGTCAAGCAGGGCCGCGGCAAGGCGGCGAAGCTGCTGGGCCGGCGCGTCGCACGCTTCGGTCTGAACGTGCCCACGCATCCGGGCGACTTCGGGCTGGTCGAAGAAGGCGGCATGGCCTGGCTCGTGCGCGCCCGCGAGGCCGATGAAACCTACAAGCGCGCCAAGGACGAGGCCGAGGAAATCTTCATCCAGCGCCTGATGCCGGCCGACGCCCTGCGCGTGCGTGGCCGGCATAACGCCGCGAACGCGCTGGCCGCCCTGGCACTGGCCTCGGCCGCCGGCTGCCCGCTCGCGCCCATGCTGCATGCCCTGCGCGAGTACCGCGGCGAGCCGCACCGCGTCGAGCACGTCCAGACGATCAAGGGCGTCGACTTCTACGACGATTCCAAGGGCACCAACGTCGGCGCCACTGTCGCGGCGATCACGGGCCTGGGCCTGGACCGCGCGCCGGCCCGGCTCGTGCTCATCCTCGGCGGCGACGGCAAAGGCCAGGACTTCTCGCCGCTGAAGGCCGGTGTCATGCAGCACGCGCGCGCCGTGGCCCTGATCGGCCGCGACGGCCCGCAGGTGCGCGCCGCACTGGAAGGGTCCGGCGTTCCCATGGAGTCCTTCGACACGCTGCAGGCCGCCACGCGTTGGGCCTGGACCCAGGCCGAGGGCACTGACAGCGTGCTGCTCTCGCCCGCCTGCGCCAGCCTTGACATGTTCCGCAACTACGCGCACCGCGCCGAGGTCTTCGTGGCCGAGGTGCAGGCCATCGCCAACGATGAGGGCCTGGCATGAACGCAGTGCTTCAGCGCCTCTCCGGATTCTGGCGCCGCGACGAAGCGGCTGGTGCCGACGTGCCCGTGCGTGACTGGGTGGCCAACTCCGCCGGTCAGCCCACGCGCATCCAGGGCTTCGACGCCATGCTGGTCTGGGTGATCGTGGCCCTGCTGGCCTTCGGCCTGCTGATGGTCTATTCGGCTTCCATTGCGCTGACCGACAGCCCGCGCTACGCCCGCTACGCGCAGGACTACTTCTTCACCCGCCACCTGCTGGGCATCTTCGTCGGTGTGGCCTGCGCTGGCGTGGCCGTGCTGATCCCGCTCTCGGTCTGGGAGCGCTGGGCGCCCTGGGCCTTCGTGGTCACGCTGCTTCTGCTCGTGGTGGTGCTGGTGCCGCACGTGGGCAAGGTAGTGCTCGGCGCGCGGCGCTGGATCCCGCTGGGCGTCATGAACTTCCAGCCGAGCGAGCTGGCCAAGATGACCATCGCGATGTACGCGGCCAGCTACATGGTGCGCAAGATGGACGTGAAGGAGAACTTCTTCCAGGCCGTGTGGCCCATGGCCGTGGCCGTGGGCGTGGTGGGTGTGCTGCTGCTGGCCGAGCCCGACATGGGCGCGTTCATGGTCATCGCGGCCGTGGCCGTGGGCATCCTGTTCCTGGGCGGCGTCAACGGACGCATGTTCTCCCTGATCATCGCCGTGCTGCTGGGAGCCTTCGTGCTGATGATTGCCTTCAGCGACTTCCGCCGCGAACGCATCTTTGCCTACCTCAATCCCTGGGAGGACAAGTACGCGCAGGGCAAGGCCTACCAGCTCACCCACTCGCTGATCGCATTCGGGCGCGGCGAGTGGTTCGGGCAAGGCCTGGGGGGCTCGGTCGAGAAGCTGCACTACCTGCCTGAGGCCCACACCGATTTCCTGCTCGCCGTGATCGGCGAGGAGCTGGGATTCGCCGGCGTGGCCGTGGTCATCTGCGCCTTCTTCTGGATCACACGGCGCTGCTTTCACATCGGCCGCCAGTCGATTGCCCTGGACCGTGTGTTCGCCGGCCTCTACGCCCAAGGCGTGGGCATCTGGATGGGTGGGCAGGCCTTCATCAATATGGGCGTGAACCTCGGTGCGCTGCCGACCAAGGGCCTGACCCTGCCGCTGATGAGCTTCGGCGGCTCGGCGATCCTGATGAACTGCGTGGCGCTGGCGGTGGTACTGCGGGTTGACATCGAGAATCGACAACTCATGCGCGGAGGTCGCGCATGACAAGGCATCTGGTCATCATGGCAGCCGGCACCGGCGGGCATGTGTTCCCGGGACTCGCTGTCGCCGAGGAAATGAAGCGCCGCGGCTGGAGCGTGTCGTGGATCGGGACCGAGACCGGCATGGAGAACAAGCTCGTACCACCGAGCGGCATCCCCATGGACCGTCTCGCCTTCGGCGGGCTGCGCGGCAAGGGCTTGGCCAAGGCACTCAAGGGCCTCATCGGTTTTGCGCGTGCCTTCGTGCAATCGCGTCAGGTCTTCGTCACGCGCAGCGCAGACGCGGTGCTGGGTATGGGCGGCTATGTCTGCGCGCCGGGCGGGCTGATGGCCTGGCTGATGAAGCGTCCGCTGGTCCTCGTGAACGCCGACGCCAGCTGGCTGCTGTCGAACAAGGGTCTCGCTCCGTTCGCGCGGCGCATTGCCTTCGGCTTCGACGGCCTCGTGGCCGCCACCTCGACCAAGGCGGTGGTGACAGGCAATCCCGTGCGCGGCGTCATCGAGGATGTGGCGCCGCCGGCCGAGCGCTATGCGGGCCGCTCGGGCCCGCTGCGCCTGCTCGTGGTGGGCGGCTCGCTCGGTGCGCGCGCACTGAACGAGCTCCTGCCCAAGGCCCTGGCCCTGCTGCCCGCCGACGCACGGCCCATTGTCACGCATCAATGCGGCCAGGCCAGCCTTCCCGCGGCGCAACAGGCCTACCGAGATGCCAAGGTCGAGGCTGAGATCGTGCCCTTCATCGACGACATGGCAGCCTGCCTCGCAGCCACGGATGTGATCGTCTGCCGTTCGGGTGCGATCACCGTGTCCGAGCTCTGCGCGGCCGGCGTCCCTTCCTTGCTCGTGCCGCTGGTGGTCTCCACGACCTCGCACCAGCGCGACAACGCCATCTTCATGGCCCAGCACGGCGCCGGTGTGCACTTGCCGCAGGCCGAGCTGACGCCGCAGGTGCTGGCCGAGCAGCTGCGCACGCTCACACGCGAGCAGCTCCTGTCGATGGCGGAGAAGGCGCGTGCGCTGGCCCGGCCACGTGCTGCGGCCCGCGTGGCGGATGAAATCGAAAGGCTGGTGCCATGAAGCACGCGGTCAAGCATGTCCACTTCGTCGGCATTGGTGGCGCCGGCATGAGCGCCATCGCCGAGGTGCTGCACGGCCAGGGCTTCACGGTCTCGGGCTCCGATCAGCATGCGAGTAGTGTGACGGAACGCCTGGCCCAGCTCGGCATCCGCATCCACATCGGCCATGCCTCGGAGCACATTGCAGGCGCACAGGCCGTGGTCACCTCCACAGCCGTGAAGGCCGACAACCCCGAGGTCATCGCCGCTCACGCCGCGCGCATCCCCGTGGTCGCGCGCGCCGTGATGCTGGCCGAGCTGATGCGCCTGAAGAAGGGCATCGCCATCGCCGGCACGCACGGCAAGACGACGACGACCTCGCTGGTGGCCTCCGTACTGATGGAGGCCAATGTCGATCCGAGTTTCGTCATCGGCGGCAAGCTGATGAGCGCCGGCGCCAACTCGCACGTGGGGCAGGGCGAGTACATCGTGGTGGAGGCCGACGAAAGCGACGCCTCCTTCCTGCACCTCTCACCAATGCTGGCCGTGGTGACCAATATCGACGCCGACCACATGGATACCTACGGCCATGATCTCGGCCGCCTGCACCAGGCCTTCATCGATTTCCTCGACCGCATGCCCTTCTACGGCGCAGCCATCCTTTGCGGTGACGACGCGGGCGTGCAGGCCATCATGCCCAAGGTGACGCGGCCCGTGGTGAGCTACGGCTTCGGCGAGCACAACATGGTGCGCGCCGTGGAAGTCGAGGCGCTGGCTGGCGGCCAGATGAGCTTCAAGGCGCGCCGCCCTGGCGTGGCCGACTTGCCGGTGACGCTGAACCTGGCAGGCCGGCACAACGTGCTGAACGCGCTGGCTGCGATTGCCGTGGCGACGGAGCTGGAGCTGCACGACGTGCCGCTGTCCGTCGCCCTGGCCTGCTTCGACGGCGTGGGTCGTCGCTTCCAGCGCTATGGCGATCTGCCCAGCAACGACGGCGGCCACTTCACGCTAGTGGACGATTACGGCCATCACCCGGTCGAGATGGCCGCGGTGCTGTCGGCCGCGCGCGGCGCCTTCCCCGGTCGCCGCCTCGTGCTGGTTTTCCAGCCGCATCGCTACACGCGCACGCGCGACTGCTTCGAGGGCTTCGCCGAGGTCATCGCCTCGGCCGACGCGGCGCTGCTCACCGAGGTCTACGCCGCCGGCGAGATGCCCATCGAAGGTGCCACCGGCCAGGCCCTGGCCGCGCGCTCGAAAGCCGTCTTCGTGCCCCAGGTCGCGGACCTGCCGCAGGCGATAGCCGACCGCGCACGGGCCGGCGACGTGGTGATCGTGATGGGGGCCGGCTCCATCTCCGCCGTGCCGGGCCAAATAGTGGAATTGCTGAAATGAACTGGGATCTCAAGATCGACGTCAAGGCGCTGGGCAGGGTGGCCGTGCTCATGGGTGGTTCGTCGGCCGAGCGCGAGGTCTCGCTGACCATGTCGGGCCCCGGCGTGCTCAAGGCCCTGCAATCGCAGGGCGTGGACGCGCTGGCCTTCGATCCGTCCGAGCGCGGCTTGCACGAGCTCAAGGATCTCGGCGTCTCGCGCTGCTTCATCGCCCTGCACGGCCGTGGCGGCGAGGACGGCACGGTGCAGGGCGCGCTGGAGCTGCTGGGCATTCCGTACACGGGGTCGGGCGTGATGGCCTCCGCCATCGCCATGGACAAGATCATGACCAAGCGCGTGTGGCTGAGCCATGGTCTGCCTACGCCTCGCTGGGTCTCGCTGCGCTCGGACTCGCTGGCTCGCGAGCGCGTGCGCGCGGTGCCCGACGAGCTGGGCCTGCCCCTGTTCGTGAAGCCCCCGCACGAGGGCTCGAGCCATGGCGCCAGCAAGGTCGAGGGCTACTCGCAGATGCAGGAAGCCGTGGAGCTGGCCGCGCGCTACGACCGTGAGGTGCTGTGCGAGGAGTTCATCGACGGCCTGGAGCTGACCTGCCCCATCCTGGGCGATGGCGACGACGCGCAGGCACTTCCGGTGATCCGCATCGAGGCCGTGGCCGGCAAGTACGACTACCAGAACAAGTACTTCACGGACACCACGGTCTATCACGTGGGCAAGCTGCCGCCCGAGCAGGAGGCTAGCGTGCGCGCCCTGGCCCTGGCCTCCTACCAGGCCCTGGGTTGCCGCGGTTGGGGCCGGGCAGACTTGATGCTGCGCAAGAGCGACGGCAAGGTCTTCCTTCTGGAGATGAACACCTCACCCGGCATGACCTCGCACTCGCTGGTGCCCATGTCGGCCGCCGCCGCCGGCCTCAGCTATGAACAGCTGTGCCTGTGGCTCATCAGCCGCGCACGCCTGGACCGGCAGGACTGAGCATGGCCACACAGAGCACGACCGCACCCGTCGACGTCCGCATGTTCAATGCGGCCGCGGCGCTGCTCGTGCTCGCCTTTGTGGGCCTGGTGCTGGCGACCGGCGCGCGCTGGCTCGCGGCCAAGTCCGTCTTCGACCTGCGCAGCGTCCGCATCGAAGGCGACATGACGCGCAACAACGCCGCGACGCTGAGAGCTAACGCCCTGCCTCGGCTGAGCGGCAACTTTCTGACCCTGGACCTGCAGCGCACGCGCGCTGCCTTCGAGGCCGTGCCCTGGGTGCGCCATGCCAGCGTGCGTCGGATCTGGCCGATGAAGATCTCCGTGACGCTGGAGGAGCACAAGCCGGCCGCTTACTGGGAGACGAAGGTCGAGGGCGCCGAGTCGGGCATGGACCGCCAACTGGTCAACAGCTTCGGTGAGGTGTTCCAGGCCAATCTGGGCGACGTCGAGGACGAGGACCTGCCTCTGTTGTCCGGGCCCATGGGCAGCTCGAAGTCCATGTTGCGCATGTACCAGCTGCTGGTCGACGCGCTGCATCCGCTGGACGAGGGCATCGAGCGCCTGGACCTCTCGGGCCGCGGGTCCTGGCGTGCCACGCTGGACAAGGGCGAGGTCATCGAGATCGGCCGCGGTGAGGAAGCCGAAGTGCTGGCGCGCGTGAGCCGCTTCGTCTCCACCATCAGCCAGGTCGTGGCGGGCAGCGGATCGGCACCGCTGGTGTCGGCTGACCTGCGCCATCCGGACGGTTATGCGGTTCGCCTCCAGGGCATCAAGACAAACTCGGGGAAAACCCGGAAATAAAAGCAGAGGAAAGAATGGCCAAGGAATACAAGGATCTGGTCGTCGGTTTGGATATTGGCACGGCCAAGATCATGGCGGTGGTTGCCGAGGTCCAAGGCAATGGGGAATTGCGAATCGCCGGCATGGGTGTTGCACCGACCCAGGGTCTGAAACGCGGCGTGGTCGTGAATATCGACGCGACGGTCCAGTCCATCCAGCAGGCCTTGAAAGAGGCCGAGATGATGGCCGACTGCAAGATTTCCAGGGTTTATACGGGGATCACGGGCAGCCATATTCGTGGCCAGAACTCCACCGGCATGGTCATCGTGCGGGACAAGGAGGTCACGCCCATTGATGTTGCCCGGGTTGTGGAAACTGCCAAGGCCATCAATATCCCGAACGATCAGCGCTTGTTGCTGGTCGAGCCGCAGGAGTTTGTGATCGACGGCCAGGAGGTCAAGGAACCCATCGGTATGTCGGGCGGCCGCCTGGAGGTGAAGGTCCATATCGTGACGGGCGCCCAGAGTGCTGCTGAAAACATCGTCAAATGCGTGCGCCGCTGCGGCCTGGAAGTCGACCAGCTGGTTCTGAATCCCAGCGCCTCGAGTTTGGCGGCACTCACGTCGGACGAGCGCGACCTCGGCGTGGCCCTGGTCGACATCGGTGCCGGCACGACCGACGTGGCCATCTTCACCGGCGGTTCCATCCGGCATACGGCCGTTATCCCGGTGGCTGGTGATCTCATCACCAGTGATATCGCCATGGCGCTGCGCACGCCGACCAAGGATGCCGAGGAGATCAAGGTCGAGCACGGCGTGGCCAAACAGCTGTTGGCCGACCCGGCAGACCAGGTGGAAGTGCCGGGCCTGGGCGACCGCGCACCGCGCCTCTTGTCCAAGCAGGCCCTGGCCGGCGTGATCGAGCCGCGAGTCGAGGAGATATTTTCCCTGGTGCACCAGGTGATTCGGGAGAGCGGGTATGAGGAGCTGCTGTCCTCGGGAATCGTCCTGGCGGGCGGCTCGGCCCTGATGCCCGGTATGGTGGAACTGGCAGAGGACATTTTCCTCAAGCCGGTCCGGCGCGGCGTGCCGACCTATTCCGGTGCGCTTTACGACATGGTTTCGAATCCCCGCTCGGCGACCGTGATGGGGCTTTTGGAAGAAGCCCGGCTGTCAAGAAGCCGGGGTTTGAAGGCGGCGCAGCAGGCGGGTTCCATGAAGACAATGTTCGGACGCGCCAAGGATTGGTTCCTCGGCAACTTCTGAACAGCAAAAGTGTTTCATATAGGCCGAATTCAGGCCTCTGGTTTCGAATTTGATGGTGTTTACGGTAGTTTTTCTCGACACCGAACTGCATAATTGCAAAAGGAGGTTGATATGCCCATTGAGATGATCGAACAGTTTGACCAAGGCACCCAGATCAAGGTGATTGGCGTTGGCGGCGGCGGCGGCAACGCGGTCGAACACATGATCGCCCAGGGCGTTCAGGGGGTTGAGTTCATTTGCGCCAATACTGATGCGCAGGCGCTCAACCGCTCCAAGGCCGACCAGCTGCTGCAGCTCGGCAATTCCGGCCTTGGCGCCGGCGCCAAACCCGACGTCGGCCGCTCGGCCGCCGAAGAGGCCGAGCAGCGCATCCGCGATTCCATCCAGGGCGCCAACATGCTCTTCATCACCGCCGGCATGGGTGGTGGCACGGGCACAGGCGCCGCGCCCGTGATCGCCAAGGTGGCCAAGGAAATGGGCATCCTGACGGTGGGCGTGGTGACCAAGCCGTTCGAGTTCGAAGGCAGCCGCCGCGCCAAGGCCGCGGACACCGGCCTGCAGGAGCTCGAGGCCAATGTTGACTCGCTGATCGTCGTGCTCAACGACAAGCTGCTCGACGTGCTCGGCGACGACGTCACGCAGGACCAGGCCTTTGCCCACGCCAACGACGTGCTGAAGAACGCCGTGGGCGGCATCTCCGACATCATCCACATGCCCGCCTTGGTCAACGTCGACTTCGAAGACGTGAAGACCGTGATGAGCGAACCCGGCAAGGCCATGATGGGCACGGCCCAGGCAGGTGGCCCGGACCGCGCCTCCAAGGCCGCCGAGCTGGCCGTGGCCTGTCCGCTGCTCGAAGGCATCGACCTCTCCGGCGCGCGCGGCGTGCTGGTGCTGATCGCGGCAAGCAAGGGCACGCTCAAGCTCTCCGAGTCGCGCAATGCCATGAACGCGATCAAGAAGTACGCCTCCGAGGATGCCCACATCATCTACGGCACGGCCTACGACGAATCGCTGGGCGACCAGCTGCGCGTGACCGTGATCGCCACGGGCCTGAACTCGCAGCGCGGCCGCGCACAGGCGCCGCTGTCAGTGGTGCAGCAACCCGCACTGCGCACGGGCACCGACAACATGCCGGTGCTGACGCAATCGGTGACCATGCCCGGCCAGAGCGTGGCCGGTGCCACCACTGCCGCAGCGCCGATGGCCACAGGCTTTGCCTCGGAAGCCAACCGCGTGCCCAGCGTCTGGCGCCACGGCCGCACGGCCGCGGCCAAAGTCGAGGCCCTGTCCTCGAACGGCATGGACGAGATCGAAATCCCGGCCTTCCTGCGCCGTCAGGCAGACTGAGGTGTTCCGGACCCCGAACGAAGGCCAGCCGCGTGCTGGCCTTTTTTCTTCGGGTGTGCCCAGTAGGGCGCACCTGCGTGGAGGTGAAAGTCTTCGACCAACCAGGCAAGGAGAATGGTTGGCCAAAGACAAGGGTTGCGCGGGCGACTGCGGGTCTGAAGGAAGCCCGATGGCAAAGCGTTGGCCTGGCGAGTGCGCATCGCCGCGCGCCATCTGGGCAGATACGTGGAGATCCTCGTGGAAGACGATGCGCAGGACTTAGAGCTGGCCACCGCACAGTGCGGCCGCGTACTCAGCAGCCAGCAGCGGCGCGCTGAGATCCTCGGTGGGGTGATCGAGCCGCAGACCGCGCCGGGGCAGGGCACGCGCCCGCCCCTACGCATCCCATTGGTACGCAGGGGCAAGCCCTGATGCTTCGCTTGCGACTGATGGGCGGCGAGCAGCAGGGGCAAATCTCTTCGCCGACAATACGCCCCATGCTCCGACAACGCACCCTCAAGTCCTTGACCCGCGCCGTCGGCGTGGGCATCCACAGCGGCCAGAAGGTCGAGTTGACGCTGCGCCCAGCAGCGCCGGATGCCGGCATCGTCTTCCGCCGCGTGGACCTGCCGCAGCCCGTAGACATTCCCGTGCGTGCGGAGACCGTCTGCGACACCCGCATGGCCACCACCATCAGTCCCGGCGGCGATCCCGGCGGCCCCAAGGTGCAGACCATCGAGCATCTGCTCTCGGCCTGCGCGGGCCTGGGGCTGGACAACCTCTACATCGACATCAATGCCGACGAGGTGCCCATCCTCGACGGCTCGGCCGCCAGCTTCGTCTTCTTGCTGCAGAGCGCCGGCATCGAGTTGCAGAACGCGCCCAAGAGATTCCTGCGCGTGAAGAAGACCGTCGAAGTTCGCCAGGGCGAGGGCAAGCGCCTCATGTGGGCACGGCTCGAGCCGCATCATGGCTACACCCTGTCCTTCCAGATCGAGTTCGAGAATCAGGCCGTCTCGGCCACGGGCCAGAGCTATGTGTTCGACATGGGCACGGGCCAGTACAAGAAGGAGATCGCGCGGGCGCGCACCTTCGGCATGACGGCCGACATCGAGCTGATGCGCTCGCGCGGCCTCACGCTCGGCGGCTCGATGGACAACGCCATCGTCGTCGACGACTACCGCGTGCTCAATGCAGACGGCCTTCGCTACGACGACGAGTTCGTCAAGCACAAGATCCTCGACGCCATCGGAGACATGCAAGTTGCCGGCCACCCGCTGCTGGCTGCCTACACCTCCTTCAAGGGCGGCCACGCTCTCAACAACAAGCTGCTGCGCGCCTTGCTGGCGGACGAGACAGCCTATGAGATCGTGAGCTTCGAGGATGAAAAGCTGGCGCCGCCTGGCTTTGCACAGTTGGCGCCGGCTTGGTAGGGTTGGGCTGGGTGGTGCTGGGCTGGGTTGTGCTGGGTTTTGCTGGGTTTTGCTGGGCTGGCTTGAGCAAGCCGCGCTACGCCCCGGTCCTCTGACACGAGGCCTCTGCACGAGGCGTTTGCACGAGGCCTTTTCACGAGACCTTTGCGGGCCCCAGCGCCTCACACATATAGGCGAAGCGAATTCTCGTCGCGAGACGGCTGACGAGCACTGAAGGAAGTCGGCCGCAGGCCCACCTGTGCAGTGGAACCTGCTCGCCTGCGCGACCGGGCTCGCCGCTCAGTCGCGCCTCACTCTTCCAGCGCCTGCAACTGCACCAGCCGCTGATACAAGCCGCCCTCGATCTCCATCAGCGCCTCGTGCGTGCCTCGCTCGGCAAGATGCCCATGGTTGAGCACGACGATCTGGTCCGCCGCGCGAATCGTCGAGAGCCGGTGCGCGATCGCCACGACAGTGACCGTGCCGTGCAGCGCGTCCAACGCCTCGCTGATCGTGCGCTCGGTGGCGCTGTCGATGTTGGATGTCGCCTCGTCGAGGAAGAGGATGCGCGGGCTACCGGCCAGGGCGCGGGCCATTGCGATCAGTTGCTTCTGACCGGTGGACACGCGCGCTCCGCCCTCGCCGAGCAGGGTCTCGTAGCCCTCGGGCAGCGTTGACAGGAATTCATGCACCCGTGCAGCCTTGGCGGCGGCGATCAGTGTCTCTTCGGGGATCGCGCGGCCCATGGCGATGTTCTCGCGCGCGCTGGCTGCCATCAGGTAGGGCTCCTGCGGCACGAGACCCACCGCGGCGCGGAAGGTGTCGTCGGGCAGCAGGGCCAGGGCCTGATCGTCGATGGTGATGCGGCCGGCTTGCGCCGTGTAGAAGCGCAAGAGCAAAGAGAGCAGGGTGCTCTTGCCGCTGCCCGTGTGGCCGACGATGCCGCAGAAGGAACCGGCGGGAATGGCGAGGCTCAGGTCGTGCAGCACGGGCCGCTCGGGGTCGTAGCCGAAGCTGACCGAGGCGATGGCGATCTCGCCGCGCTCCACACCGCGGCTGGTCTCGGCCTGCGGCACCGGCGCCATCTCGTCGAGCAGCCCGCCCACGCGCGAGGCAGCGACCATGGACTGCTGGAGCTGGCCGAACTGCAAGGTAATCTGGATCAGCGGCTCCACCACGCGCGAGATGTAGCCGAGGAATGCGTAGAGCAGGCCCACCTGCACGGCCGACATCTCGCGGCTGCCGAAGCCGTAGATGACCGTGCTGATCAAGAAGATGTTGAGCAGATCCAGGGCCGGGCGCAGCAGCCAGGCATTGGCGCGCAGCTCGGCCTTGCGCGATTCAAGGTGACGAGCGTTCGTGTCGGCAAACTTCGCCTCGAAGCGCTGCGCCGCGCCGGCCGCCTGCAGCACGGCCATGCCGGCGATGCTCTCGGCCATCTGCGCATTGATGTCGCTGCGCAGCTGGCGCTGGCGCTGCACGGCCTTGCCGCTGAAGCGCTGGTAGAGCAGGATGATGACGACCATGGCCGGCACCAGCAGCGCCACGATCAGCATCAGCCGCCAGTCAAGCAGTGCCATGGCCACCATGGAGCTGACGACGATGATGCTGCAGTCCAGCATCACATAGAGGACCTGGCGATAGAGCGTGTTGACGGCCTCGGTGTCGTTGGTCACGCGGCTGACGAGCTGGCCCGTGATGGCCTTGTCGAAGAAGGCCATGGGCAGGCCCAGCACATGTGAGTACACGCGCTCGCGCAGGCGCAGCACCGAGCGCCGCGCTACGCCAGCCATGCGCGCGAGCTGGGCGTAGCGGATCCAGCACGAGGCCCAAGTGCATAGCAGGCCGGCGGCCACGAGGCCCGCCATCGCGGCGACGTCGAAATTGCGCGGCAGCAGATAGGTGTCGATATAGCGCTTGCCCGCCAGCGGCACGAGCGCCTCGAGGCCCGAGGCGATCAGCAGCCACGCGAACCCGCGCCACAGAGTGGGGCGCTCGCCGTCGGCCGCCTTGATGAGCAGGCCGACGGCGGCCCAGGGGCGTTCCACCTTCTGTTCAGGCTGCGTCAAGACTGGCCTCGATCTGTTGATAACGCCATTGCTGCGCGTACCAGCCGGCCAGCTCCAGCAACTCGGCGTGGCTGCCCTGCTCGGTGATGTGGCCGGACTTGATCACGGCGATATGGTCCGCCTCCATGACGGCCGACAAGCGGTGGCTGACGATGATGACGCTGCGTTCAGGGCGGATCTCCCGCAGCTCGCGCAGGTGGGCCAGGATCTGCGTCTCGGTGCCGGTGTCCACGGCCGAGAGGGCGTCGTCGAGCAGCAGGATGGGCGCATCGGAGAGCAGAGCGCGTGCAATCGCCACGCGCTGGCGCTGGCCGCCCGAGAGCGTCACGCCGCGCTCGCCGACCTCGGTGTCGTAGCCCTGGGGCAGGCGGCGCACGTCGGCGTCCACGGCCGCCATGCGCGCTGCTTCCTCGACCTGCGCCCGCGTCGCGCCCGGCTGGGCCAGCGCGATGTTCTCGGCGATGGAGGCGCTGAAGAGGAAGGGCTCCTGAGGCACCCAGGCGATCGACTCGCGCAGAGCCTGCAGGCGGATCTCGTTGAGCGGCACGCCGCCCGCGCGGATCACGCCGCCCTGCGGTTCGAACTGGCGCAGTAGCAGGCGCAGCAGCGTGGACTTGCCCGCGCCCGTGGGCCCGACGAGGCCCAGCGTGCCACCGGGTTTGAGCGTGAGCGACACGTCGTCCACCGCGGCCTTGGCGGCCTCCGGATACGAGAAGCACAGGTGTTCGAAGCCCAGGGACGCAGCCGAAGGCATGGCCTGAGTGCCGCGGTCATCCAGGCACAGCGGCTCGCTCAAGGCCGGCTCCAGCCGCCCCCAGGCCGCGCGACCGCGCTCCAGCAGCGACAGCACCCAACCCGCCGCGAACATGGGCCAGATCAGCTGGCCGAGGTACATGGTGAAGGAGGTCAACTGGCCGATCGTCAGCTCGTCGATGGCGACCAGGTAGCCACCCAGACCCAGCGCGATCGCCGTGGCCGCGCCCAGGGTCATGCCCACGGCCGGTTCGTAGGCCGCCTCCCAGCGCTGCGCCATGTAGCTCGCCTCGGCGGCACTGCCGGCCAGCTCGCCGAACTGGCGCGCGTTGCGCTCCACCAGGCCCAGCGCGCGCACGGTGCGTACGCCGGCCAGGCCCTCCTGCACATGCTGGTTCATGCCGGAGAAGCGCGTGAGCGAGCTCTGCCAGGCCGTATGCACTTGATTGGAGATCCACCAGAACGAGAGCGCCATCAGCGGGAAGGGGATCAGCGCCGCCAGGCCCAGGCGCCAGTCCACGCCCAGGGTCATCATGGTCAGCACGAGGATCAGGGTGAGCGTGCCGTCGAAGCCTGCCAGCAGGGCGTCGCCGGCGGCCATCTCGATGGCGTCGGTGTCGTTCGTGGCCAGGGCCATGAGGTCACCCGTGCGCTTGGCCTGGAAGAAGACCGGGCCTTGCAGCGTGAGGCGCCGGTACAGCCGCGTCCGCAACTCGCGGCCCAACTGGTAGCTGGCGCCGAAGAGTCGCAGTCGCCACCACACCCGCAGCAGATAGACCGAGGCGCCGGCGCCCAGCAGCAGGCCGAGCTGGATCAGCAGCCCGCCGTCGCGGAAACGGCCCGCTACGAGGCCGTCGACCACGTGGCCGACCTGGCGAGGGATCCACACGAGTAGCAGCGCGATGCCGGCCAGCATCACGGCGGCCGAGGCATAGGCCGTCCAGTGCCGGCGGACGAAGCCCGCGAGCATGCGGGTGAGGGAGGTGTTCGGGGACGGGGCAGACATCGGGGGAGGGATTCTAGAAGCCACCCGTACAAGTCATATTGGCAAGGCGTGCGACTGCTGCCAATATGCGCTGCCCATGCAGCCAGGCAGTCGCGGCGCGCACGAGCTTCCTTCTCATCCGGAGGGTTGCCATGGTCTTCAACTGTCTGAGCTTCGTCGCGTTCTTCGCGATCGTGCTGGCATTGCATTCGCTGCCCCTGCCTTGGAAGGCGCGCAAGGTCCAGCTGCTTGTTGCCAGCTACATCTTCTACGCGGCCTGGAACCCGCCCTTCGTGATCCTGCTGTGGATCTCCACTGTGGTGGACTGGTACGCCGCGCGGGGCCTGGTGGCCGCCCGGCGCGACCGCAGCCGGCACCTGTGGATGCTGGTCTCGGTGGTGGCCAACTTGGGGCTGCTGGGCTATTTCAAGTACGGCCAGTTCCTGCTCGACAACGTTGCGCTCGCGCTGGGCGCGTTGGGCGTGAGCTACCAGGCACCGCACGACAGCATCGTGCTGCCCGTGGGCATTTCCTTCTACACCTTCGCCACGATGTCCTACACCCTGGACATCTACCTGCGGCGCGCCGAGCCGGCCAACAATCTGCTGGACTACGCGCTCTTCGTCACCTTCTTCCCGCACTTGGTGGCGGGGCCCATCATGCGGCCGACCGAGCTGGTGCCGCAGTTTGCTGTTCCCCGCCGCGCCAGCGCCGACCAGCTGTGCTTCGGCCTGGCGCTGATGACCCTGGGCCTGTTCAACAAGGTGGTGCTGGCCGACACCCTGCTGTCCAGCGTCGTGGAGCACGTCTACGACGCCAAGGAGGCGCCCGGCTTCATCGACGCCTGGGCCGGCACGCTGGCCTTCAGCGGGCAGATCTTCTGCGACTTCGCGGGCTACTCCACCACCGCCATCGGCGCGGCCCTGTGCCTGGGCTTCGCCATGCCAGACAACTTCCGCTTTCCCTACGCGGCCGTGGGCTTTTCCGACTTCTGGCGGCGCTGGCACATCACGCTCTCGTCCTGGCTGCGCGACTATCTCTACATCCCGCTGGGCGGCAACCGACACGGCGTGGCACGGACCTACATCGCGCTGATGGGGACCATGCTGTTGGGGGGCCTGTGGCACGGCGCGGCATGGACCTTCGTCGTGTGGGGCGGCCTGCACGGGCTCTACCTGGCCGTGGAGCGGGCCCTGCGCACGCGCTTGAAGGGCTACAAGCCCGGGCCGCTCGCCTTCCTCGGCCTGGGCCTGCTGACCTACGCGCTCATCAACGTGACCTGGGTCTTCTTCCGCGCCCACAGCTTCCAGCGCGCGGGCCAGATCCTCTCCGGCATGGTCGGGCTCAACGACAAGGCCGGCCCCATGCTGGCGAGCTATGCGCTGATCAAGACGGCGGTCGTTATCACCGCGCTGCTCCTCGTGCACTGGCGCATGCGCAGCAGCACGCTGGAGACCGTCGTCGCACGCAGCCCGGCGCTGGCCCTGTCGGCCGTGTGGGCGCTGATGGCCTTTGCCGTCGTCATCTCGCAGGGGACCGGCAATGCCTTCATCTACTTCCAGTTCTGAGTCGGAGGCCTGTCATGGTTGCTGACCTGATCTTGCAACGCGCCCCGCACGCCATGCGCGAAACCGCCGCGGACCGCCCCGGCGTGGCCCAGCCCGTACCCAAGCGGCCGGTTCCCGAGCGGCCCTGGGTCCGCGTCCTGGTGCAGGCGTTCCTGATGTTCGCCGTGTTGGTGGGCGGCTGGGAATGGTACTGGCGCGACTACGGCGCCAGCCCCAGCATCAGCAACAGCGATGGCCTCTGGGCCATGCAGCGCCGCCGTATCGACGCCGGCGAGGGCGATGCCACCGTCATCCTCGGGTCCTCGCGTCTTCTGTTCGACCTGCAGCTCGACGTGTGGGAGCAACTCGACGGCAAGCGCCCCATCCAGCTCGCGCTCGAGGGCACCTCGCCGGTGAGCTTTCTCGAAGACCTGGCCGATGATCCGAAGTTCACTGGCCGGCTCATCGTCGGCGTGACGCCTGGCCTGTTCTTCACCGGGGGCGCTTTCCGCGGCCGCGCGCTCGACTACTTCCGCAAGGAGTCTCCGTCGCAGCGGGTGGGCCAATGGCTGTCCATGCGCCTGGTCGAACCCAACCTGGCCTTCTATGACCCGGACTTCGCGCTCGGGACCGTGCTCGAGCGCCAGGCCTGGCCACAGCGGGAGGGCCTGCCTCCCTTCTTCAGCGTGCGCAAACTCAGCGTCAGCGAAGCGGACCGCAACACGCATATGTGGAGCAAGGTCGAACACGATGCAGCGTATCGGGACTATGCGCGCGGCGTCTGGTTGAAGGTCTTCGGGCCGCGTCCGGGCGGTCCCTCGCCCGAAGAGGCTGCCAAGATCCGCGACAAGCAGATCGAACGCGCAGCCCAGGCGGTGACGAAGCTGCGTGCCCGTGGCGTTGCCGTGCTCTTCGTGCGCGCGCCCAGCACCGATCCTCTTCTCGGCGGCGAGGAGCACGCGTTCCCGCGGGCTCTGACCTGGGACGTGCTGCTGCACAAGACCGGCGCGCCGGGCATCCACTTTCAGGACTACAAGGAGCTGCAGGGGCTGGAGCAGCCTGAGTGGTCGCACTTGTCGTATGCGGACGCCAAGCGCTTCACGGCGGCGCTGCACGGCATCGTGGTGAAGGAGGTCTGGAAGCCTCGGTGAAGCAGGGTCTAAACTGCTTGCATGAGCTCCAGCCTTCTGGTGATCGCCGCGCTGATTGCGGCCAGTGCTTTCTTTTCCATCGCAGAGTTCTCGCTCGCATCTTCCCGCCGGCTCCGGCTCCAGCAGCTCAGCGACGAGGGCGATCCGCGCGCCGCACTGGCCCTGGCCGTGCAGCAGCACCCGGGCCATTACTTCACCGTCGTGCAGATCGGCATCAACGCCGTGGCCATCCTCGGCGGCATCGTGGGCGAAGGTGCGCTCACGCCGTACTTCCAGGTCATGCTAAGTCGCGCGATGGAGCCGGCCCTGGCCGCAGACGTGGCCTTCGCGATCTCCTTCGGTGCCATCACGGTGCTCTTCATCCTGCTTGCGGACCTGTTGCCCAAGCGCATCTCGATGAACGAGCCCGAGCGCATGGCGCTGCTGGTGATCGGGCCCATGTCGGTGCTTGTGGGCCTGCTCAAGCCCCTGGCCTGGTTGTTCAGCAACGCAACCGAGGCGCTGATCCGCCTGATGGGCCGGCCCGCTGTGCGCGACGAGTCCGTCACGCAGGACGACATCCTCGCGCTGACCGAGGCCGGGCTGCAGTCCGGCGTGGTGGCCGTGGCCGAGCAGCAGCTGATCGCCAACGTCTTCGAGCTCGACACGCGCAGCGTGGAAAGCGTGATGACCACTCGCGAGAACATCGTCTTCTTCTCCCGAGACGACGACGAGCCGTTGATCCGCCAGCGCGTCGTTACGCAGCCTCACTCCACCTATCTCGTCTGCGACGGCGAGATCGATCGCATCGTGGGCTATGTGGACGCCACCGCGCTCTTCGCCCGCGTGCTGCGCGGCGAGCCGCTGGAGCTCAAGAGCGACGCGCTGATCCGCAAGGTGCTGATCGTGCCGGATCGGCTCTCGCTGTCGGAGATGCTGGCGCAGTTCCGCCAAGCGCTGGAAGACTTCGCCGTGATCGTCAACGAGTACAGCCTCGTGGTTGGCGTCATCACCTTGAACGACGTGATGAACACGGTGATGGGCTCGCTGGTGGCTGCACACGACGAAGAGCAGCAGATCGTGCGCCGCGACGATGGCTCCTTCCTCGCCGATGGTCTTACGCCCGTGGTCGACGTGCAGCGCGCGCTGGGCGTGGACGACTGGCCGCATGCGGGTCAGTACGACACCCTGGCCGGCTTCTTGATGGTGATGCTGCGCCGCATCCCGCGGCGCACCGACCACATCGAGTGGGGCGGCTGGCGCTTCGAGGTGATGGACGTGGACAACTATCGGGTGGATCAGGTGATGATCAGCCGGGTGACGGGCTAGCTTGTCGTCTAGGCATGGAGTCCGCGCCGCGGGACTCACTATCACCGCTGGAGCCGTATTCAGGGCGCAAACGCCACGCTCGCGCCGGCAGCCCCGCAGCCGTCCGGGCCGCAGCGCTGGCAACCACGATAGCCATTCCCTCCCACCCCGGAGACCGACACATCGCGCATAACGATGCACGAATATCTTGGTTCACGCGCAGCAAATGTCTGGCTATCGTGCCACCCATGACGACGCGAAACCCGCGACCCGTCGCTCCTTTGTCTCCTCGCCCCATCTCGGGGTGATTCGTCCCCGGTGACTCCCATGCGTCCGCGTATCGCGGAGCCGCTGGGGACTTTTTTTGGGAGCCGTGATGAACAAGCTTTCCTATGTGCCCCCCGCAGCCGAACGATCCACGGTCTTGCGCATGCTGGCCTTGACAGCGGCCAGCTGGTTCGAGCCCGAATCAGTACGTACGCCCGCCCCGGTACTGCGCATGCTGCTTGCGCTTGAGGCTTCCGTGCCGAGCCATGGCCTCGAAGGTGACGCGCGTCTGGGCATGCATGATGGCCAGGCCCAGCGCATCGGCCGCGTCCTTCCCCGGTAGGCCGGGCAGGTTCAGCAGGCGCTGAACCATGGCCTGGATTTGCTCCTTCTTGGCATGGCCATGGCCGACCACGGCCTTCTTCATCTGCAGCGCTGTGTATTCGCTGACGAGCAGGTCGCAGGAAACCAGTGCCGTGAGCGCTGCGCCGCGTGCCTGGCCCAGCAGCAGGGTCGATTGCGGGTTGACGTTGACGAAGACGATCTCCACCGCCGCGCATTGCGGGCCGTAGCGGGACACGACTTCGCGCACGCCGTCGAAGAGGATCTTGAGTCGGCCGGGCAGGTCGCCGGTCTCGGCGCCGGCCGCGCCCGTGGTCTTGATCGTGCCACTGGCGACGTAGGCGTGTCGCGGGCCCTCGGCGTCGACGACGCCCCAGCCGGTGGTCTGCAGGCCTGGGTCGATGCCGAGAATCCTCATGTCGAGACCTTGAAATACCAGCGGACGGAGTGGAAGAAGACGGGCGCTGCGAAGCAGAGCACGGCGATGCGATCGAGCAGGCCGACGGCGCCCGTGATCGAGCTGCGGTTGCCCCAGTAGATCACACCACCGTCGCGCTTGAGCGCCTTCATCACCAGTCCGCCGAGCGTGCCTGCGCTCGTGGCCAGCAGGGCCATGCACAGGGCCTGGCCGACCTTGAATGGCGTGATCCAGTAGAGCAGGGCGCCGCACAGGCCGCCGGCCAGTTGCCCCAGCCACCAGGCGCGCAGGGAGAAGCTGCGGCTGATGCGTCGCGCCACGGGCCGGCGTCGCACCGTGCGGCTGGCCACCTCCTGCACGATTTGCGCCACGCCGACCACCAGGACCATGAAGAAGAACAGGAAGGCCCCGCGGCCCTCGAAGCCCGGGAACTGCAGCAGCATCAGCGCCGGCAGGTGGGAGAGCCCGTACACGCAGACCATGATGCCCCACTGGATCTTGGCGTTGCGCTCCAAGAAGCGATGCGGATCGTCGGACAGCGCACTGGCCACCGGGATGGCGACGAAGCCGTAGACCGGGATCAGCACCGAGGCGAGGTCGAAGTTGCGCGTGGCCACCAGCACGTACTGCAGCGGCAGCAGCACGAAGAAGGCGAGGATGAGACTGCGGTGGTCGGCACGGCGCGTGTGCATCAGCGTGATGTATTCGCGCAGGGCGTAGAAGGACAACAGGCCGAGCAGGATGGACGCGCCGATATGGCCCGAGAGCCAGGCCACCCACGCGATCGCGGAGCCGACCCAGATCGCTTTCATGTCGCGCTTGAACTGGCGCCAGTTGTCCTCGGCGTAGCTGCTGCGCTGGTGGCTGCTCATCGAGTAGACGAGGCCGCCGGCGCTGATCAGCGTCAGCGCGCCGAAGAGGCCCACGAAGAGCACGGCCACCTGGCGGCTGGCGTCCAGAGCCTTGAGCGTCTGGATGAACTCGATCATCCGCGGCCTCCCCGGGTCTCGGTGCACGGGCGCTGTGCGATCAGCGCGGTGCGGGCGCGGGCCAGGAACTCGTGTCGGTCCTCATTGGGCTGCAGCTTCAGCGGCTCGCCGAAAGTCACCGTGCACAAGATGGGAACGGGCACGACCTCTCCCTTGGGCATCACGCGCTGCACGTTGTCGACCCAGGTCGGCACGAGTTGCACATCAGGGAACTGCCGGGCGAGGTTGTAGAGACCGGTCTTGAAGACCTGAGGTTCGCCCTTGTTGGAGCGCGTGCCCTCGGGAAAGATCACGAGCGAGTTGCCGGCCTGCAGAGCCTCGACCAGCGGCTCCAGTGGGTCTTCGTCGGGGGTGGAGCGCGTGCGGCTGACGTAGACCGCGTTGAACACGGCACTTGTGAGCCAGGTCTTGAGCTTGCTGGCCGTCCAGTAGTCGCGCGCGGCGATGGGCCGCGTGTGCGTGCGCAGCCCGCGCGGCAGGGCGGCCCAGATCAGCACCCAGTCGAAATGGCTCTGGTGATTGGCGAAGTAGATGCGCTGCTCGGCTGTGGGGGGGCAGCCTTTCCAGTGGCCTTGCGTGCCGGTGATGACGCGCGAGAGCGAGGCGAGAAAGAGGCCGGTGAGTTCGGCGAAGGACATGGGGCGCGATTATCCCCGGCCCCGCATCCGATCTCGTGCCCGCATCGGATGGAAATATCACGACGCGATATAGTTCGGCCTCCCGGAACCTCTTCATCTCCATGGCCGACACGTCGCCGCTGAGCAAATCGCATTTCGAGACTCTTGCGGAGTTCCGCTACCAGATGCGCCGCTTCGAACGCTTCTCCGAACTCGCCGCGCGCGAGGCCGGCCTCACGCCGCAGCAGTACTTGCTCATGCTGCAAGTCAAGGGCATGCCGGGACGGGACTGGGCCCTGGTGGGCGAGTTGGCCGAGCGCCTGCAGATGCAGCACCACGGCGCCGTGGCACTGGTCTCGCGTTGCGAGGCGCAGGCCCTGGTGGAGAGACGGCCGGGGCCGCAGGACCGCCGCCAGGTGCAGGTCCATCTCACCGCGCCCGGCGAGCGCATGCTGCAGCGCCTGGCCGACCTGCACCGTGCAGAGCTGAAGTCCCTGCGCGGCGTGTTCACCGTGCCGCAGATCGATCTCGATTCATGAGCGCACGCGGACTCGAGCGCGCTGAGTTCGATCAGGGCGCACACCTGGCGCCGATTCTGGCGGTACTCAAGCCGCAGTCTTCGGGCATTGCCATCAGCAGCGGCGGCCCTTTCGGCGCAGATGGGCCGATCATCATGACGAGTCGCGCCATCGGCTCCCTGCTGGCGCATTGCTTCTGCTTGAGCGCGGCCGAGCGTCAGGCCCTGCTCGTGGCCGGCGCCGCGGCCGGCCTGAGCGCCTACTTGCGCATGCCGCTGGCCACCGTGCTGCTGCCCGTGGGCATCGCCTGTGCACAGGCCTGCAAAGGCCAGACCTGTGCCCAGGCCTGCGAAGGCCAGACCCTGCACGTGGCTCTGCCGCACGAGAGCTCCCGTGCCGCCACCACGTGTATGCCGCAGTTGCGGCGCGAACGCCTGGCCGTTGTGGACGACGAGCCCTCGATGCCCTTTGCGAGTCTCATCGCGCGCAGCGATCTCGTCCGGCCCACCTTGGCCCATTGTCACGAAGAAGAGCTGCGCGAGCGGCCGCGCGGCCCGGGAGGGTGGAATTGATCATGAGCCTTGCTTCATTTCTCGTGCGGCTCGCACGCGACTGCTGGCCTGCACGCGTGGGCGTGGACGGCAGCGAGCGTCTGCGTGCCATGCTCGGCGGTCTGCTGGGTATCCTGTTCACGGCGCTGGTCTCGCGTAGCCTTCAGGGCAGCGGCGGCGCGTGGATCGTGGCGCCGCTGGGTGCCAGCGCGGTCCTTGTGTTCGCCGTGCCTGCGAGTCCATTGGCTCAACCCTGGTCGGTGATCGGCGGCAACAGCTTTTCGGCGCTGATCGGCGCAGCCTGTGCCATGTATATCCCGGACCCGGCCTGGGCCGGCTCCGTGGCGGTGGGCCTGGCAATTGCGATCATGTTCACGCTGCGCTGCCTACATCCGCCGGGGGGCGCCGCGGCCCTTCTCAGCGCACTGGGCGCGGTGCCGCTGGGCTTCGCGCTTTTTCCGGTGGCGGTGAACTGCTTGCTGCTCGTGGCGGCGGGCATGCTTTACAACGGGCTGACGGGCCGGCGCTATCCGCATGGCCAAGGCCGCTCGGTGGCTGCTTCAGCCCCCGCCCGAGCACGCTTCTCGGCCGCCGACCTCGACGCGGCGCTGGCCCACTACAACCAGGTCATTGACATCCCGCGCGACGACCTCGAGGAACTGCTGCACCATGCAGAGGCCGCTGCCTACCAGCGCAGCTTCGGCACGCTGAGCTGCGCGGCCATCATGACGCGCGAGCCGCTGGCCGTGGCGTACGGCACGCCGCTGGCCGAGGCCTGGGCGCTGCTGGAGCGGCATCACGTCAAGGCCCTGCCCGTGGTGGACCGCGTGCGGCGCGTGATCGGGATCCTCACGCTGGCCGACTTCGTTCGCCATGCGCCGGCCAGCAATGCAGCCCTGGGTGATCGCATACAGGCATTGCTGCGCCCCAGAGGCCGTAGTCACAGCGACGAGCCCGAGACCGTGGGCCAGATCATGAGCACCGCGGTGCGCACGGTGGGCCTGGGCCAGCGCGTCAGCGAGCTGGTGCCGCTTTACACCGAGACGGGCCACCACCACCTGCCCGTCGTGGACGGCGAGCGGCGGCTGGTGGGCATCGTTACGCAGAGCGACGTGATCCGCGCGCTCAATCAGCAGGCCGGCCAGTCCTGATCGGTCAGCAGGCCGGCCAAGCCTGATCGGTTCAGTGCCGGAAGTGGCGAACGCCGGTGAAGACCATCGCGACGCCGCGCTCGTCGGCAGCGGCGATCACCTCCGCATCGCGCATCGAGCCGCCGGGCTGGATCACGCAGGAGGCGCCGGCATCGGCCAGCACGTCCAGGCCGTCGCGGAAGGGGAAGAAGGCGTCCGAGGCCACGACCGAGCCCTTGAGCGCGAGGCCCGCGTTCTCGGCCTTGATCGAGGCGATACGGGCCGAGTCGATGCGGCTCATCTGGCCGGCGCCCACGCCCAGGGTCATGCCGCCGCCGCAGAAGACGATGGCGTTGCTCTTGACGTATTGGGCCACGGTCCATGCAAAGAGCAGGTCGTCGAGCTGCTGCGCGCTGGGCTGGAGCTGGGTGACGACCTTGAGGTCGGCCTTTTGGAGGAAGTGGTTGTCGGCGCTCTGGATCAGCAGACCCGAGCCGACGCGCTTGCTGTCCATGGCGTTGCGGCCTTGCAGCCAGGGCGTCTCGCCACCCTTGGGTAGATCGATCTGCAGCAGGCGCACGTTGACCTTGGGCGCGAAGAGGGCCAGTGCCTCAGGCGTGAAGGCCGGCGCCATCAGCACCTCGACGAACTGCTTGACGACCAGCTCGGCGGCCGCCTTGTCGACCACGCGGTTGAAGGCAATGATGCCCCCGAAGGCGCTGGTCGGGTCGGTCTTGAAGGCCTTGGCATAGGCCTCGGCGGCATCCGCGCCCAGGGCCACGCCACAGGGGTTGGCGTGTTTGACGATGACGCAGGCCGGTGTCTCGAAGCTCTTCACGCATTCCCAGGCTGCGTCGGCATCGGCGATGTTGTTGTACGAAAGCTCCTTGCCCTGCAGCTGCTTGCCGGTCACGAGAGAGCCAGGCGCCGGGTAGAGGTCGCGGTACAGCGCGGCGCTCTGATGCGAGTTCTCGCCGTAGCGCAGGTCCTGCACCTTCACGAAATTGCCATTCATCTGCGCCGGGAAAGCACTCAGCGTGCCATCTTCGGCCAAGGCCGAAAGGTGGTTGCTGATGGCAGCGTCGTACTGGGCGATGCGGTTGAAGGCGGCCACCGAGGCGGCGAAGCGCGTCTTGTCGCTGGTCTTGCCGTGGGCCTTGAGCTCCTCCAGCACGCCGGCGTACTGCGACGCGTCGGTCAGCACCGTCACGTCCTTCCAGTTCTTGGCGGCGCTGCGAACCATGGCCGGGCCGCCGATGTCGATGTTCTCGATGGCGTCTTCGAGCGTGCAGCCGGGTTTGGCCACCGTGGCCTCGAAGGGGTAGAGGTTCACCGCCAGGATGTCGATCGTCGAAATGCCGTGATCGGCCAGGGCCTTCATGTGCTCGGGCAGCTCGCGGCGGGCCAGCAGGCCGCCGTGGATCTTGGGGTGCAGGGTCTTGACGCGGCCGTCAAGCATCTCGGGAAAGCCGGTGTGCTCGGCCACCTCGGTCACGGGCAGGCCGGCATCGGCCAGCAGCTTGGCCGTGCCGCCGGTGGAGAGCAGGCGCACCTTCAGCGCATGCAGGGCCTTGGCGAATTCGACGATGCCGGTCTTGTCGGAGACGGAGATGAGTGCGGTCAGTTGGGTCATGACGTTAGAGCAGTTTGTGATCGGTGAGCTTGCGGCGCAGGGTATTGCGGTTGATGCCGAGCCATTCGGCGGCGCGGCTCTGGTTGTTGCCGGCCTTTTCCATCACCACCTCGAGCAGCGGTTTCTCCACGACGCTGATCAGCATGTCGTACAGGGAGTGGGGCGTTTCGCCATCGAGATCGCGGAAATAGAGCTCCAGGCTCTCGCGCACGCAATGCTCGATGGAGTTGTCGGACTTTTGGGCCATCATGCTTGTTCTTCTTGGTCGTTGTCGTTGTTGTCGTCGTTGGCGGCCACATAGGCCAGCCGTTCCTGCTGGTCCGCCAGCGCCGTGAACCAGGCCTTGAGCGCGGCCAACTGTGCTGCCGTGCTCTCCAACTGGTTCATCTGACGGCGGAACTCCTCGCCGCCGGGCAGCTCCCGCACGGCCCAGCCGATGTGCTTGCGCGCAGTGCGCATGCCGGTCAGCTCGCCATAGAGGCTGTAGTGGTCGTGCAAATGTTCGGTCAGCCACTCCAGCGCGTCGAGCACGCGCGGCGGCGGCAGGGCCTCGCCGGTGGCCAGGTAATGAGCGATCTCCGCGAAGATCCAGGGCCGGCCCTGGGCGGCGCGGCCGACCATGAGGGCGTCGGCGCCCGTGAGTGTCAGCACCTCGCGGGCTTTTTGCGGGCTGTCCACGTCGCCGTTGGCGACGACCGGGATGGTCAGGGCCTGCTTGACGGCGCGGATGGTGTCGTACTCGGCACTGCCCTTATAGCCCTGCTCGCGCGTGCGGCCGTGCACGGTGACCATGCGCACGCCCGCGGCTTGCGCGGCCTTGGCGATGTGCACGGCGTTCTTCTCGCTGTCGCACCAGCCAGTGCGCATCTTCAGCGTGACCGGCACGCTGCCGGCGGCCTCAACCACGGCGGTGATGATCTCCAGCGCCAAAGGCTCGTCCTGCATCAGCGCCGAGCCCGCCCACTTGTTGCAGACCTTCTTGGCCGGGCAGCCCATATTGATGTCGATGATCTGCGCGCCGCGCTCGATGTTGTAGGCGGCAGCCTCGGCCATCATGGCCGCATCGGTGCCGGCGATCTGCACGGCGATGGGGCCCGGCTCACCCTCGTGGTTGGCACGGCGCGAGGTCTTGAGCGAGGTCCACAAGTCCTTGCGCGAGGTGACCATCTCGCTCACGGCATAGCCCGCGCCCAGCTTGCGGCACAGCTGCCGGAAGGGGCGGTCGGTCACGCCGGCCATCGGCGCGACGAACAGGTTGTTCGGCAGCAGATGAGGGCCGAGTTGAACCGGGGCGGGCATGGGGAGGGGTGCTCAAAAAAGAGGCAGGAGTATACCGCCGAGGCAATCCCATAATGCCGGCCGATGGAACAACAACTTCAAGCCTGGATCGAAGCGCTGCTGACCCTCTTGGCCCTGCCCAAGGTTGGCCTGGCCGGCGTCTTCCTCGTGAGTCTGATCGGTGCCACGCTCCTGCCGCTGGCCTCAGAGCCCGCTTTGCTGCTGCTCGTCAAGAGCAGCCCGAGCCTGTTCTGGCCGGCGATCCTTGTGGCCACGCTGGGCAATACCCTGGGCGGCACGATCACCTGGTGGATGGGCTACGGCGCCGAGCGCGTGTTCGAGGTGGCCACCCACCGCACGCCCACCGAGTCGCGTGCGCTCGCCTGGGTGCAGCGCCACGGGCCGCCGGCCCTGCTGCTGTCTTGGTTGCCGGTGATCGGCGATCCGCTGTGTGCGGTGGCCGGCTGGCTGAAGTTGCGCTTCTGGCCCTGCGTGGGTTTCATGGCCGTGGGAAAGTTCCTGCGCTATGCCCTGATCACCGCGGGCGTGGTGTGGCTGTGGCTGTGATCTGCCCTGATCGCCCTGATCGCCCTGATCAAACCTGACCTTCGGCCATGACTTTCGGCTCCGCCCTTTGCTCCCGCCTTTCGCTCCCGCCAACAATCAACCCATGAACAAGCCCGCCTACCAGGAACTCCATGCTCGCAACGCGCGGCTGCACCGTCTGGCGCATCTGCAAGCCATCTGTGCCTGGGATCGTGCTGCCAACATGCCGGCCAAGGGCAACGAGTCGCGCTCACTGGCCCTGGCCGAGATCGACGGGCTACTGCACGAGCTGGCCACCGATCCGGCCTGGCCGGGCCTGCTGGACCGTGCGGCGCAGGAGGACTTGGGCGACGAGGAGCGCGCCAACCTGCGCGAGACGCGACGCGCCTGGCGGGCGGCCAACGCGCTGCCGCAGGAACTGGTCCAGGCGCGCAGCCTCGCCGGCTCGCGCTGCGAACATGCCTGGCGCAGCCAGCGGCCGGCGAACGACTGGGCCGGCTTCCTGCCCAATCTGCGCGAGGTGGTGAAGCTCACGCGCCAAGAGGCGCAGCTGCGCGCCGAGGCCACGGGCCTCTCGCGCTACGACGCGCTGATGGACCAGTTCGAGCCCGGCATGCGCGCGGCCGAGGTCGAACGCGTGTTCGGCGAGCTGCGTGGCTGGTTGCCGGGCCTGATCCGGCAGGTCTGCGAGCGCCAGGCCGGTGAAGAGTTGATCGAACCCGTCGGCCCCTTCGCCAAGCCTGCGCAAAAGGCCCTGGGCCTCGACGTGATGCGCCTGCTGGGCTTCGACTTCGAGGCAGGCCGCATGGACGAAAGCGCCCACCCCTTCTGCGGCGGCGTGCCCGAGGACGTGCGCATGACCACGCGCTACAACGAGAACGACCTGCTGGCCGCGCTGATGGGCGTGGTGCACGAGACCGGCCACGGCCGCTACGAGCAGAACCTGCCGCGCCAGTGGCTGGGCCAGCCCGTCTCGCACGCGCGCTCGATGGCGCTGCATGAGAGCCAGAGCCTGTCCTTCGAGATGCAGCTGGGCAGCCACCCGGCGTTTGCGAAGCAGCTGGTGCCCTTGCTGACCAAGCACTTCGGGCCTCAGCCGGCCTTCGAGCCGGCGAATGTCCAGCGCCTGATCACGCGCGTGAAGCCCGGCCTGATCCGCGTGGAGGCTGACGAGGTGACCTATCCGGCCCATGTGATCCTGCGCTTCGAGATCGAGCGCGCG
This sequence comes from Roseateles sp., assembly GCA_019234295.1. Classification (GTDB taxonomy): domain Bacteria; phylum Pseudomonadota; class Gammaproteobacteria; order Burkholderiales; family Burkholderiaceae_C; genus JAFALK01. Next base: position 122,347 of record JAFALK010000083.1, read on the forward strand.
CTCGTGGAAGGCGAGATCGAGTGCGAGGACATCCCCGCGCTGTGGGACGCCAAGATGATGGAGCTGCTCGGCCTGGACACGCGCGGCAACTACCGCGACGGCCCTATGCAGGACGTGCACTGGACCGAGGGCGCCTTCGGCTACTTCCCCTGTTACACGCTTGGCGCTATGTACGCGGCGCAGTGGTTTGCAGCCATGCGGCGCGAGGACGCGCAGCTCGACTCAAGGCTCGAGGCCGGCGAGCTGCAGCCCGTGTTCGACTGGCTCAGGAGCCGCATCTGGCAGGCCGGCAGCCGCTTTGAAACCGCGGAGCTCGCGCGCCTGGCCAGTGGCGAGGCGCTGAACCCGGCACATTTCAAGGCGCATCTGTACTCGCGCTACCTGGCTTAGCCTTCCTGGCTGGCGTCTACTTGGCGACTGCCTTCTTGGCAGGTGCCTTCGTCGCTGCGGCCGTCTTCGCTGCGGCGGTCTTCGCTGTGGCCGTCTTCGCTGTAGCCGTCTTCGCTGTAGCCTTCTTGGCCGGCGCTTTCTTCGCCGCAGTCTTCGTGACGGGGGCGTCGGTCGCCGGGGCCTTCGCGCCACGCAGGGCGGCCACTTCGCTGCTCAGCGCATCCAGCCGTTCGCGCAGCTCGCGGACCTCGGTCACCGTGGGCATGCCCATGCTGGTGAGCGCCTGCGCCACGCGCTGCTCGAAGATGGATTCGAGCTGGCCCCATTGCTTGCGCGCCTTGGCGCTGATCTCGCCGGCGATGCCACCGCCCGCGCCGCTGAATTTGCCCTGGGCGATCTCGGCCGTCTTTTGTTGCAGCTTGAGCCCTTCGTGCACCAGGGACTCGAAGAGCTTGCCGCCGGCGCCGGCCTTGGAGAAGGCGCCCAGGCCGGCCGCCCAGATCTGCTGCGCCGAAGCCCTCACGCTTTGCGTGAGCGGGTTGTCGATGAAGCCGGGCGGGAGCTGGGAGAAGAAGTCGGGCGTCGGCTTGTCGGTCTTCTTGGACATGGGATCTCCTTGCTTGAGAGGTGAGGTCCAGTCTAAGGGCCGCGGCGCGGGAAGCGCTACTTCTGCTTTACAGGCAGGAACGTCTCCAGCCACGCCATCTGCGGCTTGTCCCGCCCATCGGCCCCGGGCTCCAGCGACATGAAGTAGTCGCCCCAGTTCGGCCCGCCGGCCCACCAGAGCCAGCCGGCCCAGACATCGCGGTTGGCCTGCACATGGGCCAAGGCGCTCTGGACGGCTTGGGCGCAGGTGGCCGTGTTGCCACCCCCGAGCTCGCCGAGCAGCGCACGCACGCCGTGCTCGCGGGCCCAGCGGGTGAAGCGTTCGAGCCGCTCGGCGCCGATGGTGGGGCTCACGCATTCGGGCTTGGTGCCGGAGCCGTCCTTGTCGAAGTACTGGTGGACCTCGATCAGCAGGTGCCCGGCCGGGTCGTGCACGCGGCCCATCACCTCGGCATTGGCCGTGCCGTACCACTTGCTCTCAGTCCAGCTCCAGGCGCCGGTGTAGCCATTGCCGGGCAGGGTGATGAGCTGCGTGGCGCCGGTGCCGCGGATGGCGTCGATGGCGGCCTGGGCGGCGTCGGCCCAGGTTTCGGTCGGCAGGCTGTGCGGCTCGTTGACGAGGCCGAACTGCACGCGCGGGTTGTCCTTGAAGACCTCGGCCAGGCGGCGCCAGAAGTCTGCGAATGCGGCGATGGGAACGCCGGGCGTGCCGATGCGCTGCTCGCTCATGCCGTCGAAATACGCGGCGTAGTTGTGCGGATCGAGCAGCACGGTGAGACCGCGCGCGGTCGTGCCGTCGACGAATTCGCGCAGGCGGGCCAGCTCGGCGGCATCGAACTGGCCCATCAGGCGGGGCTGCAGCCGTTCCCACCTGAAGGCCAGGCGCATGAGGTTCATGCCCTTGGCCTGGTAGTAAGCGGTGCTTTGCACGCTCGGGTACTGAAAATCCTTGCCCGGGATGCCGGGCAGGCGCTTGTCGCCCCATTCGGCGCCGGAGAGGCTGATGCCGCGCCACTCGGCAAGAGGCGGCGCGGTCTGCGCTGTGGCCATGGTGGAAGTGGCGAACAGCAGGGTGACGAGCAGCGTCTTCATCGGGCGGGCGGGCGGATGTTCAAGGCCGCCAGCACGTCCTGGCAGGCCCCCATGGTGTGATAGTCGGTCTTGCCGGCGGGGCTTTTCTCGTCGCTGAGCTTGTCGTTCGCGGGCCCGAGGATGCGGTACCAGGCGCCGTGCTGATGGTCGACGAAGTGCACCCAGGCATAACGCCAGATCCGCTCATACCACTGCCAGTACACGGCATCGCCCGAACGCACGGCCAGCCAGGCGGCGGCGGCCAGGCTCTCGGCCTGGACCCAGAAGTACTTGTCGCCATCGCAGACGCCCCCGCCCTCGTGGTCCGGCGCGAAGCCATAGACGAGGCCGCCGTGCGCGGCGTCCCAGCCGCGCTCCATGGCGGTGTCGAAGAAGTGGCTTGCTGTGAGGTAGAGCCAGGCAGGCGCCGCGCTGCCCAGCCGGCGTTCCAGCATAAGCAGCAGCTTGGCCCATTCGGTCAGGTGGCCGGTCTGGAAGCCCCAGGGGCGGAAGATATTGGTCTTATCGTTGTGGTTGTAGTCCCAGTCGGGCGTCCAATCCGTCTTGTAGTGTTCCCAGACCAGGCCTGCGGTGAGCGCCGCCTGACGCTGCGCAACCCCGGCGGCCAGGGTCAGCGCACGCTCGAGATAGCGCGCTTCGCCGGTCGCTGCGTGGGCGGCCAGCATGGCCTCGCAGGCATGCATGTTCGCGTTCTGGCCGCGGTAAGGGCCGATGCGCCAGTCTGGCGTGGCCTCATCGGCGTAGAGGCCATGCTGCGGCTCCCAGAAACGCTGCTCCATCAGTGCGAAGGTCTGCGCGATGCCTTCGCGCGCGCCGCTCACGCCGGCCTCGGCCGCGTGTGCGTGGGCCAGCAGCACGAAGGCCAGGCCGTAGCAGTGATTGCTGCCGTCGAGCACGGTGGCCCGACCCTCATGCCAGTCGAGCAGCCAGGCATACCCTCCTTGCGGCTGGGCGTGCACCTCGCGCACGAAGGCCAGCGCATGGGCCACGTCCTCGACCGGGCCGCCGAACCAGCGCCAAGCCAGTGCATGGTTGAACACGAAGCGTGTGCTGCTGACGAGATGGCGGCTGCGCCGGTCGTACACCGTGCCGTCGTCCTTGAAGAACTGGAAGCAGCCGCCCGAGGCGTCTTGCACGCGCGGGGCGTAGAAGGCCAGCGTGTGGCGCATATGCGCCCAGAGCGCCTGCGGTTGGCGCATGTCGGGCAGGGATGGAATCACTTCAGCACCTCGGCTTTGAGGAAGGCAACGAGTTCATCGGCCATCAGCATGTGCACGTCGATGCGAGGATGCGCCCAGGAGAAAGCCTCGAAGGTGTAGGTCCAGACCTTGGTGTCGCCTTCGGCGCGCAAGGTCCGCACGGCCTCGGTCAGCGCCTTCGGGATCGCGGGCTCTTCCTTCCAGGCCGTCATGCCGCCGATCAGCAGCACGATCCGACTCTGCGGGTAGCGGGCCCGCAGCTCGCGCACGAACGCGAGGTAGCGCGGCGCGAAGTCCGTCGCCATGGGCCGGCCTTGCGAGTGCGGGAAGCCGTAGTCGTTCTGGCCGAGGTTGACGAGCACCACATCGGGCGCGCGGCCCTGCGCCGGCGCCACGGGTGCATCCAGGCGCGGTGCGTAGCGGTTCCAGACCTGTGGCATCAGCAGCTCGTCCCAGGTGGCCGTGATGCCGATGCCACTGACGGCGATGCCCACATAGTCGGCGCCGAGCTTCTGGGCCGTCACCGCGCCATAGGCCCGCGTGCCGTCGTGGCTGGAGAGGTCCTCGTACTGGTCGGCGCCGATGTCACCGTTGCAAGCGCCGGCGGTGATGGAGTCGCCGTAGAACTCCAGGGTCAGCGGGCGCGGCGCCGGGGGCTCCAACAGGGTGCCGTGGTCGCTCAGGCGCAAGCCGAGGAAGACGCTCTCGGCCTGCGAGGCCTCGGTGCGCTTGAGGAGGCGAAGCTCGTGCTCGCCGGGCGGCAGGGGATCGCGCAGGCGCCAGTCTGCGGGGCCGTTGCCGAGCAGGGCGAGCGAATGCGGGCGACCGTCGACTTCGACGGTGAAGTAGTTGGTCCGACCCTGGGCGGGCGCGAGGCGCAGCGTGAGGCCGGTGCCGGTGAATCGAGCGCGCAGCTCCGTGCCGCTCCAGCTCAGCTGGCGCGTTCCGGCGACGGCCTGGCTGCGGCCGATCCAGCGCAGGCGCGGGTGGTCGGCCGCGATGAAGCCCGGTGCGGCGCTTGGCGCCTCCCGCACGAAATCGCTTGGCTGCAGGGCCGGCGGGAAGATGCCGGCCGACATGAGGGCCAGGATGCTGGCCGGGCGGCCGCTGCCAGCCCATTCGTCGCGCTTGACCCGCACATGAAGCAGGTGTGCGCCGGGCTCCAGTTCGCGGCCGACGACGCTGTAGCGCCAGCCCAGGTAGCCGCGCCGCTCGGGCACCTGGCCGCGCAGCGTCACCGCTGGGCCATCGTCGACCCAGGCTTCGAGATTGCGGTAATGCTCGCTCTCAGCATGGAAGACGGCAATCTCGCGGCCCCAGACCAGAAAGGCCATCTCGGCATCGTCGTCACGGCTCACCCAGCCGGGTTGCTGGCCCGGCCACTCCGGATGGACTTCGCCCCCGCGCTGAAAACCGTGGTTGCGCCAGGGCTGGGTGTTGTCGCCCGATTGGAGACGGCTGAATTCATGGGCGCGGCCATACAGCGGCTCGGGCAATTGAGCGGGCAGGGCGGCCGGGCGGGCGGTGGCCGCGGCGCGCAGCGTCTCCTGCAAGGCTTGCGCGATGCGCGCGTGACCGGGGCCGTTGGGGTGGACGGGTTCGTCGTAGAGCCTGGCCCAGGCATCTGGGCTTGACGCGTCCACATAGCGACCGAAATCCAGGGCGGTGAGTCCGTAGTGCGCGGCCAGCCGGAGCTGGATCTGCACCGCATCGCGGGCCTGATTGCCCTGCTGCGTGAGTGCCAGCACGAGCACCGCGGGGGCCTTGGGGGCGCTCAGCAGCCGGCGCAGCAAAGACTCATAACTGCTGGCGCGCACCGCGGGGTCCAGCCACTGGTCGTTGACGCCGAACTCGATGACGACCAGATCGGGCTGCGCGTCCAGCACCTGGGACTGCAGACGGTGCACGGCGGCGGCCGAGTCCGTCCCGCTGACACCGGCATTGACGAGCTTGATCTGTGGACCCAGCGCCTTGGCCAGCAGCGCCGCCAAGCCCTTCTCGCGCGGCGGCTGCGCCGCATAGCCCGTGGTGATGGAGCCGCCGAGCGCGGCGAGGGTGACGGGCTCGCCCGCCTCCAATTTGCGCAGGACGGCCTGCAGCCTCGGGTCGACGGGCGCGGTCGTCTGCGCCAGGGCGC
>JAFALK010000012.1 GCA_019234295.1 Roseateles sp.
ACGCCCTCGCTTTTGCCGATCCAGTTTTCCTGCATCAGGCGCACGCGCTCGTGCCAGCCGGCCAGGTAGTTCTTGTCGGCCGGATCGGCCACGGCGGCCAGCAGCTCGTCGGCGTACTTGACGATGTTCAGGTAGTAGCCGGGGATCTCGCGCTTCTCGACCGGCGCGCCCGAGCGCCAGCCGCGGCCGTCGACGACCTGTTCGTTGGCCAGCACGGTCTGGTCGACCGGGTCCCAGTTGACGACCTGGGTGCGGCGCTCGGCGATGCCGGCCTCCAGCATCTTCAGGAACAGCCACTGGTTCCACTTGTAGTAGGCGGGCGTGCAGGTGGCGACCTCGCGCGACCAGTCGATCGCCAGGCCCATGGCCTGCATCTGGCCCTTCATGTAGGCGATGTTCTCGTAGGTCCACTTCGCGGGCGGCACCTTGTTCTTCATCGCCGCGTTCTCGGCCGGCAGGCCGAAGGCGTCCCAGCCCATGGGCATCAGGACGTTGTAGCCCTTCATGCGCAGCTGGCGCGTGAGCATGTCGTTGATCGTGTAGTTGCGCACATGGCCCATGTGCAGCTTGCCGCTGGGGTAGGGCAGCATGGAGCAGGCGTAGAACTTGGGGCGGCTCGCGTCTTCGCTCACGCGGTACGCGTCGCTCGCGTTCCAGTGCGCGTGGGCAGCGGCTTCGATCTCGTTGGGGCTGTATTTCTCGTTCATGGTGGGCACGGCGCGGCTCTGCGTTGAGCCGGCAATTCTAGTTATTCGGTGGTTTCGGCCACGAAGGCGATGCGCGTGAGACCGGCGGCCTGGCACCAGCCGATCAGTTGGGCCACCTGTCCGTAGGGCACGGTCTTGTCTGCGCGCAGCTGGATCTCCAGGGTCGGGTTGCCTGCTGCCAGCTGCTGGAGCCGCTCGCGCAAGGGCTTGGCGGCGAGCACTTCGTCGCCGAGGTGCAGGAGGCCGTCGGGCGTGATCGCAAGCGAAACAAAGCGAGGTGCGTCGCCCGGCGTGGCGGCTTCGCTCTTGGGCAGATCCAAGCGCAGCGAGGAGGTCATCAACGGCGCGGCGATCATGAAAATGACCAGGAGGACCAGCATGACGTCGATCAGCGGCGTCATGTTGATCTCGCCCATGGGCCTGGGCAGCTCGCGGCGTTCGAGGCGGCCGAAGGCCATCAGTCCTGGTCCAGCAGTTCGCGCAAATCGTGCGCAAAGCCTTCGAGATCGGCCTCACAGGCACCGACGAACTTGCCGAACACGTTGTAGGCCAGTACGGCCGGGATGGCGACCGCCAGGCCGGCGGCCGTCATGATCAGGGCCTCGCCGACGGGGCCGGCGATCTTCTCGATCGTCAGGGATCCGCCGGCCGAGAGGTTGATCAGCGCGTGGTAGATGCCCCAGACGGTGCCGAAAAGGCCCACGAAGGGCGCCACGGCGCCGATGGAGGCGAGCATGACCTGGCCGAACTGCAGGCGCTCTAGCACCTCGTGCATGGCATCACGCAGCACGCGCGTCAGGCGAGATTCCCGCTTTCCGCTGCCGGCCAGGCTCGCGCCGGGGCGGGATTCGGTTGCCGCGCTGAGCAAGGGCAGCAGCAGTGCTTCAGGGTCGAGACGGCGCAGCGCCTCGTGGCCGGCCGCCAGGTCGGCGGCCGCCCAGAAAGCGGGCAGGGCGCGCGCCAGGCTGCGGCGTGCCCGGGCCAGGATCCAGGTCTTCCAGAGAATCATCACCCAGGCGCTGACGGACATGGTGAGCAGCAGCAGGGCCACCGCGCGGGCAATGCCGTCCGCCTGGGCCCAGTACTGCGCGAAACCGCTCATCGGGCCAAGCCGAGGACGTCGCTCATGTCATAGAGCCCCGAGCCGTGCCTGGCGAGAAAGCGTGCCGCGCGCAGGCTGCCCTGCGCGTACGTCTGGCGGCTGCTGCTCTTGTGGCTGATCTCGATGCGCTCGCCAAGCCCGGCGAAGAGCACGGTGTGGTCGCCGATGATGTCGCCGCCGCGCACGGTGGCAAAACCGATGGTGGACGGGTCGCGGGCGCCCGTCACGCCTTCGCGGCCGTAGACGGCACAGTCCTTGAGGTCACGGCCTACGGCCTTGGCGACGACCTCGCCCATCTGCAGGGCGGTGCCGCTGGGCGCATCGACCTTGTGGCGGTGGTGGGCCTCGATGATCTCGATGTCGTAGCCCTCGCTGAGTGCACGCGCGGCCTGATCAAGGAGTTTGAGCACGACGTTGACGCCCACGCTCATATTGGGCGCCATCATGATGCCGATGCTCTTGGCGTGCTCGCCGATCTCGGCCTTCTGCGCCGGCGAGAAGCCGGTCGTGCCGATCACGGCCTTGACGCCCAGCATGCGGCACATGGCCAGGTGGGCCAGCGTGCCTTCCGGGCGGGTGAAGTCGATCAGAACCTCGGCGTTGGCCAGGCCGGCGCGTAGATCGCTGGTGACGGTGACGCCGCTGTTCTGGCCGAGAAAGGCGGCGGCGTCCTGGCCCAGCATGGGGCTGGAGGGCTGGTCCAGCGCGCCGCTGAGCGTACAGTCCTCGGCGGCCATCACGGCTTCGACCAGCATGCGGCCCATGCGGCCGGAACAGCCCGCGATGGCAATACGCGTCATTCGCCGGACTCCAGCGGCGGGAAGCTGCGCTGTTCCGGTTTGATGTCGCTCGCTTCTTGCTCGACCTTGGGTGGCAGGGGCAGGGCCTTGACTTCGGATTCGCTCAGCTCCAGCTTCGGGGCGCTGCGCGCGGAGAACTTGGGCGCGATGGCCGCAATGAACTCGCGCTCGGTGGGCAAGTTGTCCGGCACGTCGAGCTTCTTGAGCGTGTCGCCCTCGAACCAGGCCACGACCTTGCGCTGCTCGAACGGCGTGCCCTGGCGGCGGATGGTGAAGGTGTAGTCCCAGCGGTCGGTATGGAAGATGTCGGTGAGCAAGGGCGTGCCAAGCACGTCGCGCACCTGTTCTCGCGTCATGCCGGGCTTGGCGCGCTCGACCTGTTCCTTGGTGAGCACATTGCCCTGGACAATTTCCACCCGATAGGGCGTGACCAGGCCCATGACCTTGTCACCCGAGACAGAGGCGAACGAGCTCAGGTTCGAACATCCGCTGAGGGTCAGGCCCAACGCGAGCGGAATCAGGACGGTAGGCAGGCGGGTTCGCATCGACGCTTCTCAGGAACAGTCTAGGGAGATCCGGCTCGGCAGACGACCGGGCTGGATATGATCGGAGGATTCTAGCGGCGCCCCGCCACAGCCCCAGACCGCGCTTCCCCCATGAGCCGAACCGACGACATCAAGAACAGCGGCCTCAAGGCCACGCTGCCCCGAATCAAGATCCTCGAGATCTTCCAGAAGACGGCCCAGCGTCACATGACCGCCGAAGATGTTTACAAGGCTTTGCTCGTGGAAGGGGCCGATATCGGCCTGGCCACGGTCTACCGGGTCCTGACCCAGTTCGAACAGGCCGGGCTGCTGTCGCGCAATCACTTCGAGTCGGGCAAGGCGGTTTTCGAACTCAACGAGGGCCATCACCATGACCACCTGGTCTGCCTGAGCTGCGGCAAGGTCGAGGAGTTCTTCGATCCCGCCATCGAGGAGCGCCAGCACGCCATCGCGGCGGAACGCGGCTTCCAGCTGCAGGAGCATTCGCTGGCGCTCTACGCCGCGTGCATCAAGAAGGATTGCCCGAACCGGGGCTGAGGGGCTATTCCTCCTCGAAGCCGCCGGCCTCGATAGCCCGCTGGTGACGCTCGACGAATTCGCGATACGTGTCGATGCCGCGCAGCTGCAAGATGGTGTTGCGCACGGCGGCCTCCACGAGCACGGCGAGGTTGCGACCGGCGTCCACCGCAATCACGACCTTGCGCACGGGCATGGCCAGGATCTCTTCGTACAGCGGCTCATAGGGCAGGCGCTCGAATTCGCGCTCCATGGTCTCCTTGCGGACCAGGTGGACGATGAGCTTGAGCCGCATCTTCCGGCGCACGGCGGTCTCGCCGAAGATGGCCTTGATGTCCAGCAGGCCGATGCCGCGCACCTCGAGCAGATTCAGCAGCAGATCTGGGCAGCGACCCTCGATGGAGGTCTGCGAGACGCGGAACAGGTCCACCGCGTCGTCGGCCACGAGACCGTGGCCACGCGAGATCAGCTCCAGGCCCAGTTCGCTCTTGCCCAGGCCCGATTCGCCCGTCAGCAGCACGCCCAGGCCCAGGATGTCCATGAACACGCCGTGGCGGGTCGTGCGGTTGGCGAACAGGTGGCCCAGGTACAGGCGCACCAGGTCGATCACATGGCCGGCGGACTCGTGGGTGACGAAGAGGGGGATCTCGGCGCGGTCGCACATGGCGACGAGCTTGTTCGGCGGCGGCTGGTCGTCGGCCACGATGATGACCGGCGGCTCCAGCGTGACGATGCGCGCCACGCGCCGGTCCAGGACATCGTCGGCTGCCTGGCTCAGGTAGGCGACCTCGCGGCGGCCGACGATCTGCACCCGGTAGGGGTGGATGTAGTTCAGGTAGCCGACCAAGTCAGCGGCCGACTGGGCCTCGCGCACGGCGGCTTCGTCGAAGCGGCGCTCAGGGTGCGCGTGTCCGGCGATCCACTCCCAGCGTAGCGCCTCGCGGTGCTCTTCGAAGAGCCTGTCTGCACTGAACGTTGTGAGCTTCAAGGAATCAAGCGACGGACTTCAGGGGTTCCCAGGCGGCGATCAGGCGGTGAACCGCCGCGGCGTCGTTCTCAGTCTTGAGCTTCTCGCGCAGTTCGCGGTCCGAGAGCATTTCGGCGATCTCGGAGAGGATCTCGAGGTGGCGCTGGGTGGCGGCCTCGGGCACGAGCAGGAAGATCAGCAGGGCCACGGGCTCGTCGTCAGGGGCGTCGAAGCCGATGGGCTGCTGCAGTCGCAGCACCGCCGCCTGAGGCTGCTTGAGGCCCTTGATGCGCCCGTGGGGGATGGCCACGCCATGGCCCAGCCCCGTGGAGCCCAGGCGCTCGCGGGCGAAGAGGTTGTCGGTGACCAGGGCGCGGGCGATCGAGTGGTTGTTCTCGAAGAGCAGCCCGGCCTGTTCGAATGCTCGCTTCTTGCTGGAAGCGTCCACGTTCACGAGGACGTTGCTGGCGGGCAGGATGGCGGCGAGACGGTTCATTGGGGGGCGGCTGGGACCCGGTCGTATTTGGTAATGCAGGCGCTGATTATAGAAACTAGCGGCGCCTTGCAAGCGTCTGGTCATCCCTGGGCATGCGGGATCGTGTGAATTGCTGCGCTGCGGCAACAACCTGGCCTAGGGGGATCTACGAGGAGGCGCAAAAACAAAGGCGGCATTGCTGCCGCCTTGTCCATGAATTTTGGGCCTTTACTGGGCCGGGATTTCCATCCGCTTGGCGGATTGGTGGTGGTGGTCTTGCAACTTGTCCTTATGACGGCAGACCTGTCGATCGAGCTTGTCCATCAGTTGGTCGATCGCGGCATACAGGTCTTCATGGGACTGTTCCACGAAGATGTCGCGACCCTTGACGTGCACCGTGATTTCGGCGCGTTGGCGGCGTTCCTTTTCCTTCTGCTTTTCCACGGTCAGCAGGACGTTGATGTCAACGACCTGATCGAAGTGGCGGGTCACCCGGTCGAGCTTGGTGAGAACGTACTCACGCAGCGCCGGGGTAACTTCGAGGTGATGGCCACTGATGGTCAGATTCATAAAGCCTCCTTTCACAAAGGCAGGGGTCGGGAAATCGTACGGATCACTCCAAGGGAGCGGGGCCGCACAGGGAACACTGGACTTGAACTGTTCAGGGCAAAGAACGAAGGAAGAGCGATTTCTGGGTAGCGGAGGATTGAGGCAAGTTGCGAAGGGGTCGAGCCAGTGTGCTCAGAAAGCCTGGCCGTGGCAAGTGCCGGGCCCAAACCCCTCGGGGACTTTTGTAAAGCGTGGCGTCCGGCGTGAGGAATGTCCGGGGCAGCTGTTGCTTTGCATGGGACAGGCTCGCGCCAGGCACGCGAGAGCCTGATGCATGAGAAAACTGTGGCGAAAGGCCTCGAAGCCGACGGGAGAGGGGAGAGGGGAGAGGGGAGGAAAGGGAGTCAATGGAGTCAAAGGAGGAGGGCTCGGGGATTTCGAGCCCCTGGAACGGGTTCCGCGCCTGATAGTGAGTCCATGCCATTGCGTTGCTTGAAACAATTCTTCAATCCAGCGCGAGTTTCGGGCCCTGCTGGCGGCCGCTAAAGCGGACCGGCGCGCCGGGTGATTCGAATATGGCCAGGGGGCTGGACTAAAATCAAGAGTTGCAACATAGGAAGCCCATGCTTTACCCCGAACTCTTCAAGCAGCTGGAAGCTGTGCGCTGGAACATGGACACGGACATTCCGTGGGACAAGTTCGATGCCAGCCTGCTCACCGAAGATCAGGCCCGCACCATCAAGATGAACGCCATCACCGAGTGGTCGGCCCTGCCCGCCACGGAGATGTTCCTGCGCGACAACAAGGACGACAGCGACTTCTCTGCCTTCATGAGCGTGTGGTTCTTCGAGGAGCAGAAGCATTCCCTCGTGTTGATGGAGTACCTGCGCCGCTTCCGTCCGGACCTGGTCCCGACCGAGGCCGAGCTGCATGAGGTACGCTTCGAGTTCGACCCGGCCCCGGCGCTGGAAACCCTGATGCTGCATTTTTGCGGCGAGATCCGCCTGAATCACTGGTACCGCCGGGCTGCGGAGTGGCACACCGAGCCGGTCATCAAGGCCATCTACGAGACGCTCTCGCGCGACGAAGCCCGCCATGGCGGCGCCTACCTGCGCTACATGAAGCGGGCCATGAACAAGTTCGGCGACGAGGCGCGCGCCGCCTTCGCCAAGGTGGGCGTGCTGATGGCTTCGGCCCGCCGCACGGCCCAGGCCCTGCACCCGACCAATCTGCATGTGAACGCCAAGCTCTTCCCGCGCGACACGATCCAGAGCCGCCTGCCCGATCCCCAGTGGCTCGAGAATTGGCTGGACAAGCAGATCCAGTTCGACGCCGTTTGGGAGACCAAGGTCGTCGAGCGCATCCTGCACAACATGAGCCTGCTGATGGAGCGCAGCTTCGCCTCCGTGCAGGAACTGAATCGCTTCCGCAAGGAAGTCGCCGCCAAATTGGCGGCCACGGTGGAAGGCGTGACGCCCAAGCTGGCCTGAGCGTTCAGTCCTCATGAGAAAGGCCCGCCATCGGCGGGCTTTTCCGTTTCTGCTGCGATCCTCAGGCGCCGCGGCGGCGGCGCAGGATCAGGCCGTAGAAGCCCAGAGCAGCGAGGGCGAGGCCGCCGACCAGGTTCGGGCTGGCAAGGGCCTGCATGGCCTGCAGTGCATCGCTCCAGGCCCAGGCGGTCACTTGCGCCACTTCCGGCATAGGCAGCTCGTGAGCGTGCTCCTTGAAGCCTGCCCCCGAATTCACCACCGCATGGGTCAGACCGTGCAACTGCTCCTTGAGGAGCACGCGGAACAGGTCGATGCCATAGAGCTTGGGCAGGATGCCGCACAGCACCACGGTCGTGCCGGCCAGCGCCGGGATTCCCCAGCGCTTGAGCCAGGCAGAGGCATTCATCACGATCATCACGAGCGGCGCGGCCCACAGCATCGCCAGGAGCACGCCGAAGGACAGGCGCAGTACCACCGGCAGACTGAAGCCCGCGACCGCCCCCCAGGGGATCGCGGCCAGCGCCGTGACGCCGCCGAACTTCAGCGCCGCGGCCGCCGCCATCACGTAGCCCAGGACGTAGGACAGCAGACCGATGGACAGCGGGACCACCAGCAGATGCGTCAGCACCGTGGTGGCGATGGACTCGGTGTGACTGGCGGGCAAGGACAGCCAGAACTCGATCGAGCGGTCCTGCACGTCGCGCCGTGCTAGGCCGGGCAACTGGAACAGCGCGCTCGTCATGGCCAGCAGGAACATCGAGGTCATGCTGAAGATCACTGCGGCCACGCCGATGGCCAGGGACTTGTCCATCGCCATGCCGTTGATCTCGCCTTCGGGCACGGTGCCGAAGGGCAGCAGGGCCAGGAAGAGCAGCGGTGGCGCCAGCAGCGTGACGAGCCAGCCGCGCTTGTGCTGCATCCACTCGCGCAGCATGAGGGTCTGGAAACGGGAACTCATGTGACGCTCCTTCAGGCTTGGGTGGGCGCCATGGCGGGCTTGCGGGTCAGCGCCATGAACAGGTCGACGAGGCTCGGGCGGATACGCTCACCCAGGGCCGCCACTTGCTCGGGCGGCGCGCCGTCGAAGATAGCGGCCGTGCGACCGCCACTCTGGCGGTAGCGCAGCAGCGGGTGGGCGCTGGCCACAGCGTCGGCCGCGGCGGCGTCGTGGGAGAGCGCATGGAAGCGGCTGTCGATGTCCTCCAGGCTGATGTTCAGCACCAGCTTGCCCTCGTCGAGCATCAGGACGTCCGAGAGCAGCGACTCGACCTCTTCCACCTGATGGGTGGAGATCAGCACGCTGCGCTCGCCGTCGCACCATTCGTCGAGCAGCAGCTCGTAGAAGCCCTTGCGGCTCATCACGTCCAGGCCCAGGGTGGGCTCGTCGAGGATCATGAGCTTGGCGTCGATGGCCGCGATCAGGGCCAGGTGCAGCTGCACGACCATGCCCTTGGACAGGCTCTTGACCCTGTCGTTCAGGCCTATGCTCGTGCGCTTGAGCAGGGCGCGGGCTCGGTCGGCCGAGAAGCGGGGCTGCAAGCCCGCCATCAGCGTGATCAGCTCGTGGGCGCGTGCCCAGCGCGGCAGTACGGCCACGTCCGGGATGTAGCAAAGCTGCTCCAGTAACTGGCCGCGCTGCGCCATGGGCGAGAGCCCGAGTACGCTGACCTCGCCTTGCGAGACCGGCAGCAGACCCACGAGCGCCTTCATCAGCGAGGTCTTGCCCGCACCGTTGTGGCCCAGAAGGCCGACCACGCGGCCCTTGGGGATGTTGAAGCTCACGCCGTCCAGGGCCGTCTTGCGGCCGTAGGCAAGGCTCAGGTTCTTGGCTTCGATCAGGTTCATTGTGGTGTCCCCCAGTCCAGGTCGGCGGCTTGGATGCCCAGGCGGGCGAGCTTGGCGCGTAGGACGGGCCATTCCTTCTCCAGGAAGCGCTCGCGCTCAGCATCGCGTAGGCGGCTGCGTGCGCCGGCGGTCACGTACATGCCCATGCCGCGCCGGCTTTCGACCAGGCCGTGGTCGACCAGGGCCTGCAGCGCGCGGCTGACAGTGAGCGGGTTGATGAGGTACTGCCCGGCCAACTGACGGACCGAGGGCAAGGCTTCGCCTTCGGGCGGGCTGCCGTCCAGCAGCTGCACCGCCAGGCGGTCGGCCAACTGCTGGTAGATCGGTGCGGTGGTGTTCCAGCTTTGCATCGCTGCCCTCGCTAGTGTGTTGCTGATGTAGCACACCATATCAATGGGCGCTTTCGCCACCTAGCGGCATGCGATGAACTGCAGCAATGGCCGATGGACTGTAAGCGCGCTTGTTGAAGAGGTTCGATCGTCATGGCGATCCTATGCAGCCCATGCGCCACCTTTTCGCCAGTGCGCACACGGTGTTTCGGCTGCGGCCCGAGGACACGCAAGGGCACCCGGCACGCTCCTACCTGAACCTGGCGGACCAGCTTCGTCGCTGGGCCCACGGCAGTGACACCCTCGAACAGCAGCTGAGGGAGTTGTGGCGCCGCATGGCCTTCAACGCCCTGGTGGGCAATGTGGACGACCATCCGCGCAACCACGGGTTCTTGCGAGACCAGGCCGAGGGCACGGGCTGGCGTCTGTCGCCCGCCTTCGACGTCACACCCGCCGGATCGCGCGCGCATGTGCCCATCGAAGACGGCGTGCCTCTGCTGCTGGCCACGGGCGCGGACAACCGCTCGATGGCCAACAAGGCCAGGCTCTTGGCGAGCGCGCCGCACTTTGACGTGGACGTTGCCGAGGCCGAGGGCTGGCTCACCAGGACGGCCACGCAGGTGGCGCAGCGCTGGGATGCCATGATTCGCGAAGCGGCCGCGCCGATCCTGGGCGACGTCGCCCAGCTTTCTCAGCTGATCGCGGACGTGCGCCCTTCCTTCGCCTATGCGGAGTGGTTGGCAAGCCAGGCTTGATCGCTGCCACCATCGGTAAACGGGCGGCAGTCGAGTTTGAACGACGTACCGCGGTGGGCAGACTGGCTGACTGAAGCCGAATCAGCGCAGGACAGAGCCGCACTCTGCGACCGAACGACAGATCTGTCACTACTGCCAAGAGCACGAAGTGGCCGAGATCGGCGAGGTGTGGACTTCGAACGAAGTCACCATTCACACCTGCTGACTGGGCATGCATGAGGCCGTGAACCGATTTCTCGAGGAGGGCCCGGAGCTCGCCACGAAATGGTTGCGAAAGGACCCGATCTTGACCGTGCGCTCCTCCCACCCTGTCGGCAAGTGCGCGAAATCGCCCGGGTCGCAACCTTGCGCGCAGTAGCCGTGTTTCTCGTGGAACGGGGACCTCAAAGCTCAACCCATACCGCAAGGGCCTGGCCGCCAATCAAGACATCCTCGCCCGCCACGCCTACCAGGCGCTCGAACACAACCCGGGGCGTCACCGCCTCTGACTTGGCCGGCATCACCAGCCCGAGCCCGCCTTGTCGAACTCAGATGTTCGACTCGGCGTGAAGGTGAAGCCTTGCAGATCCCCCTTCTGAATTGCCCAAAGGCTGCGTGCCGTCCTGTCTCCTGAAGCTACTTCTTCCGCGTCCTGGCGCTGCTGTTCCCTGAGGAAGGCAAGCCCTTGGTGAGCTCCAGCGCTGCGCCCTAGGGCCTCGGCCACAAAGGCATCGGCGGCCATGCCGTTGCCGAGCAGTTCCATGGCAACAGAGGCCGAAACGCCTGCGGCATCCAGGGCCGCGCCCAGTCTTGCCCAGTATTCCATCTGTTGCGCAAGCGGCCGGACGAGCGCCTGACTCACCCTTTGAGCCATCGCATAGAGATCGTCTGAAACACGGATTGATTGAGCCATGCAGTCATTTTGTGTGGCAAATTGCCGCATCACAAGGGGCAACTCCTGTTGGGCCGTCAAGGATTGCGTGAGCCGCGCGGGCGAGGTCTGAGACAACTCGCAAGAGCCACTGAACCAGGGACGTTGTCGATCATGCCAGACCGGTGCCCGGTGGGTTTTGCAGGCACAGCGCATGACTTCGGTTGTTGGCGTTTGGCTCGGCGCTCGTCAACATGACTTCGCTGGCTGCTTACGATCAAGGCGCGGGTGTCAGGCAACGAGTTGCGCCCGCGGCCGCAGCACCACGGCATCTGCCGTGCGTACATAGGCGGTCACCGCGCCTTGAATTCCGCAATGGCCCAGTCGAGGAAGACCCGCACCCGCGGTGAAAGCTGCCGACCACGCGCATAAAGCAGCGACACCGGAGCGGACAGCGGCGGTGTGTCTTTGAGAATCTCGACCAATGCTCCACTGCGTAGATCCGCCTCGACATGGAAACGCGGCACCTGGGCGAGGCCAAGGCCGAGCCTGATGCCAGCCAGGTAGCTCTCCGTGCCTGTGACCGTGAACGGGCAGGGCAGGGACAGCGAGCGCAGTTCCTTGCCGACCTGAAACTCGAGCGGCGTCACCTGCCCCGTCGTGATCGAGCGCAGTCCAACGGCGCGGTGCCGGCTCAGCTCATCGACATTGCCCGGAGTTCCGAACTTCTCCAGATAGGCCGGCGTGGCGCAGGTCAACCGTTGCAACGTGGCCACCTGGCGCGCGGCCAGTTCGCTGTCGCGCAGCTGTCCGTAGCGCAGCGCGCAGTCCACGCCCTCCTGCACGAGGTCCACCCAACGGTCGCTTTCGCTCATGGCGATCTGGATGTCCGGGAAGCGCGCGAAGAATCCCGGCAGGCCCGGCAGCAGGAAGTGGCGCGCCAGCGTGCCCTGGACCTCGATGCGCAGTTGCCCTTTGGCCGGAACGCCCTTGAATGCGCCTTCGGCGTCTTCCACGTCGTCGAGGATGCGCAGGCAGCGCTGGTGGAAGGCTTCGCCGTCCAGTGTTGGCCGCACCACCCGCGTCGTCCGCTGCAACAGGCGCACGCCGAGTCGGGCTTCCAGTTCGGCGATCACCTTCGTCGCAGTCGAGCGGGGGATTTCCATGTCGTTCGCTGCGAGCGTGAAGCTGCGCCGCTCGACGATGCGGGCGAACAGGCGCATGGCGTCAATCCGGTCCATCGGAAGCCTCCGGCAGCTTTGTTCGTTAACGGGAAACAGTCCTGTGCAATCCAGACTGATTATCTCTGAGGCGCGAATCGGCACAGTTACACCACGCCGCCAACACACGGCGCAACTTCCAGGAGCAATCGCCATGAGCACCCAGCACAAAGTCGCCATCGTCACCGGCGCATCCCGCGGCATCGGAGCCGCCATCGCGCAACGTCTTGCCCGGGACGGCTTCACCGTCGTCCTCAACTTCGCAGGCCGGGCAGCCGACGCCGAGCAACTGGTCGGCAAGATCGAGGCGGCGGGCGGCCGCGCGATCACCGCCCAGGCCGACGTGAGCGATCCGGCCGCCGTGGCGCGCATGTTCGACGCCGCGGAGGCCGCGTTCGGGGGCGTGGACGTTGTGGTCAACAACGCCGGCATCATGAAGCTCGCCCCGATGGCCGAAAGCGACGACGCGCTCTTTGACAGCCAGGTCGCCATCAACCTGAAGGGCACGTTCAACACGCTGCGCCAAGCTGCGCGCCGGCTGCGCGATGGCGGCCGGATCATCAACTTGTCCACCAGCGTCGTCGGGCTGAAACTCGAAACCTACGGCGTGTATGCGGCGACGAAGGCCGCGGTCGAGACGATGACGGCGATCCTGTCCAAGGAACTGCGCGGCCGCTCGATCACGGTCAATGCCGTGGCGCCCGGGCCGACCGGCACGGACCTGTTCCTGAATGGCAAGTCGGACGAGGCGGTGGCACGCCTGGCGAAGATGAACCCGCTCGAGCGCCTGGGCACACCGGACGACATCGCCAGCACGGTGGCCTTTTTGGCAGGACCCGACGGCGGCTGGATCAACGGGCAGGTGCTGCGCGCAAACGGCGGCATGGTCTGAACCGGCGATCGCCTGGATTCAATGTCGATTCTTCTACGGAGAGCCTTATGAGCAAGATCATCCTCGTCACGGGCGCGTCGAGCGGCTTCGGCCGCCTGACCACCCTGTCCCTGGCCCGGGCCGGACACACCGTCTACGCCTCCATGCGCGATATCGCGGGCCGCAACGCCAAGAGCGCCGTGGCGATGGCCGCGGTCCCGGGTTGCGATATCCGCCCGATCGAACTCGACGTGGAGTCGGAAGCTTCGGCCGAGGCTGCCGTCGCGAAGATCGTGGCTGCGAGCGGCCGCATCGATGTGCTGGTGCACAACGCCGGCCACATGATGTTCGGTCCGGCCGAGAGCTTCACGCCCGAGCAATTCGCGCAGCAATACGATGTGAACGTCCTCGGCACGCAGCGCGTCAACCGTGCCGCGTTGCCGCACATGCGGGCCGCGCGCAAGGGTTTGCTGGTCTGGGTTTCGAGTTCGAGCGCGGCCGGCGGCACGCCGCCCTATCTCGCCCCGTACTTTGCCGCCAAGGCCGCGATGGACACCCTGGCCGTGCAGTACGCCCGCGAACTGGCGCGCTGGGGCATCGAGACCAGCATCGTCGTGCCGGGCGCCTTCACCAAAGGCACCAACCATTTCGCCAATGCCGGCCATCCGGCCGACGCCGCGCGACTCGCCGGATACGAGTCCGACGGGCCGTACAAGGACTTCGGCGCCCAGGTGCAGAGGGTCTTCGCGGAGATCGTGCCGGAGGATGCAGACGTCCAGCGCGTTGCTGATCGGATCGCCGGCATCGTCGACATGCCAGCCGGCAAGCGCCCGTTTCGCGTCACCTGCGACCCGACGCAGGACGGCGCAGATGTGAGCTTCGCCGTGATGGACCGCATCCGCGCCGAGATGCTGCATCGCGTGGGGTTGTCGGATCTTCTGACGGCCACAGTTTGAGAAGGGAGTCCGATCATGTACGCCATCATGGGAGTGACCGGGCAGGTCGGCGGCGTCGCCGCCACCGCCCTGCTTGACGACGGCCATCCGGTCCGGGCGATCGTGCGCAGCGCGGACCGCGCAGCGGCCTGGCGCGCGCGCGGTTGCGAAGTGGCCATCGTGCCCGACGCCAGCGATGCGCGGGCGCTTGCCGCGGCCCTCGAAGGGGTGCGCGCTGCGTTCCTTATGAACCCGCCGAACTACGATCCCGAGCCGGGCTTTCCCGACACGCGGCAGGTGGCCAGCGCCTTCGCCCAGGCCTTGACCCGTGCACGACCGGCGGCGGTGGTTTTCCTCTCGACCGTGGGCGCCCATGTCGAGCGGTTCAATCTGCTCAACAACGGCGGGCTGGTCGAACACGCATTGCGGGATACGGGCCTGCCCGTGGCGCTGTTGCGGCCTGCCTGGTTCTTGGAGAACGTGGCTTGGGACGTGGCAAGCGCGCGCGGCGGAGCGATCGAAACCTATCTGCAACCGCCAGAACGCGCTATCGACATGGTCAGCGTTCGCGACATCGGCGCGACGGCGGCCGAACTGCTCCAGCAGGACTGGTCCGGGGCGCGGACGATCGAACTCGCCGGACCGGCCAAGGTCAGTCCGAACGATATCGCCGCGGCCTTCACGCAGGCGCTGGGGCGCCGGGTCGGAGTCCGGACCGTGACCCGGGCGGATTGGGAGGCGCGCTTTCGGGCGCAAGGCATGCGCCATCCGGAAGCGCGGATCGCGATGCTGGACGGATTCAACGCTGGCTGGCTCGATTTTTCGCGGCAAGGTGTCGAGCAGCGCACGGGATCCACGCCAATCACGAGCGTTGTTCATGAGCTGGTGGCCAAGACCGAAGCGTGAGGCCACCCTATCGCCCAGTACGGGCCGTGATCGCCCAGGGTGCCCAAAGTTCAAAGTTGAGCGCAACGAAGACCCGATCGTTCAAACTTGAATGAGACGCCGGTTCAACGCCCGATGCCTCGTCAGGCGCCAAGTGGTTGATCAGCGTCAGCTTTCAGTTTTGGGTTGAACGCAAACCAACAGTCGGTTTGCCCATCCCGCAGCGATCATGTCCCTGGCCACAACAGGCCACGGCTTCAAATGGCCATGCCGACATCCTTGGCCCATCGCCGGATACGGCGAATTAGCGTGTCCTGGGCCGCGCCATCGAGTGGCATCTTCGGCACCCAAGCCAGCATTTCTTTTCCGTCCACAAAACCGCGCGTGAGCATGGCCTGGCAAAACGGCCGGTCTTTTTCGCGGCCAGCCGAGGCCTTCGACAGAAACAGGTCGGTAAGACTCAGGCAGTGGCCGATTCGTCCGTCAGTGAAGTAAGGCGACCCGATCTTGACCGTGCGCTCCTCCCACCCTGTCGGCAAGTGGGCGAAATCGGCAGGGTCGCCACCTTGCGCGTAGTAGCCGTGCTTCTCGTGGAACGGGGAGCCCTCGCCGAGATTGACGTCTATTGCCTCCGTCTTGGCCGGATCGTTTCGCACGTAAACATCGGCTTCCATTGACGCGGTGAACTCTGGGCCGGGATCCGGCTTTGCGCCCAGCACGGACTGACTGCCGAACACCACGATCTCGTAGACATCCGCGTGTTCGCAGCAGACCTGGATGAGGTGTGCGAGCTGCTCGAAGGTCATCGCGCATCTTCCGGGTTGATCAACTGGTCGAGGGTGTCGGCTTTACTGCTCAGAGTCACCCCACGCTTGATGGCATTGACCTCACTGATGATCTCCCGCCGCTCTTGTTCCGACAGCGCGAAGGCCAGCGGAGAAGCCTGGCGAAGCTGCTTGGCGCGCTGGGTTGGGCCAAGTGCCTTCTTCCAAGCCCGTGCCTCCAAGATGTCCTCCCATTCCGCCCAGAGCGACATAGAGCGCGACCCGGGGTTCGTGTCACGCCACGTCCGGAGCGTGTTCATCACCTTCTGCAGTAGCTCGGGGTGTTGCTTGATCTTCGCTACCGCAGCTTCATGCAGCGCGAGGCTTTGCAGGTCTTGCACTTGGTGCAGACGCGACTTGGCCTGAATCTGAATCGTCAGATCTGGGCGGTCATGTTTGGACCGCGCGGCGGCCGTCCCGGCCGGCGCGGGCTGCAAAGTATCACTGGCCAGCATCGCAAGCTCGCCCGCGACGCCCAGCACGGACATGACGCGCAGGTAGTTTCCCATGCTGGGCGACGGGCTCCCAGACTCGATCGCGCCCAGCGTCATCCGGGAGATTCCCGCCTTCTCCGCCATCTCCACCGTGCCCATGCGCAGCGCCTTGCGCAATGCGCGCAAGCGGTCGCCCAGTTGGAGCAGCACCTGGCGCTCCAGCGGAGAAATGGGGGTCGAATGGGTGACGGTCATTTGGCAACAATACTAGTCAAAAACTGCTTATTTGTCTAATATTATTGACAGTTTTAGGCCAAGCTATCGGCGTGGCGCACGCACCGAGCAAGCTGACGATCTGCAGCTGGTGCAACTTGATCGGCCTGCGACTGAGGGCGCCCTGGTGTGGGCATCAGGTCTTCCAGGCTGGCATCAACCATCGCCGCCCGATTCAACGACTCGAAGAAGCGCAAGCGCCTCGCCTTGAGCGAGCACAGCCCCCGCGAGGTGATGGAACCCTATCGCCCAGTACTGGCCGTGGCCACCCTCAGCGCCGCGGATGCGCGGCTTCTAGGGCTTGCACCAGCAAGGCGGCCGCCCGGGCTGGTGGGGGATCATTGCGGTGGATGCAGGAGAAGCGGCATTCATAACCGAGCAGGCCGGCAGACACGGCTCGCATGCGCTGCGCCTCGACGAAGGGCTGAGCGTAGTGGTCGGGAAGGAAGCCGACGAAGCTACCGCTCAGAATCAGCAGGGCTACAGCCTCCTGGTCGGAGGCGCTAGCGTGGCGCTCGAGCTTGCGCGCGTGGGTGAGCCGCAGGTTCGGTGAGTGGTAGTCAAGACCTGCCAGCCTCTGGCGGCGCAGGTCGGCCCAGTCCCAACGCCGCTCGGCTTCGGCGAACCAGGCATGGCCGCGGCCGACATAAAGCTTCATCGACTCCCCGAACAGCGGCCAGTAGGCCAAGCTGTCCGAGCGCCGGTGTTCGGGCACGATGCCGACCTGGAACTGCCCGCCGAGCACGCCTTGTTCGATGGCCGCAATCGTGCCCACATGCACATGCAGCTTCACGCTCGGTGCGGCGCGGTGAAAGGCCTCGAGCGCGCGCTCAACGTGGCTCTCGGGATTGCTGACCGTCTTCTCGAAGATCGCCAGATGCAGCTCGCCGCCAACTTGCTGGTGGATGCCTTCGACACGTGATCGGAAATCTGTCGTGGCAGCGAGCAGCTGCAGTGTCGCCGCGTAGAGCTCCTTGCCCTCGGCAGTCAGCGCGAAGCCGGCCCGGCCGCGGCGGCACAGCACCAGGCCCAGCCGCTCCTCGAGGTCCTTGATCTGTCGGCTGATTGTCGGCATGCCGACATTGAGCTCGAGCTCGGCCGCCGCAATGCCGCCGCATTCGGCCACGGCCTTGAACACGCGCAGCAGGCGCAGGTCGACGTCGGCGATCTGGCCCGGTAGCTTCGCCTGCACTTTTACTTTCATGGAATTGCAAGTTCACATTGATGAGTTGTCATTGTCTGAAATTATTGAGAAGGGGACCATCGCGGCACCATCTCCGTGATCAAAGGGAAAGCCATGTCTGCATTTGCTCCGCGCGCCGACGGCTGGATGGACGCCCATTGGATGGCGTTCACCGGCAACCGCGAGTTCAAGGCCAACCCGCGCCTGCTCGTGGCCGCCGAGGGCGCCTACTACCGCAGCGAGGATGGCCGGCGCATCTACGACGGCCTCTCGGGCCTGTGGTGTACGGGCCTTGGCCATAGCCGGCGCGAGATCGTCGAGGCTGTGAGCCGCCAGGTCCGCGAGCTCGACTATTCGCCGGCCTTCCAGTTTGCCCATCCCTTGTCCTTTGAGCTGGCCAACCGCATCGTTGCAAAAATGCCCTCGGGCCTGAACCGCGTGTTCTTCACGGGTTCAGGTTCGGAGTCCGTCGACACGGCGCTCAAGATGGCGCGTGCCTACTGGCGTGCCAAGGGCCAGGCCGGCAAGACGCGCTTGATCGGCCGCGCCAAGGGCTATCACGGCGTGAACTTCGGCGGCATTTCGGTTGGCGGCATGGTCGGCAATCGAAAGATCTTTGGTCAGGGCATCGAGGCCGACCATTTGCCCCACACCCAGCCGCCGCTCGGCAGCTTTTTCAAGGGCATGCCGGATCAGGGTGCCGAGCTCGCCGACGAGTTGTTGCAGCTGATCGCCCTGCACGACGCGAGCACCATCGCCGCCGTCATCGTCGAGCCGTTCTCGGGTTCGGCCGGCGTCGTGATTCCGCCGGTCGGCTATCTGCAGCGTCTTCGCGAGATCTGCACGGCGCACGGCATCTTGCTGATCTTTGACGAGGTCATCACAGGCTTCGGCCGCTGCGGCGAGTGGACGGGATCCGCCGCCTTTGGCGTGACGCCCGACATCCTGACGGCCGCCAAGCAGATCACCAACGGCGTCCAGCCCCTGGGCATCGTCGTCGCCAGGCAGGAGATCCACGACTGCTTCATGAACCTGGGCGGACCCGACTACATGCTCGAATTCCCGCATGGCTACACCTACTCGGCCCACCCCGTGGCCTGCGCGGCCGGCCTGGCCTCGCTGGACCTGCTCGAACGCGACGAGGCCCTGGCCCGGGTGAAGACTCTGGCACCGAAGTTCGAAGCTGCCGTTCACGGCCTCAAAGGCGCGCGCCATGTGGCCGACATCCGCAACTACGGCCTGGCCGCCGGCATCAGCGTGGCCGCGGCGCCCGGCGAGTCGGCGAAGCGCCCGTTCGAGATTGCCATGTCCATGTACGCCAAGGGCTATTACGTTCGCTACGGCGGCGACACCATTCAGCTCGCCCCGCCCTTCATCAGCACCGAGGCCGAGATTGATTCCCTGATCTCGGCCCTCGGCGACAGCTTCAACACCACTGCCTGATTGATTGCCTCGTGATCACCCATCTCATCAACGGCCAGACGGCCGAGGGCGGCAGCCGCTGCGCCGATGTCTTCAACCCCGCCACGGGAGCGGTCTCGGGCCAGGTCCGACTCGCGGACGGCGCCACTGTTGAGGCCGCCATCGCCGCGGCCCAGGCCGCCTTCCCGGCCTGGCGCAACACGCCGCCGTTGAAGAGGGCTCGCACGATGAGCCGCTTCAAGGAGCTGCTCGAAGCCCATGCCGACCGCATCTGCCAGCTCATCACCGATGAGCACGGCAAAGTCCTGGCCGACAGTTTCGGCGAGTTGCAGCGAGGCATCGAGAACGTCGAATATGCGAGTTATGCGCCCGAGTTGCTCAAAGGTGAGCACAGCCGCAATGTCGGACCCGGCATCGACGCCTGGTCCGAGTTCCAGCCCCTGGGTGTCTGCGCCGGCATCACGCCCTTCAACTTCCCGGCCATGGTACCGCTGTGGATGTGGCCGATGGCCGTGGCCTGCGGCAACACTTTCATCCTCAAGCCCTCGGAGCGCGATCCGAGCAGCACGCTGTATATCGCGCAGTTGGCGCAAGAAGCTGGGCTGCCGGCGGGAGTGCTCAATGTCGTCAACGGCGACAAGGAGGCCGTCGATGCGCTGCTGCACGACCCGCGCGTGCAGGCCGTCAGCTTTGTCGGCTCGACGCCCATCGCCGAGTACGTCTATGCCACGGGCTGCATGAACGGCAAGCGCGTGCAGGCCCTGGGCGGCGCGAAGAATCATGCGGTGCTGATGCCCGATGCCGATCTCGACATGGCCGTCAGCGCGCTGATGGGCGCGGCCTTCGGCTCCTGCGGCGAGCGCTGCATGGCCGTGCCGCTGGTCGTGGCCGTCGGCGACTGCACGGCCGATGCACTGCGCGACAAGCTCGTCGCCCAGATTGCCGGCATGAAGATCGGCAGCGGCCGCACCGCCGGCTGCGACATGGGGCCGCTGGTCACACGCGCCCATTTCGACAAGGTGCGCGGCTACGTGGAGCGGGGCGTGGCCGAGGGCGCCGAGCTCATCGTCGACGGCCGCGGCCTGACCGTGCCCGACTTCGAGAACGGCTATTTCCTCGGCCCGACGCTCTTCGACCGCGTTGAGCCCGGCATGCGCATCTACGAAGAAGAGATCTTCGGCCCCGTGCTCGGTATCGTCCGAGTGGAGAGCCTGGCCCAGGCCATGTCCCTGATCGACGCCCACGAGTACGGCAACGGCACCTGCATCTTCACCCGCGACGGCGAGACGGCACGCCATTTCACCGACAACATCCAGGTCGGCATGGTCGGCGTCAACGTATCCCTGCCAGTGCCTGTGGCCTATCACTCCTTTGGCGGCTGGAAGCGGTCGCTCTTCGGAGACCTGCATGCCTACGGCCCCGACGCCGTGCGCTTCTACACGCGCCGCAAACAGATCACCCAGCGCTGGCCATCGTCGGGCGTGCGCGAGGGCGCGGTGTTCGCGTTTCCGTCGAGCCGCTGAGGGCGTCCGCTCGGCCCGCGGTTCAAAGTTCAGAAGCCGAGTCGGTCGCGCAGGCTGTAGTACCAGGCGCCCAGCGTCGTGAAGGGCACGCGCAACATGCGTCCGCCCGGGAAGGGGTGATGCGGCAGACGCGCGAAGGCGTCGAAGCGCTCGGCCTGACCGGCGATGGCTTCGGCCAGCACGCCGCCGATCAGGTGGGTGAAGGTCACGCCATGGCCCGAGCAGCCATGCGAGTAGTAGATGTTGTCGGCAAGCCGGCCGACATCGGGCAGGCGGCTCAGCGTCAGCTGGAAGTTGCCGCTCCAGGCGTAGTCGATGCGCACCTTGGCCAGCTGCGGGAAGGTCTTGGCGAGCTTTGGGCGGATGATGCGGTCGATCGCGTCGAGTTCTGGTGCGCCGTAGGTCACGCCGCCGCCGTAGATCAGGCGGCCGTCTGCCGAGAGGCGGAAATAGTCGAGCAGGTAATTGCAATCCTCGACGCAATGGTTGTGCGGCAGCAGGGCGCGGCCGCGCTCGCCGAGCGGCTCGGTGGCGATCACCTGGGTGCCGCAGGGCATGGAGCGCGCCAGCAGCTTGGGTTCCAGGTCTCCGACATAGGCATTGCAGGCGACGAGCACGAACTTGGCGCGCACCCGGCCCTGGGTCGTGTGCACGACCGGCGCGGTGCCGCGCTCGATGCGCGTCACGCGGCTGTGCTCGTGGATCACGCCGCCGAGCGACTCTAGCCCGGCTGCCTCGCCCTGGGCGAGTCGCAGCGGATGGAAATGACCGCCAGTCGGATCGACGAGCAGGGCCGCGTAGCGGTCCGTGTCGACAAGGGAACGCGCTGCGTCGCCCTCGATGATGTCGAGGCCAGGGTGGCCGAGGCTTTCCCACAAGGCCTTGTGATGCTCGAGCTTGCGCGCCTGCCGGGCATTGACGGCGGCGAAGATGCCGCCGTCCTGCAGATGGCAATCGATCCCGAAATCGCGCACATTGCGGCGCAGCACGGCCGCGCCCTCGAAGGCCATGGCACCCAGGGCCTTGGCGACCTCGGCACCATGGCTGGCGGCGATCACGTCGATATCGCGCGAATAGCTGTGCACGATCTGTCCGCCGTTGCGACCCGAGGCGCCCCAGCCGACGCGCGCCGCCTCGAGCACGACGACGCGCAATCCGCGCCGCGCCAGCGCGATGCCGGTGTTCAGCCCCGTGTAGCCGGCGCCGACGATGCAAACATCCGCTTCCACCGTCCCCTGGAGCGTGGGACGGATGTCCTGCGGCAGCATCGAGGCGGCGTAGTAGCTGCGGACATGGTCGTCGCTCGTCTGATCAGCGTGCACGATGGTCTTCGCTTCTGTCGGATGTTTCGACGCGCAGCCAGGTCGTCTTCAGCTCCGTGTACTTGTCGAAGGCATGCAGCGACTTGTCGCGACCATTGCCCGACTGCTTGAAGCCGCCGAAGGGCACCGTGATGTCGTCCTCGTCGTATTGGTTGACGTGGACCGTGCCGGCCCTCAGCTGGCGCGCGACGCGGTGAGCGCGGTCTACATGCGAGGTCCAGACACTGGCCTGCAGACCGTAGCTCGAGTCGTTGGCCTGGGCGATCGCGTCGGCCTCGTCCTTGAAGCGCAACACCGAGAGCACCGGACCGAAGATTTCCTCGCGGGCGATGCGCATCCCGTTGGCAACGCCGTCGAAGATCGTGGGTTCGACGAAGAAGCCACCGCTGGCCTCGCGCGCACGCCGGCCGCCGGCCACGGCGCGGGCGCCTTCGGCGGTGCCGGCCTCGATATAGCCGAGCACCGTGCGGAGCTGGCCCTCGTCGACGAGGGCGCCCATGACGGTGTCCGCGGCCAGCGGATCGCCAACCGCATAACGCGGTGCCTGGGCGGCAAGCCGGGCGACGAAATCGTCGGCGATGCTATCGTGTACGAAGACGCGCGAAGGCGCGTTGCAGCTCTCGCCCTGGTTGAAGAACATGCTGCCGGCAATGGTGGCGGCGGCACGATCGAGATCGTCGAAGTCGGGGAAGACGAGCACGGCTGACTTGCCGCCGAGCTCGTTGTAGACGCGCTTGAGGTTGGAGCGGCCGGCGTAATCGAGCATGCGTCGCCCCACGCGCGTGGAGCCGGTAAAGCCGATGGCGTCCACGTCCATGTGCAGGGCCAAGGCTTCGCCGGCCTCGTGGCCGTAGCCGGGCACGACGTTGAACACACCCTCGGGCAGACCGGCCTCGAGCGCCAGCTCGGCCAGGCGCAGGGCCGTGAAAGGCGATTTCTCGCTTGGCTTGAGGACGACCGAGTTGCCGGCAGCGAGCGCGGGACCGATCTTCCACGAGGCCATGATCATCGGGTAGTTCCAGGGCACGATGGCGCCGATCACGCCCATGGGCTCGCGCTGAATCAGGGCCAGGGCGTTGGCGGCCGTCGGCGCAATTTCGTCATAGATCTTGTCCACGGCCTCGGCGTACCAGGCGACGCAGCGCGCCGCTGCCGGCACGTCCACAGCGAGCGAATACTGAATGGGCTTGCCCATGTCCAGAGTCTCGAGCAGGGCGAGCTCCTCGCGGGCCCCGAGCATCAACTCGGAGAACTTCTGCAGCACGCGCTTGCGCTGGGCCGGCGCCTGGCCGGACCAGCGGCCGTCGTCGAAGGCGGCACGGGCGGCCCGCACGGCCGCATCGACCTCCGCAGACTGGCCACGCGCAACCGCGCCGAGCAGCCGGCCGTCGATCGGCGAATGCTTGTCGAAGGTCTCGGCAGCGTCGACGCGGCGGCCATTGATCAGGCCGCGCCCGTCGACGACGAGGGCCTGGGCGCGGGCGTGCCAGTCGGGGGTGTCGTGCTTGTTCATGCTGGGTTCTCCTGCTTGTTCTTGCCTTGCCGCGCCAGCCACAGACTCGCGGCGATCACGCCCAGCGAGACCACGACCACGATCACGGTGGCAACGGCGTTGATGAGGGGCGACAGGCCGAGCCGCGCCCGCGAGAAAATCACCATCGGCAGCGTCGTCGCGCCCGGCCCCGAGAGGAACTCGGAGAGCACGACATCGTCGAGCGAGAGTGTGAAGCTCAGCAGCCATGCCGAGGCCAGCGATTGGCCGATCAGGGGCAGGGTGACGAGCCAGAAAACCTGCCAGGGCTGTGCCCCAAGGTCCAGGGCCGCCTCCTCGAGCTGGGCCGGTAGCTCGCGCAGCCGCGCCTCGATGACGATGGTGGCGTAGGACAGGCACAGCAGCACATGGCCGAGCCAGATCGTGACGAAGCCGCGGCGCGGGAAGCCAAGCAGATGCTGGAGCGAGACCAGGAAGAGCATCAGTGAGAGGCCGACGATGACCTCGGGCATCAGCAGCGGTGCGTTGATCATGCCGATGAAGAGCGCGCGGCCGCGGAAACGGCGCAGCTTGACGATGGTCCAGGCGGCGAGCAGGCCCAGCGCTACCGCCGCCGTCGCGCTGAAGAAAGCCACGCGGGCCGACAGGCCGAGGGCTCCCATCAATTCCTCGTCCTGCCCGAGCAGGCCGAACCATTTGAGCGTGAAGCCGGTCCAGGCCTCGGGCACCGGCGAGTCGTTGAAGGAGTAGACGATCAGGGCGACGATGGGCAAGTAGAGAAATGCATAGCCGCCCAGCAGCCAGATGCGGCTGACGCCGCGCGCAAGCTTGACTGCATTCATCATGGCCGTGCCTCCTCGGCCTGGGCCCGGTTGTACAGGGCCATGGGCAGGAGCACGAGCAAGCACAGCAGCACGGCAATGGCCGAGGCCAGTGGCCAGTCGTTGTTGCCGAAGAACTCATCCCACAGCACCCGGCCGATCATCAGCGTGCGCGGGCCGCCAAGCAGTTCCGGCGTCACGTATTCACCGACGCACGGGATGAAGACGAGCATGGCGCCGGCGACGATGCCACGCCGCGACAGCGGCACGGTGATGCGCCAGAAGGTGCTCCAAGGCGTGGCGCCGAGGTCGGCGGCGGCCTCGAGCAGACGCACGTCGAGCTTGGACAGCGTGGCGTAGAGCGGCAGCACCATGAAGGGCAGGTAGGTGTAGACCATGCCGACGAGCAGGGAGAAAGGCGTGTGCATCAAGAGACCCGGCGCCTCGATCAGGCCCAGGGCTGCGAGCAGCCGGTCAAGCCCCAGCGCGTGGATGGGCGTGGCCACCCAGCCGCCCGGGCTCAGCAGCACCTTCCACGCGTAGACACGCAGCAGGAAGGAGGTCCAGAAGGGCAGCATCACCAGCATCATCAAGAGCGGCTGATGCGACGGCTTGCTGCGTGCCATGAAATAGGCAAAGGGGTAGCCGATGGCGAGGCAGCCGATGGTGGTCAGCGCCGCATAGCGCAGGCTGCTCAGGTAGGCCCGCAGGTAGAGGTCGTCCTGGCCGAGGAACAGGTAATTTGCGACACGCAGGCGCAGGCTCAGCGTGCCGTCGCTGTAGTTGAAGATGTCGCCAACGCGCACGGCTTCCATCTCCGAGAAGCTGATGCGCAGCACGATCAGAAACGGCAAGGCGAAGAAGAGCAGCAGCCAGGCATAGGGCACGCCGACGACGGCGTGCGCACCGTTCGGGCGCAGGAGCTTGAGCGCAAAGGTCTTGGTCATGCCCGTCACTGTGTTAGCACGATCTGCGCCGAGTCGCTCCAGCTCGCCCAGGCCTCGTCGCCGATGGCCAGGGCCTCATCGCCGTGTCTCTCGGTGTTCGCCTGCGAGATCTTGAGCCGGGTGCCGCTGGCCAACTGCAGGTGATAGACCGTGTAGGCGCCGAAGTAGGAGCGCTCCATCACTCGAACGCGAGCAACGTTGAACTGCGTGTCGGCCGGCGCGGCGCGGGAGAGTTGGATTTTCTCGGGCCGCAGCGCCACGGCCAGGTTCTGGCCGAGGTGGCCGCTGATGCCATGGCCGACGCGGTGCTTCACATCCGTGCAGGCGATCACGACGTGGTCGGGCTCGTCGACCTCCACCACGCCGTCCATCAGGTTGACGTTGCCGATGAAGTCGGCGACGAAGCGGCTCGTCGGCGTCTCGTAGATCTCGCGCGGTGGGCCGACCTGGAGCAGCCGGCCCTCGCTCATCACGGCGATGCGCGAGGCCAGGGTCATGGCCTCCTCCTGGTCGTGCGTGACCATCACGCAGGTGACGTCGACCTCGCGGATGATGCGGGCGAGCTCGACCTGGGTCTCCTCGCGAAGTTTCTTGTCGAGGGCGCCAAGCGGCTCGTCCAGCAGCAGCAGGCGCGGACGCTTGGCAAGGCTGCGCGCGAGTGCCACGCGCTGCTGCTGGCCGCCGGAGAGTTGATGTGGTTTGCGTTTCGCATAGGGCTTGAGTTGGACGAGCTCGAGCATCGCGTCCACCCGCTCGGCCACCTCGTCGCGCGGCCTGCCCTCGCGGCGCAGACCGAAGGCGATGTTGTCCCAGACGCTCAGGTGCGGGAACAGCGCATAGCTCTGGAACATCATGTTGATCGGCCGCAGATGCGGCGGCAGATCGGCGAGCTCCTGTCCATCAAGGACGATGCGCCCGCTCGTCGGCGTCTCGAAGCCGGCCAGCATGCGCAGCAGCGTGGTCTTGCCGCAGCCCGAGGAGCCGAGCAGCGCGAAGATCTCGCCGCGCTCGATGGACAGCGACACGCCGGCCACGGCGACCGCGCCGCCGCCAAAGTCCTTGACCACCCGGTCGATCTGGAGGAATGCCATGAGCTTGCGGCTTTTCAGTAGCCGGACTTGAAAGAAGTGAAGAGATGGGTCATTTGCCGGCGCGTCTCGTTGGTCAGTGCGTCGGGCGGGACCATGCGGACCATCTCGGCCTCGCTCGGGTAGACGGTCGGGTTGTTGGCGATCTCGGGGCGGATCAGCGGGCGGGCCGCGCGGTTCGGGCTCGAGTAGAAGACTTTGTTCGAAATCGCCGCGGCAATCTCGGGACGCAGGATGTAGTTGATGAACCGGAGCGCGTTGTTGGGGTGGGGCGCGTCGGCCGGGATGACCATGGTGTCCATGAAGAGGATGCCGCCGCTGCTCGGCAGCAGGGCCTCGATATGCTGGCCGGTCTTGCCGGCGATAGCGCGCTGGCGCGCGATATTGATGTCGCCGGACCAACCGAGCACG
This sequence comes from Roseateles sp., assembly GCA_019234295.1. GTDB lineage: Bacteria > Pseudomonadota > Gammaproteobacteria > Burkholderiales > Burkholderiaceae_C > JAFALK01. The sequence goes on from JAFALK010000012.1 coordinate 26,582, forward strand.
ACGCAGATCGAGCCGTTGGCGAGGTCATTGATATAGCCGGAGGAGCTGAACAGCGTCACATAGGGCCGGATGCTCTTGAGCAGCGGCGGCAGCTCGCGGTAGTCGTCCATCGAGTGGCTGTAGGGCGGCCGACCGAGGTAGTGCAAGGCGGCCGGCACGACCTCGGTGGCCGAGTCCATGAAGCTCACGCCGCAGGACTTGAGGCGCGAGACGTAGCGCGGGTTGAAGAGCAGCTCCCAGGAGTTCTCGGGCAGGGGCAGGGGCGCGATCGCGGCGCGCACCTTGTCCACATTGATGCCGACGGTCGTGAAGCCCCAGAGCCAGGTCACCATGTACTGGTTGCCCGGATCGAGCCGAGCGAGCTGGGACTGCAGCTGCGGGTCGAGATTGGCGTAGTTACTCAGCTTGCGCTTGTCGAGCTTGCGCAGCAGGCCGCCGTCGGCCTGGATCTTGGCCCAGTACGAAGAAGGTACGACGAGGTCGTAGCCGGTGTCGCCGGCGACCATCTTGGCATGCACGATCTCGTTGTTGTCGAAGGTGTCGTAGCGGACCTTGATGCCCGTCTCCTTCTCGAAGCCGCGGATCGTGTCATCGGCGATGTAGTCCGACCAGTTGTAGATGTTGAGAACCTTCTCTTCTTCCTCGTCGGCCCGGGCCTGTCGGAAGCCGACGAAGGCGAGCAGCAGGACCAGACCGGCGAGGAAGCGCTGCATATCAGAAGGTGTAGCTCGCGCCGACCGTGTAGTTGCGGCCGATCGCGCCGTCCTGATGCATGGCCGGGTTGTACGCGGCGCCGCCGGCCTGGGCGCCGTTGCCGGTCGAGCCGAAGGTCTGCAGGTCGTACGGCGCGTGGCGGTCGAACAGATTGGTCACGCTGGCGTGGACGGTGAACTTCTTGCTCACGGCGTAGCGGGCGGCGAAGTTGAAGCTCGTGAACGAGGGCACACTGCAGAAGTTCTGCCCCTGCGCCGGCACGCCGTTCGGGAAGGTGCCTTTGAGCGCGAAGTCGCAGGTGTTCGGGTTGGCCGTCGGATCGAGCACGCTGATGCCGCTGATGTAGTTGGCTGTGCCGGTCAGCTCCAGCGGCCCTTGCGTCCAGGTCAGCGAGGCCTGGATGCGATCGCGCGGCGCGCCGGTGTCGCCCGAGACGAAGCTCGGCCCATGCGTGCCGGCGAAGGCATAGTTCACGCCGCCAAAGGTCATGCTGTAGCGCAGCATGTGGGTGGCGTTGAACTCGCTGCGCAGTTCGCCCCATTCGCCGAGATTCCAGTGCGTGCGCAGGTCGAGATCCAGCCCTGAGGTGTTGGTCACGCTGGCGTTGAGGAAGGGATAGGTCTCGTAGGTGATCGGGCCCACGGTCTCGCCGGGGATGGTCGGATCGGGAGCGGCGCGGTAGATCAGGGCGCCGTAGGCTGCCGGGTTGTTGAGCTGGGTCTGCCCGAGCAGGCCCACGGCGATGATCTGGTCCTTGATGCGGATGTTGTAGTAGTCGACCGAGACGTTGAACCACTCGGTCGGCTCGAGGATCACGCCGAAGGTGTAGGAGTTGGAGCGCTCGGGCTTGAGCTTGGGGTTGGAGAGCTGCAGCTCGGTGATGAAGATCCCACACTGGTTCGGGTCAATGGCCGTGCTGGCATTGCCGCCGGCGCAGAGCACCGGGTCGTAGAGCGGGTTCAGCACGCCAGACGTCGAGCCCGAATGGCCGGTCTCGGCCGGGTTCGGCGCGCGGAAGCCCTGGGCATAGGTGCCGCGCAGCGTGAAGCTCTTGCTCGGGACGTACTTGAAGCCGAACTTGGGTGTGGCCGAATTGCCGTAGGTGTCGTAATGGTCGGCACGGGCGGCGGCATCGAGCTCGAGCTCTTTGGTCACCGGTGCGACGAGTTCGCCATAGGCGGCCCAGACGGTCTGCTTGCCGGCGGCGAAGGAGTAGATCGGGCTGTACTGGTCACCGCTGGCGAAGCTGGCCGGGAAGCCCTCGTTGAGCTTGCGGGAGATCAGGTCAGTGCCCAGACCCAGCGAGAGCGGGCCGCCCGACAGCGTCATCAGCTCGCGGCTGCCGTGAACGCTGACGAAGTTGAGTTCGTTGGTCGAGGTGGCGTAGCCGGTCGGCGCGATCTCCTGGCGCAGAGCCGGGCTGATCGTGAGCGTCTGGCCGGGCACGAAATGGCCGTTGTTGAGCGCGCCCTGAAAGCCCTGGACGGACAGGAAGTTGGCGCTGACGAGCTTGGTCTCGGTGCGCGTCACGCCAAGCGAGGCGTCGATGTCCCAGTCGCCGAGCTGGCCCGAGAGCTCGGCCACCAGGCGGCTGGAGGTGGTCTTGGTGCTCTGCAGCTGGGGTCCCAGCTGGGCGAGCGAATCGGTGAAGGGCGTCGTGCCGTCAGACTGTATGAAGGTGTAGGGATTGCCGGCCGGATTCGGGATCGGGTTCTGCGAGTTCGACGGGCCGAAGGCGAAGCTCTGCAGGCCGGCGCTCACGTCGTTAAACACGCCGACCTGCTCGCCCTTGCTCGTGAACACCGAGGCCTGCAGATTCGCCGTCCAACCGTCGGACAGCTGCTTGGTGACGCGGCCAAGCAGGTTCAGGTTGGAGGTGCGCGGCTGAAGCTGGAGTTGGTCGTTGCCGGCGAGGTTGGGCCTGCCGTTGCTCGAGAAAATGTCCGAGGTGCCGCCCCATTTAGACCAGTCCGTGATGGCCAGGTAGGGGCGGCTCTTGAGCAGCACCGGGTCCTGGTGGCGCGCCTCGAGCGAGAGATAGGCGTTGTAGCCGTCGCCGGTGAGGTCGCCGATGCCGCCGGTGATCGAGGCATGGTTGACCTTGCCGTCGCCATGTCCGGTGACGCCGGTCTCACCGCTGATCGTTACGCCCTTGAAGCTCTTCTTGAGAATGACGTTGACGACGCCGGCCATAGCATCGGAGCCGTAGACGGCCGAGGCACCGTCCTTGAGCACCTCGATGCGCTCGACGGCGTCGAAGGGGATGGAGGCGATGTCCACGAAGTCGCGCTCGCCATCGTCGGGCATGGGGTAGGAGGCCATGCGGTGGCCGTCGATCAGCACCAGCGTTGCGCCCACCGTCAAGCCGCGCAGCGCCACGCCCGAGCCACCGGCTGCGAAGGCGCTGGCATTGCCTTGGCTCAGCGAGCCCATATTGTTGGCTGTGATGCCTTGCAGCACGTCGGCCAGATTGCTGTAGCCCGACTGCTTGAGGTCGTCAGCCTTGAGCGTCTGCACGGGGCTTGGCGTTTCGGCACTGATGCGCCGGATGTTGGAACCCGTGACCACCACGGTGCTCAACTTCACCTTGTCGGCGCCCTCGTTGGCGGTGGCCGGGTCAGCGTTGACTGGCACGGTTTGCGCATGGACAGCGGACGCTGCGAGCAGCGGTAGCGCCAGCAGACAGGCCGAGGCTAGCGTCTTGAGAGGGAAGCGAGTCACGTTGTTGTTCATGGTGGGTTCCAGAGCTCCAAAGGGTCGATGTTGAAAGGCCGAAGCTGGGGCATGCGCGGTCGTTCGACTACTTGAACCAACCGCGCTGCCTGAGATCGTTCAGGGTCAGGTCCAGGCAGCGCTTGATCAACTGCATCATTTCGTCGATCTGCTCTCGGGTCATCACGAGAGGCGGGGCGATGATCATCCGATCACCGACGGCACGCATGATGAGCCCGTTGCCGAAGCAGTGTCCGCGGCACACCATGCCGACCTCCAACTCGCTAGCAAATCCCGCGCCCGAGGTCTTGTCCTTGACGAGTTGTACGGCGCCCATCATTCCGCAGGTCTGCACCTCACCCACCAAGGGGTGATCCTCAATTTCGAGGAAGCGCTGCGCCAGATAGGGGCCGACGTCCTCGCGTACGCGGCGTACCAGGTCCAGCTCGCGCAACAGGCCGATGTTGGCGATGGCCACGGCACAGGACACCGGGTGGCCCGAGTAGGTGAAGCCGTGGGTGAACTCGCCGCCCTTCTCGATCAGGGCGCGGGCGACGCGCTCGCCGACCATCACGCCGCCCAGCGGCACATAGCCCGAGGTCACGCCCTTGGCGAACGTCATCAGGTCGGGGCGCGTGCCGAAGGTTTCGCATCCGAACCAGTTGCCAGTGCGGCCGAAGCCGCAGATGACCTCATCGCTGACGAGCAAGATGCCGTACTTGTCGCAGATGCGCTGGATCTCGGGCCAGTAGGTCGAGGGCGGCACGATCACCCCGCCGGCGCCCTGCACGGGTTCGCCGATGAATGCGGCAACGCGCTCGGGGCCGACTTCGAGAATCTTGGCCTCGAGCCAGCCGGCCGCGATGAGGCCGAACGCCTCACGGCTGTGCTCGCGCCCCAGTTCGAACCAGTGCGGCTGTTCGATGTGCACGATATCGGGGATCGGCAGGCCGCCTTGCTCGTGCATGCCGCTCATGCCGCCCAATGAGGCACCGGCCATGGTGGAGCCGTGGTAGCCGTTCTTGCGGCTGATGATGACCTTGCGCGCGGGCTCGCCCATCACGTCCCAGTACCGCCTCACCATGCGCACGATGGTGTCGTTACCTTCTGAGCCCGAGCAGGTGAAGAAGACATGCTGGAATTGCGGCGGCGTGACCTCGGCCAGCAGCTCGGCCAGCTCGATGGCCGGCACGGTCGCGGTTTGAAAGAAAGCGTTGTAGAAGGGCAGTTCCTTCATCTGGCGCGTCGCCGCGTCGACCAGGGCCTGCTGGCCGTAGCCGGTATTCACGCACCACAGGCCGCTCATGGCGTCGAGAATCTTCTGTCCCTCGCTGTCCCACAGATAGATGTTTTCTGCGCGCTCGATGATGCGCGCGCCCTTGCGCGCAAGGCCGGCATGGTCGGTGAACGGGTGCAAGAAATGTCTTGTGTCTGCCTGCTGCAGATCAAGGGTGCTGCGAGTGTTCAATGGAGTCTCCTCAAACATGCAAGAGAAGGTGCTCGCGTTCCCAGGGCGAGATCACCGTCATGAATTCCTCGTACTCGGTTTCCTTGACCTCGGTGTAGACCGTGACGAAGCTCTCGCCGAGCACAGACGCCAGGTCCTTCTCGGCGCGCAACAGGTTGAGCGCGTCACCGAGGCTGCGCGGGAGCGCGAAGTCACCGAGGTAGGCGTCGCCCTTGCACTCAGGCGTGGGCTCGATGCGATTCTTGATGCCCAGATAGCCGCAGGCCAGAGTGGCAGCCAGGGCCACGTAGGGATTGGCGTCGGCGCCGATCACTCGGTTCTCGATGCGGCGCGCCGAGGGCGCGGCCACCGGCGAGCGAATGCCCACGGTGCGGTTGTCCGTGCCCCACTGGATGTTGATCGGCGCAGCGGTATTGCGGGCCAAGCGGCGGTAGCTGTTCACATAGGGCGCGAACAGGGCCATGGCAGCTGGGATGTATTTCTGCAGGCCGCCGATGTACCAAAAGAACTCCTGGCTGGGCGTCCCGTCTTCATTGGAGAAGAGGTTGCGACCCGTGCGCTTGTCGATGATGCTCTGGTGCACGTGCATGGCGCTACCGGGCTCGCCGAAGATCGGCTTGGCCATGAAGGTGGCGAACATGTCGTGGCGCAATGCGGCCTCGCGCACAGTGCGCTTGAAGAAGAAGACCTCGTCGGCCAGGCCCAGCGGATGGGCATGGAAGAAGTTGATCTCCATCTGGCCAGCGCCGATTTCGTGAATCAGCGTGTCGACGTTGAGCTCCATCTTTTCGCAGTAGTCATAGACGTCTTCGAACAGCGGATCGAACTCGTTGACGGCGTCAATCGAATAGGCCTGGCGCGAGGTTTCGGCGCGACCGCTACGGCCGATGGGCGGCTTGAGGGGCACGTCGGGATCGGTGTTGCGTGCCACAAGGTAGAACTCCAGCTCGGGCGCAACGACCGGATCCCAGCCCTCGTCCTCGAAGAGCTGACAGACGCGGCGCAGCACCGAGCGAGGCGCGAAGGGCACAAGATTGCCGTGGCGGTCGTAGCAGTCGTGGATGATCTGCGCGGTCGGGTCGACGGCCCAGGGTACAAGGCGCGCCGTGGTCGGGTCGGCGCGCAGGTGCATGTCCATGTCGTTGGGGCTGATGACGTCGTAGTAAGGCCCTTCTTCAGGGAACTCGCCCGTCACGCCCATGGCCACGACCGCCTCAGGCAGTCGCATGCCGCGATCCTCGGTGAATTTTTCGCGCGGCAAGATCTTGCCGCGGGCTACGCCCGTGAGGTCGGGGACGAGGCATTCAATTTCGGTCACACGGTGGTTGCTGAACCACTGCTCCAGTTCACCGAACGTGAAATCGTTTCTGAGCACCATAAAGCACCTTTGGGTCTGCGTCGGGCCGGGGATGTCGTGATGCGGCCTGAATTGGGAAGCGCTGGAGGAGCGCGGGACAGGAACTCGGGACAAGAACTCGGGCGTCTCTTGGCGGACGCCTTCGCGAGAAGCGCCGAAGCGGGCGCTAGGTCTCCGGATCGGTCTTGGAGTCGTGGCGAAGGCTGCGCACCTGATCGCGGTAGTCGCGGCAGGCTTGGCCAAAGGCCTGCAGCAAGGCCATGGAGACCGGGTTGTCGGCGGCCTGCCACTCTGGATGCCATTGCACACACAGCGAGAAGCCGCGCGCCGGCTCGATGCTGAAGGCCTCGACCAGGCCATCGGGCGCGACGGCTTCGATGCGCAGGCCCGGCGCGAGGCGGTTCACGCCCTGGCCGTGCAGCGAGTTGACCTGCACCGGGCCCGTGCCGAGCAGCGCATGCAGTCGTCCGCCCGGCAGCACGGTGACGGCATGCTGCTCGGCATAGGCGATCTGGGGCGGCAAGCCCTTGGGCGCGCGATGGTCGGCCAGGCCCGGTTGCTCCTGTACAGCCTGGTGCAGGCTGCCGCCGAGCGCGACATTGGTTTCCTGGAAGCCGCGGCAGATCGCGAATAGCGGCAGGCCCATGGCTGTCGCGCGGCGGATCAGCGGCAGCGTCAGCGCGTCGCGGTCCGGGTCCAGCGGCAGTTCGGCATCGTGCACATCCTCCTCGAAATGACTCGGGTGGACATTGGAAGGCGAACCGGTGAGGAACACGCCGTCGGCCAGGGCCAGCCAGTCCTCAAGCTCGTCCGGGCCGGCGTTCGGCACTACCAACGGCAGGCCGCCGGCCAGGCGCACGGCGTCGATGTACTTCTTGCCCACGACGTGGAAGGGGTGGTCGCCGAGCTGCCGGTTGCACACCGGCACCAGGATCTGGGGCTTGCGCAGCGCGGTGCTCACAATAGGTCCTTCAGCCGGTAATAGGCCATGCCCAGCACCAACGCTGGCATGCGCATCAGGCGCCCGCCGGGAAAGCGACGGTGGTTCAGGCGCGCGAAGGTGTCGAAGCGTGCGGCGTCGCCATGCATGGCCTCGGCCACCACGCGGCCGGCCAGACCGGTCAGCGCCAGGCCATGGCCCGAGAAGCCTTGCAGATAGTAGACGTTGCGCGCCGCACCGAGGCGACCGAAATCAGGCGCCCGGTTCATCGAGATGTCCACGAAGCCGCCCCAAGCGTATTGCATCGCCACGTCGCCCAACTGCGGAAAACTCTGGAGCAGCCGGGCGCGCATGCTGCTGATCAGCGAGCGTGGCGTGACCGTGCTGTAGCTCACGCGCCCGCCGTAGAGCAGGCGCTGGTCGAGCGTGGGGCGGAAGTAGTCGAGCACGAAGTTCGTATCGCAGACCGCCGAGCGGCTTGGGATGAGCGCGCGCAGCCGCTCGGCTTCCATGGGCTCGGTGCAGGCGATGTAGGTGCCCACGGGCATGATGCGCGCGGCGAGGTCCGGCGCCAGCGAGGGCGCGAGCTCGGGCAAGTAGACATTGCCAGCCAGCAGCACCTGGCGCGCCCGCACCTGGCCTTGCGCCGTGCGCAGCAGCACAGTCTCGCCGTGTTCCATCGATGTGACAGGGCTGTATTCGTGCAGTCGCACGCCCAGGTTCACGGCCGCGCGGGCCAGGCCCAGGCTGTATTTGAGCGGGTGCAGATGGCCGGAGCGCGCGTCGTGGCAGCCGGCATGGAAACGCCGGCTGGCAATCCACTCGCCGATCTCCGCGGGAGGGATCCAGCGCAGCGGATAGTCGTAGACCTCGGCCATACGCTGCACCCAGTGCTCGAGCTCGGCGGCCTTGACGGCGCTCGTGGCCAAGCCCAGGAAGCCGTCCTGCCATTCGGCATCGATGTCGAAGCGGGCGCAGCGCTCGCGAATCAGGTCCAGCGCCTCGATGCTCATGGCCCAGATGCGGCGAGCCTCGTCCAGGCCCAGCTGCGCCTCGATGGTCGCCTGGTCGCAGGCCAGGCCGTGGATGGCTTGGCCGCCGTTGCGGCCCGAGGCGCCTCCACCGACGAGCCCTGCCTCGAGCAGCACGACCTCGTGGCCGCGCTGCGCCAGCTCCACCGCGGCCGAAAGCCCGGCCAGCCCGCCGCCGACGATGGCCACATCCGCGCTCACGGACTCGCTCAGCGCCGCATAGCCCGGGCCACGCTGCACGGTGGCCGCGTAATAGGAGTCCTGGGTCAGTTCACGATCGAGGGCGAGCAGCTTCATAGAGATGATTGCGGCGGTGCACCAGTCTAGGCTGGGCGGCACGCAATGTGGCGGCGCGCGCGCGCAGGCTAAACCCGATGTTTTGCAATCCAATGCTATAAATTGGGGAATATGAAGAATTCAATGCCTTCGAAGATCGATGAAGTGAAATTGGATGCGATTGACCGCAGCATCCTGAACGAGTTGCAGCGCGACGGTCGCCTGCCCAACCAGGAGCTGGCCCAGCGCGTCCATCTCTCGCCCTCGGCCAGCCTTCGGCGCGTGAAGCGTCTTGAGGAATGCGGCGTCATCGATCGCTACGTGGCCCTGCTCAATCCCAGAGCTGTCGGCAAACAGGGCACGAGCTACACCATCATCAACCTGGAGCGCATGACAACGGCCGCCCTGGCCGCATTTGAGGAAGCTGTGCTCGCCAGTCCCGATGTGCTCGACTGCTTTTATGTGGCCGGCGCCAACGACTACCTGATCCGCTTCGCCTATAAGGATGCCGAGGATCTCGAGCGTTTTCACACCCAGGTGCTGATGCAGCTGCCCGAGGTGGCGCGGTCGAACTCGATGCTGGTACTCAGGACCATCAAGAAGAGCACTGCATTCGAGCTCTAGGCGTGGCCGTACGCGACAGCCTGACCTGGATTTCTCGCAAAGGCCGCGGGACCCTGGCGTGGCGCTTTGGATGTGGACCTCAACGCTTGCCGAGGGCCTTGCGCACCACCGCCGCCAGCCGTCCGAACGCGGGTGCTATCTCCTCCTCCCGCACCGTGCCGTAGCCCAGTATCAGGCCGTTCAACGGCGCTGGCCGGCGCATCGAGTACAGCGACAGCGGCCGTGTGATGATGCCGGCGCGCAGGGCCTCGAGCGACGTGGCACGGTCATCCAACTCAGGCGGCAGGCCCAGCATCAGGTGCAGGCCGGCGTTGCCTCCGGCGACGGGTAGCCGCTCGCCGAACTGCGAGCCGATGGTTTCAATCAAGGCTGCGCGGCGGGCCGCGTAAACGGCGCGCATGCGCCGAATGTGGCTCGCGTAATGGCCCTCGGCGATGAAGCTTGCGAGCACGGCCTGCTGCAGGCTCTGGCCTTCGCGGAACAGCTCACCGAGCGCGCGCGCGAAGGCGTCCACCAGCTCCGGCGGCAGCACGAGGTAGGCCAGGCGCAGCGAGGGGAAAAGGGTCTTGGAGAACGTGCCCAGATAGATCACGCGCCCCTGGGCGTCGAGACCTTGCAAGGCGGGCAGGGGGCGGGCGTCGTAGCGGAACTCGCTGTCGTAATCGTCCTCGACCATCCATACACCGTGCGCGGCCGCGTACTCCAGCAGTTGGCGGCGCCGACCATGGCTCATCAGTGCGCCGGTCGGGTACTGGTGCGACGGCGAGCAAAACATCAGCTTCGGCGGCTGGCGGAGCTGCCGGGCCGAAGGCGCCATGCCTTCGGCATCGATCTCGACAGGCAGGGGATGCAATCCGGCATTGGCGAAGACGCTGCGCGCCCCCCAGTACCCCGGGTCTTCGAGCCAGACGCTATCTCCGCGGTCGGCGAGTAACTGGGCGATCAGGTGCAGCGACTGCTGCGTGCCGCTGGTGACGACGATCTGCTCGGGCACGCAGTTGACACCGCGCGTGCCTTGCAGATAGTCGGCAATGGCTTGACGCAGGCCGGCGTCGCCGCCACCCGTGGCGTAGCTCATCTGCTGCGGCGAGGCGCGCCGCCAGGTCCGCAGATGCAGGCGGTTCCAGACCGCGGTGGGGAAGAGTCGGACCTCAGGTACGCCGGGCACAAAGGCGCCCCATTGCTGCGAGCCGGCGCCGGCTCGCGCCAGCAACTCGCCGCCACGCCGGGACAGCGAAGCGGCACGCGGCGGTCGCACGGCCGTCGCCGTCAGGCGCGGCGCCAGCGGCGCCACATAGGTGCCGCGCCCGACGCCGGCCCGTACATAGCCTTCCAGCGCCAGCTGCTCGTAAACATGGACGACGGTGTTGCGTGCGATGCCCAGAGCCTGCGCCAGCACCCGCGTCGGCGGTAGTTTGCCGCCGGCACCGAGCGCTCCGTCGCGGATCCCGCGCTGCAAGATGGTGTAGAGCTGGCGATGGTCCGCGAGCGGGCTCTGGCGGTCAAAATGGGCCTGCACATAGTCCGGCAGGGCTACTTCAGGTCTCTTATTTGGTTCCATAAATATTCACAAATTGGATCCATTGGTAGTTCCAATCTAACCATAGACTGGGGCCATCCTAGATGGCCGGAGACCTTCCGCATGACCAGCAATACCAGCATCGACGCGCGCCGCGTCGCCGCCACGCCACGCGGCGTGGGCATTGGCTTTCCCTCTATCTATGCTCAGCGCGCGCTGAACGCCGAGCTGTGGGACGTGGAAGGACGTCGCTACATCGATTTCGGCTCGGGAATTGCCGTGCTCAATACCGGCCATTGTCATCCGCGAGTCGTCGCGGCGATCCGCGCCCAGCTCGACTGCTTCACCCACACGGCCTACCAGGTCGTGCCCTATGAAAGCGCCGTACACCTGGCCGAACGCCTGAACCGAATCACGCCGGGCTCGCACCCCAAGAAGACGGCCTTCTTCACGACCGGTGCCGAGGCGGTGGAGAACGCGATCAAGATTGCTCGTCACCATACGCGCCGCTCCGGCGTGATTGCCCTTGGCGGCGCCTTCCACGGTCGCACCTACATGGGTATGGCATTGACGGGCAAGGTCGCGCCCTACAAGCAGGGCTTCGGACCCTTTCCGGCTAGCGTCTACCATGTGCCGGCGCCGATCGCACTGCACGGCGTCAGCGTCGACGACTCGCTGCGCGCCCTCGAGCAGCTGTTCAAGTCGGACATCGAACCCGAGCAGGTCGCCGCCATCATCGTCGAGCCTGTGCAGGGCGAGGGCGGCTTCTACCAGCAGCCCCTGGATTTCATGCGGGCGCTGCGCGAGGTTTGCGACCGTCATGGCATCGTGCTGATCGCCGACGAGATCCAGACCGGCTTCGCCCGCACCGGCAAGCTGTTCGCGATGGAACATTACGACGTGCTGCCCGACTTGATGACCCTGGCCAAGAGCTTGGCCGGCGGCACGCCGCTGTCGGCTGTCTGCGGCCGCGCCGAGATCATGGACGCGCCCGCGCCTGGCGGCCTCGGCGGCACCTATGCCGGCAATGCGCTGGCCATCGCCGCCGCCCACGCCGTGCTCGACGTGATCGAGGACGAGCAGCTCTGCGCCCGCGCCGAGCGCCTCGGCGCCACGCTCAAGGCCAGGCTGGAGGGCCTGCGCACGGGCGTCCCGCAGATCAGCGATGTGCGCGGCCCCGGTGCGATGGTGGCGGTCGAGTTTGCCAAGGCCGACGGTACGCCGGACCCTGACTTCACCAAGGTCGTCCAGCAGCGCGCCAAGGATGCCGGCCTGCTGCTGCTGAGTTGCGGCACCTACGGCAATGTGCTGCGCTTTCTGTTCCCGCTGACGATCGAGGACGCGCTGTTCGAGGAGGGCCTGGCTATCCTCACCAAGGCCCTCAAGGCGGAGGCCTGAGATGCTCACGCTCAAGGACCCCGGCCTGCTGCGCCAGCAGGCCTATGTGGCCGGCGAATGGGTGGATGCCGACAAGCGCGAGGCCGTGGCCATCGTGCGCAACCCGGCCACGGGCGAGCAGATCGGCACAGTGCCGATGTGCGGCGAGGCCGAGACCGAGCGCGCCATTGACGCCGCCGACGAGGCCCAGCGCCGCTGGGGTGCGCAGCCCGCTCGGCAGCGCGCTGCCGTTCTGCGCAAGCTTAACGATCTCATGCTGGCGAACCAGGACGACCTGGCCCTGATTCTGACGTCCGAGCAGGGCAAGCCCTTGGCCGAGGCCAGGGGCGAGATCATCTACGCGGCTTCCTTCATCGAATGGTTTGCCGAGGAGGCGCGTCGCATCTACGGAGAGACGATTCCGGCGCCGATGGGGGACCGCCGCATCCAGGCGATCCGCCAGAGCGTCGGTACGACCGCCGCGATCACGCCGTGGAACTTCCCGATCGCAATGATCACGCGCAAGGTCGGCCCGGCACTGGCGGCGGGCTGCTCGATGGTCGTCAAGCCGGCCCTGCAGACGCCATACTCGGCGCTCGCCTTTGCCGTGCTGGCCGAGCGCGCCGGCGTACCGCCGGGCCTGCTGTCCATCGTCACCGGTTCGGCCAGCGAGATCGGCGGCGAGCTCACGCGCAGCTCGAAAGTTCGAAAACTCTCGTTCACGGGCTCGACCGAGGTCGGCCGCCTGCTGATGCGCCAGTCGGCCGACACGATCAAGAAGCTCTCGTTGGAGCTCGGCGGCAACGCACCCTTCATCGTCTTCGACGATGCCGACCTGGACGCGGCGGTCGAGGGTGCCATGGTCTCAAAGTTCCGCAACGCCGGCCAGACCTGCGTCTGCGCCAACCGCATCTATGTTCAGCGTGGTGTGCTCGAGGCCTTCAGCGCCAAGCTCGTGGCGCGGGTCGAGGCGCTCAAGGTCGGCGCCGGCGTGGAGGTCGGCGTCACCCAGGGCCCGCTGATCGATGTCAAGGCCGTGGCCAAGGTCGAGGAGCACATTGCCGATGCGCTGTCCAAGGGGGCGCGCGTGCTGACAGGCGGCAAGCGCCATGCGCTCGGCGGCCAGTTCTTCGAGCCCACCGTGATCGCCGGCGTGCACGCCGGCATGAAGGTGGCGCGCGAGGAGACGTTCGGCCCGCTTGCGCCCATCTTTGCCTTCGACACCGAGGCCGAGGTGCTCGCCTTGGCCAACGACACGGAGTTCGGTCTGGCTGCCTATTTCTATAGCCGCGACATCGGCCGCATCACCCGCGTGACCGAGCGGCTGGAGGCCGGCATGGTCGGCGTGAACACGGGCCTGATTTCCACGGCCGAGGCGCCGTTCGGCGGCATCAAGCAGTCGGGCCTGGGTCGCGAGGGATCGCGCCACGGGCTCGACGACTACCTGGAGATCAAGTACGTTTGCCTGGCCGGCATCGACGGTTGAGCCGTGCAGTGCACATCCGCGTCAACGACCGTGAGACCGAGGAGCCCATCGGGCCAGAACCCAATGGGCCCATTCGTCGTTGCTGCCTTGTTGTGGAGGCCGATCCCACGCCTCGCCGGCGCTCATTGAGACTTGCTGAATGAGACTTGCTGAAGTCGCGACATCACCAGAGTTCCGCTGGCTTGGAGCACGCCGTGATGATCGACGGACGGCGTTGCCATTGAATGCATAAATAACTGAGGTCTGCATCGCATGCAAATATGCAAGCTTCCTGTCTGTCCGATCGAACCTGAGGTGTACTTCTTGCCCCGCGAGAAGCTCATCTCCGGCAATCCCCGTCAAACGCTTTGGATGCACTACACCGATCCGACCAAGCAGTTCTTTGTTGGTGAGTGGCACAGTGAAGTGGGCAAATGGAAAATTGCTTACACCGAAGAGGAGTATTGCAAAGTGATCGAGGGCACGAGCGTGATCACTGACGACCAGGGCAATTCGATCACGCTCTCGGCGGGTGAGTCCTTTGTCGTCCCGCGCGGCTTTCACGGCACATGGGAGGTTGTCGCGCCCACGCGCAAGACATTCGTGCTCTATGACGCTGGCGAGCCCTGTCGTTGATTCAGCACTGTTTCTCAATTTGACGTTCTGCGCGATCCAGCTTGCAAACCGGCGCCCGCGCTTTGGCAAGCCTGACGGACTCAGCGGCGGCGTGGACATACACTTCGCCCAGGGCCGAGAGAACTCTTGGTGTCGAAGGCTCCTGGGAGGGGGCGCGCTTGGGTTCTACCGAGCGAGGTCTATCCTGGTGGAAGGTGGTTGCAGAAGTGCCTGGATTCGAAGATGCGGAACCCGACTCCGGCGTGTTTGATTGGGTCTGGCTAGGGGCTCACGCGTGTGCCATTCGCTTCGCGGGAGATGTCCGACTTGACCGCGATCGCCTTGACCGCGTTTGCCTTGACCGCGGCCGTGCGCGCGTCGGGGCGACGCGACGAAAGCTGCCCCGTGATTGTCGTAGCCAGCGGTCACAAGCCGCTGCCGTCGCACGTGAAGATCAGGGCGCGCATCCGCGGGGATTCAAAGCTGGCGCGCCAGCTTCTGGAACATGTCAATGAATTGAAGGGGGAGCTCGATTGAGCGCGTTGGTCTCGTTCACGCGGGTCTTGGCCTGCTTTGTGCTGGGTGTGGGTCTCCAGGCGGCGGCTGAGACGCCGGCCGTCGTGTCGGGCGCTGCCTCGGCGACCGCGTCGGCTCCGGTTCCGGCTTCGGCGCCGAAGCCGGAACCGACGCGCTCGCCCACTGACCCGCATCGCCGCGCCCACCTGACGCGCCTCTACGAGCGGCTGACGGTGGACGCGGAGGAGCTCAAGCGACAGTGCCGCTTCGAATCCGACATCGCCACGGCGCCACCGAAGGGCCAGGTCGCCCTGAGCTTCGATGACGGCCCTGAACCCGAGCAGACCGAGCGCATCTTGGAGGTGCTGGACCGCTTCGACATCCCGGCCACCTTCTTCTTCATCGGCGAGAAGATGCAGAAGTACCCCGAGCTGGTGCAGAAGGTGCTGGACAAAAAGCGCCACCTGATCGGCAGCCATTCCTGGTCGCACCCGAACTTTCACGACATCCCGGCAACCGAGCAAGCCAGCGAGATCAGCAAGGGCCTGGCCCAGATGCCGGATCAGGCGGCCCTCAAGATCTTCCGGTACCCCTACGGAAACTCCAGCTGCGCCGGCAACGAGCTGCTGCATGCTCAGGGCTACCACATCGTCGGATGGCATGTGGACACCTGCGACTGGGCCTTCGACCGCCATGGCACGGTCGATGCGCACGAGGCCCTGTCCTGTGGCGTGGGCTCGCAGTACCGCAGTGATTTCGTGGGGCATGTGGCCGCGGCCGTCAGGGCGCGGCGCGGCGGGATCGTGCTCATGCACGAGATCCACCCCAACACCCTGGCCAAGCTGTCCGAGCTGATCGAGGAGATCCGCAAGGACGGCTTCACCTTCACGCGTCTGGACGATCCGGCGCTGGCGGCGTCCTTGCGCTGACCAAGGGGCGGGCAAGCTTGCGCAAGACGTAGGCCGACACGCAGCCGGAGATCGCCCCGCTCAGGTGCGCGAAGGGGGCGATGGCGATGTCCCAGCCGCTGCGCGCTTGAGTGGCGGGGCCAAACGGATCCTCAAGCCAGAGCTTGAGAAGCAGGCCGGCGAACAGGGCGAGCGCGACCTTGCGCTCCCGGCCCGGTCTGGTTAGTAGCTCCATCGCAATGACGGCCACGCCCGCGTGCAGCACGCTCGACAAGCCGCCATAGCTGACCAGGTCGGGGCGCAGCAGCAGACCCCATTGCGTCAAGGGCCAGGCGATCAACCAGGCCACGCTGGAGCGCGCGGGCAGCCGTGCCACGGAGCCGAGCAGCCCCACGGCCGCACAGCCGGCCAGGTTGGCGATCAGGTGCTGCAGGCTCAGGTGCGCAAAGGGCGCGCTGAAGGCGCGCCAGGGCTGGTCCGGGTGCCACAACAGCTCATCACGGTCGAGCGGCCAGGCCAGCAAGGCCAGCGCCGCGAAGGCGCTGGCCGTGATCAGCCAAAGACGGCGCGCCACAGGGCCTTCACTGCCTCGCGTTGCAGCAGCAGCTCGGAGTCGGGCACCTGCGTGGGCTGCTCGTCCAGGCGGGCACGGTGCTGCACGCGGCGCAGCTCGCGGTACGCATCTGCAGAGTCCGTGCCCACGCCGGCCGGCAACAGGCCGACCTGCTCGGCGTGGCGCAGCAAGGCAATCACGCCGAAGTTGTCGAGCAGGCCCGGCTGAGCCTTGGCATGGGCCAAGATCAGGAACTGCAGGGCGAACTCGGCATCCATCATGCCGCCGGGGCTGTGCTTGAGATCGAAGAGGCCTTCGTGCTCGCGGTGTGCCGTGCGTACCTTCTCGCGCATGGCCATGACCTCCTCGCGCAGGGCCGCGCGGTCGCGCGGCGCGGTCAGCACGCTGCGCCGCACGGCTTCCACACGCTGCGCCAGATGCGCAGCACCGGCGCACAAGCGCGCCCGCGTGATGGCCTGGTGCTCCCAGGTCCAGGCAGTGTTGGAGCCGCGGCCGGTCTGGTAGTTCTCGAAGGAGGCCATGGAGGTCACGAGCAGGCCCGAGTTGCCGTTGGGGCGCAGGGCCGTGTCGATGTCGAAGAGCTCACCCGCCGCCGTGCGCACCGTCAGCCAGGTGATGAGCTTGCGCACAAAGCCGCCGTAGACCTCGGCCGCGTTCTCGTGCTCGTCGTCGAAGACGAAGACCACGTCCAGGTCGCTGCCGTAGCCGAGCTCCTTGCCGCCGAGCTTGCCGTAGGCCACGATGGCGAATTGTGGCTCGTCGCGGTGCTTCTTGGTGTGCAGGGCCCAGGCCCAACGGATGGCCACGCTCAGCACGGCGTCAGCCAGGGCGGAAAGATCGTCGGCCACTTGCTCGACCGTGATGCGGCCCTCGACGTCGCGCACCAGCGTGCGGAAGACCTCAGCGTGGTGGGCGCGGCGCAGGGTGTCGAGCAGGGCCTCTTCGCTGGCCTCGCCGGAGCGCTCCCACGCACGGTGGCGTTCCTCGAGTTCGGCAACGAAGGCCGCCGCGTCAAAGCGCTCTTGCAGCTGGCGAGAATCGGCCAGCTCGTCGATCACGCCCGGGTGCTGCATCAAGTAGCGCATGGGCCATCGCGCCAGGCCGAGCAGGCGCAGCAGCCGGGCCTGGACGGCGGGGCGCTCGTCGAGCAGGGCCAGATAGCTGTCGCGGCGCAGCAAGGGTTCGAGCCAGTCGACAAAGCGATGCGCGGCGTCCATGGGCACCTCGCCGTCGCGCACGGCCAGCGCGGCGCGGCCGATGAGCTTGGCAAGCCGCATCTTGGCGGCGTCGCGCAAGCCCTGCACGCGCGGCTGGGCGGCCCAGGGGGCGATCTTCTCGGCCAGCGCGGGCTGCAGCTTCTCGAGGAATTCAGGGCTGTCCACGGCCAGGGGCGGGCCGCCGCAGCCCTTGCAGCCGCCGCTGGCGGGCTTGGGTGTGCCGTCGTGGAGCAGGGCGTCAAACTCGGTGGCGACGAGCTCGCGCAGGGCAAGCAGCTTGTCGAGGAAAGCGCAGGACTCGGTCTTGCAGGCAAAGCCCATGCTCCGTGCGATCCAGCGCAGATCTTCGTCGCCCGAGGGCAGGCAATGGGTCTGCTGATCGTCCAGGAACTGAATGCGGTGCTCGGTGCGGCGCAGGAATTCATAGGCCTCGGCCAGCAGGGCCGCGGTCTCGGGCTTCATCAGGCCGCGCTGGCTCAGCAGCGTGAGCGCCTTGAGCGTCGAGCGCGTGCGGATCTCGGGGAACTGGCCGCCGCGCACGACCTGCAGCAGTTGGACGATGAACTCGATCTCGCGAATACCGCCGCGCGAGAGCTTCACGTCGTTGGCGCGCTCGGGCCGCCCGGCGGCGCGGCGCTGGGCTTCGTCGCGGACCTTGCGGTGCAGTTGGCGCAGGCCTTCGAACACGCCGTAGTCCAGGTACTTGCGGTAGACGAAGGGCGTGACCAGCGACTTGAGCGCCAGCACCCGCGAGCCGCCCACGCTTTGCAACGGCGCCACGACTCGGCTCTTGAGCCAGGCGAAGCGCTCCCACTCGCGGCCCTGCACGAGGAAGTACTCCTCCAGCATCGCCAGGCTCACCACCGGTGGGCCGGAGTTGCCGTTGGGGCGCAGTGCGAGGTCGACGCGAAAGACCTGACCGTCCTCAGTCACGTCGCCGATCAGGGCGTAGAGCCGCTTGGCGACGCGGCTGAAGTATTCGTGGGCGCTGATCACGCTCGGGCCTGCCGTCTGGCCGTCTTCCTCGTAAACGTAGATCAGGTCGATGTCGGAGGAGACATTGAGCTCGCGCGCGCCGAGCTTGCCCATGCCCAGGACCCAGAACTCGATCACGCGGCCCTGATCGTCCAGTGGCGCGCCATTGAGCGCGTCCTGCTCGCGGCGGGCCTCGGCCAGCGCGAGGTTCAGCGTTGCCTCGGCCAGTTGCGTCATGGCCAGGGTGACGTTGTGCACGGGCGCGGCTTGCTCCACGTCGAGCACGGCCAGGCGCTCGAGCACGAGATGGCGGGCCACCCGCAGGCTGGGCCCCAGGGCACGGCCGCCGGCCTGGAGCGTGTGCACGAGCGCGGTGATGCCGTCCCGATCCGGTAGGCCCGGTGGCAGCAGACCCAGCTCGGTGGCGTAGCGGCGCCGGATGCGCTGGACGAAGCGGCTGTGTTCGGCCGGGCACGAGGCTAGGGTGGCCGGGGAAGCTGGGAGCGTGGTCATAGAATTTGCAGCATCCGCCGCCGCGGCTCCGACAAGAATCAATTGCGCCTCCATTCCCATACCGCGTTCCGGCTCCGGCATCCGATCCGACTCATGATGCGTGTGCTTCGCTGGGCCTTGGTCCTGCTGGGCGTGGTCTGGGGGCTGATCCTGCTGGCCTGGCTGGTTTTGCAGTGGGCGATTCTGCCGCACATCGACGAATGGCGTCCGCGCCTGGAAGCAGAGGCCAGCAAGGGCTTGGGGGCTCCGCTCAAGATCGGTGCTATCCATGTCCGCACGGGTGGCTGGATGCCCACCCTGGAGCTGGCCGAGGTGCGCCTGCTTGACCCGAGCGGGCGCGAGGCGCTGAGCCTGCCCAAGGTCACGGCAACGCTGTCCGCCCGTTCGCTCGTGACGCTCCAACTGCGCTTCGAGCAACTGCTGGTAGACGGCCCGCAGCTTGAGGTGCGCCGCGACGCCAAGGGCCATGTCTTCATCGCCGGCCTGTCCGTGGACGAAGGCCAGAAGACCGATGCCGGCCAAGTCGAGGCCTTGTCCGACTGGTTCTTCTCTCAGGCCGAGTTCGCCATCCGCGGTGGGCGGATCCGCTGGGTGGACGAGATGCGCGGCGCGGCGCCGCTGGAGCTTGCTGACCTGAACCTCGTGCTGCGCAACAGCTTGCGCCGTCACGAGCTGCGCCTGGACGCCACGCCGCCGCCGGCCTGGGGCGAGCGCTTCTCGTTGCGCGGCCGCTTCCACCAGAAGCTGCTCGAGCGGCCCGGCGAGCTGCGCTTTTGGAGCGGCGAGCTCTACGCCGATCTGCCGCGCACCGACCTGCGCGAGCTGCGCCGTCACGTGGACCTGCCTTTCGAGCTTGACGAGGGCGATGGCGCCCTGCGCGCCTGGGTGGACTTCAGCGATGGCAGCCCCATCTCCGCCACTGTGGACATGGGCCTGCGCGCCGTCAAGCTCCGTGTCGCACCCACTGAGCCGCGCCTGGAGCTGACCCGCATCGAAGGCCGCTTGCAGCTGCGCCACGAGCGCCAACGGGACCGCCAGCAGATCGCCCTGCAGGCCACGCAGCTCGGCTTCACCGGCGCCGACGGCCTGCAGTGGCCGCGCTCCAACTGGGGCCTGAGCGTGAACCTGAGCCCCACCGCGCCCGACAAGCTGGACACGGCCCGGCTGCTCGGCGGCGAGGTTTCGGCCGAGCGGCTGGACTTTGCGCTGATGGCCAGCATCGCCGAACGTCTGCCCATCGGCCCGGCGCCCCGCGAGTGGCTGCGCCAGCTCGATCCACACGGCGTGGTGAGCGGGCTTTCGGCGCGCTGGCAGGGCGCGCTGGAGGCTCCCACGAGCTACCGCGTGCGAGCCCGGCTAGAGGGCCTGGCCGTGGATGCTCGGCCGTCGGAGGACTTGCTGCAGCTGGGCCGGCCGGGGCTGTCCGGCGCCAGCATCGCGCTCGACGCCAACGAGAAGGGCGGCACGGCGCAGCTTCAGGTCGAGCACGGCCATGTGGAGCTGCCGGGACTGTTCGAGGAGGCGGTCGTCCCCATCGATGAGCTGGCTGCGCAGCTGGAGTGGAAGCTCCAAGGCCAGCCACATCAGCTCGAGGTACGCGTCGCCGGCCTGCAGCTGCGCAATGCCGATCTGCAGGGCAGCTTCGACGGGCGCTGGCACAGCTCAGCGACGTCGGCGGGCTGGCTGGAGCTGACCGGGCGCATCGCAACGGTCGAGGCCACGCGCGTGCAGCGCTACCTGCCGGCCTTCCTGGTCGACACTCGCCACTATGTGCGCGGCGCCGTGCTCTCCGGCGAGGCCCGCAACGTCAACGTGCGGCTGCGCGGCGAGCTCAGCAACTTCCCGTTCGATTCGCCCGCGTCGGTCAAGGCAGGCGAGCAGTTCCGCATCGCCGCTGAAGCACGTGGGGTGACGCTGGCCTATGTGCCGCCCGAACCGGGGCAGCCGGCCACCTGGCCGCCTTTCGAGCAGGTGGAGGCCGGCCTCGTGTTCGAACGCGCTGGCATGCAGATCCGCAACGGTCACGCCCACGCTTACGGGTTCGAGCTCCAGAACGTGAACGGCGGCATCAAGGACCTCTCCAGTCGCAAGCCGGTGCTGGCTCTGGACGGCGCGGGCAACGGCCCCTTGCACGAACTGCTGCGTTACGTCCAGGCCTCGCCGGTCAATGACTGGACAGGCCGCGCGCTGGCCCAGGCGCGGGGTACGGGCAACGCGTCGCTCAGGCTCGGCATCGCCCTGCCGCTGACCGAGCTGGTCCACGCCACCGTCAAGGGCAGCGTGCAGCTGTCGGGCAACGAGCTGCGCCTGCGCCCCGATGTACCCCTGCTGGGCAATGCGCGCGCCAAGGTCGACTTCGACCAAAAGGGCGTGACTGTCAGCGCCGGCGTGGCACAGGTGCTCGGCGGTGAGGCCACGTTCGAAGGCGGCACGCAGAAGGACGGTTCGCTGCGCTTCACGGGTTCGGGCCTGGCCACGGCGGAGGCGCTGCGGCACGCGGGCGAACTCGGCGTGGTGCCCCGCATCGCCCAGGCTGCCACCGGACAGGCCGCCTACAAGCTGCAGCTCGGCTTCACGGGCGCGCAGATGGACCTCAGCGTGAGCAGCCCGCTCACCGGCATCGCCTTGAACCTGCCCGCGCCGCTGAACAAGGAGGCCGACGCGGTCCTGCCGCTGAGCGTCCGAATCGCGCCGCTGTCCGGGGGGCGCGACGAGTTGCGGGTGGACCTGGGCAAGGTCATCGCCATGCAGTACCAGCGCGACGTAGGCGGTGACACCGCCAAGGTGCTGCGCGGCGCCGTGGCCCTGCAGGAGCCGCTGCCGCCCTTGCCGCAGGCCGGCGTGATCGCCAAGGCCCGGTTCGGCCAGGTCAACGGCGATGCCTGGCTGGCGCAGCTTGGCAGCGGCGCTGGGAGTGGAGCTGGCGGTGGCGGTGGTGGTGGCGGTGGTGGTGGCGAAAGCGAGGCCCTCGACTCAGGTTACATGCCCGAGACCGTCGAGCTCACGGCGCAGAGCCTGCTGCTCACCGGACGCAGTCTCAAGCAGCTGACCGCCACCATCGGGCGCGTCGGCTATGCCAACGGGCTCAACGGCTGGAGCCTGCAGCTGGATGCCGAGCAGCTCGCCGGTCGCGTGGAATTGCAGATGAACCGCGGCGGCCAGCTTGCGCGCGTGCATTCACGACTGTCGCGCCTGTCGATCCCCAAGCAGGAGGTCGAGGCCGTGACCCAGCTGCTCGACCGTGGCATGGAGACCGAGCCCGGCCATGTGCCGGCTCTGGACATCGTGGCCGAAGATTTCGAGCTTCGCGGAAAGAAGCTCGGGCGGTTGGAGATCGCGGCGCAGGCGAGCGGCGCGGCGCGCGACTGGCGGCTGAGCAAGCTGGCCGTGCAGAACGCCGATGCCAGCCTGAGCGCCTCGGGCAGCTGGTCGGCCAAGGCGGGCGGTCCGCGCCGCACCGAGCTGGACTGGAAGCTCGAGGTGCAGGACGCCGGCAAGTTGCTGCAGCGGCTGGGTATGGGCGAGGTGCTGCGCAAAGGCCGGGGCGAGCTTGCCGGGCATATGGGCTGGACCGGATCGCCGCTGGCAATGGATTATCCGAGCCTGTCCGGCGAGCTGAAGCTCGCGCTCGACGCCGGCCAGTTCCTCAAGGCTGAGCCTGGCGTGGGACGGCTGCTGGGCGTGCTCTCGCTGCAATCACTGCCGCGGCGCCTGCTCTTCGATTTCCGCGACGTGTTCTCGGAAGGCTTCGCCTTCGATGGTGTGACGGGTGACGTGGCGATCTCGCGCGGCGCCGCCAGCAGCACCAACCTCAAGGTGCGTGGCGTGCAAGCCGTGGTGCTGATCGACGGCCACACCGATCTCGCCGCCGAGACGCAGGACCTGCGCGTGCTCGTGGTGCCGGAGATCAATGCCGGTGGGGCCTCGCTGGCCTATGCGGCCGTGAACCCCGTGATCGGCCTGGGCACTTTCCTCGCGCAGCTGCTGCTCTCCAAGCCCATGGCCGAGGCCGGCACGCGCGAGTTCCACATCACCGGGACCTGGGATGATCCCAAGGTCGACAAGGTCGACAAGGTCGAACGCACGCCAGAGCCGGAGGTCAACAAGTGAGGATCGCCGCCGTTCAAATGGTGTCCACGCCCGACGTGGCGCGCAATCTTGCCACTGCGCGCCACCTGCTCGAGGAGGCCGCCGGTCGCGGTGCCAGCATCGCCGCGCTGCCCGAATACTTCTGCTTCATGGGCCAGCTCGACACCGACAAGCGCGCGCTGGCCGAGGATGAGGGGGACGGCCCGATCCAGGCCATGCTGGCCCAGGCCGCGCGAGAGCTCGGCCTGTGGATCATTGGCGGGACCGTGCCGTTGCGCGGTGAGGGCCGCGACAAGTTGCGCAACAGCTGCCTCGTGTTCTCGCCAGAAGGCCGGGCCGCGGCGCGCTACGACAAGATTCACCTCTTCTGCTTCGACAACGGCCGCGAGCGCTACGACGAGGGCCGCGTACTGGAGCCCGGCTCTCGGGCCGTGGCCGTGGAGACGGCCGGCCTGCGCTGCGGGCTCTCGGTTTGCTACGACCTGCGCTTTCCCGAGCTCTACCGGGCTCTGGGCCCCTGCGACTTGATCAGTGTGCCGTCGGCCTTCACCTACACCACGGGCGAGAAGCACTGGGAGTTGCTGCTGCGCGCCCGTGCCGTCGAGAACCAGTGTTACGTGATCGCCGCCGCGCAGGGCGGGCGGCACGAGAACGGCCGACGCACCTGGGGTCATTCCATGGTTGTGGATCCCTGGGGTGAGATGCTGGCCTGCGTGCCAGAGGGCGAGGGTCTGGCCGTGGCAGAGTTCGATCCGCAGCGGCTGCGCCAGGTGCGCGAGCAGCTACCGGCCCTGCAGCACCGGGTTTTTTAGGCCTACTGAAGCCTCAGAGCCATCAGGTCCTTGAGCGCCGTCACGAGGTTGTTGCGCACGGCGTCCTCGTTGGCCAGGCGCAAGCGCTCGGGCTGGGAGAGCATCGCGTCGGTGAAAGCGGCGCGGCCCGTGGTGCGCAGCGTGCGCTCGTAGACGAGCTTGCCGTCGATCTGGTCCACGAGCTGGTAGCGCACTGAGATGCCGACCTCCGGCGCCGCGGCCACCAGGGGCTGCATCAGGGCAATGATGTGGGCCTTGAGCAGGAAGCGCGGCGCGTTCTTGCCCGCGGGCGGGGCCGGTGGCACCATGCCCACGCCGCGCAGCGAGTCGTCGAGCGCGTTCTCAAAGGCCATGGCGCTGACGGCCGATCCCCACCAGAAGCTCGTGTTTTCGCCGCCCTGCACATGCTCGAGCATGACGTTGAACTTCAGCGCGTCCGGCACCCAGGTGCGCAGTTGCAGCAGCTCGGCCTTGTCCACGGTCATGGTCATGGACTGGGAGGGGGCACCGCAGCCAGCCACGAGTGCCGCAGCGATGAGGACGACGGGAGCGAACAGCTTGGCCATGGTGGGCCTAGGGTAGTCCTTTCGGGGACTTGGTGTTTTCCCGATCAGGCATGGCTTTTGGGTTCATTTGCTCGCAGGCCTAGACTGCTTGGCTTTCAACCTGACACGTCCCTTGCCATGAGATTCAAACTTGCTGGCGCCGGTCTGGCGCTGATGACGGCATTTTCCTCGTTGCACGCCGCTGACGCCCCGCTGGGCCCCGTGACCAACCCGTTGTGGCTGCGCCAGAGTGCCATTTCGCCTGACGGCAAACAGATCGCCTTCACCTTCCAGGGCAATCTCTATCTCGTGCCCGCCGGCGGCGGCGCGGCGCGCCAGCTGGTGGCCAACGGCCACCACAGCACAGCGCCCGTGTGGTCGCCCGACAGCAAGCTGCTGGCCTATGCGGCCGACGTCTACGGCAACAACGACATCTTCCTCGTCTCCGCCGAGGGCGGACCCTCGCGCCGGCTGACCCAGCATTCGTCCCCAGAAACGCCGATCGCCTTCTCGGCCGACGGCAAGTCGGTGCTGTTCTCGGCCCAGCGCCAAGACGTCCCCACGAGCATGGCCTTCCCGTCGCCCGCCATGGGCGAGCTCTACGAAGTCAGCATCGAGCCCGGCCGCCGTCCCGAGCAGATCTTCAGCGTGCCGGCCATGGCCGGCCAGTTCAACAAGTCGGGCACCCAACTCGTCTACGAAGATTGGAAGGGCTACGAGAGCGCCCTGCGCAAGCATCACATCTCGCCGGTGGCGCGCGACATCTGGCTCTGGGACGCCAAGACCGGCGAGCACAGGAAGCTCACCAGCACCGGTGGCGAGAACCGCAACCCGGTCTGGTCGGCTGACCAGAAATCGGTCTACTACCTCAGCGAAAAGAGCGGCTCGCTCAACGTCTGGAAGATGCCGCTGGACAAGCCCGAGGCCACCCGGCAGGTCACGCACTTCACCAAGAACCCGGTGCGCTTCCTCTCGATGGCGGCCGACGGCACGCTGTCCTTCGGCTATGACGGCGAGCTCTACACCCTGAGCGCCGATGAAGGCACGCCGCAAAAGGTGGCCGTCAGCATCGCTGCGGAGACCCTGGTTCCCAGCGTGGAGAACCTCAAGCTCTCCGAGGGTGCCACCGACATGGCCGTCAGCCCCGACGGCAGCGAGGTGGCCCTGGTGGTCCGCGGGCAGGTGTTCGTGGCCTCCGCGGAATTCGGCAACACGCGCAGCATCACCGAAGGCCCGGGCCAGAATCGCTCCGTGAGCTTCAGTCCCGATGGCCGCAAACTGCTCTATGCCTGCGAGCAAGACGGACAGTGGAGCCTGTGTGAGGCCGCCATCGCCGGCGACAAGAAGACCGTGCCGAGCTTCTTCAACGCCCCGCGCGTGACCACCAAGGTGCTGCTCGCCAACGGCCACCAGGCTTTCCAGCCGAGCTACTCGCCCGACGGCAAGCAGGTGGCCTATCTGCAGGACCGCGCCGCCCTGCACGTGCTCGACGTGGCCACGGGCAAGACCCGTGAAGTGCTGTCCAGCGAGTGGAATTACTCCTACTCCGACGGTGACCTGAACTACGACTGGGCGCCCGATGGCAAGAGCCTGCTCGTGCAGTTCGTGGACCGCAACCGATGGGGCCAAGAAGTCGGCGTGGTGCCGGCCGACGGCTCGGGCAAGCTCGTCAACCTGACCAACAGCGGCTACGACGACCTGCATCCGGTCTTTGGCCGCCAGGGCCAGGTCATGGTCTGGACCACCGATCGCCAGGGCCTGCACGGCAATGGCGGCGGCGCGCGCAACGACGCCGACGTCTACGCCATGTTCCTGACCCGCGCCGCCTTCGACCGCTACAAGCTCGACAAGGCCGAGTACGCGCAGCTGAAAAAGCGTGAGGAAGACGAGAAGAAGGACAGCGGCAAGAAGGACGCGGACAAGGCCGATGCCAAGAAGGAAGACAAGAAGGAAGGCAAGAAGGAGGAGAGGAACGAGGACAAGAAGGACGACAAGAAGGACGAGGCCGTCAAGCCCGTCATCATTGAAATGGAGGGCCTGGAGAGCCGCACCGTGCGAGTCTCGCAGACCTCCGGTGACATTCGCGACTACGTGATGTCCTCCGACGGCGAGCAGGTCTTCTACGTCACCAAAGCCGGCGAGGGCTATGAGCTCTGGCAGGCCCGGCTGCGCGACAAGGAAGCCAAGCGCGTGAGCACCATGCCTGGTGGCGGCCATGGCGACGCCGTGGCCATCGCGCTGGACGCCAAGGGCGTCAACGCCTTCGTGCTGGCCGGCGGCCGCGTCCAAAAGTTCAAGGTGCCTACCGACGACAAGAGCGAGGTCAAGACCGAGCCCGTGAAGTTCAGTGCCGAGCTGCGCATCGACAACGCTGCTGAGCGGGCCCAGATGTTCGACCACGTCTGGCGCCAGACCCAGGAAAAGCTCTACGACAAGTCCATGGGCGGCGTGGACTGGGCCTACTACCGCAAGGTCTACGCGCGCCAGCTGCCCTTCGTGGCCGATGGCCCCGACTTTGCGGAGCTGCTCAGCGAGATGCTGGGCGAGCTCAACGTCTCGCACACTGGCGGCAGCTACCGCAACGCCGCGCCGAACGGCGACGCCACCGCACACCTGGGCCTGTTCTTCGACCAGGGCTACAAGGGCGCCGGTGTGAAGGTGGCCGAGATCATCGAGGGTGGCCCGCTGGACACGGCCGAGAACCAGGTCAAGCCCGGCATGGTGATCGAGTCCATCGACGGCGCGGCCATCGCGCCGGGCGCCGAGTTCGACTCCTTGCTCAACCGCAAGGCCGGCAAGCAAGTGGTGCTGGAGGTGCTGGATCCGGCCACGGGCAAGCGCTTTGAACAGCTGGCCAAGGCCATTGCCCAGAGCGCCGAGCGCGAGCTGCTCTACAAGCGCTGGGTGCGCAAGGAGCGAGCCCTGGTCGACAAGCTTTCTGGCGGACGCCTGGGCTATGTGCACGTGCGCGGCATGAACGACGCCAGCTACCGCCAGACCTTCGCCGAGGCCTTGGGCCGCGCGAGTGGCAAGGAGGCGCTGATCGTTGACACCCGCTTCAATGGCGGCGGCAACCTGCACGACGAGTTGGCCACCCTGCTCTCGGGCCAGCGCTACCTGGAGTTCATGCCCCGCGGCCAGAGCCTGGGCTGGGAGCCGGTTGGCAAGTGGACCAAGCCCTCGGCGGTGCTGGTGAGCGAGAGCAACTACTCCGACGCTCACCTCTTCCCTTGGACCTACAAGCACCTCGGCATCGGAAAGTTGATCGGCATGCCTCTGGCCGGCACCGGCACGGCCGTGTGGTGGGAAACCATGCAAGATGGCGCCACCGTTTTCGGCATCCCCGAGGTCGGTTTCCGTGCCGCAAACGGCGAGTACATGGAGCGGGCGCTCATCACGCCCGACATCGTCGTGCCCAATGACAAGGCCAAGCTCGATGCGGGCACGGACCAGCAGCTCGAAGCGGCCGTGAAGTCGCTGCTGTCCAAGTAAGCACGTCTGTCATGCATGCAGGGCCGGCTGCAAGGTCGGCCCTTTTCCATTTCTTGCGCGGCCCGGTTCCAAGGTCACACAAACGCAGTACGCTCCAGCCTCATTTCCAACTGGAGGTCCCAATGAAGAGAGTCACTGGCATTGGCGGAATCTTCTTTCACGCCAAGGACCCGGCCGCCCTGCAGGCCTGGTACAAGCGCCATCTCGGCATCGACGTGCAGCCCTGGGGCGGTGCGGCCTTTGAGTGGGCCGACGAATCGGGCCAGCCCTTCAAGGGCACGACCGCCTGGTCCATTGGTGCCGCGGGCAGCGATCATTTCGCGCCCAGCAAGGCGAGCTTCATGGTGAACTATCGCGTCGACAATCTGGTCGCCCTGCTGCAGGCGCTTCGCGAAGAGGGCTGCAACGTTCTGGAGAAGATGGACGATTCCGAGTTCGGCAAGTTCGGCTGGGTCATCGATCCCGAGGGCAACAAGGTCGAGCTATGGGAGCCGCTGCCGGGGCAGTGAGGGCCAATAGGGACCGGGCTGACGCGGGAGCGTAGCGGCCGCCGATTGGCATTTTTCCCATCTGCGCATGGCACCCGCCTCGGGTTTCCCGGGGCTCGTCGCTGCACCTCGCGGTGATAACTTCGCGCCCGCATAAAAACGATCGGGGAGCTTGCGGGATGGCTTGGAGTTTCAGTCGTGCGGTGACGCATTCAGCGCTCACCTTGGGCTTGTGCGTGCTCGTCTCAGCCTGCGGTGGCGGGGGCAGTAGCTCGCCGCCGGCCCCGCCCACCATCTCTGCTCAGCCGCAGGCAGTCAGCGTTGCTGATGGGCAGACCGCGACGCTGAGCGTCAGCGCCAGCTCCGGTGCGCTGCTCAGCTATCAATGGCAGCTCAATGGCGCTGCGGTCACCGGCGCTACCGGCGCCAGCTACACGACGCCGCCCCTGGTCTACGGCACGAACTACCCGTACAGCGTCGTGATCAGCAATGCGGGTGGCAGCGTGACCAGCCAGGTTGCCGCGATCACCGTCACGCCGGTGGCGCCGAGCATCTCGATGCAGCCGACCAGCGCGAGCATTGCCGACGGCTCGGACGCCGGCTTCGGCGTGAAGGTCAGCGGCTCGCAGCCGATCGGCTACCAATGGTTCCGCAACGGTGTGGCGATCTCGGGGGCGAACCAGAGTTCGATCACGCTTTCGCCCGTGCAGCTGTCCGACAGCGGTGCCTCGTTCACGGTTCAGATCAGCAACGTCGCCGGCAACGTGACCAGCCAGGCTGCGCAGCTGACGGTGACGCCGGTGCCCGCGCAGATCACCGTGGCACCCGCGGACCAGACCGTGCTCGACGGCGCGACGGCCAGCTACAGCGTCAAGGCGATCGGTTCCGCGCCACTGAGCTACCAGTGGCAGCTCAATGGCAAGAACATTACCGGCGCCACGTCGGCGAACTACAGCTTTGCTGCGTCGTATGCGCAGAGCGGCGGGCAATTGGCCGTGGTGGTCAGCAATGCCTACGGGACCGTCACCAGCACGCTCGCCGCGCTCAAGGTCACGCCCCTGGCACCTGTGATCTCGACGGCTCCGCAGAACTACACGGCCGGATTGGGGGCGGCGGTCAAGTTCACCGAAGCGGCGACTGGCACGCAGCCGCTGAGCTATCAGTGGCAGGTCAGCCGCGACGGCGGCTCGACGTGGACCGACATCAGCGGCGCCACGGCCACGAGCTACACCATTGCCAGCATCGGCCTGACCCACGCGAACAACCAGTACCGCGTGACAGTCAGCAATCCGGCCGGTTCGGTGCCCAGCCCGGCGGCGATCATGACGGTCACGTCCAACGTGCAGATCCTCGGGGGCACGCCGGGTGGAGTCGGCTATGCGGACGGCAACGGCGCGCAGGCGCGCTTCAACTGGCCGGCCGCGATCATGCCGGACCAGAGCGGCAATCTGCTGGTGGCGGACTCTGCCAACAATGTGCTGCGCAAGGTGAGTGCGACCGGCACGGTATCGACCTATGCGGGACAAGTGGACCAGCCGACACCCGCAGATGGCAACCTCAACTCGGCGCGCTTCAACTTTCCGGTGGCGTTGGCCAGGGATGGCGCGGGCAACACCTACGTGGCCGAGTCATGGGGTATCCGCAAGATCACGCCGGACGGTTCCGTGTCGACACTGGCCGGCGTGCGTTTCACCGCGGGGAGCGCGGACGGTCCAGGCGCCAATGCCCTGTTCAGCCAGATTACCGGCATGGCCGTGGACTCCGCCGGCAATCTGATCGTGATCGACGGCGGCAACAACCAGACGATCCGCCGGGTTACGCCCGACGGCCAGGTCAGCACCCTGGCCGGCACCGCCGGAAAGACCGGTCATGTCGACGGCCAGGGCGCTGCGGCGAGCTTCAAAGGCCTGAGTGCCATCGTCATCGACCCCGCGGACAACCTCTACGTCACAGACAGCAATTCAATCCGCAAGGTTACGACCGCAGGCGTGGTGAGCTTGTATGCGGGGTCGCCGGACACCGCGGGCTTATCGAACGGCAACTATCTTTCGTCCCTCTTCAACAACCCGCGAGGCCTGGCCCTGGACGTCGCCGGCAATTTGTATGTGGGCGATTACACGGCCGTCCGTGTTCTTGGCGTCAACGGGCTGGTCTCTACCTTGGCCGGGACCGACAACTGGATCGCAGGACTCGAACATGACGGTGTTGGAGGCGCAGCCGTCATTCAGGGCCTGCTTGCGCTCACCATGCTGCCAACGGGCGACCTCGCGTTCACCGAGGCCGGAGGCGCGGTGCGCCGGGTGTCGATGACTGGCCAGGTCACGACCTTGGCGGGAGTGAATGGGCAAGGTAGTGGCGACGTCGACGGTCCGCTCGCCGGCTCGTCCAGTCCTGCCACCTTCGGTACGACCAATTCCGTTGCTGTGGATGCCGCGGGCCAGACCTACGTCAGCACGATCTATGGGGTGCGCAAGATCGACGCGCTAGGCAACGTGACGACGATCCGGCTGCCCTCGTCTTCTTTCCTTTGCGGATATCAGACCACGCTCGCCACGGACCGACTTGGCAACCTCTACATCAGTGCTTACAACTGCGATCAGATCTTCAAGCTGACCCCGGCTGGCGACCTTGTCACGCTGGCGGGCGCGTACACCGTGACAGGCAGTGCCGATGGCCAGGGACCGCAGGCCCGCTTCTTCCTGCCCAAGGGCATTGCCGTCGATGACAGCGGCAATGTCTTCGTTGCCGACAGTGCCAACGGCACGGTCCGTCGCATCGATCCGAGCGGCAACGTCACGACTTTTGCCGG
Organism: Roseateles sp.; assembly: GCA_019234295.1. Lineage (GTDB taxonomy): Bacteria > Pseudomonadota > Gammaproteobacteria > Burkholderiales > Burkholderiaceae_C > JAFALK01. The sequence continues at coordinate 57,618 of JAFALK010000012.1, forward strand.
GCAGGCGGGCTCGCTTTCCGTCCAAGATGGACAGGGCAGCGCGGCCCGATTCGTCTCGCCCTCCGGCATGACCATCGACGCCCAGAACAACCTCTATGTGACCGACTCCGCCAGCCATGTGATCCGCAAGATCACGCCCAGCGCGGACGTCACGACCATCGGGGGCGGTGCCTACGTGGCTGGCGTGTCGAACGGACCGGTGACGCGTTTCAATCAGCCGAGTGGCATTGCCATCGACCCCGCGACGGGCGACCTCTACATCGCCGACACCGGCAACGGCGTGATCCAGCGGCTGTCGTCGAATCTCTGGGCCTACCCCGTCGTTGGCCAGGCCGGCGTACAGAGTTTGCGGCCCGGTGCGGGCGGCGCCGTCAACCAGCCGAAGGGCATCGTTGTCCTGCCCAACGGCAAGATCATCTTTACTTCGGAGGTGGCCGTCGTACAGGATTGAAGCAGCGACGCACGGTGGCTCGCGGGTTCCCCGGCTCACGGCAAAGCAAAATGCCGGCGTGAGTACGATTTCAAGAAACTGGGAGATGGGCTTCGAGGTCGAGGGGCTGGCCGTGCGCGCGCGACTGAGCCCGATGAGCTGGGCCCATCCGGACGAAAAGCTTCAGATGGAGTTCGAACTCGGCCCCGGCCTGGGGACTGAGCTGCAGGTCTACCAGAAGCCCTTCACCGGCTGCAGCCTGCTGGACCTCCAGCTTCTCGTCGAAACGGTCCACCGGCGCCTGTCAGCTGGTGGGCTCGTTCCTTGCCCGGAATGCGGCACCCTGACCTGGAACCGAGCCGTCTTCCCATCCTCGACGCGTGACGCGCGCTGCGAGCACTGCTGGATGGGCGATTGGCGGGCGACATGGGCGGGCTACACGGATGCCGCCCTGGTCGAGCAGTTCGTCGACGATCTGGCGATGGCACGCAAGGGCTTTACGCATTGCTTCGACGGCTGGGTTCACCCGAGCCGCGGTCCCAAGCGGCTGCTGAGGGTCTTTCTACGCGGCGAGATGAGCGATGCCGACGCCGCGGCCCTGCTCAAGCAGCAGGGATGCAAGGTCTGCAACGACTATCGCGTGCGTGTGCTGCCGCCCTCGTTGAGCTTCGCCGATGCCAAGGCAACGGCGGACTTCCTGGACGCCGAGGCCGGCGCCGCCGCTGCGTTGCTGGCCTCCTTCGGAAAGCGGCGCGTGGACTCCGAACGCGCCTCCCCCGACTACTGGGCCGCACGCGCTGCCTTCGAGCTGGCGGTCGTCAAGCGGCGCATCTACGGTCGCTGGTACGCGAGAACCTTCAAGGTGCAGCGGCAGATGGAGCGGCTATTGCGGCCAGTCAAGGCGCAGGGCTGAACTGCTGGGCCGTCGCTCAGCGGCTGCCGAACATCATCCTGCGCGCCAGCGTCTTCCTCAGAATGGGCAGCGCGCCCACCGCGGCCAGCCCCAGCCCGCGCGCCGCGGGCAGGCCCGGCCAGCGCCAGGCGAAGCTGCGGGCAAGGAAGTCGGTGGCGGCGATCATGCTCCAGCGGTCCGGCGCGCGCTGCCATTGCACGCGGCGCAGGGCGGCATCGACGTCATCGGCCTTCTTCAAGGCTTCGACGAGGGACCAGGCATCGCGCAGGCCGAGATTCAGGCCTTGGCCGGCCACGGGATGCAGGGTTTGCGCCGCGTTGCCGATGCGGATGCTGCGCCCGTCGACGAGGCTGCGCTCGGCATTGAGCCCGAGCGCGAAGCACTTGAGCGTGCTGATGCCGAGCAGCCGGCCCGCGCGCTGGGGAAGCAGGCTCTGGATCACGGTGATCCGCTGGGCGTCGCTCAGCTGGGCGATCTCGTCCTCGTCTTGCGGCATGCACCAGACCAGGGCCGCGCGGCGCGGGGCGCCGGGCAGGGGCAGCAGGGCGAGGGGGCCGTTGCGGGTGAAGCGTTCGAAGGCCAGGCCGGCAGGCACGTCTTCGGACAGTGTGACCGTGCCCACCCAGGCGTTTTGCTTGTAGTCGTGCGTCACGGCCTTGCGCGACTGCTCGGAGAACACCCCGCCCTCGGCGATCACGGCCAGGTCGAAGGTCTCGGCGATGCCGGCGTCGATCTCCACGCCGCCCATCACGGGCTTGATGGCCTGCACCGGGTTGCCGAAGCGGGTGACGAGGCGCTGGTCATCGAGCCGGGTCCAGGCCGCCTGCAGCGGCGCCACCAGCTTGCCGTAGGCCAGCACCGCACCCAGCTGTTCCACGCGCTGCTCGGCCGCGCTGATCACGACCTCGGGTTCGCCGCCGGCGCCGAACAAGGGGCTGCTCAGCGTCGGCGGCGCTTGGCTCACATGGACTTCGAGAATCGGCTGGGCCTGGATGCCCCCCCACACGCCCAGACGCTCCAGCAGCTGCACGCTGCCCAAGGAAAGGGCCAGCGTGCGCGGATCTGCAGAGACGTCGCGATCCAGCGGTCGCGCATCGAACAGGCTGATCTCGGCCTTGGGCAGCGCGCGGGCTGCGAGCAAGGCGAGGGAGAGGCCGGCAGGACCGGCGCCGACGATGGCAAGGCGCAGGGCATTCATTCAGCCGGAATCATAGGCTGCTACGCTCTCGGGTTTCGCACACGTCAAACGGGAACATCCCATGCAATACCGCCGCCTCGGCCGCTCCGGCCTGCAAGTTTCCGAGCTCTCGCTGGGCTCCTGGGTCACGTATCACAACCAGGTGGACGTGAAAAACGCGGCCGAGATGCTGGCCGCGGCCTTCGATGCGGGCGTGAACTTCTTCGACAACGCCGAGGTCTATGCCGGTGGCAAGAGCGAGGAGATCATGGGCGCGGCGATCCGCCAGCTCGGCTGGGCGCGCCACCGCTATGTCGTGTCCACCAAGTTCTTCTGGGGCATCGACAACGCCGGCACCGGCATCAACTTCAAGAACACGCTGAACCGCAAGTACCTGCTGGGCTCGATCGACGCCTCGCTCCAGCGTCTGGGCCTGGAGTATGTCGACCTGGCTTACTGCCACCGCCCCGATCCCAACACGCCCGTGGAGGAGACCGTGTGGGCCATGCACGACATCGTGGCGCGCGGCAAGGCGCTGTATTGGGGCACGAGCGAGTGGAGCGCCGAGGAGATCCGCGCCGCTTGGGAGATTGCCGAACGCCATCACCTGCACAAGCCCGTGATGGAGCAGCCGCAGTACCACCTGTTCCACCGCAACAAGGTGGAGAAGGAATTCGCGCGGCTCTACGAGGAATGCGGCCTGGGTCTGACGACCTGGAGCCCGCTGGCCTCGGGCCTGCTCACTGGCAAGTACAAGAGCGGCATTCCCGCCGGTTCGCGCGGCTCGCTGGAGTCCATGAGCTGGATCCAGGAGCAACTGCTGCACCCGGCACGCAACGCGGCGGTCGCCAAGCTGGAGGGCATTGCGGCCGAGCTCGGCTGCAATGTGGCCCAGTTGGCCATCGCCTGGGTCAACAAGAACCCGCGCGTGTCCACGGTCATCCTGGGCGCGAGCAAGGTCTCGCAGCTGCAGGACAACCTCAAGGCCTTGGCCGTCACGCCCAAGCTCACACCCGAGGTGCTGGCGCGCATGGACGAGATCTGCCTGCCCCTGAGCCAGTAAGCGAGCCATTTGCCCTTGCTCCTAATGCCCTGTTTGCGCAGGTTCGCGTGCATCCTGATCCTGGTCCCGCTGCTGGCGGGCCCCAAGGCAGGGGCGACCGAGCTTCCCCTGCGGGCTCCACCACGCTTCGAATCGGTCGCTACCGAGAAGCAGCTTCAGCAAAACGTGATCACCGCTCTGACGCGGGACCGCTCGGGCCTGCTCTGGGTCGGCGTGAGCAACGGCTTGTTGCGTTTTGACGGCGTCGAGTTCCAGCCCATCTCGCGCGACCTGGCGCGAGACAGCGGCGCGGGCGAGCGACCTGTGGGCCAGGTGCGCTCGCTGCTGGCCGCGCGCGACGGCTGGCTCTGGGTGGGCACGGAGAGCAACGGCTTGCTGGGCTTGAATCCGGAGACTGCCGATCTCAAGGAATACCGGCACCGCAAGGAGGAAGGCGCCGGACTGGCGGCCGGCGCCTTGCGCGCGCTGGCAGAGGACCGCGACGGCGGCATCTGGGTTGGCACCTTCGGCCAGGGCCTGCAACGCTTGGACCCTGCAAGCGGCCGCTTCGAGACCTTCCGCAAGGAGCAAGGCCTCTCCGATGACCGCATCCAGTCCCTGCTGGTGGATCGTCACGGCACGTTGTGGGTCGGCACCTGGCGCGGGCTGGTGCGCCGCGCGGCCGGCGACACTCGCTTCCGGGCTGTGGCGCCGCAGCTCGATGGCCAGCTGATCTGGTCCCTGCTCGAAGCGCCCGATGGCCGCATCTGGGCCGGCTCGCGCCAGGGCGGTTTGGTGCAGGTTGAGGCCGATGGCAGCCGCGTGAACGCGCTCGACCAGGGCGGCCCGATGATTCTCTCCATGGCTGAGGCCGGCACGGGCCGTATCTGGGTGGGCCGCGTCAACGGCGTGGAGGAGCGCGACACCGCGGGCACGCTGCTGCGCCGCATCCAGCGCAATCCCTTGCGCCGCGCCAGCCTCGGCGACGATCGCGTGCAGGTCATGAGCCACGACCCGGCCGGCGGCGTCTGGGTGGCGAGTTATGGCGGCGGCCTGCAGCGCTTTGACACGCGCAACAAGTCGCTGTGGGTGCTGCAGAGCGAAGCCGGCCAGGGGCGCCCCGGTGAGGAGATCAATGCACGCAGCCTGGTCGAGCTCGACAACGGCGAGATCTGGATCGGTACGCACACCGAGGGCGTGCTCATCCTCGACGCCGGCCTGCAACTGCGTCGCGTGCTGCCCAATGTGCAGGGCGGCATCGGCGACAGCGGCGTGACCGGGCTGGCGCAAACGCGCGATGGCTCCATCTGGCTCGGCGTGGACAACGGCGCGGGCGTGTTCCGGCTGGACCGCCGCGGCCGCATGCTGGAGCACCTCAAGCCCGGCGAGGGGGGGGTGCGGCGCTTGCTGGCCGGCGCCGATGGCGGACTGTGGATCGCCACGCAGGACGGCCTCTACCGCCAGTACAAGGGGCAGCTTGAGCGCCTCATGCTTGAGGGCGGGGCACCCCTGCGCGCCAGCGTCAACACCGTGGTCGAGTCGCCCGGTGGCGGGCTCTGGGTCGGCTCGGAATCCGGCCTCTACCGCCTCGAGCCGGGTGCGAGCACGCTGCGCAAGGTTGAATCCGCGCCGGGCCAGGGCCTGGCCTATCAGGGCGTGGTCGGCCTGCTGCTCGACAGCCGAGGCACGCTCTGGGTGGACACGACCTTCGGCCTGCACAGGCTGCAGACGTGGGACGGCCGCCAGGCGGCCTTCGAACGCGTCAGCGAGCGCCTGGGCGTGGGCGGCAATGCCTTCGGCGCCAACCTGCTCGAAGACCGCCGCGGCCGCATCTGGACCCAGCACGCGGTCTACGACCCCGAGCAACAGCAGGTGCAGATCCTCGGCGCTGCCGACGGCGTGGACTTCGGCACCTCCTGGTTCCGGGCCTATGTGCACCTTCGCGACGGCCGCATGCTTTTTGGCGGCAGCAAGGGTGTGCTCGTGGCCCAGCCCGAGGCCTTCGAGCGCTGGACCTACGAGCCGCCAGTGGTGGCCACCAATCTGCGCATCGACGGCCAAGCGCGGCCGCTGGCCCTGCTGCGCGAAGGCCTGAGTCTGCCTCCCGAGGAACACGGCTTTCGCATTGACTTCGCGGCCCTGGACTACAGCGATCCGGCTTCGAGCCACTACGCCTATCGCCTGCAGGGCCTGGACGATCGCTGGACGCCCGCCAGCCCGCAATCGCGCAGCGTGGCCTACGGCTCACTGGCGCCGGGCCACTACCGGCTCCAGGTGCGCGCCACCAACCGCGCCGGCCTGTGGAGCAAGCAGCAGCTGGACCTGCCCATCGAGGTATTGCCGGCTTGGTGGCAGACCGGCTGGGCGCGCGCGCTCTTCGTGATCGCCGGGCTGGGCGCGCTCTGGGGCGTGGCGCAGCTGCGCACGGTCTACCTGCGCAGCCGCCGCGCAGCGCTCGAGGCCATGGTGGCGGAGCGCACGCAAGAGCTCGAGCAGATGGCGGCGGCTCTCGAGGAGGCCAGCCTTGGCGACGCGCTGACGGGTCTGCGCAACCGGCGCTTTTTCGCGCTCAACATCGATGCCGACGTGGCCCTGGCGCTGCGCCACCACGAGGGCCCGTCCCGGCATGCCGAGGATGGCGACCTGATCTTCTTCCTGCTCGACATCGACGACTTCAAGCAGGTCAACGACCGCCACGGCCACGCCGCCGGCGACGCGCTGCTGCGCCAGATGCGGGAGCGGTTGATGTCCGTCTTCCGCGAGTCCGACTACCTCGTGCGCTGGGGTGGCGAGGAGTTCCTCGTGCTGGCGCGCGCCAGCACGCGCGCACACGCTGCCGAACTTGCCGAGCGTGCGCGCAGCGCCGTGGCCGCCCGCCACTTCGAGACCGACACGGGAGCGCAGCTCCAGGTGAGCTGCTCGATCGGCTTCAGCTGCTTCCCGCTTTCTCCGGAAGCACCGCGCGCACTCGACTGGAACGCTTCGCTCAACCTCGCCGACGCTGCGCTCTACGAAGCCAAGAACAACGGCCGCAACGCCTGGTTCGGCGTGCTCAGCGCTTCGGGCGCGGTGGCGGCGAAACTGCGTGAAGGCCCGGCCCATCCGGCAGCCTGGCTGGCCACTGGGGCGCTGGAGACGGTGCGAAGCTAAACCGCTGTCTCGATGCGATTGCGCCCCTGCGCCTTGGCCTGGTAGAGCGCCAGGTCCGCCTGGGCCAGCCACTGGGCCGGCGAGCTGCCCGAGTCGGCCTGCACGCTGATCAAGCCCATGGACAGCGTCACGTGGTCCGCGATGGGCGAGTTCTCGTGGCGGATGTCGGCTTCGCGCACGGACTGCATGACGCGCTGCGCCACGGCCAGCGCGCCCTCGCGATCGGTCTGGGGCAGAAGCAGGACGAACTCCTCGCCGCCGTAGCGCGCGGCCAGGTCGCTCGGCCGCGCGGCGCTGGCGAGCAGCAGCCGCGCCACCTGGCGCAGGCACTCGTCGCCGGCCGGGTGACCGTAGTGGTCGTTGTAGAGCTTGAAGTGATCCACGTCCATCAACAGCAGGCTCATGGGCTCCTTGGATCGCAGGGCACGCCGCCATTCATCCTCGAGGCGCTGCATCAGCAGGCGCCGGTTTGCCAGCTCGGTCAGCGCGTCGGTGGTGGACAGGCGCAGCAGCTGTTCGTTGGCGTGCTGCAGCTCAAGTTCGAAGCGCTTGCGCTCGGTGATGTCGGTCAGCACGGCGACGAAGAGGCGGTCACCATGGGTGCGGACCTCGGCCAGGGCGAGCTGCACGGTCAGCTCGCGGCCGCTCTTGTGCAGGACCGGGAACTCGCGCTGCTGGTCGAGCAACTCGCGCTCCTCGCGCTCCATGACCATCTGCAGCAGGCTCTTGACGACGGCGCGCAACGGCACGTCCACGAGCATGGCGACTTCCTGGTCCACCAGCTCGTTCTCGCCATAGCCCAGCATGCGCTCCGTGGCCGGGTTCGCGCTGCGGATCAGGCCGTGCGAGTCGACGGTGAGGATGGCCACGCCGGCCCGGCCGATGATGGCCTGCAGCTGGGCCTGGCTGGCCTTGAGGGCGCGCTCCTTGGCAATGAGTTCGCTGACGTCGGAGCGCAGCGCGGCGAGGCCGCCGCTGGCCGTGCGGCGCTCGTGCACGCGCACCCAGCGGCCGTCGTGCAGGGCCTGGAGCCAAGGCTCGCCGGGGGTGTCGCGGCTCAACAGGCGCTCACGGATCCAGTCCTCTTCGCGGCCGACGGCGGCGGGGATCTCGCCGATGTCCGTGGCGGCGCGCAAGATCTGCTCGAACGTGTCGCCGATCTTCCAGGTCGAACTGCTGCGGTACAGGCGCCGGTAGGCCTGATTGCAGATCAGCATGCGGTCGTCCTTGTCGAACAGGGCGAAGCCCTCGTCCAGAGCCTCGATGCTCTCGCGCAGCATGCGCACCTCGCGGCGGCAAGCCCAGAAGCGCCACCCGGACAGTGCCAGCAGCGCGGCAGCGACGAGGCTGGCAATGGCAATCATGCTTGTCGTTTTGCGGAGGCCCTGGGGCCGGGATTCTTCCAGGGCTCGGCGCCGCGCCCATCGGGGCAAATCCCAGGCACCCCTTAAAATCGCGAGTTTCGCCCCCTCTTTCCTTCAGAAAGCCTGCAGCCATGTCCGCTTTGCCCGCCGTCGCTCCTGCCTCTTCCACCCAGATGGCCAACGCCATCCGCGCGCTCGCGATGGACGCCGTTCAGCAGGCCAATTCGGGCCACCCGGGTGCGCCCATGGGCATGGCCGACATCGCCGTGGCCCTGTGGAAGCGCCACCTGCGCCACAACCCGGTCAACCCGACCTGGGCCGACCGCGACCGCTTCGTGCTCTCCAACGGCCACGGCTCCATGCTGATCTACGCCTTGCTGCACCTCACGGGTTACGACCTGCCGATGGCCGAGCTGAAGAACTTCCGCCAGCTGCACAGCAAGACCCCGGGCCACCCCGAGGTGGGCATCACCCCCGGCGTGGAAACCACCACCGGCCCGCTGGGCCAGGGCGTGACGAACGCCGTGGGCCTGGCCCTGGCTGAGAAGCTGTTGGCCAAGGAGTTCAACCGCGAAGGCCACGACATCGTCGACCACCACACCTATGTCTTCCTTGGCGACGGCTGCCTGATGGAGGGCATCAGCCACGAGGCCTGCGCCCTGGCCGGCGCCTGGCAGCTGAACAAGCTGATCGCCATCTACGACGACAACGGCATCTCGATTGACGGCAAGGTCCAGCCCTGGTTCATCGACAACACCGCCAAGCGTTTCGAGGCCTATGGCTGGAACGTGATTGGCCCGGTGGACGGCCACAACGTGGACGCCGTGGACACCGCCATCTCCAAGGCCAAGCAAAGCGCCACCAAGCCCACGCTGATCATCGCCAAGACGCAGATTGGCAAGGGCTCGCCCAACCGCGCCGGCACGGCCAAAGCCCACGGTGAGGCCCTGGGCGCTGAGGAAATCAAACTGACCCGCGAAGCGCTGGGCTGGGACTACGAGCCCTTCGTCGTTCCCGAGGAGGTCTATGCCGCCTGGGATGCCAAGACGGAAGGCGCCAACCTCGAGGCCGACTGGGAGGTCCAGTTCGACGCCTACTCCGAAGCCCACCCCGAGCTGGCCGCCGAGTTCGCGCGCCGCATGGCCGGCGTGATGCCCGAGAACTTCGCGCAGATCGCGGTGGACGCCGTCATCCAGGCGCAGACCGAAGGCCAGACCGTCGCCAGCCGCAAGGCCAGCCAGCTCGCGCTGGAAGCCTTCACAGCCAAGCTGCCCGAACTGCTCGGCGGCAGCGCCGACCTGACCGGCTCCAACCTGACCAACACCAAGAGCACGCCCCCGCTGCGCTTCGAGAACGGCGTGAGCAACGGCGGCCGCCACATCAACTACGGCGTGCGCGAGTTCGGCATGGCCGCCATCATGAACGGCATCGCCTTGCACGGCGGCTACATCCCCTACGGTGGCACCTTCCTGACCTTCTCGGACTACAGCCGCAATGCCATCCGCATGGCCGCGCTGATGAAGCAGCGCGTCATCCACGTCTTCACGCACGACTCCATCGGTCTCGGCGAAGACGGCCCCACGCACCAGTCCATCGAGCATGTGGCCTCGCTGCGCCTGATCCCGGGCCTGGACGTCTGGAGACCGGCCGACACAACCGAGACGGTCGTTGCCTGGACCATGGCCATCGGCAACGCCCAGCGCCCCAGTGCCCTGGCCCTGTCGCGCCAGAACCTCCCCTTCCTGGCCAAGACCAATGTGGACGAGATCTGCAAGGGCGGCTACGTGCTGTCCGAGCCGGCTGACATTGGAGTGAAGGGCAAGGCCCGCGCCGTGATCATCGCGACCGGATCTGAAGTGCAGCACGCCATCGGCGCGCAAAAGCTGCTGGCCGAGGCTGGCATTCCGGTGCGCGTGGTCTCCATGCCCTCGACGAACGTCTTCGACCGCCAGGACAAGGCCTACAAGGACTCCGTACTGCCCGCCGGCCTGCCCCGCGTGGCCGTTGAAATGGGCGTCAGCGACGGCTGGTGGAAGTACGGCTGCGCGGCCGTGGTCGGCATCGACACCTACGGCGAATCGGCCCCGGGCCCGGTGCTGTTCAAGCATTTCGGCTTCACGGCGGAAAACGTGGCGGATACGGTCAAGGTGGCGGTCGGCGCTGCTCGGCTCAAGGGCTGATCCCTTCGCTGCTTTGTCTGAAAGGCAGGCCGTTCTGGCCTGCCTTTTTTGCTGGAAGCCACTTGATCGCCGCCTGTAACCGCCAGCGGTTATTCTTGCGGCTTCGCCGCCTGTCCATGGGGCGTGCCGCAGTTTCTTATTTCCCCTGGAGACCCCCCAAATGACGATCAAGATCGGTATCAACGGCTTCGGCCGCATCGGCCGCATGGTGTTCCGTGCCGCCATCGCCAACTTCAAGGACATCGAGGTCGTCGGCATCAACGACCTGCTGGAGCCCGACTACCTGGCCTACATGCTGAAATACGACAGCGTGCACGGCCGCTTCGACGGCGAGGTCTCGGTGGACGGCAACACGCTGGTCGTCAACGGCAAGCGCATCCGCCTGAGCGCCGTGAAGGACCCAGCCGAGCTGAAGTGGGGCGAGGTCGGTGCCGACATCGTCGTGGAATCGACGGGCCTGTTCCTGGACAAGGCCGGCGGCGAGAAGCACCTGGTCGCAGGCGCCAAGAAGGTCATCATGAGCGCGCCCTCCAAGGACGATACGCCCATGTTCGTTTACGGTGTCAACGACAAGACCTACGCCGGCCAGGCCATCATCTCCAACGCCTCGTGCACGACCAACTGCCTGGCCCCGCTGGCCAAGGTGCTGCACGACAAGTGGGGCATCAAGCGCGGCCTGATGACGACGGTGCACGCGGCCACCGCCACGCAAAAGACCGTGGACGGGCCCAGCAACAAGGACTGGCGCGGCGGCCGAGGCATCCTCGAGAACATCATCCCCTCCAGCACTGGCGCGGCCAAGGCCGTGGGCGTGGTGCTGCCTGAGCTCAAGGGCAAGCTCACGGGCATGTCCTTCCGCGTGCCGACCAGCGATGTGTCGGTGGTGGACCTGACCGTGGAGCTGTCCAGCGAGGCGTCCTACAAGGACATCTGCGCCGAGTTCAAGGCGCAGTCGCAAGGCGCGCTGAAGGGCGTGCTCGGCTACACCGAGGAGAAGGTGGTCGCCACCGACTTCCGCGGCGATGCCCGCACCTCCATCTTCGATGCCGACGCTGGCATCGCCCTGGACGGCACCTTCGTCAAGCTCGTGTCCTGGTACGACAACGAGTGGGGCTACTCGAACAAGGTGCTCGAAATGGTCCGCGTGGTCGCCCGGTAAGCGCCGCTGGCAATCCTCCAGAAAGCCCCGCCCAGCGGGGCTTCTTTGTATCCAAACCCTTCGGTCTCGTTATCCATTCTTTACCGCGGCGTTTGTTTCCGGCTTCTACACTGGCGCAGCCTCACCAGGACTTCAGAGATATGCGATTTGCAGTTGTGCTCCTTCTTGCCGCGGCCCTGCTTCCCGCCAGTGCTGCCGAACCCGAAACCCAGCAGGCACGCGTGATCGTGCGCTTCAAGCCCGAAGCAGACAGCGTCAGGGTCCGGCGCATGGATGCGAGCACGGCGCGTGACCAGGTCCTCACCATCGCCGAGACCCGCGCCAGCGCGCTGGGCCAGCGCCGGGGGCTGGCGCGGGCCTTGCACAGCGGACGAGCTCTGGACGAGCGCACGCAGGTCGTCACGAGCACAGGTGTCGATTCGGGCACGCTCGCACGCCAGCTCGCCAAGGATGCCGAGGTGGAGTTCGTCGCGGTCGACCAACGCCGGCACGTGGCCGCCACGGTGCCGCCCAACGACCCCTACTACGCGGTGGGTCCCGGAGGGCAGCCGGCGGCCGGTCAGTGGTACCTCAAGGCGGCCGACAGCACCCTGGTCTCGGCCATCAATGCGCCCAATGCCTGGAACGCCGTCGGCTACGGATCTTCCTCCATCGTCGTCGCGGTGGTCGATACCGGCGTGCGCTTCGACCATCCGGACCTGGCAGGCCAGTTCATCAGCACGACCAATACGACGAGTTTCCCGTCCGGCTTTGTGGGCTACGACTTCGTGTCCTATTCGTCCAACAGCAGCGAGGCGCTTGCTACCAACAACGAGGGTGGCAAGGGCGCCAATGGCGATGCCTCCGACCCGGGTGACTGGGTCAGCCAGTCCGACATCACGAACAACACCCTGGGCAGTGGCTGCACGAGCAGCGACGTTGGCGACAGCTCCTGGCACGGCACGCATGTCTCCGGCCTGATCGCGGCGGCCACCAACAATGGCCTTGGCATGGCCGGCGTCGCCGGTGGCGTCAAGCTCCTGCCCGTGCGGGTGCTCGGCAAGTGCGGCGGCTACGACTCCGACATCATGGCGGGCATGCTCTGGGCCGCAGGGATCGCGGTGCCCGGCATTCCAGCCAACCCGAATCCGGCCAAGGTGCTCAATATGAGCCTTGGCGGATCGGGTAGTTGCACCGGCACGGGCTCCGGAACCTATCCCGGCACGATTGCGCAGGTTGTGGCGGCAGGCGCCAGCGTCGTCATTGCCGCGGGAAATAGCGAGGGCCAAGCGGTCGGTGTGCCGGGGAACTGCCCCGGCGTGATCACGGTGGCGGGCTTGCGCCAGGTGGGCACCAAGGTCGGCTTCTCCAGCCTAGGCTCGGCGGTGACGCTGGCAGCGCCGGGCGGCAACTGCGTGAACGTCGATGCCAACGGCAACTCCACCGGTCCTTGCCTCTACCCCATCCTCAGCACCAGCAATGCCGGCACGACGACTCCGGTGGCGGCGAGCAACTACTATGACGCGGGCTTCGGCACGAGTTACTCCACGCCCCTGGTGGCGGGCACGGTGGCGCTGATGCTGTCGGCGCGCCCGCAGCTCACGCCGACCCAGATCACGAGCCTGCTGCAGAGCACTTCGAGGGCCTTTCCCACCACGGGAGGCTCGACGGGCATTACCGCCTGCCACGCGCCGATCAACACGACTCAGACTCAGGACGAGTGCTATTGCACGACCAGCACCTGCGGCTCGGGCATGCTGGACACCGGCGCGGCCGTGCTGGCCGCCCAGGCCCTGGCCAATGCCACGGCCAGCATCGCCAATTCGCCGAGCAGCCCGACCGTGGGCCAGACCGTTACGCTCACCGGCAGCGCCAGCCTGGCCAGCGGCCGCAGCGTGGCGAGCTGGTCCTGGACGCTGGTGGACGGCGGCGGTGCGGTGACCGCATTCTCAGGCGCCACCAACGCCTCGACCGCGACGCTGTCGCCCTCGGCTGCCGGCACGATCTCCGTCCAGCTCACGGTCACGGACGACTGGGGCGACAGCTATTCGGCGAAGCAGTCGATCGTGGTCGCGGCCGTCAGCAGCGGATCGAGCGGCAGTTCTTCGGGGGGCGGCGGTGGTGGCGGAGCCGTCAACCCGCTTTGGCTGCTGGGCCTGATGATGGCGGCTGCTGCGCTGTGGCGCCGGCCGAGCCCGGTGCAGGATTCGAAGTAGAAGGGCTGCAGTCGCGCACCTTCGCTGCCAGGTCCGTGTCGCGCAGATTGCGCAGCCGTGCCTGGAGCAGCCCGTCGGCCTGCGCGAACACGAGTTCGCTGCGCTGACCTGTGGCCTGCAGCGGCAGCACGCGCAGTCCCTTGAGGGCGCGCGCCTCGAGCTGAGCCAGCGCGGCCTGCGCGGCCCGCTCGCTGTCGTGGCGCGAGAGCACCAGGGTTGGGTCCTCTTCCGGATGGCCCTGCAGATACTCGTAGCGGATGCCAAGCTTCTTGTAGGTGTCTTCCTTGCGCGCCTGGAAGTCCTTGGTGCCGAGCCGGATCGTGGCGACGGCCCAGACCGGGGCCATGGCCTCCTGGCGCGGCGCGAAGGCATTGGCGGGCACGCCGGCCTTGACCAGGGCGGTCTGCGCGGCGCGCAGGGCCTCGGCATCGGCCAGCGGGCCCAGGACGAGGCAGCTGGTCTTTTGCAGCGCCGCACGCGCTTCCTGGCCCAGCAGGCTGACGCGCTCAGGGTTGACCTGGCGGGCCATGCGCTGCGGCTCGTGGCCGCCGTCGGCCGGCACGCCGGTCACGCCGTCGAGCCAGCCGCGCGACCAGCCAAAGAACAGCGCGTTCGCGATCGCGAGGATCAAGACGAGGGTCCGCATCAGCTCTCCATCCTGAGGCTCACTTCACCGCTGGCGATGCTGCGCATGCCGGCGTCCGTCTGCAACATCAGCTCGCCGGCGGCGGAGACGCCGCGGGCCACGCCCTGCAGCTCGCCGGCCGTGACCTTGCGGCCGCGGGTCAGGTCGCGGCGCTCGAAACGCTGCTGCCAGGGCGTGAAACGCTCCGACCCGAAGTCGAGCACGGCGCCCAGAAGCGCCGGGGCTACGCGAGCGAGCGCGGACGGCGCCTCGATGCCGGGCTCGAGCTCGTTCAGGGCCGCAAAACCGCTGCCGAACTGCGAGGCATCGGCCGTGGAGATCACGCGGATGTTGAGGCCCACGCCGACGATCAGGTAGCGCTCGGGCCCCAAGGGCTGCGATTCGATCAGGATGCCGCCAAGCTTGCGGCCATCCAGCCAGAGGTCGTTGGGCCACTTCAGCTGCAGGCGCGTGCCCGCGGGCTCCAGCGCGTCGGCCAGCGCGCAACCCACGGCCAGCGAGAGGCCTGACCAGTCGGCTGGGGCCAGCGGCAGTCCCAGGGAGAAGGTCAGCGAGCTGCCCGGCGCGGACACCCAGCTGCGGCCCATGCGGCCGCGGCCGCCGCTCTGGTGCTCGGCGACCAGTAGAACGGGTCGCGCCTCGCTGCGCGCGCGCTCGGCAAGCAAGCTGTTGGTCGATCCGGTCTCGCCCAGCACCTCGACGGCCAGCCCCGGAAGCAGGGCGCCCAGCCGCGCGGCCAGCTTGTCTGTCTGCCAGTCGAGCGTGGGGTCCATTCAGCGCTTCGGCGTGAGCATGGTGCCGCGGCAGTCGGCCGCGCCACAGTAGCAGGCGTACTCCTTCTTGAGCTTCTTCGTGTAGCGTTCGTCCACGGTCAGGCCGTAGTCGTAGAAGAGCTCTTCGCCCGCCTTCAGGTCGCGCAGGGCCTTGATGAAGACCCGGTTGTCCGTTTCGTCGGCCTCGCAGTTGGGGTCGCAGCTGTGGTTGATCCAGCGCGAGCTGTTGCCGCCGTACAGGGCGTCGATGACTTCGCCGTTCTCCAGCGAGAAGTAGAAGGTGTGGTTGGGCTGCTTGGGATCGTGCGGGTGACGATCCTGGGCTTCCTCGTTGCTGATGCGCTCGCCCGTGTATTCGATCAGGATGTCGCCCGCGGGGATGTCCACCACGGCGTAGACGCCCTTGCCGTGAACGCCGGAGCTGCGGACCTGGATGCGCCGTCCATTGGCGACCAGGGCCTTGGGCTTGACGGCGGGGGACTTTTTGCGGGCGGCTTGCGGCATCGGCGCTTGTGGTTACATTGAATTCATGGGTGCGCGCGTGTGCGTGCGTGCGCGCGAGACGGCCGGATTGTAGGCATGGCTTTCGGGAGGCCATGCCCGTAGTTGAGAAAACGAGTACAGATGAGCAAGACACTGATCATTGCGGAGAAGCCCTCGGTGGCGCAGGACATCGTGCGCGCGCTGACGCCCGTGGCGGGCAAGTTCGAC
The DNA here is from genome assembly GCA_019234295.1 of Roseateles sp. Lineage (GTDB taxonomy): Bacteria > Pseudomonadota > Gammaproteobacteria > Burkholderiales > Burkholderiaceae_C > JAFALK01. The sequence goes on from JAFALK010000012.1 coordinate 73,358, forward strand.
AAGCATGACGACCACTTCGAGAACGAGACCTACGTCGTTTCGTCCGCCGTGGGCCACCTGGTGGAGATCAAGGCGCCCGAGGAGTACGACGTCAAGCGCGGCAAGTGGAGCTTCGCCCACCTGCCCGTGATCCCGCCGCATTTCGAGCTGGCGCCGCTGGACAAGAGCAAGAGCCGACTGAACGCGCTCGTGAAGCTGATCCGCCGCAAGGACGTCACGGCCCTGATCAACGCCTGCGACGCGGGCCGCGAGGGCGAGCTGATCTTCCGGCTGATCCAGCAGTACGCCGAACCCTCTAAATCATCACGAGGGGGCAAGGTGGACAAGCCCGTTCAGCGCCTGTGGCTGCAGAGCATGACGCCGCAGGCCATCCGCGACGGCTTCGAGGCGCTGCGCAGCGATCAGCAGATGCTGCCCCTGGCCGACGCCGCGCGCTGCCGCTCCGAGGCCGACTGGCTCGTGGGCATCAACGGCACGCGCGCCATGACGGCCTTCAACTCGCGTGACGGCGGTTTCTTCCTCACCACCGTCGGCCGGGTGCAGACGCCCACGCTGTCCATCGTCGTCGAGCGCGAGGAGAAGATCCGCAAGCACGTGGCTCGCGACTACTGGGAGGTGCGAGCCGATTTCGACGCCCAGGCCGGCCAGTACGAAGGCAAGTGGTTCAACCCCGCGTTCAAGAAGGGCGAGGACGCCGAGGCGCGCGCCGACCGCATCTGGAACAAGGCCGACGCCGACGCCATCGCCGCCGCCGTCCGCGGCCAGCCGGCGACGGTCACGGAAGAGAGCAAACCCAGCACCAGTTCCTGCGGCGCGCTCTACGACCTGACGACCCTGCAGCGCGAGGCCAACTCGCGCTTCGGCTTCTCGGCCAAGACCACGCTCTCACTGGCCCAGGCACTGTATGAGAAGCACAAGGTCCTGACCTACCCGCGTACCGATTCGCGCTTCCTGCCCGAGGACTATCTTGCGGTCGCGAAGGAGACGGCGCAGATGATCGCCAGCGAGGACATGCCCGGCCCGCTGCGCGAGCTCTCGGTCCACGCCAAGAAGGCGCTGAAAGAGGGCTATATCAAGCCCACCAAGAAGGTCTTCGACAACACGAAGGTCTCGGACCACTTCGCCATCATCCCCACGTTGCAGGCGCCCAAGAGCCTGACCGAGATCGAGGCCAAGCTCTACGATCTGGTCGTCAAGCGCTTTTTGGCCGTGTTCTTTCCGCCGGCTGAGTTCCAGGTCACGACCCGCATCTCCAAGGTCGGCGCACACAGCTTCCAGACCAACGGCAAGGTGCTGGTCAAGCCGGGTTGGCTGGCCGTCTACGGCAAGGAGGCGCAGGAAGACGATGCGAACCTCGTGCCCGTGGCAAGCGGCGAGCTCGTGCGCACCGAGAGCGTGGACGTCAAGGGCCTGCAGACCAAGCCGCCGGCCCGCTACACGGAAGCGACCCTGCTCTCCGCCATGGAAGGCGCGGGCAAGCTCGTGGACGACGAGGAGCTGCGCGAGGCCATGGCCGAGAAGGGCCTGGGCACGCCGGCCACGCGCGCGGCCACCATCGAAGGCCTGCTGACGGAGAAGTACATGCTGCGCGACGGCCGCGACCTCATCCCCACGGCCAAGGCCTTCCAGCTGATGACGCTGCTGCGCGGCCTGGACGTGGACGACCTCACCAAGCCCGAGCTCACCGGCGACTGGGAGTTCAAGCTCGCCGAGATGGAGAAGGGCCGCCTGCCCCGCGATGCCTTCATGCAGGAGATCGCGGCCATGACGGAGAAGATCGTCAAGAAGGCCAAGGAGTACGACCGCGACACCATCCCCGGCGACTACGCCACGCTCAAGACGCCTTGCCCCAAGTGCGGCGGCATTGTGAAAGAGAACTACCGCCGCTTCACCTGCACGGGCAAGAGCGGCGCGGGCACGGATGCCTGCGGCTTCTCCATCGGCAAGATCCCGGGCGGACGCAGCTTTGAGCTCGCCGAGGTCGAGGCCTTCTTGCAGCACAAGAAAATCGGCCCGCTGGAGGGCTTCCGCTCCAAGGCGGGCTGGCCCTTCACGGCCGAGCTGGCGCTCGTGTACGACGAAGAGATCGCCAACTGGAAGCTGGAGTTCGATTTCGGCGAGGACGCGAAGAAGGCCGATGAGAACGGCGAGCCGGTGGACTTCAGCGGCCAGGCCTCGCTCGGCGCCTGCCCCAAGTGCAAGGGCCGGGTCTTCGAGCACGGCACGAACTACGTCTGCGAGCACGCCGTGGGCCCGAGCACGACCTGCGACTTCAAGACGGGCAAGATCATCCTGCAGCAGCCCATTGAGCCCGAGCAGCTGACCAAGCTGCTCGGCGAGGGCAAGACGGCCCTGCTCGAAGGCTTCATCTCCAACAAGACCCGGCGCGCTTTCAAGGCTTATCTGGCCTTCGATGCCAAGGAGGGCAAGGTGGTGTTCGAATTCGAGCCGCGCGCGGGCCGCGCCGCGCCGGCCAAGAAGGCGCCGGCCAAGAAGGCACCGGCCAGCAAGGCCGCCGCAAAGAAGGTGGCCGGCAAGACCTGAGCGCCAGGGGAGACATGGCTTTGACCCGCACGTCGACGAGCTTCGGAATCCAGGCACGGCTGATGCTGGGCATCACGGTGGTGGCCACCATGGCCGTGCTGGCCGTGGGCTGGTACTGGACTGCTCACGAGGAAGCCGACCAGCTGCGCTCGCTCAAGGAACGCCAGGACGGCATGGCCAGCCTGGTGGCGCGCGGCTTCTCCGGTCCCTTGTGGAACCTGGACAGCTCCACCGTCAACAATCTGCTCGACGCCGTGATGGACGACCCCGAGGTCTATTCCATCGAAGTGCAGGGCCTGGGCACCGCCATGCGGCGCGAGCGCGACCAGCCGCCCGAGCACACGCAGACGCTGGAGTTCCCCATCACCCACCGCGGCCCGCAGGACGGCGCCAAGGCTGAGGTGGCCGGCCAGGTCAAGCTCGTCTTCAGCCGCGAACCGGTGCTGTCCAAGGTGGCGCAGATGCGTGTCTTCGTGGCCGGCCTGCTGGCTGCGGTGCTGGCGGCCGTCCTGCTCACGAGCTACCTGATGATCCGCCGACTCGTCACCCGACCCGTGCAGCGCCTGGGCGCCATGTCCCGACGCGTGGCCGAGGGCGAGCTGGGTGTGAGCGTGCCCATCGAGCGGGCGGACGAGATCGGCGCTCTGAGCGACCAGTTCAACGCCATGAGTGAGCGGCTGCGCGCCTCCAGCGTGGACGTGCGCCAGAGCGAGGCGCGCTACCGCAGCCTGTTCGAGAACGCCACCGAAGGCATCTTTCAGGCCGACGCACGCGGTCGCGTGCTCGGCCTGAATCGCGCCCTGGCCCACATGCTGGGCTTTCCCTCACCGGCCGCAGCACTGGCCCACGGGCGGCGATTGCGCCATCTCGTGCACATCGAGAAAGCCGAGTACCGTCGCATCGCCAACGCCCTATCCCGCTACCGCGTGCTCCAGCAGGTGCCACTGCGTGCCAGCGCGCGCGACGGCCGTGAGCTGTGGATCGAGCTTTCGGCCAATGTGGTGCCCAGCAGCGAGGACGGCCGCATGCGTATCGAGGCCATGGCCAGCGACATCACCCAGCGCCAGCAAGCCGAGCAGGAGCTGACCCGCCACCGCGACCACCTCGAGGAACTGGTCACCGAGCGCACGGGTGAGCTGACCGAGGCCAAGAAGCGCGCCGAGGCTGCCAGCCAGAGCAAGAGCCGCTTCCTGGCCACCATGAGCCACGAGTTCCGCACGCCGCTCAACGCCATCCTCGGATTTGCTCAACTGCTGCAGATGGACGAGACGCTGCCGGCCGCGCACCGCGCCAAGATCAACCTGATCCGCGATTCGGGCGATCACCTGCTGGGCCTGATCAGCGACGTGCTCGACATGGCGTCCATCGAGGCCGGCAAGGTCAAGCTCCAGCCCGTGGCCCTGGACCTGCGCGCCCTGATCGAGGTGGCGTGTGACGCCGTGCGCATCCGCGCCGAGCAGAAGAAGCTGCGCTTCGCCGTCGAGCTCGACCCGGCCCTGCCGCTGCGCGTGATCGCCGACGGCCAGCGCCTACGCCAAGTGCTCCTGAACCTGCTGTCCAACGCCGTCAAGTTCACCGACCACGGCCAGACGGTGCTGCGTGTACAGTGCCTGGAACGTGCGCCGAACGAGGCACGCCTGCGCTTCGAGGTGCAGGACAGCGGCATCGGCATGACCACCGAGCAGGTCGGTCGGCTTTTCCAGGCCTTCGAGCAGGTCGCCGAAGACTCGCGCCGCCACGGCGGCACGGGCCTGGGCCTGTCCATCAGCCAGGAGCTGGTGCGGCTCATGGGTGGGCGCATCGAGGTGCGCAGCGCGCCGGGGCAGGGCAGCCTGTTCGCCTTTGAATTGAAGCTCGATATCGTCATGTGAGGTTCGCCATGAAACGCCTGCAAGACCTTCTGCGCATTGAATTTCCGGTCTTCCAGGCGCCCATGGCGGGCTCGCAATTGCACGAGCTGGCTCTGGCCACCTCCGAGGCCGGCGGACTGGGCTGTCTGCCCTGCGCTCTGCTGAGCCCGGCGCAGGCGCGCGAGCAGTTGGGACTGCTGCGCGCGGGCACGCGCAAGCCCATCGCTGTGAACTTCTTCAGCCACCAGCCGCCGCAGCCAGATGCCGCGCGCGAGGCGGCGTGGAAGCAACTGCTCAAGCCCTATTACGTCGAACTGGGCGTGGACTTCGACGCGCCCACGCCCGTGTCGAGCCGCCAGCCCTTCGACCTCGCGGCCTGCGAGTTGGTCGAAGCCTTCCGGCCGGAGGTCGTGAGCTTTCACTTCGGCCTGCCCGCACCGGAGCTCTTGGCGCGTGTGAAGGCCACGGGGGCCTGCATCCTGTCGAGCGCCACCACGCCGGCCGAGGCCCGCTGGCTCGCCGCGCGCGGTGTCGATGGCGTGATTGCGCAGGGGGCCGAGGCCGGCGGCCATCGCGGCGTCTTTCTCGGCGAGGAGGTCGACACGCAGATGGGCCTGTTCTCGCTGCTGCCGCAGATCGTCGACGCGGTCGATGTTCCCGTGATCGCCGCCGGCGGCATCGCCGAACCGCGGGCCGTGCACGCCGCCATGGCGCTGGGCGCCAGCGCCGTGCAGGTGGGTACGGCCTATCTGTTCACGCCCGAGGCGCGGCCCACGCCGGCGCATCGGGCCGCATTGGCCAGCGACGCCGCCGAAGTCACCGCGCTCACCCGTCTGTTCAGCGGCCGGCCGGCGCGCTCCATCGTGAACCGGCTCATGCGCGAGCTCGGGGCCATGAATCCGGTGGCGCCAGCCTTCCCGCTCGCCGGTGGCGCGCTCATGCCCTTGCGCGCCGTGGCGGACGGCGACTTCGGCCAGCTGTGGTCGGGCCAGAGCGCGCGTCTCGCTCGTCGCGATCTCGATGCCGCCGGCCTCACGCGCTGGTTCGGTGAAGCCGCGCTTGCGGCCACTGCGCCGCAGTGAAAACATCTGGCCATTTTCAGAACCTGGAGGCCGTATGAGTCGAGCGTTCGTTCAGCGCGCCTTCGTGTTCGCGTTGCTGGCCGGGCTCGCTGCCCATGGTGGGGTGGGCCGTGCGGTCGCCAGCTTCGATCCCCTGCTCGATGATCCGGGCAGCCGCTGCGCCGCGCCGGACTTGCGTGGCCTGAACGGCCTGAACGGCCTGAACGGCCTGAACGGCTTGAACGGCTTGAACGGCCTGCGCCTGGCCACTGGCAAGACCGAGAACGGCCCCTTGCCCACCCTGCCGGTCAAATCCGTGCACGGAGCCCCCGAGCTCTACGGCGATCTCGGCAACTTCGGCGACAAGCTGGCCAAGGCCGCGCCGCGCGTGCAGGCGTTCTTCGACCAGGGATTGCGCCTGGCGTTCGGCTTCAACCATGCGGAGGCGCAGCGCGCCTTCCAGGCCGCGCAGAAGCTGGACCGCCACTGTGCGATGTGCTACTGGGGCGAGGCCCTGGTGCTGGGCCCCAACATCAACGCGCCCATGGATCCGGAGGCCGTCCAGCCTGCGCTGGCGGCGCTCAAGCGTGCGGTGGCCCTCAAGGCCAAGGCTTCGCCGCGCGAACGTGCGCTGATCGAAGCGCTGCAGCAGCGCTACTCGGCCGATCCCAAGGCGGAGCGGCCCAAGCTCGATGCCGCCTATGCCGACGCCATGCTGACCCTGAGCCAGCAGCGTCCGGGCGACGACCTGATCGCCGTGCTGGCCGCCGAGGCCGCCATGGACACCCAGCCCTGGGACTACTGGGGCGACGCCGGCCGCACGCCCAAGGGCCGCGGCGCCGACATCGTGCGGCTGCTGGAGACCGTGCTCGCGCGCAGCCCCGAGAACCCGGCGGCCATCCACCTCTACATCCATGCCGTTGAGGCTTCCGACAACCCTGGCCGCGCGCTCACGCCGGCGCGCAAGCTGGCCCGGCTGATGCCCGGCGCCGGCCACATGGTCCACATGCCGGCGCACATCTACTACCGGGTGGGCGAGTACCGCGACTCGCTGGAGGCCAACAAGGACGCCCTCAAGGCCGACGAGGGTTACTTCCGCAGCTCGCCCTCGGACCCGGTCTACAAGCTGGGCTACTACCCGCACAACATCCACTTTCTGATGGTCTCGGCCCAGATGGGCGGCGACGGCCCCACGGCGCTGAGCTCGGCGGCACAACTCGATGCCGCCATTCCGCTGGACTTCACGCGCCGCTTCGCCTTCGTCCAGCCCGTCAAGGCCGCGCCCTACCTGGCGCATGCCCAGTTCAGCGAACCGGCCGCCGTGCTGGCCCTGCCCGCGCCGCCCGAGGACCTGGCCCTGCTGCGTGGCTACTACCACTACGCCCGCGCGCTGGCCTACGCGCGACTGAACGACGAGCAGGGCGCCAGCGCCGAGATCGCGGCCATTGCCAAGCTCGAAGCCGGCACCGACTTCAAGCCCTTCGCCGACATGGGCATCCCGGCCCACGCCGTGCTGCAGACGGCCCGCCTCGTGGCCAGCGCGCGTCTGGCCGACGCCAAGGGCGATCTGGAGGCCGCGGCCAAGGCTTACGAGGCCGCCATCGCCATTGAGGACAGCCTGGCCTATATGGAGCCGCCCTACTGGTACTACCCGATACGCCAGTCGCTCGGCGCTGTGCGCCTGCGCCAGGGCCGGCTCGACGAGGCCGAGACGGCGCTGCGCGACTCGCTCGTGCGCGTGCGCAACAACGGCTGGGCCCTGGCCGCGCTGGCCGAGCTCTACAAGCGCAAGGGCGACGCCGGCGGCGAGCAGGCGGCGCGGCGCGCTTTCGCGAAGGCCTGGTTCGGGCCTGCCGAAGGAGTGGCGCTGAACAGGATTTGAGCGCGCAGGCAGAATCCGTGGCATGAACGCCTCCGCCGACATTCAAACGCTCGTGACCAGCTTGGGGGCCGCGGCGCGCCGCGCGAGCAGCCGCATGGCCGCGGCGCCGACGGCCGCCAAGGACCTCGCCTTGCTGGTCCTGGCGCGCCGGCTGCGCGAATCCGTGCCGGCGCTCGTGGCGGCCAATGCTCGCGACCTGCATGCCGCTGCAGGCCTGGCCGAGCCGCTGCGCGACCGGCTCAAGCTCACCCCGGCCATCATCGAGACCGTCGCGCAGGGCTGCGAGCAGATCGCCGCCATGCCAGATCCCATCGGCGAGATCACTGACTTGAAGCGCCGCCCGAGCGGCATCTCGGTGGGGCGCATGCGCGTGCCCCTGGGCGTGTTCGGCATGATCTACGAGAGCCGGCCCAACGTGACCATCGAGGCCGCCTCGCTGGCGATCAAGAGCGGAAACGCCTGCATTCTTCGCGGCGGCTCCGAGGCCCTGCATTCCAACCTGGCGCTGAGCGCCATTGTCGGCGCCGCGCTTTCCGAAGCCGGCCTGCCCAGCGAGGCCGTGCAGCTCGTGCCCACCACCGAGCGGGCCGCCGTGGGCGCGCTGATCACGCAGCCCGAGTTCGTGGACGTCATCATTCCGCGTGGCGGCAAGGGCCTGATCGAGCGCATTGCTGCCGAGGCCCGCGTGCCGGTCATCAAACACCTGGACGGCAACTGCCACTGCTATGTGGACGCCGCGGCCGAGCTCGAGCAGGCGCTCACGGTCGTGATGAACGCCAAGACGCAGAAGTACAGCCCCTGCAACGCGACCGAGTCGCTGCTCGTGCATGCCGACAGCGCCGCGGCCTTCTTGCCGCGTCTGGGCAGCCTGCTCGCCGCCAAGGGGGTGGAGATGCGCGGCTGCCTGCGCACCCTGGCCCTGATCCCCGGCGCCGTGCCCGCGAGCGAGGAGGACTGGTCGACCGAGTACCTCGCGCCGATCCTCTCGATCAAGGTTGTGGACAGCCTGGACGAGGCCATCGCCCACATCAACCGCTACGGCTCGCACCACACTGACGCGATCCTCACCACGAACCACCCGAATGCGATGCGCTTCCTGCGCGAGGTCGATTCGGCCAGCGTGATGATCAACGCGAGCACGCGCTTTGCGGACGGGTTCGAATACGGTCTGGGCGCCGAGATCGGCATCTCGACTGACAAGTTCCATGCCCGCGGGCCGGTGGGCCTCGAGGGTTTGACCTCACAGAAATGGGTGGTGCTGGGGCAGGGCGAGGTGCGCGGCTGATCAGCCGTGCATGAGCGACCAGAGCAGCCAGGCAAAGAGCAGCGTCAGCGTCAGCAGCCACAAGCCCAGGGCCATCAGCAGCCAGAACATCCAGCGGCGCGACCGTAGCTCGGCCTCCTGCGCCCGCGCCTGGGCGCGTTCCAGCACCGGTGCCGGGCCGAAGTGCAGGATCAGAAAGAGCCCGAGGCGCAGCACGCCCAGGTCGTCGAGCCAGCCGAGCAGGGGAATCACGTCGGGGATGAGGTCGATGGGATCGAGCACATAGGCGATCACGGCGACTGCCACGAGTCTCACGGACCAGGGTGCATCGCGGTCACGCAGGGCGAACCAGGCCGTCAGCAGTTGGCGCCGCGAGATCAGCAGGCCGCCGAGCCTGCGCGAGAGGGATCGAACTTGAACTGCCACCGGGTTCCTAAAGCTGCTTGAAGCGATGCGCATAGGCCGGGCTGACTTCCAGCGTCTCAGGCCGCGACTTCAGGCTGATGTTGAGCTTACCGCTGAGCGAGCGGCCGACCGACTTGATCGCGTGCGCATTGACGATGGTCGAACGGTGCACCTGCCAGAAGTGCTCGCCATCGACGCGCAGGATCAGCTCCTTCAGCGGCGTGGAGATCAGCGCCTCGGAGTCGGCCGTGACGACAGCCACGTACTTGTTGTCCGCGCGGAAATAGACCACGTCGTCCACGGCGATCAGCTGCAGCTCGCGGCCGCGCAGCACCGTGATCCAGCGCAGCGGCTCGGGGCCTTGCGCAACGGCCAGCGCGTTCAGTCCGCCGAGGTCGGCCGGCTGCTGGTTCAGGCGTTCCTTGAGCCGCAGCAGGGTCTTGGCCATGCGGGCCGGGTCCAGGGGCTTGAGCAGGTAGCCGACCGCTCCTTCGTCGAAGGCCTGCAGCGCATAGCGCTCGTGCGCGGTGATGAAGACCACATGGGCGAGGCGCCCGATCAGCCGGGCCACGTCCAGGCCCGACAGGCCCGGCATCTGGACGTCGAGGAAGCAGACCGCGGGCCGGTGCTGCTCGATCAGGCGCAGCGCCTCGTGCCCGTCGCGCGCGACCGCCACGACCTGGGCCTCGGGCCACTGGCGCAGCAGCTCCTCGCGGATCTCGGTGGCGAGCAGGGTTTCGTCTTCGGCGATGAGGATGCGGGTCATGTCGCGGCTGGGGTGGGGTGGGGCCAACGGATCCTGAACCAGGGCAGGGCGCCGCCCATCAGTTCCAGGCTCGAATGTTCGCCATGCACCGCGCGCAGGCGCCGGTCCAGCTCAGGAATCGGTAGAAGGCGGGCGGCACGCTGCGTGCTGTCGGCATCGGGCCCGAGGGCCTGCAGACGCAGCTCTGCCGCCTCGGTGCTGCCGTGCAGGGATAGGCTCCACAGCGTGTTGCCCTCGTCGAGCAAGGGGCGCACCAGGGGCAGCAGCACCATGGGCGCGAGCGGCCAGTCGGGCGGATCGGCCAGGCCGACCAGGTGCAGCTTCTCGGTGTGCTGTGCATCGACGCTGACGAGATTGGCATAGGCACGCAGGGCGATGAGTTCGCGCGAAAGCGTCGAGACCTCGGCGTCCAGGTGAGGCTGCAGCGCACGCAGCAGCTCGATCAGCGCCGCGAGCCGGGCCTGAGCGCGCTCGGGCTGCGTGGCGAGTTCGCTGTCGATCAGCGCGAGGCGCTCCGACAGCAGGGCCGGATCGACACGCGCCTGCAGCGTCAGCAACTGCGCGGCCGCGAGCTTGCGCTGGCGCTCGGTGGCGGCCTCCTGCAGGGCCTTCAGGCGCGTTTGGGCGCGCCTGGAGTAGCGCAGCTGCACGTAGACCGTCATGCCCAATGCATGCCAGACGAAGCTGGAGCCGGCCAGGAAGATGTCGCTGGCGTGCGTCCACCAGGGGGCCTTGCCCAGCACGGGGTAGAGCGCGGGCGCGATGATCCAGACGCCGAGCACGATGGTGCTGACGACGCAGGCCGGATAGGCCAGCCAGGCAGGCACCCGGCCGGCGTCGACCAGAGAGTCTGCCAAGCGCACGAAGAGCACGGCCGGCACGCCGAACTGCAGCACGTTGTAGATGAGCGAGATCAGCAGCCGGTCGCCGCCGGGATTGCCCAGCGGCGTGCCGTTGGCGAACAGCGTGCCGGCGCCCACGAGCAGCATCCAGGCAAAGTCGGGGCGGCCAAGCTTCACGGCCATGGCAGCTGCAGGCGCGCGATCAGGCCGCGCGGCTGATTCAGGTGCAGGCTCAGCCGGGCGGCGGGGCCGTGCAGTGCCGCGATGCGCGAGCGCAGGGTCACGAGGCCGGTGCCGCCGCCGCTGCTCTCGCCCATGCCAACGCCGGTGTCGGCCACCTCCAGCCTCAGCAGGCCCGGCTGTTGCGGGTCGGGGCCAGCGCGAACGCTGATCTCGCCGCCGGCCACCTGGGGCGTGATGCCGTGCTTGACCGCGTTCTCGGCCAGCGTCAGCAGGCAGGTCGCTGGCACGACGAGCTGTTCCAGCCCCGGTGCGATGTCAAAGCTCAGGCTGAGCCGGTCGGGCCCGATACGGCGCTGATGCAGGGCGAGGAAGGCCCGCACCAGGGCCAGTTCGCGCTCCAGTGGCACCTCGGTCTGGCGCAGCTCGGGCAGTGCCGCGGCCAGGTAGAGCCGCAGGTCCGCCAGCATCGCTCGCGCCGCTTGCGGATCGAGCCGGGCCAGCCGGCGCAGGTGTGCGAGCGTGTTGAAGAGGAAATGCGGCTCGACCTGGGCCTGCAGTAGGGCCATGCGCGCCTCGTCGAGCTGGCGCGCGAGCATGGGCGCGTTCTGCGACAGCGAGGCGGCGTCGGCCTCGCCGCGGCGCCGTCGCTGGCGGTATTCGGCCCCAAGGCAGGCGACGGCCGCGAAGCTGGCCTGCACCTGCAGGTCGTAGGGGTTGTGCGGCAGCATGCTGCCCCGGGTCTGGCCGAGCAGAGTGCCCAGGGCCGGGCACAGCAGGGTCAGGGTGAGGATCTGCAGTCCCAGGCCGTAGGAGCGCTGCTCCGGACTCTCGGGCAGCCAGGGCTGGCTCATAGTCGCGGCCAGCCACAGGCACCAGATCCAGCCCGACCGGCCGAGCCAGTCGCGCAGACGGGGATGGTCCCCACTGGAGCAGTCGCCGAAATGACACGTCAAGGCTGCCGGCAGGAACATGCCGGCGGCGAGCACCAGGCTCAGTCCCGCCGCGATCAGCAGCTCGCGGCGATCGAATCGTGACGTGCTCGGGGTGGGGATCGGTGGCACAGGGTCAACGTGCGACTGAAATCGCGATCATCGGCGCCGATGCAGCAAGCTCGGACGGCTTCACCGGCTCGGCGAAACGGATTCTAAGGACGTAGCGCTGCGGCGTGCCGCCGTGGCATTCGAGCGACTCCAGGGCCAGGCGCACGGGGGTGCGGTACTGGCGATAGCCTTGCACGCTGATCTGTCGAACGCTGCCTTTCGCGTCGACCTCGAACTCGGCCATCATGTCGCCTTCCCGGCCCTGGCGTTGCATGGCGCTGGCCAGCAATTCGGGCAGTTGCTCGGCGGCGTTGGGACAGACGGCCGGATCGGCGAAGGCGGCGGGTGCGGCCAGGCCCAGCAGGGTCGCAGTGACGGTGGCGAGGGTGAAGAACTTCATGGCGGGCTCCCTGAAAGTGGATGAGGCCACAAAGTTAGGTTGCCGCGCCGCGCAGGTCAGCCTGAGCCAGACGAAGCTCGGGAATCAGCCGACGAAGCGCAGGCCAAGTCCGACGACCGGCCGCCCCGCGAGCGACTCAGCGGGAGCGCAGCCTCTCAGTGCCCACTCAGCTGCAGCTCCTTGGGCCAACTGAGCCGGTAGTCGGCGCTGAGCTCCTGGCGGGCCTGCGGCGCCAGCGTGAACTCCCAGGCGCGAACGCCAGGCTGCTGTCGCCAGTCGCCGGGCAGAGGCTGCGGCGTGAGCTGGACCTTGACCTCGAGCTTCTCGTCGCGCGAGACCGGCTGGGCCTCAAGCACTTGTACAAGCGTCGGCGTCTTGTGAGTGTTGACGACGGTGTAGCGGCGCAGGATGTGGCGCTCGTTGCGGGTGCTGATCAGGCCGCTCTCGGCATGCTCGTCGAGCTCGGGCGCCACGTCCACGCGCACGGCCTCGTCGTGGCCGAAGAGCAAGTCGAGCTTGTCGTTGTGGGCGAAGGCGAGCTGGGTCTCGCCGACGTAGGCGCCGTCGCGGAACATCTGCATGGGGCCGAGCGGCCAGGCGCCTTCGGGCCGCGTCGATTCGGCGACGAGGTAGGCCGCGGCCTGGGACTGCGGGTTCACGCGCGAAACGAGGCGCACCGTGAGGGGCTCCTGGGTCAGCATCAGCGCGACCTTGTCGCTACCGCTCTGGACGTCGACCGGGACAGGCAGGGCGAACTCGCTGGCATAGGTGCCGGCGAAGACGGACACGTCGAAGTCCTGGGCTTGCTTGCGTACACCCGTAAGCGCAACAGTTTCCAGCATCTGGACAGCCGGTGCCGGAGCGGCCAAGGCACGGGGCTTGAACTCTGGCGCCTCCGCTTTGGGATCACGCAGGCCCAGGGTCCACGACGATGGCGGCTCCATGCCCATGGCATCGTGCGGCTCCACGGTGGAGAGCACGAGCTTCACGCCCCGCCAGTCCTCGCCGGTCTTCTGGCCCACACGCGCATGGCGCTCGATGCGCAGCAGGCCCGAGGCGGTGTCGAGCCAGCTGCGATAAAAGGGCTGCCAGCCGGCGTCGCTCGTGCGTGCCGTGACGCGCAGCTCGGCATCGTGCTCGACGATCAGCCGCGCGCGCAGCGTGGCCACCTGCGGATTGGCCTGCTGAATCCGCAGGCGTTCGGCGAGCAGGGGCGCGAGCTGGTCGTTCAGGCCGCGCAGCTTCTCGCGCAAGGCCGTCTGCTGTTGGCGAGCGGCCAGGGCGGCCTTGGCCACCTGCTCGGCCGCCGCGCTGATTTGCGTGGCGGGGATGCTCTGGCCCACGTTCTTCAGCGTGGCCTGTGCCAGCTCCTGCGCATCGACCTCGTTGCTCAGGCTTTGCGTCTGCGCTTCGAGTTCGCGGATGCGCCTTTCCAGCGGCGTGTTGCGACACTCGGGCGCGGCGCTGCGGGGCACGGTCTGCACACCGAACTCGGCCACTCGCACACCGGGTCCGGCCATCTGCAGGGTGTCTTCGCTGAAATGTGTGGATAGGCAGCCCAGCACCAGGGCCGACTGACCGGCTTTGACCGGCACCACGCGCTCCACGGTGGCGCCGCCTGGGTAGACCAGGACCTTGTCGATACGTGCGTCCTGGGCCTGGGCTTGGGCCTGGGCCTGGATTGCCACGGCCAGCAGGGCCCACACACAAGTCTTACGCATTGCTCGTCTCCAAAAAGCTTCAGGGGACCATAACATGCACTCCCATGGATACCCACCCCCAAGCCAACACGCGGCGCAAAGCCCTTGTGCTCTTCTCCGGCGGCCAGGATTCCACGGCCTGCCTGGCCTGGGCGCTGGATCGTTATGCCGAGGTCGAGACCCTCGGTTTCGACTACGGCCAGCGCCATCGCATCGAGCTTGAATGCCGCAAGACCGTGCGCGCCGAGATGACCCGTCAGTTCCCGCATTGGGCGGCCAAGCTCGGCGAGGATCACCTGCTCGATCTCTCGCTGCTGGGCCAGATCTCCGACACCGCCCTGACCGACGCCCGCGCCATCGAGATGCAGGCCAACGGCCTGCCCAACACCTTTGTGCCGGGGCGCAATCTGCTGTTCCTGACCTTCGCGGCAACGCTGGCGTACCGCCGCGGCGCGAGCGTGCTCGTCGGCGGCATGTGCGAGACCGACTACTCGGGCTACCCCGATTGTCGCGACAACACGCTCAAGGCGCTGCAGGTGGCGCTGAGCCTGGGCCTGGACCAGCCAATGACGCTGGAAACGCCGCTGATGTTCATCACCAAGGCCGAGACCTGGGCCATGACCGAGGCGCTCGGCGGCGCGGCGCTGAACGAGCTGATCATCGAGCACACCCACACCTGCTATCTCGGCGAGCGCAAGCAGCGCCACGCCTGGGGCTGGGGCTGCGGTGCCTGCCCGGCCTGCGAGTTGCGCGCGGCCGGCTATGAGCAATTCCGCCACTCATGAGCTGGAGCGGGCTGGGACTGTTCTTGCTGGCGACGCTCTTCTTCTGGGGCGTGGGCGCCTACAACCGCCTCATGCGGCTGCGCAACGCCATCGGCGAGGCCTTTTATCTGCTCGACCGCCACCTCGGCGAGCGTGGCAGCGTCTGCGCCAAAGTGACCGAGGCGCTGCGGCCGCTGGTGCCGAGCGAGGCCGCGAGCTTCGATGCGCTCGACAAGGCCCAGGCCGAAGCCGAGATAGCCGCCCAGGCCGCCCGTTCCAAGCCCTATGCGGGCGACCCCATCGGCCAGCTTGCCGTGAGCGGCGCGCTGCATGCGGCGGCTCTTGCGCGGATCATGTCCATGCTGGACCACCACCCCGAGCTGCGCGAGCAGGCCGGTGTGGACGCGCTGGTGGACGAGCTCAAGCTGATCGAGCGCCAGAGGGCTTTTGCGCGCCAGCTTTTCAACCAGGCCGTGGCGAAGTACAACGAGGCCCAGTCCCAGTTCCCCACGCGCGTGCTGGCCGGGCTCTATGGCTTTGCTGAAGCACGCATGCTTTGACCATGCGACTGCTCGCTTGTCTGCTGATCCTCGCAACGGGTGCGGCCCAGGCCGAGCCCGATCTGCGCCTGCGCGCGCTGGCGGCCAACTGCGCCGGCTGCCACGGCACTGAGGGCCGCGCGCCGAGGTATTCGCTCGTGCCCGGTCTGGCCGGCATGCCCGCGGCGCATTTCATCGTGCAGATGAAGGCCTTCAAGAGCGGCGCGCGCCAGGGCACGGTGATGCCGCAACTGGCCAAGGGCTTCAGCGAGGCGCAGATCCTCGCGCTGGCGAACTACTTCGCGGCGCACAAGGGAAGTGCGCCGTGATGCGCCGGCGCGAGCTGGTGCTCGGCGCAGCGGCCCTGCCGCTGGTGGCGCGCGTCGCTAGCCGGGCGCGCGTCGTGGTGGTCGGCGGCGGCTATGGGGGCGCGACGGCGGCCAAGTACCTGCGCCTCTTCTCGGGCGGCGCGATCGACGTCGCGCTCGTGGAGCCCGAGGCGGCCTTTGTCTCCTGCCCCATGTCCAATCTCCTGCTGGCCGGCGCCTCGGGCCTGGCCGACATCACGAGGCCCTACGATGCGCTCGCCAGCCGCCATGGCGTGCAACTCGTGCGCGACCGCGCCAGTGGCGTCGATGCCGGCAAGCGGCGCGTGATGCTCGAGCGCGGTGAGCCGCTACCCTATGACAAGCTCGTGCTCGCGCCGGGCATCTCGATGATGTGGGACGAGGTCGAGGGCCTTGCAGCCGAACGCGCCCATGTGCTGCAGGCCTGGAAGGCGGGGCCGGAGACGGTCGCCCTGCGCCGCCAGCTCGAGCAAATGCCCGAGGGCGGCGTGTTCGCCATCGCCATCCCCGAGGCGCCCTACCGCTGCCCGCCGGGCCCCTACGAGCGCGCCTGCCTCGTGGCCGACTGGATGCGGCAGGCCAAGCCGCGCGCCAAGGTGCTGATCCTCGACGCCAACGAGGACGTCACCTCCAAGGGAGCACTGTTCAAGCGCGTGTGGGCCGAGCGCTATGCGGGCATCATCGAATACCGGCCGCAGAACAAGCTCGTGGCCGTGGATGGCAACACGCTCAAGTTCGAGCTGGCCGACGAAGTGCGGGCCGATGTGCTCAACGTGCTGCCACCGATGCGGGCCGGCGAGATCGCCATCGCCGCGGGCCTGGCCAACAGCAACGGCCGCTGGTGCCAGGTGCATTTCCGCAATTTCGAATCGACGGCGGCGCCGCACATCCACGTGATCGGCGACTCGATCCAGATCGCCAACGCCATACCCAAGAGCGGCCACATGGCCAACGCCCAGGCCAAGGTCGTGGCCGCGGCGATCACGGCCGAGCTGAGCGGGCAGGAGATCGACCCCGCGCCGATGCTGACCAACACCTGCTACAGCTTCACCGAGTTGCAGCGGGCCGTGCACGTCGCGAGCGTGCACGAGTATGTTGCCGCAGAGTCCACGTTCAAGCCGGTGGCCGGAGCGGGCGGCTTGTCTGCCACACCCTCTGAAATGGAAGCGCGCTACGCCTTCAACTGGGCGAAGACCATCTGGGACGACGTGTTGGCCTAAGCGCCTCTCAAGGAAAGGAACTCGCGGCGCAGCGCCGCGTCCTTCAGGAAGGCGCCGCGCATCACGCTGCTGGTCATCTTGGCCTCGTTGTCCTTGACGCCGCGCCAGTGCATGCAGAAGTGGTCGGCCTCCATGACCACGGCCAAGCCGTCGGGCTGCACGCGCTGCTCGATCTCGTCGGCCAGCATGACGATGGCCTCTTCCTGGATCTGCGGGCGGCTCATGACCCAGTCGGTGATGCGCACGTACTTGGACAGGCCGATCAGGTTGGAATGCTCGTTGGGCATCACCCCGATCCAGACCCGGCCCATGATGGGGCAGAGGTGGTGCGAGCAGGCGCTGCGCACCGTGATCGGCCCCACCATCATCAGCTCGTTGAGCCGGGCCACGTTGGGGAACTCGGTCACCTCGGGCGCGCGCGTGAAGCGGCCCTTGAAGACCTCGCGCACGAACATCTTGGCCACCCGCTTGGCGGTGTCCTGGGTGTTGTGGTCGCTGTCGGTGTCGATGACCAGGGCCTTGAGCACCTCGGCCATTCGGGCTTGCACCTCGGCCTGCAACTCGTCGAGCTCGCCGTCCTCAATGAAGGCCGAGATGTTGTCGTTGGCGTGATGCCGGAAGCCCGCCGAGACCAGGCGGTAGCGGATGCGTTCGGAGGCGGGGGGCTTACTCATCGGGGCGGATACGTGACTTTGCAATGGGCGACATTGTGGGCCCTCTAAACTTCGGGCGTGTCTTCTGCTCCCCAATCCGCCCCGCTGCACCAGCTCTTGCAGCAAGCCGCCGAGGCCGTCCAGGCGGTGCGCCAGGGCCGTTCGCTGACCGATGCCTTGGCCCGTTGTCCCCCGGCCCTGCGCCCCGGCACCCAGGCCCTGAGCTTTCTGACCCTGCGCCGTCTCGGCGCGGTGGACGCGCTGCGCAAGCTGCTCGCCCCCAAGCGCCCGGCGCCCAGGGTGGAGGGGCTGCTGCTCGTCGCCCTGGCCCTGCTGTGGCCCGACGAAACGCCGCCCTATGCCGAGCACACGGTGGTGGACCAGACGATCAAGGCGCTCAAGGACCGACATAGCAGCGGCTTTGTCAATGCCGTGCTGCGTCGCTTTGTGCGCGAGCGCGAGGCCCTGGTCGCTGCCGTGCAGGCCGATCCGGTCGCCGAGCACAACCATCCGCTGTGGTGGATCGAGATGCTCAAGGCCGACTATCCGCAGCAGTGGCAGGCCATTCTTGCTGCCAACAACCAGCATCCACCCATGACCCTGCGCCCGCGTGCTGGGGCCGAGGCCTATCTCCAGCGTTTGACCGAGGCGGGCATTGCGGCCCGCAAGGTCGGCGTGGGTGGGCACGAAGCCGTGGCTCTGGAGCGAGCGCTGCCGGTGGCCAGCCTGCCGGGCTTTGCCGAGGGTGAGGTCTCGGTACAGGACCTCGCTGCCCAGCTGGCCGCGCCGCTGTTGCTTGCGGGCGAGCCACCATTGAATGCGCGCGTGCTGGACGCCTGTTCGGCGCCCGGCGGCAAGACGGCCCACCTGCTGGAGCTGCGCCCGGACCTGGATCTGCTCGCCCTGGACGCTGACGCGAGTCGCCTGGCCCGCGTGCGCGAAAACCTCGAGCGGCTGCACCTTCAGGCCGAGACCCGCGCCGCGGACGCCCGCGAGCTGGCCTCCTGGCACGACGGCCGCCTCTTCGACGCCATCTTGCTCGACGCGCCCTGCAGCGCCTCCGGCATCGTCCGACGCCATCCCGATGCGCGCTGGCTGCGCCGGCGCGAGGACATCGATCAGCTGGCCGCCCTGCAGGCCGAACTGCTCGACGCCTTGTGGCCCTTGCTGAAGGCGGGTGGCCGCATGGTCTACGCCACCTGCTCGGTCTTCAAGGCCGAGGGCGCCCACCAGATCGACGCATTTTTGCAACGGCATCCGGACGCTCAAAGCCTTGACGTGGCGGGCTTCACAGGCCATCTGCTCCCCCTGGTCGACAATGGCCCGGCAGCCGGGACGGACCCGGCAGGGCCGTCGGATCTCGACGGTTTCTATTACGCCCTGCTGGTCAAGAGCCGTTGAAACTCCCTCACGCCATCCTCGCCCCCTTCAGCCCCGGCCGCCTGCGTGGCGGGCTGATGGCCTGCGTGCTCGGGCTGCTGATGGCCCTGATCCCCTTGGCTCTTGCTGAAGGGGTGGAGCTGCAACAGCTCTCGACCCAGCGCTCCGAAGACGGCCTGAGTCTCAGCTACAGTGCCAAGTTCGAGCTGCCGCCCTCGGCCGATGATGCCCTGCTCAAGGGCGTGCCCATCTACTTCGTCGTCGAGACGACCGTGCTGCGCAACCGCTGGTATTGGCGTGACGCCCGGGTCGCCCGGGCCTCGCGCAGCTGGCGCCTGGCCTGGCAGCCGCTCACGCGCCAGTACAAGGTTTCCAGCGGCGGCCTCAACCAGAGCTATGCCACGCTGACGGAGGCCCTGGCCTCCATCCGCGACATCGCCGGCTGGCGCATCGCCGAGCTGCGAGAGATCGAGGACAGCGGCAGCTACTACCTCGAATTCGCCTTCCGGCTGGACACCAGCCAGCTGCCGCGCCCGATGCAGATCGGCCTGGGCGCGCCGCAGGGCTGGGGCCTGTCCATCGAGCGAAGCCTTCCGCTCAACCCCGACTTCAGCATCAAGCCGTGACCCGAGCAAGCAGATGGGCCTGGGTCATGTCCCTGGTGACCATGACGGGCATCAGTGGCGCCCTGGCCTTTCTGCTCTCGATCGGTGCCACCGGCGGGCGCGGCTTCTTCGAGCGCTACTACAACTCGCTGTTTTGGCTCAACGCTTTGGTGGCGACCGTGCTGGTCGCGGTCATCGTCGTCTCAGGGATGCGCCTGCTGTGGCAGGTCAAGCGCGGCATGTTCGGCAGCCGCCTGCTGCTCAAGCTGGCTGGCATCTTCGCCCTGGTCGGCGTGGTGCCGGGAGTGCTGATCTACACCGTGTCCTACCAGTTCGTGAACCGCTCCATCGAGAGCTGGTTCGACGTTCGCCTTGCCAGTGCCCTGGAGGCCGGCCTGAACCTGGGGCGTAGCACCCTGGACAGCATGGTCGCCGACCTATCTCAGCGCACCCACGACGCGGCCGAGCGCATGGCCAACGGCACGAGCAGCCAGCCCCAGCTACTCGCGCTGGAGCGCCTTCGCGAGCAGCTCAGTGCGCGCACCGTGGCCCTGGTCGGCTCCAGCGGCCAGGTGCTGCTGGCCAGCGGCGGCGATATGCGCTCGCTCACGCCCGACCGGCCCAGCACCCGGCTGATGCGTCAGGCACGGGACAGCGGCGCTGCCAGCGAGCTCGAAGGCCTGGAGGATGACGCCCAGGCCGTACAGGGCCTGGCCCGCATCCGCGCGCTGGCCCTGATCCCCGGTGGCGGCGCGCTGAGCCTGGTCCCGGGCGGCGCCGAGCTGCGCTTGGGCCAGGCCGGCTCCAGCGGGGGCGAGCGGTACCTGATGGTGGTGCAGCGCATCCCGGCCTCGGTGCTCGCCAATGCCCTGGCCGTTCAGACCGCCAGCAGCGAGTACCAGCAGCGGGCCCTGGAGCGCGACGGGCTGCGCCGCATGTACCTCGGCACCCTGACGCTCGTGCTTGTGCTGGCCGTCTTTGCTGCCCTGCTGCTGGCCGTGACCCTGGGCAACCAGCTCGCCCGGCCCTTGCTCGTGCTGGCCGACGGCGTGCGCCAGGTGGCACGCGGCGACCTGTCCGCCAAGGCGGCCCTGAGTGCAAAGGATGAGCTTTCGGGCCTGACCCGATCCTTCGCAGACATGACCGAGCAGCTGGCCGAGGCACGCGGCATGGTCGAGCAAAGCGTCTCCCAGCTGGAAAGCGCCCGAACCCATCTGCAAACCATCCTCGACAACCTGACCGCTGGCGTGATCGTGTTCGAGGCCGACGGGCGAATCTCCTCGGCCAATCAAGGCGCCAGCTCCATCCTCCACCAGCCCGCCTTGCGCGGCCTGACCCTGGACAAAGTGCCTGGCCTGCAGGACATCGCCGAGACGGTGCTCCAGCGCTTCGAGCAGCATGAGGCCGAGGAAGGCACCGACCACTGGCAGGACACCTTCGAGCTCCAGCTCCGAGCCGGCGGCGACCCGCTGACCCTGCTCGTGCGTGGTGCCACCCTGCCGCAGCGGGCCCGGCTCATGGTCTTTGACGACATCACTGACGTGGTCTCTGCCCAGCGCTCGGCCGCCTGGAGCGAGGTGGCGCGCCGCCTGGCCCACGAGATCAAGAACCCGCTGACCCCCATCCAGCTCTCGGCCGAACGTCTCCAGCACAAGCTCGAAGCCAAACTCGAGGGGGCCGATCAGTCCATGCTGACGCGCGCTGTGGGCACCATCGTCAACCAGGTCCAGGCCATGAAGCAGCTCGTCAACGAGTTCCGCGACTACGCCAGGCTGCCCTCGGCCAAGCTCAAGCCCCTGGACCTCAACGCCCTGGTCTCGGAGGTGCTCACCCTGTACGCCGAGGCCCAGGAGAAGGGCCACCTCACGGCCCAGCTCGAACCGGAGGCCGAGCGCATCGTCGGCGACGCCAGCCAGTTGCGCCAGGTGATCCACAACCTCGTCCAGAACGCCCTGGACGCCGTGCAAGACAGCCCGGACGGCCATGTCGTGCTGCGGACCGAGCAGAGCTATTCCCCCGAGGGCGATCCGCGCTCCGTGCGGCTCGTCATCACCGACAACGGGCCCGGTTTTGCCGAAAAAGTGCTCAAGCGGGCCTTCGAACCCTACGTCACGACCAAGACCAAGGGAACCGGCCTGGGCCTGGCGGTGGTCAAGAAAATTGCAGACGAACACGGGGCCCGCATCCGGCTGGCCAACCTGCATGGGCCCGAAAACGCCGGCTCTGAGGGCAGCCCCTCAGTGACGGGCGCGCAAGTTTCGTTATCATTTTCGAAACTTGCGACCGCAGCCGATGCGGGGAATTCACGTTCGAGCCCGCTAGAGAGCTAGAGACTTAGGGATCCATGGCCACCATTCTTGTCGTCGACGACGAACTGGGCATTCGTGCCTTGCTGTCTGAAATCCTTACCGATGAAGGACATACCGTAGAGCTGGCCGAGAACGCCGCGCAGGCGCGCGTTGCTCGCGAGCGATGCCGCCCCGACCTCGTGCTGCTCGATATTTGGATGCCCGACGTTGACGGCATCACCCTGCTCAAGGAGTGGGGCGGCGGCGGCATGCTGACCATGCCCGTGATCATGATGAGCGGCCACGGAACCATCGACACCGCCGTGGAGGCCACCAAGTTCGGCGCCATCGCCTTCTTGGAAAAACCCATCACCCTGCAGAAGCTGCTGCGCGCCGTCGAGCAGGCCCTGGTCAAGACTGTGGCCCCGCGCCCCGCACCTGTTGTCGGTCTGCAGAGCTATGCGCGCTCGGCCGAGATGCCCGTGCACGTGGCCCCCACGCTGGGCGTCGTCCAGGCCACCAGCATGCCCGTCTCGAACGGCCTGTCCTCCGAGCAAAGCTTCGAGCTCGACCGCCCGCTGCGCGAGGCCCGTGATGCCTTCGAGAAGAGCTACTTCGAGTTCCACCTCGCCAAGGAAAACGGCTCCATGACCCGCGTGGCCGAGAAGACGGGTCTGGAGCGCACCCACCTTTACCGCAAGCTCAAGCAACTGGGCGTGGACCTGAGCCGCAACAAGCGCGGCAACGGCATCTGACTTGGCTGGGTGCCGCAAGCTATGCTATAGTCGCTGTCTTCGCTTTTCGGAGCGGACGAAATGGCCAAGTAGCTCAGTTGGTAGAGCAGCGGATTGAAAATCCGCGTGTCGGTGGTTCGATTCCGCCCTTGGCCACCAAACAAATCAACGGCTTAGCTCATTCGCAGCTAGGCCGTTTTTCTTTGTCCGTAGCCACAACGTAGCCGCTGAAGGCATCCAGCCGACTCGCCGCGCCTTGCAGGGCCTCTGGTGCTACGTGCGCGTACCGCTCGACCATCACGCCGGTTTTCCAGCCGCCGAGCCTCTGAGGCTCGTGAGTGGGGGAACCGTACAAGGCGATAGGGCGCACCGGCGCACTACACAGCACTACAGCGTGGCAAAGCCACGGGCGAGCAGGCTTTCTTGCTCTCCGAACCGGGCGGCGTTGCGTTTTTTGAGGGTGGCGAGGTTCTGCAGCTTCCAGCGAATGGCGGGCAGGGCCTGGAGCTGCTCGAAGGGCATCAAGGGCCAATCGGGGGCGCCGCGCACCAACGACAGCAGGAAGTCGCGATGACGAGGGGCGAGTTGCCGAGGCAGCTCGTGGCGCAGCCGGGTTTGGGTCCCGGTAAGAATTGTGAGCGGCACGTCGTCTCGCGTCATGCCAACGAACTCGTTCGTGAACGCGGGCTCCAAAGACTTCGCGGGGCCAAAGAGAACTTCGTGCACGGGCCGGTTGTGGCCAGCCAGGTAGGCGACGAAGCAGTCGACCACCTCTGCCGTCCAGCCGAAGCGCTGCAACATGTGCATCACGTCGAAGATGTCGCGGGGATGCTGGCGGTCCATTGCCGCCACGAGCTTGCTGCCATAGAGCTCCGCGGGGGCGAGCACGGGCAGCGACACGTTCGTCGTGAACAAGTCCTGCGCGCTGAGTACCAAGGGTTGAGCGTGGACGGGCAACACCGTGCCCCGAAAGACGAAGTTCACCTCCACTTTGACCTGGGCGTCCGGGCCATAGACCGACAACCGCACCTCGTCGCCTTGCGCGTTGCCCGGCAAACGCACGACCAGCCCGCGGTCTTGGAGCGCTTGCTGAACATTGCGAAGTTCGGCGCCAATGGCGGCCAGCGCGGCTTCGCGGTCTGGCGCGTGGTCGACAAAGACGACGTCGATGTCGACCGAGAGGCGAGGCATGTCCTGCACGAACAGGTTCAGAGCCGTGCCGCCTTTCATCGCGAAGAGGCTCGAGCGAAACACGGTTGGGGCGATGTCCAGCAGCAAGCGGACGGTGGCGATGTATTCGTCGGTCATGCTTTTTTGAACTCGAGGCGCTCGCCCGTCTTGGAGACGGCAATCCAGCGGCTGCCACCGCCGATGCGCAGGCTGTGCTGCTTGGCCAGGGCGGCCCAGGGCAGGCCCAGCTCTGCGGCCAGGCTGGCGGCTGCCCGAACCACTTTGATTCGGGTCGTGTGCTTGAGCAGTTCGTCGAGCACCTGGGGGCGTAGGTTGGGCAGGCCTTCGACGAGGTCGCGTGCCTCGCCAAGGGATTGAGTCTTGCCAAGGTCGCTCAGCAACTCCAGGAGGGCCCGCTCAGGCACGGACACCAAGACGCGGGCGTCGCCGTTGGGTAGCGGCTGTAGGCCGAGCCCGACGGGCAGCGTGTCCTCGAAGATCTGGGTGGCCTGGTAGCGCGCCTGAAAGCGCTGGGTGAACCAGACAGGGAGGGACTTGGCGCGCTCCCCCCAAAGCGTCAAGGTCTCGCGAAAGGCGATGTTCTGTCGCACGCCTCGCCAGGCGAGGGCCGTCTTGCTGCCGACGTGCAGTCCGGGAATTTGCTCCGCCAGAAAGGCCAGGGAGCCGTCTCTGCTGAGGGTGTCGCCGGGCAGCATGTAGACGCCGCGGGCGAGATGGTCGAGCCAGCCGCTGCGGGCCAGCGCCGAGGCACGAAACGACGTGACACCAAGGCGTTTGAGCGCGGCTGTACCCAGGGGCTCACCTCTCGGGTGTGCCCGGAGAACCTCTTTGAATGAAACAGTCTCGGTTGTTGATGCCATGTCGCAACATTAGAGGAATTTTCATTCGGTGGCAAATAGATTGAATGATGTATGCAGAAAAGTTGGCACCAAACAGCAACAACTAGCATTTTTTCATTCACGACCTAGTGACTGGGGCGCGAGCGGCCGATGGCGGGGCGGGAAAAGGAACGCGGCCAGATGCCGTACGCCCTCTGAATGACGAAAGTGGTCCGGCGCGCCGTCGTCAATCGAGGGCTAACGAGCCAGCTTGCCCCTGAGTCCCGTCTCGCAGGGCCTGGAGTTGGCATGCCCTGCTCCGACTGTTCCCAAGTCGTGGGATTCCCATCGAAACGGCCATTCGCCGGAGTGAGACGATCGAAAGGCTATCCGCGTACCAAGCGGGGGCGACTTGGACTCAACGGAGCAGGCCGACGCGGTCTCCAGGCCTTTACTTCCATGTGCAGTTGCGGCGTGAAGGACATGCCGCTGGCGGCCTGAGCGCAAGGTCGGCGGGCATAGGCAGAATATCCTCATGCGCATCAAACTGATCGAAGATCTGCCCATGGCGAGCAGCGCCGAGTTGTACCAGCTCAGCTGGGTCATCGAGCAACTGCTTGCCGACCCAAGACGTCTCGTTCAGGCGCGCGCGCAGTTGCACACCGGCCAACAGGTCCAGTACCTGCAGTGGGCAGACGGAAAATTGCACTCGGGGCGAGTCGTCGGCATGCACGGGGACCAGGTGGCCATCCATGACGCGGCCTTCAGCAGGCCCTTCAAGGTGCACTATGGGGCGATCGTCGCTGAGCCTGGCGCAACGCCCTCCGTGAGTGACTCGGCCCCAGCGCCGGAGGTCAAACCTGACACGCCGCGTCCGCCACCAGAGATCGCCGATCGTGCCGACTTCCGCGTCGGCAATCGCGTGACCTTCACCGACACGAATCTGCAGCACCGCGTTGGCCTGATCGTGCGCGTCAATCAATACACCGCCACACTGGACTGCGACGGCCAGAAGTGGCGAGTCGCCTTCGGGTTGCTCCGACATCTCGTCGACGTCTGATTGACACGGCGGCGAACATGGGTGTTCGTCGGACTATTGCGTTTGTGCTTGCGCTCAGTAAGCACTCTCGACTCAGGGCACCACTCCACCCTCTTGACCTGCGCCTCGATATATTTCTTCGAACCGCTGTACCAGCGACGCTGCGCTGCAGCCGAGTGCTGAAGAGATGCGAACGACAGCGACGATGTTGGGAGCCCCCTCGCCGCGTTCGACTTTCCCGAGGTAGGAGCGGTCTACACCAGCACTCAACGCCAAGCTCTCTTGGGAGATCCTGGCCTCGCGGCGCATTGTGACCACAGCCGCCCCGAAGGCTCTAGCAATTGCCGGGTCAGAAGACTTGGCTCCGAACGGGCGCCCCCCTTTTAGGGGTCTTGCGATCTCATGCATCCATCAAGGTTTTCATTATGTATGCATAAAAACCACGGTTAATTAATCCCAATCAACTAGGATATAGGCGTACGAGGCAACCTCGATGAGGACGGCCGCCATGTCCAATCACTCGCTTCCTTCAGGCCAAGCCGCAATGTGGGCCTTGGGCGTTCGCAACAATGGTGCACTTGAGATGCTGGGTGTGCCGCTGTCCGCCACTAGGGGGCGCTGTGTTCGGTTGGTTTTGCAGCCAGTTGGCAGTGAGCGTCCAGCCATTCCATCTTGAACGGCACCGATGCGCCCGTGACGATGGTGCCCACCAATTCAAACAGGTGGGCACCTATGCAACCCAAATCCCTGAGGCGCGTACACGGCGCCGAGTTCAAGGCCCAGGTTCTGGCTGAGT